>NZ_JAMQOM010000002.1:0-610114 GCF_031624315.1 Haloarcula terrestris | reverse complement strand
CCGGGATGGTCTCCGCCCGGAGACCATCCCTGGAGAAACTCAATTAGACCTTGCTGAGGATGCATATCCCCTCGATTGGTCTCCTGCTACGAGACAGTGGCGAAATTCATCGAGGCTAAACACATACGTCCCGACCAGATCATGGCCGGCCCCACTGGTCAGTCGCCTCGTCTCGGCGTCCGTTGGATGTCCGTTCGGTCATGGTTAGAAGTTCGAAACCAGCACACGCACCTGCTCGCTGGTCAGCTCCGACTGGTACAGTTCGAACAGCACTCGAAGTCGCTGCTCCGAGAGACTCCGGTTGTTGTTCTCCAGCATCGAGATGTGAGCCTGCATGATGTCGTCGATTTCCACCTCAACCTCCCGTTGGCCGAACCCCGCGGCGACGCGAAGGAGCCGCCACGCTGTCGGCGAGATCTCATGGATGTCGATGTCGTCGACCTCGCTCACATCCATCTGCAACTATTCCCCACCATCAGACGAATGACCATAACTGTTCGTTTCAGCGTGTCAGACGAACGTCAAGAACGACGTTGTGTTCCTTCGGGGCATACGACCGGACGGTGTGGCGGGTCTCGACCGAAACATCGTATTCCGGCTCCGCAGCCGCCCGGATCGCTCGCTCGCCGGGGCCGAACAGGTTGTCCTCGTGCTGGATGTCGTAGTAGTGGAGGATGCAGTCGTCGGCCGCCAGACGGACAGCGGTATCCAGAAAGTCGTCGGCGCTGTGGGGGAGATTCATCACGACGCGGTCGGCCCAGCCCTCGTACTCGCTGGCAACCTCGCACACGTCACCGCAGATACCCATCACGCGGTCGGCGACGCCGTTGCGCTGTGCGTTCGCCCGCAGGTACTCAATCGCCGTCTCGTTGATGTCGGTTCCGACGCAGGTCGCCCCGCGTTTGGCAAATGGGATCACGAACGGACCGACGCCAGCGAACATATCGAAGGCCCGCTCGTCCGCTGTGACCTGTTCGGTGACCCGGTGGCGCTCCGTCGCCAGTCGGGGTGAAAAGTACACTTCCGCGAGGTCGAGGTCGAACGTACAGCCGTACTCCCGGTGGGTGACTTCCGTCCCGTCGCCAGCCAGCACGTCCCAGTCCCGGACCCGCTGTTCGCCTTTGATCTTCGACGCACGGTTCAGTACTGCTCGCACCGGCAGGTCCGAGTCCATGATCGCATCCGCGATCAGCCGGGCTCGTTCGTCGTCGTCCTCGTCGATAATTGTAACATCGCCGATGCGCTCGTAGCTCGGGTCGAAGTCGAGTCCATCCGCGGGCATCGTCTGGCCCTCGCGGACCGGCGGATCGAATTCTACGACGGTGAACTCCGACGGCACCGCTGTGGGGTCGGTGACGGGGACGTACAGCTGCCCGTCGACGACCGTGATGTCGTAGCCGTCGTCGACGAGGTTTGCCTCGGCGAGGCGCTGGCGCGTCTCCTCGCCGGACTCGCGGGGAACGCGAACGCAGGGAACGCCCATACTCCCTCTCCCCGACCGCGGGCGGTAAGCCTGACGCTTCGCGCCCTTTATCCCCGACGGCGACCCACTCCGGATATGCTCACATTCGTCGGGCTGGGCCTCTACGACGAGCGCTCGGTCACGGTCGCCGGCCGCGACGCTATTCGGGATGCTGACCGTGTATTCGCCGAGTTTTATACGAGTCGGCTGGTCGGCACCGACCTCGAAACCCTGGAAGCCACGCTGGAGACGACAATCGAAATACGGGACCGGGCCGGAATCGAGCAGGACCCGGAGCCGATTCTCACGGCCGCCGAGAGCGAAGACGTGGTCTTCTGTACCGCCGGCGATACAATGGTCTCGACGACACACACCGATCTCCGGCTCCGGGCCGCGGACCGCGGTATCGAGACCCGAATCGTCCACGGGACGACCGCTCAGACGGCCGCCGGCTCGCTGACCGGCCTGCAGAACTACCGCTTCGGGAAGGCCACGACGCTCCCGTTCGAGGACGCCCACGGCGGCGACGGCGTCCCGGACAGCGTCGTCGCCACTATTGAGGACAACCGGGACCGGGACCTGCATACGCTCGTGTATCTCGATATCAAGGTCGACGACCCTCACTGGGACGAGAGCGATGACACGTACATGACTGCTAGCCACGCCGCCGACCTGCTGTCAGAATCGTTCCCGGACACCCTCGGCGTCGTCGTTGCCAGAGCCGGTAGTTCCGACCCGCTGGTGGTCGCCGATACGCTCGATGATCTCGCCGCGCAGTCGTTCGGGGCGCCGCTACACCTGCTCGTGATTCCCGGCGAGCTGCATCCGCTCGAAGCCGACGCCTTAGAGTCACTCGCTGGTGCCGATCTAGAATAGCGACGCCGCTCCTTCGATGCAGTTCAGTCGTCGCCGGGCGTCGCGGTGTTTGGCTCAGACTGGTTCTCGTCGAAGGCGGTCCCGAGATCGTACTCCGTGCCAGTCACCAGAAACAGGAGGTCCTCGACGATGACAGTGAGTTCCGGCAGCTCCCGCATCAGGACCCACGTGAGGGCGACGAGGACGATGACGGACCCGAACTGCGCCAGTATCCGGTCGACGATGTAGTACGACACTAGTTGTGCGTCGCTGAGACCGAACAGCGTCATCACCGTCTCCGGGAAGAACTGGGCTTTCTGGAGGCCGAACGCCAGCGCGATGCCGAGGTTCCGGATCAGGTTCAACACGTAGATGACGCCGACGGCTGCGACCAACACGCGGAGCTTCCGCCGCCACGGGGCCGCGACCGCCAGTATCCCGCCGGCGAAGATGGAGATGCTGCCGATGCCCGTACACGCCAGGATGATGGTGTACGTTATCGGGCGGTCGGTCCCGTCGAACCAGAACGTGTTCTCGTAGGGGTACTGCTTCGACGTGATCTCGACGCCGTTGTACGACAGTCCATCGACTACCACCGGGTCATGGCCGACCAGGGTCATCAGGAACGCGACCTGATCGGTGACGACCTCGATGATCGTCTGTCGGAGCGGGCCGATGGTGAGGAAGGGGACGTAGATGACGCCCATGACACCGATGGCACGGGTCAACACCAGCAGCGACTCTCGGCCGTGCCAGAGCAGATAGCCGGTGTACAGCGACAGCGGCACAGCGATCACGCTGCCCAGCCCCTCGACGACGCTTTTCTGTATCAGTATAAAATGGGGGGCCAGAACGAGCCAGTACGCCGCAAACAGCACCCAGCCGACCGTCCCGACGGGACGGGCCAGTCGCTTGTCGTACTGGGCGACGGCGACGCTCCCCAGAAATGCCGCGAGGACGAGCCACATCAGCGGCTCGGAGACCGTGACCGGGTCAAACGACAGTCCGGCAATATCGACACCCGCTTGCAGGACTGCCTTACTCATTGCTCGTACGTTAGCCAAACCGGCGTATATGTTTTGTCGTTGCGCTACTGTGCGGTGTCGTCGTCAGACCGCCTGTCGGTAGCGCTGCCGCTACCAGCGTAGCGTCGAAAGAAAGAGCGGTGTTCAGGGACTGGAGTTACTCCAGTTAGTTGTCGCGTCGGACAGCGAGGAGCGCAGCAGCGATGAGCGCGATGAGCGCCACGACTGCCGTGAAGCCGGGACCATCTGCAGCGGTGGTCTCAGCTTCGTCAGTACCGGAGTCCATCGTGGTGGCCTCTTCGGTCGGCTCGTCGGTGGCCGTCGGCTCGTCGGTCGGCTCTTCGGTGTCCGTCGGCTCTTCAGTGTCCGTCGGTTCGTCAGCGGTGACGGTCACGTTCGCACTGTCCGTCACAGCAGAGCCGTTGGTGGTGTACGGACCGTCCGTGGAGCCACCGGAGAACTCGTACTCTTCGTTACCGTTGGTGTCGAGATGCGGCATCGCAACCGCAGTGAAGTTCTCGTCCATCGGCTCGTCGAGCGTGATCGTGATGTCTTCCTGACTACCTTGGTTGAGATAGGTGGAGTTACCAATGACATCGCCGCCTGCGTCACCCTCGTGGATGGCGATGAAGCCACCGCTGGACAGCTGTGCGCTGTCGACCGTGACTTCGCTACCATCGGATTCCTGGTCGCTGATGCTCACAGTGGCAGTCGGGCTGTCGACGATCGTCCCATCGACATCGTCACCGACATTCCGGCCATTGATACGGGACTGCGCCGTGAAGTTCGCGCCGGGACTGCGTTCGCTGAAGTCAGCGGTCGCAGTGAAGGTCCCGTTCGGCGTGACAGCTGCCTCCGGCTGGAGCAGGAACGGACTACTGCTCGTCTCGCTGCGGAGACGGACCGTCACTTCGGTACTGGGTGCGACGTTGGTCGTCCCAGAGATCTGTTGCCCAGCTGCAGCCTGGACAGTGATGTCGTTCTCGTTGTTCAGCGTCGCCTCGGCGTCGAGGAACTCAACGTCGTCGGTGACGACCTCGCTGTCGTCGTCACTGTCGACAAGGTCACTGCTTTGGTCGAAGACGGTGAAGTTTGCCGCGTACTCGTCTTCGTCTTCAGTCCCGAGCCCACTCTGGAGGGCGTCCCCGTCGATAGCGACGAAGTGCGTGTCGTTGGCCTCGTCGTAGATGACGCTGTATTCATCATTTTCAACGGAGTCACTGATGTCCTCAATAGGGCTATCGGTGTTTGCACCAGGGTCAGCATCCTCAAACCCGAGCTGGAACACACTACCAGTACCACCCTCTTCTGGACCGGATGCGCTACCGTATCCATCCGTAGTGATGTCGCCGTTACTGTCGACGAACTGACCTTCAAGACCGGAGGCCTCGACCTGAACGACGATGTCATCGTCGACATCGACCTCAGAGTCGATCGCCGCTTCATCGGTCTGCGTGATGTTACCGGACTCGATCAGGTCGTAGACCGGTGCGGTTTCATCAGCTTCGAGGTCGGTGATATCATCATCGTACGTGTCACTCGGAGCGCGCCATATCTGAATGTTCTCAGTGGAGCGCTCTCCGAGGGAGAGCGTTCCAACGTCGTCTTCGTTCTCGATAGTCTGGCGGGGGTCGGTTTCGTCATCGAGAACGTTGTGACCCTCAACGGCGAGCATGTCGTAGTCTGTCGCCTCAAGGATATCGTCACCAACACTGGTCTCTTCGTTGGGGAAGCCGTTGCCACCCTGTTCAACAGTATTGATGGTGGTTTCGTCGTCACCAGGGAGAATGACAGCGGAGCCATCCCCGTAGCCAGCCTCGTAGCTGTTGAACTTGACATGGGCTACGCCGTCGTCGTTGTCGTCAGTCACTTCAGCGATGGCGTAGTAATTATCGTCTTCGTAGTCACCGATCTGCACGGTCGCTTGGTCGGTGTTATCGAGTTGGATGCTGATGTTTGCCACGTCACCGCGCTGCTCAGTGACGACGCCCTCTGCGAAGGACGCTTCGTCGTCACCGGTGTCAACAACCTCGATGTCGTCCGAGTCCGAGGCGTTGGCGTCGGTCACGCTGGTCTCGACAGTGTAGTTGCCTTCGTCGATGTCCGTGAAGTCCAGCGTGTAATCACCTTCTGCGTTGATAATCTGGATCTTCTCGGTGTCATCGAAGAACTCCTCATCGGCTTCGGAGTCGTCGCTGATGTCAACGAGATTACTGCGCTCGTCCCGTTCATCGATAATCATGAAGCCGTCGTTATCTGGTGTGTCACTCGCCCCAGAGAAGATGTCCGAGAGCTCATCTCGGTCGAGGTTATCGGACGAGATGTTGACCGCGTACCCGTTCCGGACATCGGATGCGATCTCGAAGTCGACATCAGCCGAGTCCCCAGAGGTACCGACTTCAGAATCATCGAAGTCAGCGGTTAGGTCCTGCGGGACGACCTCGAATGTTTCAACGCCTGCAAGGCCGTTTTCAGGGGCCGGATCCGCTGCCGAAATGGGGTTTTCTTCCCCGGTGTCCAGCCTGACAACGTCCCCGCTTGTAGACCGGACGATGACGAAGTCACCTTCTGCAAGGCGACCGTCGAGCTCGAAATCAATGACACCGTCTTCAGTTGCAACCGTGCGGCGCAGTGAGCCGACTTGGTCCTGGTCACCGCTGTCGTCCACGGTCCGGACTTCGTAGTCGACACCGTCACCGTCTGTATTTGCAACGTCAATCTGTACTTCTTGGCCGCTGTAGAACGTCCCAGCGTCCAAATTAGATGCAGCAGCAGCACTGCCCGCAAAGCCGGTCGTCATGGCGAATACCGAGAACACCATGATCGCGGCCAGGAACAGGCTGCGTAATTTTTCGTTTGTATCTGTCATAGTTTGTTGTTGCTATCGGGCGGCCCCAGCCGTTTTCCACGTGGTCGGAACGCGAGGATCGCGCATAGACCGAACCGGTGTACTCACTTCTGGCGCCATGGGTAGGGGTATCGGTACATTATCCGAAGTGTGGTAAATGCTTTGTGGAATAAAGGTGGTAAGTATACTACAAGTAACTGTCACTCAATAATGTTTTATAAATTGTATGTAATTTCGAAATGGATATGATTGAATTGTCCTCGGGTGCATATCGGAGAGAGCCAATCGAAACACCGCTCTGTCCGGCAGTCTGGGCAAAATACCGTTCTGGTCGTTTCCCCCGACTAGAGAGTTACTCCGTGATTCTGTGAGATTACAGCCTGTCGTGACGAACGTGAACCAGAGACCACTCTCGATAACTGGTAAGTAAGTAATATACAACTAAAATCAGAATGAGATCGACAAGAGGATGACGCAGTTGTATGACAAACTCAAAGAAGCGCCACAGACCGGCGTATCCCGGGCTGAGTTGAATTTCGACGAGCGGGCCGAGGTGCGGGCGGTTCAAGTCACGGGAACCGCGGGGCTGACACAGGCCAACAATCCGGGGAAGTTCACCGACGTGTTCTATCTCGAAGGGGATGAACAGGCGGCCGCGGAGACGTTCGCCGAAGTAAACAGTGAACTACTGGCCCAGGTCGATTGCAATGCTCGAAACGTCCTACAGACGAGTCTTTCACGAGAGCTGTACGACCTGCTCCTCGATGCCGCAGGCGACCGAGACATCACGAAGTACCCCACCGTTGTCGTGGAAACACGAGCCAATGGGACGCGGTGGGTCATCAACCGTAACCGGTACGAATCGCAGGTGGACCGACGGTATACGACGAACGAAACGGGGAGTGCCCGTGTCCCACCGACCACGTCACCCCGAGCGATCTACGAACAGCAGGGCCAGACGATCGCCGAATCCGGTCTCATGTCGACAGAGATCGAGGGAGATGTCCGCCAGGTGTTGGATTACTTCCGCGTCGCTCCAGCATTCGACTGTGACCCAGTCACGACTGACGACCAGCAGTTAGGCGTTCAGAAGCGAACGGAGTAGCTCTCTAACCCGACGGTACTATTAGACCGCTGTGGACTTCTGTCGGCACTATTAGCGTAGCGTCGAAAGAAAGAACGGTGTTCAGGGACTGGAGTTACTCCAGTTAGTTGTTGCGTCGGACAGCGAGGAGCGCAGCAGCGATGAGCGCGATGAGCGCCACGACTGCCGTGAAGCCGGGACCGTCTGCAGCGGTGGTGGTCTCGGGTTCGTCAGTACCCGGGTCCATCGTGGTCGGCTCTTCGGTGTCCGTCGGCTCGTCGGTGTCCGTCGGCTCGTCGGTGTCCGTCGGCTCTTCAGTGTCCGTCGGTTCCTCAGCGGAGACGGTCACGTTCGCACTGTCCGTCACAGCAGAGCCGTTGGTGGTGTACGGACCGTCCGTGGAGCCACCGGAGAACTCGTACTCTTCGTTACCGTTGGTGTCGAGGTGCGGCATCGCAACCGCAGTGAAGTTCTCGTCCATCGGCTCGTCGAGCGTGATCGTGATGTCCTCCTGGCTACCTTGGTTAAGGTACTCGGAGTTACCGATGACATCGCCACCTGCGTCACCCTCGTGGATGGCGATGAAGCCGCCGGCCGACATCTGCACGCTGTCGACCGTGACTTCACTGCCGTCGGATTCCTGGTCGCTGATGCTCACGGTGGCTGTCGGGCTGTCGACGATCTCTCCGTCGACATCGTCACCGACGTTCGTACCAGCGACACGGGTCTGTGCCGTGAAGTTCGCACCGGGACTGCGTTCGCTGAAGTCAGCGGTCGCAGTGAAGGTCCCGTTCGGCGTGACGGCTGTCTCCGGCTGGAGCAGGAACGGACTACTGCTCGTTTCGCTGCGGAGGCGGACCGTCACTTCGGTACTGGGTGCGACGTTGGTCGTCCCAGAGATCTGCTGCCCAGCTGCGGCCTGGACAGTGATGTCGTTCTCGTTGTTCAGCGTTGCGTCGGCCTCGAAGAACTCAACGTCGTCGGTGACGGTCTCGCTGTCGTCGTCATCGTCGACAAGGTCACTGTTTCCGTCGAAGACAGTGAAGTTTGCCGCGTACTCGTCTTCGTCTTCAAGGTTAAGTGCATCTTCCGAAGCGAGAGCCGCTCCGTCGATGGCGACGAAGTGCGTGTCGTTGGCCTCGTCGTAGATGACCGTGTAGTCACCATCTTCAAGCGCGCCGATGTCCGTAACAGCGGTATCGGTGTTTGCGCCAGGGTCAGCATCTTCGAATCCGTGCTGGAACACAGCTGGATTACCATTGAGGTCATCCTCATCCTCGGCGGCGGAGAGACCACCGTAGTCACTCGTATCGATGTCACCGTTATTGTCGGTGAAGACACCTTCGAAACCGGATGCCTCGACCTGGACGATGATGTCGTCGTTGACATCGTCAATCGCCGCTTCGTCGGTTTCCGTGATGTTACCGGCCTCGATCAGATCGTAGACCGGTGCGGCTTCATCGCTTTCGAGGTCGTTGATGTCGTCACCGTACGTGTCACTCGGAGCGCGCCATACCTGAACGTTTTCAGTGGACCGCTCTCCGAGGGAGAGCGTTCCGACGTCGTCCTCTTCCTCGATAATGTCGAGGTTGGTGTCGTCATTATCGAGAACGTTGTGGCCTTCAACAACGAGCATGTCGTAGTCCGTCGCTTCAAGGATATCGTCGCCAGCAGCGGCACCCTCCTCATCCAGATCGTCATGGAAGGCGCCACCCTGTTCGACAGCATCGATAGTGGTTTCGCCGTCACCAGGGACAATGACATCGTCAGCATCACCGGCGCCAGCTTGGAAGCTGTTGAACTTGACGCTGACTTCGTCGTCGTTGTTGTCGTCAGTCACTTCGGCGATGGCGTAGTAGTTATCGTCCTCTTCGTCACCGATCTGCACGGTTGCTTCGTCGGTGTTGTCGAGTTGGATGGTGATGTTTGCCACGTCACCGCGTTCCTCAGTGACGACGCCGTCTTCGAAGGACCCTTCGTCGTCACCGGTGTCAACAACCTCGATGTCGTCCGTGTCCGAGGCGTTGGCGTCAACCACGCTCGTCTCGAACGTGTAGTTACCTTCGTCGATGTCCGTGAAGTCCAGCGTGTAGTCACCTTCTGCGCTGGTGATCTGGACCTTCTCGGTGTCGTCGAAGAACTCATCTTCGGCCTCTTGGCGGTCTGCGTCGCCGAGGTCCTTGCTGAGACCCTCGAGGTCATCCTTCTCGGTGTCTGGGTCGTCGAGTACCTGATCGTCGGTAAGATCGCCCGATCGAGTGAGGATGTCCGAGAGCTCATCTCGGTCAAGTCCATCAGCCGAGACGTTGACCGTGTAGCCGTTCCGGACATCGGACGCGATCTCGAAGTCGACATCAGCCGAGTCACCGGAGGTGCCGACCTCATCATCATCGAAGTCAGCGGTCAGGTCCTGCGGAACGACCTCGAATGTTTCACTAGGCTGGACATCGTTGGCTTCACCAATGTCCCCAGTGTCAAGATCGATTGGGTTACCATCATCGTTGACGATGACGAACTCACCTTCGCTAAGACGGCCGTCGAGTTCGAAGTCGATGACACCGTCTTCAGGCGAGAGCGAGCGGCGTAGCGAGCCGACTTGGTCATTGTCACCGCTGTCGTCGAGGGTCCGGACCTCGAATTCGCTACTGTCTATATTCGATACGTCAAGCTCTACATCTTGGCCGCTGTAGAACGTCCCAGCGTCCAAATTAGCCGCGGCAGCACTGCCCGCAAAGCCGGTTGTCATGGCGAATACCGAGAACACCATGATCGCGGCCAGGAACAGGCTGCGCAATTTTTCGTTTGTATCTGTCATAGTTTGTTGTTGCTATCGGGCGGCCCCAGCCGTTTTCCACGTGGTCGGAACGCGAGGATCGCGCATAGACCGAACCGGTGTACTCACTTCTGGCGCCATGGGTAGGGGTACAGTCGTAACGTTAGCTGTCTATTATAAATGTTTTGTGGTTAGGACATCTGACCGTCATGAACTGCCACAGTCCAGAACTGCCGTCAGCGGCGGCTAGAGTGCGGTAAAGGCGGCTTGCGGTTCATTTCGCACGGTTGTCATTCGGTCGTCTGACGCACGGATTTAGATAACGGTGGCGCTGGCA
This sequence comes from Haloarcula terrestris, assembly GCF_031624315.1. Classification (NCBI taxonomy): domain Archaea; kingdom Methanobacteriati; phylum Methanobacteriota; class Halobacteria; order Halobacteriales; family Haloarculaceae; genus Haloarcula; species Haloarcula terrestris. The sequence continues at coordinate 599,730 of NZ_JAMQOM010000002.1, read as the reverse complement.
GCGGCTTGAGACAGTGGTTCTCTCCACGGGATAACTGCTGGATCAGGAGCCACTTACAGGGAAGGTCGCTACCTGCGCAAGAAGAGATCGCGGTCTGTGATTACTACGAACCAGCGCCGTCAGTTCGTTACGATTTCGATCTCGCGGCCGTCGGGGTCCTTCGTGAACGCGTAGCGGTCGTCACAGCTCTCGGGATCGCGGTAGTCCTCGGCGTGGCGGGTCAGCAGCGTCTCCCAGGCCCCGTGGAGGTCGTCGGTGCGGACCGCTACGTGGCCCCACGCATCGCCGAGTTCGTAGGACCGGCCGTCGTAGTTGTAGGTGAGTTCGACCGACATGGCCTCGTCGGGGGCGTCTTCGGGCTTGAGGAAGTACAGCGCGAAGTCGTCGAACTCTTCCCGGCGGAACAGGTCGTAGTCGAGCTTTCGGGTGTACCAGCCGATGGCCTGCTCGGCGTCCTCGACGCGGATCATCGTGTGATCGAGGGACCACTTCGCGCCGTGATCTCGCTCGACGATTTCGATTTCGTGGCCGTCGGGGTCCGTGACGAAGGCGTAGGAGCCGCCACAGGAGTCCGGATCGCGGTAGTCCTCGACACCGGCGTCCATCAGTTCGTCGTAGGCGTCGTACACGTCGTCACAGCGGACAGCGATGTGCCCCCACGCGTCGCCCATCGTGTACGAGCGCCCGTCGTGGTTGTAGGTAAGTTCCAGCAGCGCGCCCTCGTCGTGAACGTCCTCCGGCCCGAGGAAGACGTTTGTGAAGGTGTCGGCCTCCCAGCGACCCTTCTCCTCGTAGTCGAAATGTGTCTGATACCAGTCGAGCGACGCGTCCAGATCCGCAACGCGCATCATCGTATGATCGAGTGACCACATACACGGCCCATAGTGCGAGCGGGCGAAAAGGCTACCGCCACAGGTGGTTCCGTCCGGATTCAATACGGGGACCGCTGCGCTACTCAGTCGCTGCGGATCGCTGGCAGGTAGTACCACCAGACGACGGCGAGCAAGACGAGGGAGCCGACCGGGACGGCCACGTAGTTGAGTCGTCTGTTGAATCCCAGGAACACTGGAATCTGGGACAGCCCTGCACCTGCCAGGGCCAGGGCCGTGAGCCGAACGTCTTCGCGCCAGACGACGCCAGCAACGGCACTGCTCAGGGCAAACACGTACAGCAAGACGCCCGATCCCCACGACTCGATAAATTGCGGGAGTCTACCAGTAAACCGGAGAAAGTAGTCGTAGACGGGCAGTAGCTCCGGCGGGTTCGTGTTGAACAGGCCAAACGAGAAGACAAGCGTCAGTTCTGTCCCGATCAGCACCGCAGTCCAGGGAACAAGCCCGGCAATGACGACGGCGACGAGGCGGCGTCGGGGACCGTGGTCCATACGTGGTGGCAGGACTCTATACCCATGAACGCATCTACTCTGCACAGACATGCGCGTGCACGCGAGTGACGTAAAGCAAGCAAGTTATCGATTGGCGACGATGCGGAGGATATCCTCGTCCGCGAGTTCGTGATCGCGACCGACCTGCTGTTCGTCGTGTTTGGCGCTCGGCCCGGTCACGCGAGCGAACCGGAACCGGTCGTCGAAGCTCCCGCCGAGTTTCTCGCAGGCGTCATCGACCGTATCTCCTTCTCGGAGTATCAGCGGCTCCTCGCGGTCGACGCCTCGACCAGGTTTATCCATGTAGATCCGAATGAGACCCAGTTCCTCCCAGATGCGTTCGGTGAGGCTGTCGAGTCCTTTTTGCTCCTCGGCGCTGATGAAGATGGCCTCGTCGGGATCGATGTCCCGCTCTCGGAGTTCGTCTTCTACCTTGGGCAGGTAGTCGGGCTCGATGAGGTCGGCCTTGTTGACGGCGACGAGGGAAGGCAGATACACGCGGTTGTCCATCACGCCGTCAACGAGCTGGTCGATATCGATATCCGAGCCGATGGTCACGTCGGCGTTGACGTAGCCGTGCTCGCGCAGAACCGCCTTGACGGTCTCGTCGTCGAGTGCTACGTCGCTGGCGGTGTTGACGGAAATGCCGTCCTTGCCCTTCTTTCGGACGTTGACCCACGGCGGGTCCTGGTTGAGGCGGATCTTGTTCTTGTACAGTTCCTCACTGAGGCGGTCATACTGGTCGATTTCGAAGACGGAGATGAGGTAAACGATGAGGTCAGCGGTTCGGACGACGGACAGCACCTCTTTGCCGCCGCCGCGGCCGCCAGCGGCTCCCTCGATGAGCCCGGGAACGTCGAGGATCTGGATGTTCGCGCCCTTGTATTTGAGCATCCCCGGATACACGTCGAGCGTGGTGAACTCGTAGGCCCCTGTCTCGGACTCGGCGTTGGTGAGGGCGTTCAACAGCGTCGACTTCCCGACGCTGGGGAACCCGACGAGCGCGACGGTCGCGTCGCCGTGTTTTTCGACGCCATAGCCTCCGCCACCGCCTGAAGACGCCTGCTGTTCCAGCTTCTCCTTTTTCTCCGCGAGCTTGGACTTCAGCCGACCGATATGGGCCTCTGTAGACTTGTTGTAGGGAGTGCTGGCGATTTCGTCTTCGAGTTCCTGAATCTCCTCTTCGAGCCCCATTAGGTGTATGTCGGCCCCTCACACCGAATAAGGCTTTCCTCCCTCGCCGACGCTCCCCCACTGGCGCGTGAGAACACTGTTGTCCTGGCGTTCAGAATGGTCAAACGCCACTCATGTAATTCGACACACCTATAGGCTGCCCTCCGTCATATGTCGATAATGGGTGCGGCGAGTCGATTCCGCGACAGTACGCAGATACTGTTGCCAGCGGGTGCGCTGGACGGCATCCGTGAGGAGTTGGAGCAGCGGTTCACAGTAAGCGTTCACCACGACGGTGAACGGGTTCGGATAATCGGCTCCCCAGTCGAAATCAAAGACGCAAGCGATTTCCTCGCACGAAACGGCGTGACGATCGCCTGAGTTGGCGGATGCCGCTTGTCGATAGGCTCTAAACGGTGAGCGTTCGTGCGTGTGGGGGCCTCACGCAGCGATCCGCGAAACGCAATCCTTTAAACTGCCGCGAGGATTCCACTATGTATGGCTGGAACTATTGAAGTCCTCGTTCCCGGTGGAGAGGCCAACCCTGGCCCGCCGCTCGGTCCGGAACTCGGCCCGACACCGGTAGACGTGCAGGCAGTCGTACAGGAGATCAACGACCAAACGGCAGCGTTCGACGGCACTGAAGTCCCCGTCACCGTCGAGTACGACGACGACGGCTCCTTCGAGATCGAAGTCGGTGTCCCACCGACGGCTGAACTCATCAAGGACGAAGCCGGCTTCGAGACCGGCAGCGGCGAACCCCAGGAGGACTTCGTCGCTGACCTCACGGTCGACCAGGTGAAACAGATCGCAGAGCAGAAGCACTCCGACCTGCTCTCCTACGACCTGAAGAACGCCGCGAAGGAAGTCGTCGGCACCTGTACCTCGCTCGGTGTCACCATCGAAGGCGAGAACCCACGCGAGTTCAAGGAGCGCATCGACGCGGGCGAGTACGACGACGTGTTCGCGGCCGAAGCACAAGCGTAAGTCGGACTGGCGTTGCTACACGCGACTTGCGTGTGTTTTTCCTTGCTTTCGACGCTACCGAGCCGCTGCGCAATCGGTCGAACCGCCGTTACCGACCGGCCCCTGCGAACCGGAAACACGCCCGTCAGCGGCCCTTGGGCTGGTTCGACGGGTTTAAGTGTCGCATTGGCGTCTACCCCTACGAGACAGGCATCCGCCTGTTTCACTGACCCGTAGAAGCCGATTGGCGTACTACGGAGGTGAACAATGGCAGATCAGGAAATAGAGAACGCAGTCTCGCGCGCACTCGAGGACGCACCTGAGCGGAACTTCCGCGAAACGGTCGATCTCGCTGTGAACCTGCGCGACTTAGATCTTAACGACCCGTCGAACCGCGTCGACGAGTCCGTCGTGCTTCCTGCTGGCACCGGTCAGGAGACCACTATTGTGGTCTTCGCTGAGGGCGAAACCGCCCTCCGTGCCGAGGAAGTCGCAGACGACGTACTCGACGAGGACGAACTCGAGGAACTGGGTGGCGACGACGACGCCGCCAAGGACCTCGCCGATGACACTGACTTCTTCATCGCGGAGAAGGATCTGATGCAGGACATCGGTCGCTACCTCGGGACCGTCCTCGGTCCGCGTGGGAAGATGCCGGAACCGCTCGACCCCGACGACGATGTCGTCGAGGTCATCGAACGCATGAAAAACACCGTGCAGCTCCGCAGCGGGGAACGGCGAACGTTCCACACGCGGGTCGGCGCGGAGGACATGTCCGCCGAGGACATCTCGGACAACATCGACGTTATCCTCCGCCGTCTGCACGCGGACCTCGAGAAGGGCCCGCTCAACATCGACAGCGTCTACGTGAAGACGACGATGGGGCCTGCGATGGAGGTGGCCTGATATGAGCGCCGAATCCGAACGCAAGACCGAAACCATCCCCGAGTGGAAGCAGGAAGAGGTCGACGCCATTGTGGACATGATCGAGTCCTACGAGAGCGTCGGCGTCGTCAACATCGCCGGGATCCCGTCCCGACAACTGCAGGACATGCGGCGTGACCTGCACGGGACCGCCGAACTTCGTGTCTCCCGGAACACGCTTCTGAAGCGTGCGCTCGACGAAGTCGACGACGGGCTCGAAGACCTCAACGGTTACATCACCGGGCAGGTCGGTCTTATCGGGACTGACAACAACCCGTTCTCGCTGTTCCAGGAACTCGAGGCCTCCAAGACGCCCGCACCCATCGGTGCCGGCGAGGTGGCCCCGAACGATATCGTGATTCCGGAAGGCGACACTGGCGTCGACCCCGGCCCGTTCGTGGGCGAACTCCAGAGCGTCGGTGCCGACGCACGCATCCAGGAAGGCTCCATTCAGGTCCTTTCTGACTCGGTCGTGCTCGACACCGGCGAGGAAGTCTCCCAGGAACTCGCGAACGTCCTGAACGAACTCGGCATCGAACCGAAGGAAGTCGGTCTCGACCTTCGTGCCGTCTTCGCCGACGGCGTGCTGTTCGAACCCGAGGAACTGGAACTCGATGTCGACGAGTACCGGAGCGACATCCAGGCGGCTGCCGGCCGAGCGTTCAACCTCTCGGTCAACGCCGACTATCCGACCGCGACGACGGCCCCGACAATGCTCCAGTCCGCTCGTGGCGACGCCAAGAGCCTCGCGCTTCAGGCGGCCATCGAGGACCCCGAAGTCGTGCCTGACCTCGTGAGCAAGGCCGACGCACAGGTCCGTGCGCTCGCCTCGCAGATCGACGACGAGGAGGCGCTCCCGGAGGAGCTTCAGGGCGTCGAGGCCGACGCGACCACCGAAGAACCGACTGACGACCAAGACGAGGACACCGCATCCGAGGACGAGGCGGACGCCGATTCCGACGCGGCCGATGAGGCCGACGATGACGGCGACGCCGGCGACGCACTCGGAGAGATGTTCTAACAACTCACACTACAACAATGGAATACGTATACGCTGCACTCATCCTGAACGAATCGGGCGAAGAGATCAACGAAGACAACCTCACCGACGTGCTCGACGCTGCGGGCGTCGATGTCGAGGAGTCCCGCGTCAAGGCCCTCGTCGCCGCCCTCGAAGACGTTGACATCGAGGAGGCCGTCGACCAGGCCGCTGCGGCACCGGTGCCGGCAAGCGGCGGCGCGGCCGCACCCGCCGAGGGTGACGCTGACGAGGCCGAGGAAGCTGAGGAAGACGCTGAAGAAGAGGCTGCCGACGACGGCGGCGACGACGATGACGACGAGGACGACGAGGCAAGCGGCGAAGGCCTCGGCGAACTCTTCGGCTAATTCGGCGACACACAGACCCGCTTTTCTTTCGGTGGCTTCCCCCGGCGAGCGACCGCTGTGTGCAGTTTCCTTCGAAAGCTGTGAGGGACAACTGACCGGCCTGAGCGATCCCGTACGGCCATATTACCAGCGGCTCCGGCCCTGATAAGATAGTTTAAACATCGCAGTCTGCAATTGGACAGGCGGTGAAGCGCAACCGCCACGACACGTAGCGGGTATCAGACAGCGTCTGACTGACCACCGGTCGACGCAACATCGCGGGACCGAAATCTCAGCCGCCGATAGTCACCATCTCGGAATCAATCGAGATCGGTGAGTCATTGCCGGTCGCGCCACGCTCGTCGATTTCTTTGAGATACAGCTCACCAGTCGCGGTGTCTTCGGGGTCGCTGGACGTTTCGTTGTACACGGCAACCTCGTAGGTGTAGTAACCGGGGTCAAGATCGACATCGTAGCCAGCCCACGCTGGGTACTCCTCGACGCCAGTCAGGTCGCCGCTGCCGGCTGTGACGGTCGTCGACCCAGTAAACGCTGTCCCCCCGTCGCTCTTGTTCTCGACGGTGAGTTTTACCTTCCGGTCGTCACCAACTGTGCCGGTATTGAGGACTTCGACGGTCATCCGCTGTGCGCCCCCGCGGCGTTCGATGAGCGTCGAGGTATCGTACGCCTCTGCGCCGATGTTGACTCCCTGCGTGTCGTTCACCACGACGTGTGACTGGCCGACGAAGAACGACTGCTTGGCCGACGTGCTGTCCCGAGTCGTCACGTAGTACGTGTAGTTACCGCGGTCGGTCGGCAGACTGAGGTTTAGCTGCTCCGTCTCACTGTAATTGAGTGGTGAAATAGTTGCAGAGTCATGTTGGGAGAAGGACGGACTGGGGTGGTCCGTGTTCTTCGTATAGAGTTCGATTTCGGCAGTTCCCTTCGCCTCACCGACGTTCGCGATGGTGACTGTTGCGTTTGCAGACTCGTCGTCGTTGATTGTGCCTGGGGCCCGCACCGAATCGACCTGCATGAACGGTCCGTCTTCCTCGCCGACGTAGACGTTCCCGCCCCACTCCTTCCCGCCAGCGGTCGCATTACTGTCTGGATTGGTAAGGTTAAGCTTGTACTGGTACGACTGGCCCGGGGTCTTGCTCGAAGTCGCCAAGTCGATATCGAATTGGTGTCTCGAGCCGCTTTCGAGAGTTTCAGTCTTCACACTGTATGGGCTGCCGTCGAAGGTGGTGGTGAGTTTCGCGGTACCGCTAGCGTTACCAACGTTTTTGATAGTCGCTGTTACCGTCGCGTCTGTGTTCTCGTCAACACGGGCCGGAGCGTCAACGTCGAGTATCTTGAACCGCGGCTCCGTGACATCCCGTTCGAGAGCGTTCGTCCGGAAGAGAACGACTGCGTCGTTGTAGTCCGGGTCACCTGTACTCCCAGCATTGTCGGGATTTGCGTCCTCTTTCGAGAGTTCATAGAGGAACACGCGTTCCCCGTCGGCGAGGTTCAGCGACGCGCGGTCGCTGTCTTCGGTCTCGTTAAGCCGTTGCTCACCGAGCATATCTTCAAGACTACGCTGTTCTGGCTCTGCCTGGCCGTACCCGGGTAGCCGCTCCCCGTCGGCTAGGATATCGACGTTCTGACTGTTCTCAGGATCGCTAATCGAAATACGGACTCCAGCTGGGTCGCTGCATCTTGCGGTATCGTACCATCTCTCATTTATTTTAAATGTGACTCCAGTATACTCATACCGATGACAGCTGTATGACTTGGCGACGACAGAAATGCTCGAATTCTTTTCAAATGTTTTCGAGTACTCGTACGGGTCAGCATACGCATCGTTGATGAGTCGTCGTTCGGCGTATGGGCCGTTGACATCCCCGTCTTCGAAGTCATAGCCGACATCGCGCCACAGTGGAATCGTGTGCTGTCCAGACTGGTTTTGGACATCTAACGACATGGTTACATAGGCGTGACTTATGTAATCCCACCCACTTCCTTCGAGCTCTGCTCCTTTAAGTTCAATTGAAGCGTTGACTCGCTCCTTCGTGGTGAGTCCCGAGCCGTCTCGTTCGACGACCAAATCCGACTGGACGTTCAATATCCGCCAAGTGGTTTGGTTTTCAGTAGTGAAGTTCAGGCGGTAGAAACCCTCTTCGGACGGAGCAGTAACCGTTTGTGTGACTGTCGTATTCTCACCGGGGTCGAGTTGCTCATCCGACGATGTATCGTCCGTCCAGTCGCTACTGATGCGAAGCGTCTGACTATCCGGCTCTCCACCGGTGTTCGTGACCGTGAATCCGACCTCGGTTTCGTTTTCCGGTCCGACCGGATTATCGACGGAGACGCTGGTGACATCGAACACCGGCGGGGCCGACTTACCGACGGTGAACGTTCCGTTGACAGTGTCGTCCGGCGTCTCGACAATATACGTGTAGTTGCTGTACGACGGTGTAGTGAGCGCACCACTCGTAATTGACACCGTCTCGTTTTCGGCCCCACTCCGGGTCCCATCGAGCGTGAGTGTTTTTGACTCCGAGTACACTTCTGTCCCGGACTCGTTTTTGATAGTTATCGTAGCGACCTCTGACTTCCGAACGTCACCGGTGTTTTCGATGGTCGCACCGATAGTTGCTTTCTCGCCGCTCTGTAGTCCACCGGGTGGCGAGACTGACGTGATCTCGTAGACGCCTGAGTCACCGACAACGAAGTAGTGGCCGTCCTCACTGGACTGAGAATACGTATCGTCGTCCGTCGTGACTTCGATGTCGTAGGTCCCGTTCTCGCTGGTCGGCATCGCCGGCCCGAAGTCGACCGTTGTATTGTTGCCCGGATGGATCGTGACGCTCCGCGTGGCGTTGACTGACCCGTTAACGAGGAACGTGACGTTCTGATCGGCCGTCATAGTACCAGTGTTGTTGACTGTAACGGTAGCCGATGGGACCTGATTTAGCCGCGCTGATGCAGGAATCGAGGCGTTGGTGATATTTAGCGATGGTGACCCGGGAACTGACGTATAGTTAATTATCTCGTAGGCTTCGTCATCGTTAGATGCCACGGTAAAGTTGTGCGTACCGTTATCGGCGTTCAGCGACTTGTTTACAGTGATCGATTCCTCCTCAGCGAGTGTGACTTCGACCGTCTTGTTCTTCGATGCGCCCGACCGATTGAACTGAATGGCCTGTGTGTCCTGCAAGCCACCGGTGTTCCGGACCGTAGCGGTTACCAGTGCTTTTTGATTATCCGACGAGTTCTCCTTGACTGACATGCGATCCACCTCGAACGCCGGATCGCTCACGTCACCGAGTGCGAATCTGATGTGGATCGTCTCACCTGGTTCGGCCGAGTTCGGCGTCACCTCGACGTACTTGTCGTCGTATGTACTCTGTGCCCAGTCTGCCCACGCGCGAGCATAGTCACTGTTCTTGATTGTCAGATTCGCGTCAGTGACTCGCCGCGGGTCACATTTCTGTGTCCCCGAGAGCGTGCTCTCATTGTTTAGTTTGCTTCGGGCTTTCGCGTAGGACCAGTTAGTGTATAAGGCCTCGCCGAGCGCCTGTTCATGGTTGCGCGTAGCGTTCCTATCCGTGTGAACTGACACGGAATCACCGTTAATTTGCTGTCCCGAGATGTTCGCGAACGAGAGCGACAGCGCCCCTTCATCGTAGTTCACCGCAGGTGGCGATGACATCGTTGCCCCCGACTCGGTCATCCGCCACACGCCCCCGCCCTGGTAGCCGACCTGTTGCCCGTCCTCCTGATATCGCATCGTCTGTAGCGAGCGGTTCCCCGTTGAACAAGCCGGGCGTCCGTTCAGCGTTAGATTGTACGCCGCCTCGCTTGAAACGTCGACATCGGACCGCACACGATCCGGGATCTCGATTGACTCGTCGGTGTCCGACCGCTGGAAGCTCTGATCCACCGACAGCATCACCTCTTCTGCGAGCTCGACGTTCGCGTCGTTGTTGACATCACCAATCGTCTGCTGGCCCACCTGGACGATCAGTACGGCACCGATGATAACTGCACTCGCCAACAACACCACGCCCAAAACGTGCGATACACCCCGGTCTCCAGCCCCCCGGCTGCCCCACTCGAACATATTCAATTACATACCAACTATTACACATAAGTGTACTGTTTCACCTCGTATCGATAACAGTTCTATCAGAGATACACTAACTGCACATATTCACTCTCAACGAGCATCCACCCGGTACAGACTACCGACTGTGTGTCGTAGCCTGGATTTACTGATATCACAATGACTGTTCAGCAATACTATATTTCTGCCAATGCTATCATCCTATATGTTGACTGAATTACTGTCTGTAGTGACATTTCTACAGGCCGTAGTTGCGTTCGGAGTACTCATTGTTTGTATATGGAGGATCAGGAGCTACCTGCGTAACGCGGATTGGGATCAATTTGACTTTTTGGCTCTGGTGAATCGCTGGACAGCGTCGGTTTCGACCGTTAGAACTAGGAAGTTGAAGCGGGAAACCGTCGATGCCTATGTCGAAAATTTCCCGCTTCACGAGCAACGTCGTTCAGTTAGCTAAAAATGCTGTTGGTGAGTGAGGCGAAGTCGCCGCCCCCGAAGGGGGTGGCGGCTTCGCCGAGTATGCGGTGGTATCGCTGCACTGTCTGCGGGTTTACCTGGAAAAATCTTACCGAGAAGCATTCGATTTGCTAAGCGAGATGCCACAAATACTCGGGGATATCGGCCTCGACGCGGCCGATCTCCCCGATCACTCCACGCTAGTCAAGTGGTTTGATAGAATCAAGACAGCACTCTGGCGAGTGCTGCTGCGCCTCTCGGCGCAGCTGCACGACACGAGTGGTCACGCCGCGATCGACGCGACATTTTTCGACCGAGAAAACGCTAGCAAGCACTACTGCCGCCGGACGAATTACCGGGTTCAGACGCTCGAAGCGACTGCTCTCATCGACACGGAAAGCCAAGCCATTCTGGACGTTCACGGTACGACCGAGAAACGCCACGACACACAGCTCGGCTGGCAGGTCGCCCGCCGCAATGCGGGCGACCTCGCCAGCCTCGCTGCGGACAAAGGCTATGACTGGATGGATTTACGCGACAAACTCCGCGAAGAGGGCGTAAGACCGCTGATTAAACATCGAGAGTTCCGGCCCATCGATCACGCGCATAACGCGCGGATCGATGGGCCTCGATACCGCCAGAGAGCGATGTGTGAAACCGTCTTCTCGACGATTAAGCGCACGCTCGGCGACGCCGTGCGTGCGCGAACTTGGTACGGTGAATTTCGTGAGCTCGTTTTGATATGTGTCGTTCACAACATCAAGAAGTCGCTGAAACCGTGAAATCAAGCTACGTCTGGCGATTCACCACGGCCAACTTTTTAATTGAATCCGGAGAACGGCGCGTAATTATTGGCTTAGTAATGTCTCTGACCGCCTTTTTCCTAATATCTTGGTTGAATAGCATTGTGACTTCGATTGTCTGGTTCATTATAAAATCCGCCGGGCTATATCCCTGACCTGTCTAATTGTGTTGCCAAGCTCCCGCCCACGACGGTAAAATTAGGATGGACTCGCCGGGATTTGAACCCGGGGCCTCTCCCATGCCAAGGGAGTGATCTACCCCTGATCTACGAGCCCGCGTTGCACCTAATCGTATCCAGTGGCTTTTGATAAAGGCATCGAACCGTTGCGGGGGTGTGAGTCAGTGGCGTCCGTCACCACCCCGGGGGCCACAATGTACAAGAGTATCCAGCGTCAGAGACAAGCAGACACTACTGGCCGGAGTGAGCATGCAAGGGGACAGGACACGCAGGCGTTCAAACGAGAAGCCACAAGCGGGAGCCGCGTCGCGGGGACAGACGAACCTCGATTTCGCCATCGGCATTAGCCTCTTTCTCGGGGTCCTCATTTTCATTTTCCTGTTCGTTCCGGGGCTGTTGTCGCCGTTCACGGCCAGCGCACAGGCACAGACTGTCACCGCAGACCGGGCCGTCGACCACCTTACCAAGTCGGTACTCGGGTCGCCACGGAGTCCGTACTCGCTGCGAACGGACTGTACAGTCCAGTTCTTCGATGAGTCTTCAGGGTGTGAGTTCGAGGACACATCCCTCGCCGAACAGCTCGGCCTCGATCCCGCCACGCAAAACGCCAACGTGACCGTCGTCGGGAACGCTTCGTCGACGGCGACGGCCCGTGACACGCTCTGCTGGGACGACAGCGACGACTCGCTGGTCGCGGCGACTGCCTGTCCGGACGCAGAGGACACCGCCAATGTGATCCTGACACGGGGACAGCCGTTGCCGGCGGACAACGAGGCGACCGTGACGGCGTTGCGAGTCGTCTGGTTAGACGGGCAAGACGTGACCGTCGTTGTGGAGGTGTGGTAGATGCGGGGGCAAGCACACACGTTGGAGGCTATCGTCGCCAGTCTCGTGCTCCTGACGGGACTCATCTTCGCGTTGCAGATGACGGCAGTGACGCCGCTGTCTGCGAGCACGTCGAGCCAACACATCGAGAACCAGCAGCGGGCGATCAGCGACGGGCTGTTAGCGACCGCGGCGGAGCGGAACGCCCTCAAACCCGCGCTGTTGTACTGGGACAACAGCAGCGCTCAGTACCACAACGCGAGCGGGACGGGTCTCGGCGTGTACGCCAGCACGCCGCCGAGCAACACGTTCGGCGGGATGCTGGAGCGGGTCTTCGACGAGCGAGGCATCGCATACAACGTCTACATCAGGTTCCGTGGCGACCGGAGCCAGAGCCCGATCATCTACTTGTACAACGGCCGCCCGAGCGACAACGCGGTGTCGGCCTCGTACACCATCACGCTGACGGACGACGATCATCTGTACGACACCGACGGGACGCAAAACGAGACGACGCTGTCTGAAGCGTCGGGGTTCCCCATCCCGGACAGAGGGGACACCGTCTACAACACGGTCCGTGTAGAGGTGGTCTCGTGGCGCATCTGAGAGACGACAGCCGCGGACAGCTGTTGCTGGTCGCCGGACTCGCGCTCGCGCTTGTCTTCATCGGACTGGCCCTGGTGGTCAACTCGGCTATTTTCACCGAGAACCTTGCGAGCCGGGGCGAGACAGCCGGGAGCAGCGGGGCGCTGGCAGCGAGGGCAGCCACCGAGGCAAACGCCGGCACGGCCATCGAGCAAGCGAACCACTACAACCCGTCCGCTCCGGTCGATGCGTTCAACCGAAGCCTGCGGAACGTGAGTACCCAGACCGAAGCCCTGTCAGCAACCTCCGGAACGCTCAGCAACGTCACGTACGCCGGCCATCGGAACGGCAAGCGTGTCAGCGGCGCTATCGACAGGACGAATAACAGCTACACCGTCGCCGACAGCGTAGAGCGAGTTTCGGGTGCAAACGGAACCCGTGGACTGGTGTTCAATGCCTCCGACCTCCCCGGCGAGAGTACCCCGCTGGTCGTGAAGGTTAACGACACAACGGCCACCGGTGATCGGAACAGCTGGCGGGCACAGATCTGGGAAACCACCAGTGATGTACACGTCAAAACGTTTCGAAATGGAACGTCAGCGTCGGAGAACCGGACCGAACGCTGCTCAGTTCCATCGTCGACAGCGAACCGAATCGAGGTGACAGCCGGACTGGTAAACGGTCAGCCCTGCGATGCGCTGCGGCGGAACGACAGCGGCGCGAACTTCTGGTTCGGGAACGGGGCCGGGGACGAGTACGATGTCCACTTCAAGAACACGAACTACACAACCGGTGACTTCGAGATGGTCGTCTACTCCGGTGGCGGCCCGTCAATCCTACTGACAACTCTGTCCGACGATGCCATCTACGACGCCGAAGTCCAGTTCGTGTACGACGGACCGGACGTGTGGTACAATACGTCGGTGCGGGTCGCACCGGGTGAGCCGGATGCGTGAGTCCCGTGCCGTTTCGACGCCGCTCGGGTACGCCCTCACGCTGGCGATAACAGCGGTTCTGGTGACCGGGCTGTTGGTAGCTGGGACCGGCTTCGTCGAGCAACGACAGGAGAGCGTCATCAGGGAGGAACTGTCAGTTATCGGCCAGCAGGTGGCCGCGGAATTCGAGCGTGTCGATAGACTGGTGGTAGCGGCAGACAGCAGCGGCACGTCGCTGACGGCCACCACCCGACAGACGTTCCCGGAACGGGTGTCCGGAAGCAGCTATCGGCTGTCTCTCGATCCGAGTGCAGAGCGGCTCGTCCTGACATCGGCTGCTCCCGAAGTCAGAGTCACGGTGAGCGTGACGAACCGAACGACCCTCCGGGAATCGACGGTCGACGGCGGGACGGTCAAGGTTGCCTACAACGGGGCAAGCGACGCGCTGGAGGTACAGGATGGGTGAGCCGACGGACGCTCGGGCGGCGAGCGAAGTCCTCGGATACGTCCTCGTGTTCAGCCTCGTCATCTCCGCGGTCGCTGTCGTCTCCGTCAGCGGGCTCGGTACGCTGGAGGACGTAAAGCAAAACGAGCAACTCGACAACGCGGAGCGGGCTTTCGACATCCTCGCCGACAACGTCGCCGACGTGTACATGCGAGGTGCCCCAAGCAGAGGGACGGAGGTCAGCGTCGGCGAATCGACGTTGTACACCGCCGAGGGGACGACGCTGAACGTGACTGTCAACGGGACGCCCGTCCTGAACCGGACCTCGTCGCCCATCGTCTACCGCAACGACCGCGACCAGCGCCTGGTGTACAACATGGGGGCCGTCTTCAGGACGAACCCCGACGGCGGGCTTGTCATCCGGGAGCCACCACACGTGATCCGGAACGACCGCCTCCTGCTCAATATGGTCGTCCTCCGGTCGTCGAACCAGACCAGCGTCGGCGGGTCGACCGCGCTCATCCGGACGCTCAACGACGGCTCCGCCGTCCGGTATAACGACACTGCGGGCGCAGCGAGCAACGTCTCCGTCAGAATCGAGTCACCACGAGCGCCGCTGTGGACCGAGTACTTCCTCGGACAGGGCTTTGACTGCCCCACGCAGACACAGACACTGATGCGCTGTGAGTACCCGACGAGTGGGACAGTCGAACGCGTGTACGTCGTCAGCCACGACATACGGATCGACTTCGAGCGGTAGGTCAGCCGTCGGTCACGTTCACGTCGTTAACCGAGACGTGGAGATACGTGATCTGCGTATCGCTGGGGTCGGTCAGGTCAAGGTCGAGCTCTTGGACAGCATCATTATACTTGACGGTTCCTGAATTACCGTTGACAGTTACGGTTTCACAGATAATGGCACCCTCGAGATACCCAACGCCGTTCATGTCACACGACGACCCCGGAGCAATAAGGAGACCGACAAAATCCGACTTCCCATTAGAGTCTACGTCTCCGTCAGAATGAACGAGAACCTTCAATTCACTGGCGTCACCGTCGACATGGTTGACAGAGTCGCCGTTGAGATCCATCGAGTGTCGGACGAGGATAGTAACGTGATGGTTGTCGTCGACATTGGTGAGTTCGATGGTATCGGTACTGAACGCGGACCCGCCCGTATTGATGACAATGGTGACGTTGTCTCCGGGATCATTGACTGTCAGGTCCCCGGGATCGGTGGTGTAATAATAGGTGCCGCCAGCATCGATTGTCGAGGTCGATGACTTACAACTACTACTTTCGCAGTCCGAAACCGTGTCTTCGATTCGTTCGTCGACTGAAGGGAAGGCGATTCCCTGTTCACTATTGTCGATTGGGTCGCCACCGTTCACTGTCAGGCCTTCAGGAGCGGTAGTGGCAACACTGTTTTCGAAGGTCGCGTTGAACGGGATGACGAGCTCGGCGGTCACTGTCTCCGCCGAGTGGTCGTAGGTGACCGTCCCGTCGGTCCGCTCTTCGAAGTACGACCCCCAGGCGCGGTAGTAGTCGCTCTGGACGGTGACGTTGATATCGCTCCCGTTGAGCGGGTTCCGCAGGGCCTCGTCCCGGGCCGTGTCGGGGAAGTACTGGGTCGTGTCGTTGCGCGTGACGGCGGCTCGTTGCTCGATTCGCTCGTTGCCGGAGACGGTCACAAGGGGGAGCGTCAGCGTCCGACTCCGGTAGTGGAACTCCGGCGGCGAGATCATGACCGCCTGGCCGTCGGCGTCGGTCCGCCAGACGCCGCCGCCCTGATACGCGATCTCCGCTCCGTCGCCGTCGTAGACGACCGCCCCGAGGGACCCGTTCCTGATGGTCGTCACGTCGCCGGTGGCGTTGGTGTAGGTGATGTTCATCCACCCCGCGTCCCCGCGAACGTCGTACGCTGATCCGCTGCTGGCGGGCAGGTCGACCTGCTGGACACTCGACTGGCCGAGGGCGACGAGCGCGACCTTCGAGTCGAACTGCGTCATCGTGTTCTCGGTGCGTTCGACATCCAGTCGGCCCTGTGTGGTGGTGATGGCCTCTGCACCGATGACGACAACAGCCGTCGTCGAGGCAATGACGAGGGCGAACACGAGGATGAGCCCGAGCGGGCCACTTTGTCCCCGGTTTGGTGCCTGACCATTACCGTGCATACCCTGTGGAGCATCTCTTTCCGTATAAGCTGAGTGGCCAGGATGTCGACGGGCTGACGGTCCGTGTGGAGATGAAAACGGTTTAGTCGCGTGACCGCCGACACGACAACGGGAACTGCACGACCGCAAATCTGACTCGCCGTGGACTTTCACGGCTTGGGATTGCGGCCGTGTTCGGCGCACCAGCGCCAACACCGCATCGAAACCTGTTGCAGCACAGCGGTCTGTGCCGTTCCAACCAGATTACAATGGCACGAATGCATACACGCCGTCGCGGTTCGTCCGATTCGGACAAACCGGCGGCAGACGAACCCCCGGAGTGGAGTGATGTCGACGAAGACGCCATCGAAGCGCGCGTCGTCGAACTGGCCGAACAGGGCCACTCGCCCAGCGAGATCGGCCTGAAGCTGCGCGACGAAGGCGTTCAGGGCACGCCGATCCCTGACGTTTCGCTCGCGACCGGCAAGAAAGTCACCGAGATCCTCGAGGAGAACGAGGCCGAGCCGGACCTGCCGGAGGACCTTCGGAACCTGCTCGAGCGGGCCGTCCGCCTGCGCGATCACATGGACGAAAACCCCGGTGACTACCAGAACAAGCGTGCGCTCCAGAACACGCAGTCGAAGATCCGACGCCTCATCGACTACTACCGCGGCGACGAGGTCGACGAGGACTTCACCTACAGCTACGACAACGCCGTCGAAGCCCTGGGTCTCGAATAGATGTCGGCGACCGGTCGGGAACCGACGCCAGCCACATCGCCGGGCGAGCTCGCCGGGTCGCTCCGCGAGGCCGCCTTCGTGCGCCTCGTCAGCGACGCGACCGGCGAGGCGCTTGCGGCGACCGGCTTGCTGGCGCAGGCGCTGGACGACACGCCGTTCCAGGCGAGCGTCGTCCGCCCGTTCGAGAACCCCGATCGGACCACGGAGACCGACATCACCGTCGCCATCGGCCGCACGCAGTCGACCGCCGACGTGACGCTGACCGACCGCGCCGCCGCGACCGCCTTCGAAACCGCCCGCGAACTCGGCGGAACGGCCGACCCCGCGCTCGCCCTGGCCGGCACGATTGCCGCCGGCGAAGTCGACGGGACCATCGCCGAAGCCGCCGAGCAGGCGGGGCTCGAACGCCGGCCCGGCGTCGCCGTTCCGACAGCGGACCTCGCGGACGGGCTGGCCCACTCGACGCTGTTCGTCGCGCCCTTCTCGGGTGCTGCCGACACAGCGCGGGCTGCACTCGCCGAACTGGGTCTCGACGCGGAGTCGGCACAGGCTGACTCCCTCGCAGCCGACGACCACCGACGCCTCGCGTCGCTGGTTGCTCTGGCCGTCACCGCGGACGCGCCGCCCCGGGCCGCCGACGCAGTCCAGCGCGCGCTTCGCCCAAGGGTGGGTGGCCCCTTCGAGACGGTCGGCGGCTACGCCGACGTACTCGACGCCGTCGCACGGGAACAGCCCGGCACCGGCGTCGCGCTCGCACTCGGCCACGAAGCCGTCCGCGAGGACGCGCTGGCAGCCTGGCGCAGCCACGCGGCACGCGCTCACGAAGCGGTCGCCGAGGCGACCACGGGCCGGTACGACGGCCTGTTCGTCGCCCGCGGCGACGCGATGCCGACCGGCACCGTCGCCCGACTGTTCGCGGAGTTCCGCGCGCCGGAACCGGTGACGCTCGTCGTCACCGACACGGAGGCCGCGGCCCGCGCCACGGACGGCCGGGACGTGGCCGAAACGATGCACGCAGCCGCCGAGACGGTCGGCGGTGACGCCGTCGGGACCGGCGACCGGGCACGCGCTCGGTTCGACGTTTCGACGGCCGACTTCATCGAAGCGTTCCGGGAGGCAGTATGAGACGGGCGGAGATCCGCACGACACACGACTCGCCCGAACGCGTCGCACGCGCGGTGCGGCCCGACAACACCGACGAGATGACCACGCGCGTCGAGGGCGACGCCGTGGTCACGACCGTCGAGCGTGACTCGACCGGCGGCCTACAGGCGACCGTCGACGACTACGTCGTCAACATCCGGGTTGCAGCACAGCTCGCAGACCAACACACACAATCCAATCATGAGTGAACGAAGCGTTTCAAAGCGCGCAGAACAGAAACGGTGGTACACCGTGCAGGCTCCCGAGCAGTTCGACCGGGAGGTTCTCGGTAAGACACCGGCAGACGAACCGGACAAGGTGCTCGGACGCACCATCGAAACAACGCTCGGCGAACTGACCAACGACGCCAGCGAGAACAACACGAAGTTGACCTTCAAGATCAACGAGGTCGCCTCGGACTCGGCGTACACGGAGTTCATCCGCCACGAGCTCACGCGGGACTACCTCCGCTCGCTCGTCCGCCGCGGCTCCTCGAAGGTCGAAGCCTACGTCACCGTGCTGACCACGGACGACTACCGTGTCCAGGTCCAGCCCGTCGCCGTGACGACGAAGAAGGCCGACGCCTCCCAGGAGAAGGCCATCCGCCGGACGATGATCGACCTCGTCCGCGAGACGGCCGAAGACCGCACCTTCGAGCAGCTGATCGACAGCGTCGTCGAGGGTCGCCTCTCCTCGGCCATCTACGGCGAGGCCAAGGACATCTACCCGCTCCGACGCGTCGAGATCAAGAAGACCACACTCGAAGCGCGGCCGGAAGAAGTCGCCGCCGAAGAGGAAACGGCCGTCGACGTGGACGAAGAGGACGTCGACGTCGAAGCCTAACGCGGTTCAGCACCGACGCTCGACCTTTTTCCGTCGTAGTGAGATCCCGAGTCGCAACGGCGAACCCGTAGACGTGGGTTTATACTGTGGCATATGGTAACATAATACATGTACGAGTCAGTGCTGATTCCGACCGACGGAAGCGGAGACATGAGCGTGGTCGCCGACCACGGCGTCGCACTGGCCGAGCGGTTCGGGGCCGAGGTCCACGCGGTCCACGTCGTCGACGACCGGGCGTACGGGTCGGTGCCCGACGACGTGCAACAGCGCGTGGAGGAAACACTCACTGCGGACGGGGAGGACGCGACGAAAGCGGTCGCCCAGCGCGCGCTCGACGCCGGACTCGACGCGGTTCGGGAGGTCCGATGGGGCAATCCGCCGGCCGGCATCGTCGCCTACGCCACCGAAAACGATATCGGTCTCATCGTCATGGGGACCCACGGCCGGACCGGATACGACCGGTACCTGCTTGGCAGCGTCACGGAAAAGGTCGTGCGCGTCGCTCCGATGCCGGTGCTGACGGTCAGCGTCAGCGACGAGAGCGACGACGCGCCGGCGGCCGGCATCTCCGTTCCGGACCCTATTCAGGAAAACTGAGGCGGGCGCTCCCGCAGTCGGGCACCAGCACAGGCGCTACTCGCTATTCGTCGCCGGGACAGCACGGGCGCTACGCGTCGCCTGTCACTGTCTCCGGATTCTCGGTTACGACGACGGTCCCGACCATCCCGGCTCGCTCGTGTGGAATACAGAAGTAGGGGTACTCGCCGAGTACCTCGAAGGTGTGGGTGAAGTCCTCGCCCTCGAACAGTGTCCCGCCGGAGGAACTCCCCCAGTTGTCGCGGGCCGCTTGCTCGGTGTCGAACCCGCCGGAGGCGAAGTAGTCGGCGTCGTCGGGAATTTCGCCTTCGTATGCAGTGACCGAGTGGCCCTGCTTGCTCGTGTTGAGCCATCGGACGGTCGTGCCCGGTTCGACGGCGATCCGTACTGGGCGAAACGCCGCCGCCGACATCCCCACGTCGTAGTCGCCCGTAGCGGTACTGCCGCCGAGACAGCCTGCCAGTCCGGCGGCGGCCGCCGGCCCGACAGCCCGGAGGAAGGCCCGTCGTTCCATACTCGGACTCGGAACCGAACGGCCAAAGACCGCTCGGTTCCGACTCGCGGCCCTCGAAGGTCAGTCCGTGCCGCTCACTCGAAGGTCAGTCCGTCCCGGAGCGTGCGTGCGTCGGCGAGCAGGTCGTCCGCGTCCGCTCCGGTCAGCGTCACGTGGCCCATCTTCCGGAGTTCGTACACCTCGCGCTTGCCGTACCAGTGCAGGTGTGCCCGCGGCGTCGCTAACACGTCGTCTTCGCCCTCCAGCTCCGCCGGCTGCCGTTCCGCAACGTCGCCGAGGATGTTGGTCGAGACGGTCGGGAACCGCTGGTCGGTCGACCCAAGCGGCTTGCCGGTGACAGCACGCAGGTGCTGCTCGAACTGCGAGGTGTGACACCCCTCGATAGTCCAGTGGCCGGAGTTATGCGGGCGCGGTGCGATCTCGTTGAGCAGGATCTCGCCGTCGCTCGTCTCGAACAGCTCGATGCCGAACACGCCGCGACCGTCCATCACGTCGAGCACGTCGTGGGCGACATCTCGCGCGCGCTCGCGGACGGCTTTCGACGCTCTGGCCGGCGCGACGGACTCCCGGAGGATTTCCTCGCGGTGAATCGTCTCGGTGACCGGGAACGTGTCCCGTTCGTCCGCACCGCGACAGCCCATGACCGCGAGTTCGCGCTCGAAGTCGACCATCTCCTCGACCATCGCGGGGCCGGCGATGGCGTCGACGGCGTCCTCGACATCTTCGGGGGTCTCGACGGGGACGTTCCCGCGGCCGTCGTAGCCGCCGGTCCGGGCCTTGAGCATCGCGGGGTAGCCCAGGTCCTCACAGGCCTCGCGGAGGTCTTCGGCGGTGTCGACGGCGCGGAACGCCGGCACCGGGACGCCGGCGTCTGCGAGCCGGCGCTTCTGGACGAGCTTGTCCTGAATCGTCCGCAACGTCTCGGGGTCGGGATGGACCGGTGTGCCGGTCTCCTCAGCGACCCGCTCTAACACGTCGGGGTCGGCCAGTTCGATCTCGAACGTGAGGTAGTCGGCGCGCTCGGCGAGTTCCCGCAGAGTCTCCTCCTCGTCGAAGTCGCCGACGAGCTGGTCGCGGACGACCGGCGCGGCCGGGCAGTCCGGCGTCGGGTCGGTCACGAGCAGTTCGAGGCCCAGCGGCGCGGCCGCCTCGCCCAGCATCCGGCCGAGCTGGCCACCGCCGACGACTCCGACAGTCGGTCCTGGTGACGTGAGCGTCATACCGCGCGCTTCCACAGCGGCGGGGTTAAGCGTTGGTTTCTCGCCCGTATGATTCGTGAACCCATACGGTCATGTCGTTGGAGCTGTACTTCGTCCGCATCCGATGGGTTCGGGGCTCGTAGCCGGCCGCTTCCAGCCGGTCGGTGGGCACCGTGCTGTCTACCTGCTGGGTGATAATTATCGGGGGCTGTCCCTCCTGTGCCTGCCCGAGGAGGACCTCGGGTCGGTTCTCACACGAGACGTTCACGTCGTCGGCCGCGAAGTACCACGGGAGCGGGAGCGAGTTGTGCCACTGCAGACAGGTCGGTCTGGTGACCCACCAGGAGTCGTTCCACTCGCTGCGGTCTTCCTTGACGTAGGCGTCGCCGCCGTCGTAGGCGTCGCCGCTCTCCCCGTGGTACATCACGACATCTGTCCCGTTTCCGTGGGCCGTGGCGATGCGGTCCATCTCCGTCAGATCGGCCCGGAGCGACTCCTGTGGCTGGGCGTACTGAACCAGCGGATTGCCCTCCAGATGGTCGTTCGTGTACACTCGCGTGGCGGCCGTGTTACCGACGAGTGCAGTCACGAGCAAGAGGATTGTCGCGGCGATTGCAACACCGGTCACATCCTCGGCCGACAGCGATTCGCTCCCCCACCGAATCACGGCGGCGAGTCCGACGGCGGCTGGAACCGACAGCGGAACGACGACGTGGACGGCGAGCCACGGCGCGCCGATATCGGTCCCGATGGGGTAGCCCAGAATGGAGACGTAACCGCCGTAGACCAGGAACGGGACGAGGTGGCGCGGCTCGACGGTTCCGAGCCGGTCGAGCGCGTACCCGAACACCGAGAACAGGAGTAACGGTGCCGCGGTGTAGCCAAGCGCCTTCAACAGTATCTCGTAGTGGCCGTCAACACTCTCGTAGAACGTCTCGATGGATTCGACGAGGCCGGTTTCCGTCGTCGTGGCCTTCTCCGAGGCCGGCGAGAACCACTCGGTGTACTGGTCGACGACGCGCTCCCAGGTCACCTGCACGAGCTCGGGGAACAGCGACGGGTTCGTCACCCCGGACCAGAAGTTCACGTCACCGCTTGCCGCGGGGGCTGGCGGGTGTTCGATGCCGGCGACGCCGGCCCCACGCGGAGCGTAGAAGAACAGCGAGACGAGACCGAACACCAGTGCGGCGAGAACGATGTGGCTCGCGTACGCCGCGAGGACGGAGGCGGCGCTGTCGTGGCGGTCCCGAAACGAGCGGCCGATATCGCGGACCAGGGACACGTCAGCCCAGAAGCGCCCTCGCAGTCGCCCCCAGATCGCGCCGGCGCTCGGGACGCTCCGGAGGAAGCCAAACGCGTCGCGGTAGCCGTTCGGAAGGACGAGCACCTTCGCCAGCAGGAGGCCGGTCGCACCGAGCCACGTCAGCACGTAGACGATGGCGTTCTCCTTCGAGGCGAATCCCAGCGCCATGAACGCCCCAACGCCGTAGAGATAGCGCGGCTTGCGGGTGTCGACGAACCGAACCAGCAGGCCGAAGGCGGTGAACATGAACGCCGCGACCAGTACGTCGCTGCGCATGAACCGCGAGAAATACAGGAGGACCGGATTAAGCGCGAGAAAAGCGGCTGTGAGAACAGTCTCGTCAGTCCGGAGGTGTTCTCGAAAGAGCAGCGCCGTCAGTGGGAGCAGGCCGCCGATGATCGCCACCGGGAGCCGCATCGTGAAATCAGTCGGCGCGGCGACGGTGAACAGCCAGCTATCGACGTGCTGGATGAACGGGCCGTGGATGATGTATCGGTAGGCAAAGGAGCCGGAGTCGCGGAGATTGAGCGCCCAGTAGGCGACCCGACCCTCGTCGAAGTGGGCGACGCGGCTCCCGAGCGCCGCAACTCTGAGGACCAGCCCGAGAAGCGTCACGGCGACAACGAGCTTGACGGTGGCGTAGGGGTCGTCCGCAACCCAGGACCGGCTCCGGTCCCGGAGATCGTGGAGAGCAGACAGCAGGGACGGCGCAGCCATATCTGGCTCAAGCACATGGGGCATTAGAATCTTTCTGGTTTCCAACAGGTGTCACGGGGCTGATAGACTGTGGTTGCCACCGGCTGGAGCGGGACGGAACGGTAGTTCTTTAGTGGCCCCTGCCCGGGTGTCAGGTATGGTGCAGCTCGGGCTGGTCGTCGCCCAGTACGACAAACACGGGGCAGTTATCGACGAGATGGAGCGCGGCGCACGCGAGGCCGCCGACGACAACGACGCCGAGGTCGTCGCGTCGCTCGCCGTTCCGGGGGCCTACGACACGCCGCTGGCAGCCGACCGGCTCGCGCGCCGGTCGGACATCGACGCCGTCGCCGTCCTCGGCGCAATCATCAGCGGCGACACCGACCACGATCAGGTCATCGGCACCGCCGCCGCACAGGGGCTGACCGACGTGTCCCTCGACCGCGATACCCCCGTCACGCTGGGCATCATCGGCCCGGGCATGAGCCAGGACGAAGCCGAGGCCCGAACTGACAAGGGCGCGTCGGCCGTCCAGAGCGCGATCGACCTCGCCACGGAACTCGAACAATGACTATGGACTTCGCTTCCCGCGTCGAACGTGTAGAACCGAGCGCGACCCTCGCAATCAGCAACAAGGCCGCAGAGCTGGAAGCCGAGGGGAAAGATGTCGTCGACCTGAGCGTCGGCGAACCCGACTTCGACACGCCGGAAAACATCAAGAACGCCGCCAAGGACGCACTCGACGCCGGCCACACCGGCTACACGTCCTCCAACGGCATCCCCGAGCTGAAGGAAGCCATCGCCGACAAGCTCCACGACGACGGCCTCACCCAGTACGGCCCGGAGAACCTCATCGTCACGCCCGGTGGCAAGCAGGCCCTGTACGAAATTTTCCAGACTGTCATCGACGACGGCGACGAGGTGGCCCTGCTGGATCCGGCCTGGGTGTCCTACGAGGCGATGGCGAAACTCGCTGACGGCTCGCTGACCCGTGTCGACACCGCCGCCCACGACTTCCAGCTCGAAGGTGCGCTGGACGACCTCGCCGACGCCGTCTCCGACGAGACGGAACTGCTCGTCGTCAACTCGCCGGGCAACCCCCACGGTGCGGTGTACTCCCGCGAGGCTATGGAGGGCGTCCGCGACCTCGCCGTCGAGCACGATATCACGGTCATCTCCGACGAGATCTACAAGGAGATTACCTACGACGGCGCAGAAGCCATCTCGCTCGGTACGCTCGATGGGATGGAGGACCGAACCATCACGCTCAACGGTTTCTCGAAGGCCTACTCGATGACCGGCTGGCGGCTGGGCTACTTCGCCGGGCCGGAAGAGCTGATCTCCCAGGCCGGCAAGGTCCACTCCCACTCAGTCTCGTGTGCCGTGAACTTCGTCCAGCACGCCGGTGTCGAGGCCATCACGAACACCGACGACGCCGTCGAGGAGATGCGACAGGCCTTCGCCGAGCGCCGCGAGTTCCTCATGGGCCTGTTCGAGGACCACGGCGTCCACGTCCCCGAACCACAGGGCGCGTTCTACATGATGCCCGAAATCGCGCCCGACGGCGATGATACGGAGTGGTGTGACCAGGCCATCTCCGAGGCCCAGGTCGCCACCGTTCCCGGGACCGCGTTCGGGACGCCCGGCTACGCCCGTATCTCCTACGCCAACAGCAAGGAGCGACTGGAAGAGGCCGTCGACCGCCTCGCCGAGGCCGACCTTATCTGAAGAACTGGCGGTACACATTCTCGGCGACGCTCGGTATGCCAACCGTCTGAGCCGGGGCAAAAAAGTGGAGGAAGCCGCGAAAGCGGCTATAGTCACAATTGAAACGAGTTACACACTGATCGCACGACAGCAGTGCGATCAGGTGTGCGTTGATTTTTAATCTATACTTTCGCTACGTTACGACGAACACCGTCACCAGCGTGAGGATGACGAGCGTTTCGGGCAGGACGGTGAGAATGAGTCCACGGCCGAACATATCGGGGTCCTCAGCGATGGCCCCGACCGCCGCCGCACCGATACCACGTTCGGCGAACCCGGAGCCCAGCGCCGCTAACCCGACGGCGAGGGCCGCGAGCCCCCCGGCGAGGTACCTGGCGGCCTCGCCGGTGATCGCTGGGCTTCCTGTCTGTAACACGACCGCGCTTGCGGTGGCTGGCATGGCGGTTTCTCCTTCGCGGCCGGGGACAATCACCGGCCTGATAAATTCCAACCCCTGGTATTCATGGTCGTCTTTTACACCACCAGCCGGAGAAGACACACGAATGCGCAGTTCTTGCGGGAGTTTTGCGTCATTCTCTGCCCGCCGGAAGCTCGATCCGGACACAGTGTCGCAGTTTCCGTGCGAACCGTTTTCCCCCAGCCGCTGGAACACCCGGTATGCGAACCCGTCGAACCATGCTTGCCCTCTCGGCCGGCACGCTCTGTCTCTCGGGCTGTGGCGCGCCCGGCGGCTCGGGCGGCAGTCTCGGTATCGAAACGTCGGACGCGACCGCCGCGCCCGGCGAGACGGCGACGATTGAGGTGCAGGCCTCGTCCGTCGGCGTCATGACGTGGCAGCTAGCCGAGATTCCCGAGAGCTGGCAGGTAACACACGAGGGCTTCGAACCGGAGCCGACTGCCGTTCGGGAGTCCTATCCGCCCGAGTTAGTCTGGGACCCCGTCGCTGATTCGGTGACCGGCAGCCTGGCCATCGCGGTCCCGGACGACGCGTCGACCGGCGAGTACACGCTGGCAGTCGAGGCCGGCACGGACACTTCCGACGAACGCGTCGTCTCGGAGGCGACTGTTACTGTTGCGGGATGAATACTGTGGTTCGCCTGGAATCAGGCGGACACTCACATCACGCCCCCAGGAACTGTGAGCACCACGTTCGTATCTCGGGCCGGAACAGGGACGGCTGAGTCACCGATTACAGTGTCCCGATAGCCCGGTGGCGACGAAACAGGTAGTAGCAACCGATTATGGGGTACACTATCGGCCCGGGAATCAGGAAAAAGACACCGAGATTGACGTAGTTCCCCGGGTTAGGCTGCCAGGTCCCGGACTGAAGACGGACGTAGGTCGCATCGCGGTAGATGGCGACAGAGAACGGTACGGCGGTGAGGATCCCGACGCCAATCAAAACAAGTCCGATACCGACGCTGCCGCTCGAAGCAAGTACGCCCCCAAGAACGAGGCAAACGGGCGGCAGCACGGTCCCGATAGCGACAACCATCCACCACCAGTCCCGGTCAACCCAGTCGACAATATATTGATGCCGTTTGTACAGGTGGTGCAGCTTCATCAGGTAGCCGAGGAAGAAGCTGGCGACCGCATACAGGACTGGATTTGGGTCCCAGTCCACGTCTGCATCCTGCACCTTCTTTGTATCAAAGTAGAGGAAAACCGGCGTTACGAGCCACGATATCAGCGCCACGACAATGCCGCCGAGGTACCAGACGCCGAACGTCCCGAAGATGCTGGCCATTCCGAGTGGCCCGTTACTTACACTCTCGCCCCCGATCCCGACAACGATCAACCCGAGCCCGAGAAACCCAAACAGGAGGGTCGGCAAGAGCAGCAGTATCTCTACAGCGCGGTACGACCGTGAATCGACATCATTGACTGTGACCATCCCCATTGTATCGTCCCAACTGGTGATTACATTAGCGATACAGGGGTGTAAAATAATTTTGCTAATGTACTGATAAGAGTGGGAAACTGCGGAACCGAGTCAGCTACGCTCGTCGACGATCCGGTCGATGATCCGGCCGGTCGACAGGAGCCGGTCAGCCGCCTCGTCTTCCAGTGGACTGGCCCGGCGGATGTCACAGTCGATGCCCCGTGCCGATAGCGCCGCTTGTAGCTGGTCGTCGTCGTGGTGCTGGTCGTAGCCAAGCGCGATGATGTCCGGCTCGATTCGCTCGATGGGGACAAAGATGTCTTCCGGATGGCCGAGATGGGCCTCGTCAACCGGTTTGAGCGCGCCGACCATCTCCCGGCGCTGCTCGTCCGGGACGACCGGCGGTTCCTTGTGAGTGACGTTGACCGAGCGAGCGACGATGACGTGCAGTTCGTCGCCCATGTCGGCGGCGTCTGCGAGATAGTGGACGTGGCCCGGGTGCAGGATGTCGAACGTGCCCTGTGCGACGACGCGGGTCACTTGTCGAACTCCTCCTCGCGGAGCTCCGCGTCGATGTCGGCCTGGTCGAAATCGAAGAAGGACTCCTCCGGCGGCTCCACGTCGAGTACCGGGAGGTCGACGACCGAGCCGTCGCTGTCGAAGGCCTTCCAGTCGTCGCGGCCGTACGGGTAGCCGATAATGATATGCACATCGCCGCGGCCGAACGTGGCGAGGTCGGCGTCGCTGGGCTTGAGGACGCCGTTCGGGTGAGAGTGAATCGACCCCGCCGCCCGCATGTCGTTGGGAACCATGCTCGTCTTGACGGTCGCGCTGACCGGGTTCGATTCCGTCCCCGGGATGACCAGCACGTCGGTCAGCACCGTGCCGTCCTCGTCGAGCCCGAGCTTGCTGGCGTCATCGCCCCGGAGAAAGCCCATGTACTCGTTGGGATGGGCCTCCTCGGAGGCTGCGAGCGCGAATTCGAGTGCGGACTCCGCGATCCCGAGTATCCCGCTCGTTCGGAACAACCCCATACCACGCAGTCGGGCCGGCCGCTTTTTACGCGTTGTGTTCGTCCCGCCACCGATTCCGAAGAGTACAAACCGAGGACCGCCGAAGAACTGGCAAATGTCTTCGCCAACTGGCACCGGTGACGGTGCCACGGTCCCCGACGGCGGGACCATCGTCTATGATCTTGCGGACCAATGTACGTCCGACGATCTCGAAGAAGGCGCACTGTACCACGCAACTGTCAACGGCACCGTCGAATACGGCGTGTTCGTCGACCTCTCCGACGCTGTCTCCGGGCTCGTTCACGACTCGAATCTCCTGGGACAGTACGGCGTGGGCGATGACCTCATCGTCGAACTCGGGGAGATCCGCCCCGACGGCGACCTGAGCTTCGAGGAAGTGCGGGTCGCCGACTACGAGGAACAGCGCGTCGTCCACGGCGACGCGACCACCGTCGCGGACCTCGGCGACGCCACCGGTAACACGGTCGTCATCGAGGGCCAGGTCGTCCAGATCAAACAGACCGGCGGCCCCACCGTGTTCCAGGTCCGCGACGAGACCGGCATCGTCCCGTGTGCCGCCTTCGAAGAGGCCGGCGTCCGCGCCCACCCCGACGTTGAGATCGACGATATCGTCCGCATCTCCGGGCGCGCCGAGGAACGCGACGACGGCCTGCAGGTCGAGGCCGAATCGCTGACTGTCCTCGATGGCGAGGAGGCCGCCGACATCGAGAGCGATCTCGACGCGGCGCTGGCCGAGGCCGCCGAACCGGCCGACGTTGAGCCACTCGTCGAATGGCCCGCCTTCGAGAAACTGTGGGACGACCTCCGTGATGTGGCGACGGAACTCCGAAAGACCGTCCTCTCGGGCCGTCCGATCCGGATGCGTCACCACGCCGACGGTGACGGCCTCTGTGCCAGCGTCCCGCTGCAGGTCGCACTGGAGTCGTTCATCGCCTCCCAGTACGAGGACGCCAGCGCGCCCCAGCACCTCCTCAAGCGCCTGCCGAGCAAGGCCCCCTACTACGAGATGGAGGACGTGACCCGGGACCTCAACTTCGCGCTTGAGGATCGCACCCGGCACGGCCAGAAGCTCCCGATGCTCCTGATGCTCGACAACGGCTCCACCGAGGAAGACACGCCGGCCTACCGCAACCTCCGCCATTACGACATCCCGGTGGTCGTCGTCGACCACCACCACCCGGACCCGGAGGCCGTCGAGCCGCTCATCGAGCAACACGTCAACCCCTACCTCCACGACGAGGACTACCGCATCACCACGGGGATGCTGTGTGTCGAACTCGCCCGGATGATCGACCCCGACCTCACGGAGGATCTCCGGCACGTCCCTGCGGTCGCGGGCCTGTCGGACCGCTCCGAAGCTGAGGCGATGCGGGACTACATCGACCTCGCCGCCGAGAAGGACTACGACGAGAGCGACCTGCGCGACATCGGCGAAGCGCTTGACTACGCAACTCACTGGCTGCGCTACAACTCCGGCGAACAGCTCATCACCGATGTGCTGAACGTCGACTGTGACGACCGGGACCGCCACGGGGAGGTCGTCGACTTCCTCGCCGAGCGCGCCGAGCGCGATGTCGAGGACCAGCTCGACGCCGCCATGAGCCACGTCGAGCACGAGCGCCTCGACAACGGCGCGCACCTCTACACGATCGACGTGGAGAACCACGCCCACCGCTTCACCTACCCCGCGCCGGGCAAGACCACCGGCGAGATCCACGACCGGAAGGTCGCCGAGACCGGTGACCCCGTCATCACTATCGGCTACGGCCCGGACTTCGCCGTCCTGCGCTCGGACGGCGTCCGGCTGGACATCCCGCGGATGGTCACCGAACTGACCGAGGAGGTCGACGGCGGCGGTGTCTCCGGCGGCGGCCACCTCGTCGTCGGCTCCATCAAGTTCGTCAAGGGTCGCCGCGAGTCGGTCATCGACGCCCTCGTCGAGAAGATGGCCGAAGCCGAGATCGACGAAGAACTCGGAAGCTCGACGGCGCTGCCCGAAGAAGTGTAGGCCGGCGACGCTGCGCCAGCGAACCGCCACACTCGGTTTCTACCGCTCGAATACGAGCCGTCGAGCGGCGAGTCCGGCCACCACGAGGATACCGAGCAGAGCCACAACGATCCCGACCGGCGTGTCGAACCCGCCGGCGTCCCAGTCGGCGGCGAAGACAGCGCCGAAGTAGTCCGCCGCATCGCTGCCGTGCAACACCAGCACGACCTCGCGGTTCGAGGTCGCCGCTGCTTCGTTCCAGTTGAGGCTGCCGACGACGACCCGCTCCTCGTCGATGACGGCCCCCTTCGCGTGAATCTTCTCGTAGCGACCGTCGGGGTCGGCCACCTTCGCCGTCAGCGGCGCGTCGTTGCGGTCGGCCCACTCCCGAAACCGCTGTGCCGTCTGCGTGTTCTCCTCGCGGACGTACCACGCATCACTGAGGAGCAGGCGGACTTCGACGCCGCGCGACGCAGCGCGGCGAAGTGCTCGAAGCAGTGGGCTGTCCCAGTCCCCGACTGTGGGCTGGATAACATCGATTGAGTCGTTGGCGTCGTCTATCGTCCCGACGAGCGCGCCCTGTGCGTTGTCCGGAGTGACAAGCAGGTCCGTCCGCTGGACGGCCACCGCCTCCGTCTGGAACTCACTCGGGTACGACCCCGCCGCTGGCTCCCCTCGCTCGAACTGTCGGCCTTGCCGGTACGCCTGCCACCGTTCGCTGTCCTGCCACCCAATATCGGATCGGAACGTCTGATTCAGCCCGTTGACGACCCGCGGCTGCGTCGTGATGACGCCCCAGCCGCGGCTGCTGTTGCCGCCGGTGCCGGCAGGCTTCCAGTTCTCCGTCAGCACGACAGCCTGCTCGTCGGCAACGGCGTACTTGGCGTGGTGGTAGCGGTATCTGGCACGCGAGCCCGTCAATACCCGGACCGAGACGCCGGCATCAGTTAGCCGGTCGAGGGTGCTGGCCTCAGTGGCGGTGCGACTCCCGACTGGTTCCCCCTCAAGCAGGACCCGGACCGTCGCGCCGCGGCGCTGGGCGGCGATGAGGGCGTCGGCGACTCTAGACGAGGAGAGTGTGTAGCCGGCCAGGTACACCCGTTCGCTGGCGTTCCGTATCGGTCGAATCGGAGCGGCGGGCGAGTCCGGAAGCGCGAACGCCTGTACCTCGCCGCCGGCGGCGCGGACGACCGGATGGTCCGTCGCACCCAGCGGCCGCCAGCGGATAACCGACCCGTTCACGACGCCCAGTTCGCCCTCGACAGCGTCGGTGTATCGGACAGTGTCGACGGTCCTGTTGCCTCGCTGGAGCCGAACCCGCTCGCCGCCGTTTGCCAGCGCGAGATGGCTGTCGAAACCGACGACTGGTCGGTCGGTGAGAGCGCGTGTCCGGTTCGGTGCTGTCGAGAGGACGACGCGCCCGCGCGCAGTCGTGTTCGGAATGTCGGCAGTGCCGTCGCCGTCGGTAAGGGCGTACTGTCCGATATCGGTCCCGTCGGGAACGTCGAGGACGACGAACTCACCTTCATCGCCGCCGGCGATGGGGTCCGGGTACACCGCGTGAATCGACGGCTCCGCGGGGCTATTGGCTGTCCTGGTGGGCGATGACACCTGACCAGTGGCGGCGGACGGGGCTGTAGCTACGAGGACGAGCACGCAGCAGATGAGTGGGGCGAGCGACCGCATCGGGGCGTCTGGCCGCCCGTTCGCATAAAAACCTTCTCAGCCTCAGGGGCTCGCTGCCTTCTCTGCTTCGGCCTGAACGAGATACGCGCGGTCGTCGGTGTAGCGGGCGGCTTCATCGAGTGCCGTTTCGGTCCCGATTTGTCGGAGCGCCCACGCGGCAGAGGCGCGCACGGAATCACTGTCGTCGGATTCGAGCAGGTCGCCCAGCGGGTCGATAGCGCGGGTGTCACCGAGCAGGCCGAGCGCGCGGGCCGCGACTGAGCGGACTTCCTCGCTGTCGGCGTCGAGTCGGTTGGCGACCGGCTGGACCGACTCCGCGCTGCCGATAGCGCCCAGCGCGCGCAGCGTGACCTTCTGGAGTGCGGGGTCGCCGTCGCCGTCGATGTAGTCGTGCAGCGTCTCGGTCGCGCGCTCGTCGCCGATTTTCCCAAGCACCTCGATTGGCCCCTTGTCGCGCTTCTGGGCGCGCTGATGCATCGCGTCGAAGGCCGGTTCGGCGTCGCTACCGAGGTTGTACAGGAGGTCGACGATGTACCCGTCGAAGAACTCCGACCCGAGCTTGTCGTAGGCGAACAGGACCTGCTCGAAGTTCCCGTCCTCGGCGTGGAGCTTCGCGGCGTTCCACTCCGGCGGGAAGTCCTTCCGGTTCTCGTTGGTCAACACGTCGTAGAACCCGCGGGCGTCGAGTTGCTCCTGTACCGTCAGGTCGTCCCAGACCTCGGCCTCGTCGAGACCTGTATCAAGCTTTTCTGCCGCTTCGAGGAGGCCCTGAATAGTCTCCGTGTCTTCGTCGGGGTCGAGGTTCTCGGCCTCGATGGCGTCGGCAACCGTCCCCAGCGCGTCCCCGGCGGCGACGAAATCGCCGCCAGTGTCGGCGTCGTGGTCGACGAACTCTGCGCTCTCGTCGAGGAACGTCTCGACGGCTTCCTGGGCCTCACCCTCGCCATCGTCGGTCCACTCGCTGTTGGTGACGGTGTCCTGTGCGTCGGTGACGATAGCGACCACGTCCTCGGCGTAGGGGCCGCGCTGTTCCTCGAGGTTGTCGCGCAGGTCCGAAAGCTGGGACTCCAGTTCCTCGCGCGGGTCCTCGGCCTCGTCGTCGTCCTCGTCAGGCTCGGGCAGGTCGGCGGCTTCGAGGTCGCTCTCGATGTCGTCGAGGGACGACTCCACGTCGTCGAGGTCGGCCTCCGTCTCTGCGGCCTCAAGCTCCTCACCGGCCGCTGTGAGACGCGATTCCAGTTCTTCGGCGGTCACGTCGTTCTCGTCCGCTGCCTCGGCGTCGTCCGACGCGTCGGCCTCGTCGTCCCCGTTGCTCATGTTCAG
Organism: Haloarcula terrestris; assembly: GCF_031624315.1. Classification (NCBI taxonomy): domain Archaea; kingdom Methanobacteriati; phylum Methanobacteriota; class Halobacteria; order Halobacteriales; family Haloarculaceae; genus Haloarcula; species Haloarcula terrestris. Next base: position 566,751 of record NZ_JAMQOM010000002.1, on the reverse strand, counting down.
GACTGTGTCGGAGCGGGCCAAGAGCGTTTTCCTTTCGAGGCGGTGGCGTACCGTCGTCGCTGGGCCAACGAGCAAAGAATATGTATCGGGAGTGGCAGTGCCATGGGTAGCGAGCATGACTGACGAGACGCCACCGGATGACGGCCAGAACACGACCACACCGGAGGAACCGACAACCGCCGGCTTTGTCGAGTACGGCATCGACGACAAGCCACCGCGAAAGCAGGCGATACTGCTCGGCGTCCAGCACTACCTGACCATGATCGGCGCGTCCGTGGCGATCCCGCTCGGGCTCGCGGGTGCGATGGGGATGCTAGAGGCCGCGCCGGATCAGGTCGGCCGTCTCATCGGGACGTTCTTTGTCGTCTCCGGCATCGCGACGCTCGCCCAGACGACGCTCGGGAACAGATACCCTATTGTCCAGGGCGGGACGTTCTCCATGCTCGCACCCGGGCTGGCGATAATCGGCGTGCTCGCCCAGCAGGGGGCGGACTGGCAGACCATGCTCGTCGAGCTACAGGGGGCCGTCATCGTTGCCGGCATCGTCGAGATGGTGATCGGCTACAGCGGCCTCATGGGGAAGCTGAAGCGGTATGTCGGTCCGGTCGTCATCGCGCCGGTCATCGCGCTCATCGGCCTGGCGCTGTTCAACGTTCCACAGATAGCGAACCCGAATATGGGCGACCCCGGGACCGGCCAGAACTGGTGGTTACTCGGGCTGACAATGCTCTCGATTGTCGCGTGTTCGCAGTATCTCGACCGCCGTCACCGCGCGTTCAAGCTCTTCCCGGTACTGCTGGGCATTCTATTTGCGTGGAGCGTTGCAGCAATCCTTTCGATCACTGGCGTCTTCGCCGCGGGCTCGGTCAGCTACGTCTCGCTCGGTTCGGTAACGAACGCACCACTGGTCCAGCCGGTCTACCCGTTCCAGTGGGGACTCCCGCAGTTCACGCCGGGCTTCATCGTGGGGATGTTCGCCGGGATGCTCGCCTCCGTTATCGAGAGCTTCGGCGACTACCACTCCGTCGCCCGCATTGCCGGTCGCGGCGCACCGAACGGCCGCCGAATCAACCACGGCATCGGCATGGAGGGCATCGGAAACGTTTTCGCCGGCGTCATGGGCACCGGCAACGGCTGTACCTCCTATACTGAGAACGTCGGGGCCATCGCCATCACCGGCGTCGCCTCCCGCTACGTCGTCCAGATCGGGGCCGTCGTGATGATTCTGGTCGGCTACTTCGGGCCGGCGGGCCAGCTATTCGCGACCATCCCGTCGCCGATCATCGGCGGGCTCTACATCGTCATGTTCGGACAGATCGCTGCCGTCGGCCTCTCGCAACTCAAGTACGTCGACCTCGACGCCAACCGGAACGTCTTCATCGTCGGCTTCGCGCTCTTTGCCGGTCTGGCGGTGCCCGAGTACATGAGCCAGGTCGGGCAGGGGATGGATGTCGGCGGTTCGACGGCCCTCCAGCAGGGCCTGGCGGCCGTTCCGGTCCTGGGAGGCGTACTCGGGACAGATGTCGTCTCGACCACGCTGTTCGTCATGGGCGGCACCGGGATGGTCGTCGGCGGTATCGTCGCCTTCGTCCTCGACAACACTGTTCCCGGGACCCGCGAGGAGCGCGGTCTCGCGGCCTGGGCCGCACTCACGGAGGACGACAGCGAATACGTCTCGGCGATAGACCGCATCCGTGGACGCGGCGGCGACCGCCCGCCCGCAGTGAGCGACGACTGACCGTGGGCGACGACACCGACGGCGTGACTGCAGATACTGCATTGCCCGTTCGAACCGAGCGGTACGCCGGCGCTCTCCGAACCGGCGGAACAGTCGTCCTCGGTGTCGACCGTCTGGTGGTCGACCGCGACGACGAACCGGTGGTCGTCGATCTCGACGATGTGGTCGAGGTGAGCCTTCAGGACATCGACTGGTTTCTGGCGGTGATGAGTGTCGCACTGATCGGGTTCGGTCTGCTGTCACTCGACCGGTCTGTCTTCCTTGGCGGGGCCTTCGCTGTGGTCGGTGCCGCGAGCCTCGCGCTCACGTATCGCAAGCGGTACGCGCTCAGAATACAGGTTTCCGGCCGTACCGACCCGCTCAGATGCTTCCCCGCAGAACCACAGACCTTGCTTGCCGAACTGGAACAGGCGCTGGCCGACTGACCGGAAACCGCCTACACTTACGCCGATCCCGGTACCAGTCGGCTGTATGCCCGCAGACAGCGTCCAGTCGCTCATCGACCAGTTACACGAAGAGGCCGAGATGGACCGCCCGAACGATCTGACGCCGGATGTCGGTATCATTATGGGTTCGGATTCGGACCTGCCGACGATGGCCGGCGGCCAGGGCAAGCGGCCCGGGGCCTACGTAGCGCTCGCCGACGAACTCGGGTTCGAGGAACAGACGGACTACACCGACGCGCCCGAAAGCCAGTTCACGTTCGAGACGTTCGTTTGCTCGGCCCATCGGACGCCGGAACTGATGTACGCGTACGCGGAGACGGCCGCCGACCGCGGCATCGACGTGATTATCGCCGGCGCTGGCGGCAAGTCCGCGGACCTGCCGAACATGACCGCGAGCATCGCCTACCCGCTGCCGGTCATCGGCGTCCCGGTCCAGGAGAAGTCCGTCGACTCGGTCATCGGGATGCCACAGGGCGCACCGCTGACCGCGGTCGATGCCGGTAAGTCGTTCAACGCCGCGCTCTCCGCCGCGCAGATTCTCGCACGACAACACGACGAGCTTCGGGACCGCCTCGTCTCGTATCACCAGGGGCTACAGACTGCTGTCGGCGAGGTGTCGCGCGACCTCCACGAACTCGGGACGCCGGGATTCAAAGACGAGTACTGGGAAGAGTAACGGACAATGGGTTTCAAATTTCGTGATATGGGGTCGGAACAATGACATTTCCCGGCTGCTGTATCGTCGGCTCTTAAACGACCCACAGGGCCGAAAAACCGAACAATGAACCCTTATATGCGAGTACTTCTAACCGGCAGACGATAGGAGATACCGGAATGAGTAATCCATGGATCGCCATCGGCGCGCTCGCGGTCGTGGCGCTAGCCATCCCACTGACGATGATGGCAGTTTCGAGCCTCTTGCGGCCCAGCGTGCCGGAACAAGGCAAACGCACCACCTACGAGTCCGGCGAGGTGCCGACTGGCAGCAGCCAGCAGATCAAGTTTAATATCCAGTACTACATGGTCGCGCTGCTGTTCGTCATCTTCGACATCGAGACCGTCCTCATCTTCCCGTGGACGGTCATCTACAGCGACGCCGTCGCTGAAGTCGGGATGACCAAGGCACTGCTGCCGATGGTCGTATTCATCGGCGTGCTCGTTGTCGGACTCGGTTGGGCCTGGCGTAACGGTGCAGTTCAGTGGGTGCGCAGTCCGCGCGCCACGAAGGGGGCAGACACATATGAGTAGTGACCAGACACCACCGGCCGTCGAAGACGTATCGACACAGGAGGCCCGTATGGGCGACGGGGCCGACGACCGCTTCAACTCGACGCTACGCGAAGCGTTCGGGTCGACGCCGTTCATCCTGACCAAGTTCGACAAGTTCATGAACTGGGTCAGGGGGTCATCGATGTTCATGCTGCAGTTCGGCATCGCCTGCTGCAGCATCGAGATGATCCACACCTACGCGATCAAACATGACCTCGACCGCTTCGGCTCAGGGGTGCCACGCGCATCTCCGCGGCAGGCGGACGTGATTATCGTCCCGGGAACCATCGTCTCGAAGTTCGCACCGCGGATGAAGCGCGTCTACGACCAGATGCCCGAGCCGAAATTCGTCGTTTCGATGGGGTCGTGTACCATCTCCGGCGGGCCGTTCCAGGAAGGGTACAACGTCATCAAGGGCGCGGAGGAGGTCATCCCGGTCGACATCCACGTCCCGGGCTGTCCGCCCCGCCCCGAGGCACTCATCTACGGCGTCGCCAAGCTCCAAGAGCGCATCGCCGAGGGCGAGTCCTCGCCGGTGACGGTCAAACCCTACGAACTGGAGCAGTTCGGCGACCTCGAACAGGACGAGCTCGTGGACAAACTCGCCAGCGAGATCGACGAGGAAGACCTCGTCATGCGGTACAACTGGAACGACTCTCCCTAACCTGCCATGAGTTTAGAAAAACCATCACGCGATACGGCGCTCGATGTCGGCGTAACAGAGGACGGCCTCGATTACGACGCGCTTGCGGACTTACTCGGGGGCCACGTCCTCGACCGCGAAGCGCACGTCAACGCCGAGGGGTTCGTCATCCGCCCCGACGAGGTTCAAGAAGTTCTTTCGACGCTGAAAGAGGAGGCCGGCTTCGATCACTGTGCCTGTGTCACGGCACAGGAGTACGACGACCGGTACGAGTCGATCTACCACCTGCGGAAGTACAACGACCCGACACAGGAGCTGTCGATCATCGTCCCGTCGCCGAAAGACGACCCGCACAACGAGTCGGCCGCTCGCGTCTACGACACCGCTGACTGGCACGAGCGGGAGGCGTATGACCTGGTCGGTATCGACTACGACGACCACCCAGATCTGCGTCGCATCCTCCTGCCCGAGACCTGGCAGGGCCATCCCCTGAGCCAGGACTACAACCAGGACCAGCCACAGATCGTCTCTCTGCGCGAGCACGCGAACCCGCTCCAGGACGACCAGCGCAGCGAGGACGACCCGGACACGATGTTCGTCAACATCGGTCCACATCACCCGGCGACCCACGGCGTGCTCCACGTCGAGACAGTGCTTGACGGCGAGCAGATCGCCGACCTCGAACCCGACATCGGCTACCTGCACCGCTGTGAGGAGCAGATGTGTCAGCAGGGGACCTACCGGCACCAGATCATGCCGTACCCGGACCGCTGGGACTACATTTCCGCCGGGATCCTCAACGAATGGGCGTACGCGCGCGCAGCCGAAGACCTCGCGGACATCGAGGTTCCCGAGTACGCACAGATCATCCGGACGATGTCGGCGGAGATGTGCCGGATCGCCTCCCACGAACTCGCGCTGGCGACGTTCGCACTGGACGTGTTCGGTGACTTCACTGCCGTCTTCCAGTACGGCATCCGCGACCGCGAGATCGTCCAGAACCTACTTGAAGACCTGACCGGCCAGCGGCTGATGTTCAACTATCTGCGGCTGGGCGGGGTCGCCTGGGACCTGCCCGAGCCTCGCGAGGAGTACTTCGAGAAGATCCGCGACTTCCTCGATGACCTCCCGCACAAGCTCGAAGAGATCCACGACCTCGTCACCGGCAACGAGATCTTCCAGATGCGGTGTGTCGACACCGGCGTCCTTTCCCCGGAGCAGGTCAAGCAGTACGGCGCGACCGGCCCCGTGGCACGCGGCTCGGGCGTCGATTACGACCTCCGGCGCGACGACCCGTACGGCTACTACGACGAACTCGACTGGAACGTCGTCACCGAGCAGGGTGGCGACAACTTCAGCCGCGTCCTCGTCCGCCTTCGGGAGGTCGAGGAGTCGGCTCGTATCATCGAACAGTGTGTCGACCTGCTGGAGCAGTGGCCGGAAGACGACCGCGAGATCCAGGCCAACGTTCCCCGCACCCTCCGCCCCGACCCTGACAGGGAGATCTACCGCTCTGTCGAAGGCGCGAAGGGCGAACTCGGCATCTACATCCGCTCGGACGGGACGGACAAGCCGGCCCGATTCAAGATCCGCAGCCCGTGCTTCTCGAACCTGCAGACACTGCCGGAGATGTCCCAGGGCGAGTACATCCCTGACATGATCGCCTCGCTCGGGAGCCTCGACATCGTGCTCGGGGAGGTGGACCGGTAATGCAGTCGGCGCCGTTACCGGAAACGCTCGCGAACCTGTTGGGACTTGACCCCAACAACACGGGCGTGATGATCGTGATGAGCCTCATCGGAGCCGGGCTCATCGGGACGCTCATGATGACAAACACGGCGCTTGCCGGCCCGTGGGCGAAACGAAAGATTACCGCCGCGTTCACCGACCGCATCGCCGTCGACCGCATCGGTCCGTACGGGCTGTTCATTATTGTGGCCGACGCCGTTCGCCTGCTGTCGAAGGAACTCATCGTCCCCGAGGGCGTTGACCGGCCGGCCTGGGACCTTGCACCGCTAATCATCGCCAGCACCGCATTGCTTGGCTTCGCCGTGATTCCGATGGGCAACGGCATTCAGCTCGCCGACCCCGAGGTCGGCCTCGCGTACGTGTTCGCGACGGCCTCGATGGCCTCCGTCGGCCTCGTGATGGCCGGCTACGCGTCAAATAACAAGTACTCGTTCCTCGGCGGTCTGCGCGCGGTGGCACAGAACCTCGCGTACGAGATTCCGCTCATCCTGACTGGCGCGTCGGTGGTCATCTTCGCCGGCTCGCTCCAGATGAGCGAGATCGTCGCGGCTCAGCAGCAGTCCCTTATCGGTCCGCTGCCGTCGTGGTACGCCTTCGTGAACCCGTTCGCCTTCGTGCTGTTCATGATCGCGAACCTCGCGGAAGTCGGCCGGAACCCGTTCGATATTCCGGAAGCGCCAACCGAGATCGTCGCTGGCTACCAGACCGAGTACTCCTCGGTGTACTTCGTCCTCGTCTATCTCGGGGAGTTCATCCACATCTTCCTGGGCGGGGCGATCATCGCCACGATCTTCCTCGGTGGGCCGGCCGGCCCGGTCCTGCCGGGCATCGTCTGGTTCCTCATCAAGATCTGGGGCGTCTTCCTGTTCACGCAGTGGGCCCGCTCGGCGGTCCCACGTGTCCGGATCGACCAGCTCATCGAGATCGGCTGGAAGGGAATGCTGGTGCTGTCGCTTGCGAACCTACTGCTGACCGCAGTTATCGTCGGGGTGACCGTCCAATGACGGCCACCGACCGACGAGCGACTGGAGGTGACCTCTCATGATTGGAATCCTGAAATCAATGGCGACGACGATGAAACACGCCCTCGACGGGGAGACGTTCACGGTGGAATACCCGGATGTCGCCCCCGAGGTGAGTCCCCGCTTCCGCGGTGTCCACAAGTGGAGCCAGGAGCGGTGTATCTGGTGTCGGCAGTGCGAGAACGTCTGCCCGAACAACACGATCCAGATCGTGATGGACGAGCAGCGCAACGGCGAGCAGTATAACCTCCATATCGGCCAGTGTATCTACTGCCGGCTGTGTGAGGAGGTCTGCCCGACCGACGCTATTCTGCTGACCCAGAACTTCGAGTTCACCGCGGACACGAAAGACGAGTTCGCCTACGACAAGGAACAACTCAAGAACGTGCCGTGGTACAAGGACATCGACCCGCTGGAGTCCCGTGAACCCGACCGGGGCGCGTGGATCGGCGAAGGCGACGGCGAAGTGGATTACCAATAGTTCAGGTAGCATACCGCGCCGAAGGCGCGGTTTCACCGAGTGCGAGTAACGCGAGCACTCGGCCTTTTTCGCCCACGTTTTTCGAGTCGAGCGGGGCCGCCGGTCCCGCTGACCATGCGAACGGCGACTTCGTCGCCGTGAGCAGAGAGTGAGTCGGGAATGGAGTGACCGAATCCGACGCGGAAAAAGGTGGCGTCGGGTTGGCGAGGGCGACGGCGAAGTCGACTACCAGTAACTCCTGCTGCGACGGATTTTCCGGCGGTTTGCTATCGGGACAAGCGTCGCGCTTGTTTTGTTCTGTGCCGAAACCACCGTCCGCTCAGTGGAGCCGGTTTTCCAGTCAGTCCCAGAGTTGAGTTACGGTCTCCGCCGTCGGAACCTATCCAGACATTGATAGGTGTGTGCCACCGGGACGAGAGTGTCCCGAAATATGGGGGTCATACCGGCAAACAGTGGCTCTACTGGCGAGACGAAAGAGGAATCTTCAAAGGGACGCCGCAAAGAGTCTCCAAGTAAGATGGCACTGGCAGAGTCAATTGCGTTCGCGCTGTTCGCTATGGTAACGGTGGGCAGCGCTGCGGGCGTCGTGTTAGTCCGGGACGTCTGGCACTCGGCGCTGTTACTGGGCGTGTCACTCGTCAGCGTCGCAGTGTTCTACGTAATGAACCAGGCGGCGTTCGTCGCAACGATGCAGATCCTGGTGTACGTCGGCGGCGTCCTCGTCCTCATCACCTTCGCGGTGATGCTGACCCGTGAGGACGAGTCGGTGATCGAGGTGACACCATGACTACGAAACCTGAACTACAGACGGAGGGGAGTTTCGTTGCGGGACTGGCCGCCGTTGCCCTGTTTATCGTCCTCGGGGCCGTGTTCATGGGCGTCTCGTTTCCCGCGCCGGCAGGGTTCGGCGAGGGGGCGGCCATAACCAAGAGCCTCGGCGCGGCGATGTTCGATATCGCCCCGAGCGCGATCATGGGTGAGGGCGAGACGGCCGTTCCCGGTGAAGGGTTCCTCGTCACCTTCGAAATCATCGACATCGTACTGGTGGCAGCACTCGTCGGATCCGTCATGCTCGCTCGACGCGAGGTCGCCGGCGAATCGGTGACACTCGGTGTGGAAACCACAGATGACGACGACATGGCCGTAGCCGCTGACGGTGGCCCCGGAGGTGACGACTCGTGATCCCAGCCGAGACGTACCTCCTGCTTTCGGCGGCCATATTCTGTATCGGCCTGTTCGGCATCCTCACGCGACGGAACGCGCTCATCTTCCTGATGTCCGTCGAGCTGATGCTGAACGCTGCGAACATCAACCTCGTCGCGTTCTCGCTGCAACACGGGAACCTCACCGGCCAGGTCTTTAGCCTGTTCACGATGGCACTCGCCGCCGCGGAAGTCGCCATCGGGATCGGTATCATCCTGGTCCTGTACCGCAACTTCAGCGACGTGGACGTGACGAAGGCGACGACGATGAGGTGGTAACAGATGGCTGCATTCACATACGCTCCGGCGATTGTCCTGCTGCCGTTCGTATCGTTCCTCGTCGCGCTGTTTGCCGGCGACCGCATGCCGAAAGGCGGTGCGCTCGCGGGCATCTCCGCGACGGGTGGATCGCTGCTACTGTCGATCTGGGTCGCGCTGACTGTCGGCGGGTTCACGGGCAGCAGTACCTCGTACAACGAGATACTGTACCAGTGGACCACGAGCGTCGACTCGCTCCAGCTCAATTTCGGACTCCTGCTGGATCCGCTGTCGGCACTCATGCTGCTTATCGTCTGTCTCATCTCGTTCCTCGTCCACATCTTCTCGCTTGGCTACATGAACGACGAGGGCGAGACCGGACTCCCGCGCTATTACGCCGGCCTCGGCCTGTTCACGGCGAGCATGCTCGGGTTCGTCGTCGCCAACAACCTCCTGATGGCGTTCATGTTCTTCGAGCTGGTGGGCCTGTGTTCGTACCTGCTCATCGGCTTCTGGTTCCGCGATGACGGCCCGCCCAGCGCCGCGAAGAAGGCGTTCCTGGTCACCCGCTTCGGTGACTACTTCTTCCTCATCGGCGTGGTGGGTATCTTCGCAACCTTCGGAACGGGCCTGTTCGCCCCGATCACGCAGGGCGGCGAGGTCGTCGCGGAGAGCTTCCCGATGCTGGCCGAACAGGCTGTCGTCGACGGCCAGACTGAAGCGATTGCGATGCTTGAGACGGTCGGCATGGGGCCACAGGCCTGGTTCACCGTGCTCGGCCTGCTCGTGCTGGGCGGCGTCGTCGGCAAGTCCGCACAGTTCCCGCTACACACCTGGCTGCCCGACGCGATGGAAGGCCCGACGCCGGTCTCGGCACTGATCCACGCGGCGACGATGGTCGCGGCCGGTGTCTACCTCGTCGCGCGCATGTACGGCTTCTATGCCATCTCGCCGACGGCGCTGGCTGTCATCGCGCTTATCGGCGGCTTCACCGCCTTGTTCGCGGCGACGATGGGCCTGGTCAAACAGGAGATCAAGCAGGTGCTCGCGTACTCCACCATCTCCCAGTACGGGTATATGATGCTCGCGCTGGGGTCAGGTGGCTACATCGCCGCCGTCTTCCACTTGACGACCCACGCCGTGTTCAAGGCGCTACTCTTCCTCGGTGCGGGGTCGGTTATCATCGCCATGCACCACAACGAGAACATGTGGGACATGGGCGGTCTGAAAGACCGGATGCCGGTGACCTACTGGACGTTCCTCTCCGGTTCGCTCGCACTCGCCGGCATCCTCCCGTTCGCGGGCTTCTGGTCCAAGGACGAGGTGCTGTACGAGGCGCTCATTCACGGGCTCGGGAGCCAGGGCGGCCTCGGCGTCGCCTACCTGGTTGCGTACGCGATGGGGCTACTGGCCGTGTTTTTCACCGGCTTCTACACCTTCCGGATGGTGTACCTGACCTTCCACGGCGACGCCCGCTCGGACACCGCACGCGACCCCGAGCCAGTTCACTGGAACGTCAAGGGCCCGCTGGCGGTGCTGGGCGTGCTCGCCGCGACGATCGGCTTCATCAACATGAAGCCCGTCGCCGAACTCACCGGCGCACACATCGACTTCCTGCACACGTGGCTTCACGGACCCGACGAGGGCGGCTGGCCCGCCCAACTCGGAACCGGCCTCGCTCGGTACGAGACGCTGCTCCATGACGTGAGCGGTGTCGCTGCCGGTGAACCGCTCGGCGCTATCGGAACGCTCCTGGCATCGGCCGGTCTCTCGCTCGCACTGGCAGTCGCCGGCGTGCTCGTCGCACGGAGCCTCTATGCCGGTGCCGACCCGGTCGAGCACACGGACAAGCTTGGCGGTCTGAAGACGCTACTCATGCACAACTACTATCAGGACGAGTATCAGGTGTGGCTCGCGACGGGTGTCACCTACCCGATCGCTCGTGTGATGAACAAGTTCGACCAGGGCGTCGTCGACGGCGTCGTCAACGGCGTCTCCAGCGTGAGCCTGTTCGGTGGCAGCCGCATCCGGCGCATTCAGTCCGGCGTCGTCAGCAACTACGCGGCGCTGCTGACGCTCGGGCTCGTGCTATTGCTGGCTGCCTTCGGCGTCATGGGAGGGTGGTTCTGAATGTGGGTCGCTGCACTCCTGCTGGTGACCCTGCTCGGGACCGGTGTCGTGTTCCTCTCCCCGAATAAGTACGCCGGGAAGCTCGCGGCCGCGATCAGCGTGATCCCGGCGGTTGGCAGTCTCTACATGTACTGGGTGTACCTCACGCAGTACGGCGGCACGGGCAACGCCTTGCTGTCGCCGGCTGACATCGCGTTCAGCCAGCAGATCCCGTGGCTGACGCTCGGTGACCTGCAAGTGTCGTACTTCGTCGGCCTCGACGGCATCAGCATGCCGCTGCTGGTGCTGACAACTGTGCTGACGACGCTGGCAATCGTCTCGGCGTGGACGCCCATCGACGAGCGCCAGTCCCAGTTCTACGGGCTGATGCTGTTCATGGAAGTGAGCCTCATCGGCGTGTTCTCCGCGCTGGATTTCTTCCTCTGGTTCGTCTTCTGGGAGGGCGTCCTCATCCCGATGTATCTGCTCATCGGCGTCTGGGGCGGCCCGCGCCGGAAGTACGCCGCTATCAAGTTCTTCGTCTACACGAACGTGGCGTCGCTGGTCATGTTCGCGGGCCTGTTCGCGCTCGTGTTCAGCACTGACCTCACGTCGCTTTCCCTGCCCGCGATGGCCGAGGCGTTCCGCACCGCAAGCGGCCTGCCGACCATCGCCGGAGTGAACCTGATGACGATTTCGTTCATCCTGATGTTCTTCGGGTTCGCGGTGAAGGTGCCCGTCTTCCCGCTGCACACGTGGCTGCCCGACGCCCACGTCGAGGCCCCGACGCCGGTGTCGGTCATGCTGGCCGGCGTCCTCCTGAAGATGGGGACCTACGCGCTGTTGCGGTTCAACTTCACGATGCTCGCTGAGACAGCCCGTGCCCTCGCCGTCCCGCTGGCTATCATCGGCGTGGTCAGCGTCATCTACGGCGCGATGCTCGCGCTCGCACAGCGGGACCTCAAGCGCATCGTCGCCTACTCCTCGATTTCATCGATGGGGTACGTCATCCTGGGTCTGGTCGCGTTCACGCCTTACGGCATGGGCGGGGCGACCTTCCAGATGATCGCCCACGGCCTCATCTCGGGGCTGATGTTCATGTCCGTCGGTGTCATCTACAACACGACGCACACGCGGATGGTCGGGGACATGTCCGGGCTCGCGGACCGCATGCCCTGGACGGTCGGCATCTTCGTCGCCGCGGCCTTCGGCTACATGGGCCTGCCGCTGATGGCCGGCTTCGCCGGGGAGTACTTCATCTTCCAGGGCTCGTTCGACGCGGCGACGCTTGGCGGGGCCGCGCCGGTGTTGACCTCGCTTGCAATGTTCGGCATCGTCATCGTCGCCGGCTACCTGCTGTGGGCCATGCAGCGCACGCTGTTCGGTGCCTTCAGCCTGGAGACCGACTACGAGGTCGGCCCGGCGGCGTTCCACGACGTGGCACCGCTGGCCGTGTTGCTCCTGCTGGTCATCGCACTCGGTGTCGCTCCAGACATCTCCTTTGGAATGATCACGGACTCGATTTCACCGGTTCTCGAACTCGGAGGTGGTGCATAGATGGTCGCACTCCCTGACTGGGCCGCGCTCGCACCGGCCCTGTCCCTGGGTTTCGCCTCGCTCGTGTTGCTGCTCGCTGACTCCGTCGACCCCGATACGACGAACACGGAGCTGCTCGCCGGTATCTCGGTCGTCGGCTCGCTGGTTTCGTTCGGGTTCGCCGGCTGGTTCATCTCCGCCGGCACGGGAATGGCCGGTGGCACCGGCGTCGCGCTGTTCAACAGCCAGATCGTGGTGGACCAGATGGCCCTGTTCTTCATGGCCATCGTCGGCAGCGTCACGACGCTGGTCGTGCTCGCGAGCTACGACTACGTCGCCGAACACAGCTACCAGGCCGAGTTCTTCGCGCTGGTCCTGCTGTCCGCGACCGGGATGAGCCTCCTGAGCGCGGCCAACAGCCTGGCGACGGCCTTCGTCGCGCTGGAACTCGTGTCGCTGCCCTCGTACGCGCTCGTTGCCTTCCTCAAGGAGAACAAGGGCAGCGTCGAGGCGGGGCTGAAGTACTTCCTCATTGGCGCGGTGTCCTCGGCGGTGCTGGCTTACGGCATCTCGCTGGTGTACGCCGCGACCGGTGTCCTCCGGTTCGACGGCGTCGCAACGGCCATTTCCAGTGGGACGGTCCAGACCATCGTCGACGGGTCGATTCAGGCCCAGGCCGGTGACCCCGCCGTCCCGATGTCCATACTCGGCGTCGGCATCCTGATGATTATCGGCGGCGTCGCGTTCAAGACCGCCGCCGTCCCGTTCCACTTCTGGGCCCCGGAGGCCTACGAGGGCGCGCCGGCCCCGATTTCGGCGTTCCTCTCCTCGGCATCGAAGGCCGCCGGTTTCGTGCTGGCGTTCCGCGCCTTCGCCGTCGCGTTCCCCATCGGCGACCTGCTCGCCGCTGGCGGCGCGATCAACTGGGTGATGGCCTTCCAGATCCTCGCCATCGCGACGATGTTCATCGGGAACTTCGCCGCTGCGACACAGGAGAAAGTCAAGCGAATGCTGGCCTACTCCAGTGTTGGCCACGCCGGCTACGTCCTCATCGGCCTTGCCGCTGTCTCCAGTTCCGGCGAAGGGCTGAGCCTCAGTATGAGCGCCGGCATGTCGCACCTGCTCGTCTACGGCTTCATGAACACGGGCGCGTTCCTGTTCATCGCACTGGCCGAACACTGGGGCATCGGCCGTACCTTCGAGGACTACAACGGCCTCGCCAAAGAGGCTCCGATCGCTTGTGCGGCGATGACAGTGTTCCTGTTCAGCCTCGCCGGCCTCCCGATCGGCGGCGGGTTCTTCTCGAAGTTCTACCTGTTCTCGGCAACGCTTGAGGTTGGCGCGTGGTCGCTGGCCGCCGCGCTCATCATCAACAGCGCGCTCAGCCTGTTCTACTACTCACGCGTCGTCAAGGCGATGTGGATCGAGGAGCCAAACGGCAGCCGCACCATCGAATCCTACCCGATGGGGCTGTACACCGCCGTCGTCGGTGCTGCTATCGTAACGGTGCTCCTGCTGCCCGGCTTCGGCCGCGTCTACGAGGTCGCGTTCCAGGCCGCGCAGTTGCTGTAAGAACCGTCTGAACGCGATCGTTTTTACACCGACTCGTAGACGAACACGCCGCCGCTCTCGCGTTTCTCAACGCGCCCAGTGACTTCGAGTACGTCTAGATGACCGACGGCCTCGCTCATCCCGGCGAAGTACTCAGTGGCCGGCAGGTCGCCAAACAGCGCCGTCATCACGTCGCTTGGTGTCGTCACCCCGCCGGAGACGATATCAGCGACTTCTGTGGTGCGCTGGTCGTGTTCAGCGAGGATGTCGTCGATACGCTCGCGTGGTGACTCGACTGGCTCGCGGTGACCGGTGAGAAAGCGGTCGTGGCCCTGCTCGCGGAGCCACCGAAGCGATTCGTTGAACGCCGGCAGTATCCGCGGGCGCGTCCCGCTCTCGTCGGGTATCTGGAGGAACGGGTTCGGTGTGATGTCGCCCAGTACGTTGTCGCCGACGAGCGCTTCACGACGGCCCTGAACGTCGTACGAGAAGAGTATCTCGCCGGCGGCGTGGCCTTCGACAGTGTCGACCGTCAGTTCGGTATCGTCGACGGTGACAGAATCCCCCGAGGCCAGCACACGATCGGTGTCGACGCTCTGGGCGTAGGGCAGGAACGCCTCCGGCAACTGCGTCACCGTCTCGGCAGTCTCACGAGAGACCCCACAGCGCTCGAAGAAGTCCGCGAAGTACGACTGCTCGGCGTGCAGTTGCGCCGCGAAATCACGCATGATCTCCGCTGCCGGCTCGCTGGCGACGACACGAGCCCCCCGCTCGGCGAACCGGTTCGCCATGCCGAAATGGTCCGGGTGCGGGTGGGTGACCAGGACTTGTTCGATGTCGGCCGGTGAGAGTTCGCGGGCCTCAAGCGCCTCGACCAGACGCGACCACGCCTCCTCGCTGTCAGGTCCCGGGTCGACGAGCGTTCGTCGCGCGATGTATGCGTTGACTGCCCCGATCTGGAACGGCGTCGGAATCGACACCCGTGTGAACATGTCCCCTTGTTGCAGATGGTCGCGCAAAACAGTTCGTACCCGCGCTGTGCGTTTACTTGCGTGGACGCTCGCCCTCCCTTGATTAGCTGGGGCTTTCCATCGTTTTTCGGGCACAAGAGATATATTCGTCCTTCGCGTAGGGACAGATATGAACAAACACTTCGAAGACGCACGGTACTACCTGAAGCGCGCCGGCAAGACCGCCACCAAAGGCGTGAAAGAGGAACTCGAACCGGTCGAAGAGCGCTTCCGCGAACTCACCGGGAAAGAACAGGAACCAGAACCCAGCCGACTGGAGGCCGTCAAGGCCGACCTGAAAGAACTGCAGGAGAAAGCCGAAGGCGAAGCCGAGGAAGCGATCGCTGACGCCCGCGGGAAGATCGGCGACTACCGCGGCAAGGAAGAGACGGAAGCGTAGCCGGAAAGCAATTCTTAAGGGATGCGCTCGAATAGAAGCGATTGGATCGGGTTGGTGATCTAGTTCGGTTATGATACCTCCTTCACACGGAGGAAGTCGGCGGTTCGAATCCGCCCCAACCCATTTTGCTCCCTGACGGTCGCAAAGGACTGCAAGCCGTATCTTCAGGGCTCGATTCAGTGGTTCCCGCAGTGAGAGCCACTTCAGGGAGAGGAGAAGAAGTCAAGCGAGTTGCTGGCTCCTTCTCACCGTAGCCACGTATGGCGATTGTACCAAAAGGAAATACTCGTGCAAAGGTGCTAAATGTTCCGACGGTTCAGTGGGCTAAGGAATCTTAACGATCAAGGGATCAGTTAGCGCGAGGTCGTTAAATTTCCTTGACCCGCGTGGACACTCACGCACCCTCATCGTTCAACAACGTCTCTGGATAGAGGTCGGAGATTAGCCCGATAATCTGGTATTCGAGTTGTTCAAGGGGAACCTCGAAATCGTGGTATAGGCCGACGTCGTCCTTCTGCCACGCCTTCGCCCAGAAGTACGTGGGTCGGTGGAGTTCTCTGTTTTCGTTGAAGAGTTGATTTGCCCACTTCTGATACTTTTGCTTCTGGTTCTTGTCGTGGTCGAATATGATTGCGCTTAGATCCCCGATATGGTAGGCGTGACCGTCTCCCCATCTGGCAAATTTTCCGGTACTCCTTCCACGAAGGCCTTTCAGATTTGCACTCAATGCCTCCCCATCTCTTCCGTATTTGCCAGCCTTCCCTACGTAGAGAGGGACGACGTCATCACCCTCCAGCCAGTACATTAGGTAAATCAGACCGTCGTAGGTGTCGTCAGAAGTAGACCAATCGTTGATCACCTTCCGTCCCTCCTCTCGAACGAGAGCTTCCATCTCCTCACTCCGCTTCAGGATTCGACGGTCATCTTTCCCGTAGTTTTTGAAGTGAGCGTTGAGATCATCATCAGTCTCGAAGAGGGGAATTGGATTCTTCGTTTCGACGTATTCTCCAGTCCACTCCTGCCAGATGTTCTCCTTTGTCGTCATAGTCGCTCCTTGTACCAGCTTTGCTTCTCTCCGATTCCTAAACCCTCGGTCGGGATCTCAATAGTCACGTCTCTGCTTTTGATCAGGGGGAGCAATTCCTCGTAGTAGTCTTTGCCCGCGTGAAAGACGAGAGTAACGTCACCCGAGAGAAGACCCTCTTGCTCCATCTCTTCGGCAACTCGTTCAGCCCACTCTCTCTTTTTGACTACTCTCGCACCAGAGAGTGTCTCATCGTATGGTGCGATAGCTTCCCCATCTGGATCGAGGAGTCCGTACTTTGCCGAGAGAATCCACCAATCATCGTGAAACCGCTCTGCGTAGGCTCGCATCTTCTCGAAGTAGGGCGATGTGTAGAGGTCCTTTGGGGTGACCGGTTCATCCCGTTTGGTCTTGACGCAACTGACAAGCCCGATCTCTCTGCTCATCCTGTAATCTCCCACGTAATCACAGCCCCCTGTTGGTGAATGGGATGACGTAGTCCATCAAAGTGAGCTACGCTTCTCGTCTCAACCTCGAAGTCGTACCAGTAGTCGACGTCGAGGCAGAACTTCTCCGCAATTGCTTCAGGACTCATCCGCTCGTATGACTCGTCAACTGGCTCGTAGTAGAGCCCGAGGAGTCCACCATTCTCGGCAAAGCCCGCGTCATAGAGCTTTCGAGCATCAGTGAGTAGGGTAGACGTCGTCCTCTCAGGGAATGGGCTGAAAACCTTCGCAAAACTATTAGGGTCAATGTTTCCGTTGTCGTATCGGAATCGGAGGAGCTTCGCCTCAACTGGAAGCTTTGTGTCTGCACTTTCGATGAAGACGTCTGCCCGTTGCCCTCCATCAAGATACGGCTCCTCAGTCTTGATGAAGTAACTGGTGTCTTCATCCATTTCCTCTCGAAGCATCTCAATCTGATTCTCCTCCTCGAAGGGGCCGATACCCGCCTGCCAACGGTCGTGATCGGCTTTGTTGTCGACGGCGGGTACTGCTGAGGCAAAGTCATCTGCCAGTCGTTCCAGTATAGCGGAAACACTCACACTACCTTAATTATGACCGGTCATTAAGAATCCTTGATCTACGCGGATAGAATGCTCACCCTTGTCGTTCTTACTGATGGATGATTGATTATAACCCCAACCTTCATAGTAAATAACTGGTACGTAGATATATGGGATTGTTTCGCAGTGATGGTCCAGAGGGAGAAATTGGAAAACTCATAGATAATGCAGATCATAACTCCGTAAATGAAGCGCGCTTAACTGATCTTGACTCATCAGGATTTACTGGAAGGAAAGGGGCGAAGCTATATGATCAGCCATTGATTGATTATCTAAACGAAGCCGAGCAACCTAATTATATATTTTACCCAGATAATCAAAAAGTTGAAATTTCATCTGAAGCTGGTGGTTCATCTTTCGTCCTTGATGGAAATGCAATCTACTGTATCACTGATGAAAGAGTATTGGTTGTGGTTGGAAGAGAAAACGAAGCAGATGCGTCACTGAGTCTTCCGTTTGATTCGATTATTGGTTTCGAATGTAAATCGGCCCGTATGAAGCACAGGATTTCTGTAACTATTGAATCAGAAGAGATAATCAAAGAAGCAATTTCAATCTCTAATCCAGAAAGTTCAAATATTCAACAAGGTAGATATCTAATTGATTTGAACATTGTGAATGCTTTTGACAGCAAAGATATTGATAAAGCTAACCAGTTCCTCACCAGAGAAATTTTGTCTCCAGAAGGCGGAGCTTCTGATTCTGATTATTTAACCAAAGTGAATAATTATCTTAGCGCAGGTGAGACGCCTCAACACATTCTCCGTGGCGGAACACTGGAAATTACGTACGGGAGTGATGATGAGTATAAAAGTGGTAAAAATGTTTATACGGTAGTCACTGATGAACGTGTATTAGTTGTAATTGTGCAAAGGATTTCAGGGAATGATACGCGAAGCATTGAATATCATTCAATAGACGGTGTCAGCTTTGAGAAGGGTATGTTGATAGAGGAGCTACAAATCAGGGCAGGAGGAGCGACTTATGAGATGCAAGTGCTGGACGAAGCTGAAGCAAAAAAAGCAATGAAATATATCCGACAGAAAATGAAATCGGCTCAAAAACCGTCTCTCGAAACCAGTTCAGATTCTGCGCCTGATCCAACAGAACAATTAAAAAACATAAAAGATCTGCACGATGAAGGTATACTATCTGAAGAAGAATTTGAAGAGAAGAAGCAAAAGCTCCTGGATAAAATATAATAGCAGGTTTGTGTTCAAACAGCCATTGAACACGCTCGTTAAGCAATCTTCTCCCGCGTCAACGGGTGAGTTGCAGGAGGGGTAGACTGCTCCTCAGATAATGCATATCGGCGGCTCAAATCGCTCGAAGAAGCCGGTAAAATTGAATCGAAGATGGCTGGCAATTCGCTCATTTGGTTCCTCGCAGAATAGCGCTTTTCTTTTTATAGAAAACAAGCGCGGGACTGGAGATTCCTTGCGCTCATCGCCATCAATTCCACAGCAGAAATGCCGTCAGGCTAATAGGCAGTCCTACATCAAGACCTGCTGATTACCCAATATCGGTACGAAACACCAGAATGCTAATATACCCGATGCACGTCACAACCATTCCTCCACTGTTGTCTGCAATACACCCTTACGATCAAAATCTACGCCCCCAGTATATGATATAATTCTGATAATATCGTCCCTCATAGCTAAAGAATATTTAACGAGTTGGGGCCATACTATCTATTCTTGATACTTTGTATTCATCCATTACAGGCCCCATTTAGGTCGATTTCGGGCACTCAGAAATTCTGTGTATTCGATAATCGTAGGAGGAAGGAGCGGCAGATTATGGTATCAGGATTATAGTCAGTTACGATACCTTTATGTTCCAATCTCTCGTAGTAATAGGCACGCCCCGACGAAAACAAGCTGGGCGTCAATAACACAATGAGCCGAAGCAATTCATTCCAAGAGCGGAAGCTGTCTCGTTCGCAGAACACTCGCAGTCAGTCGGTGGTGTCCCACGATGAGTAGTACCGATGTTCGTATCGATGGGTCTGCCATCACGACGCAGAGGCTACCCACCGAGATACAAACCCTCCAGCGTTGGATTTGCTGGCAGAGCGATAACGGTGAGAAGCAAGCGGTAGCCCCCGAATCGGGTGAGTCAGCAGTCTCTCTCAACGACGCAACATCCCTCAACGAAGCGAAACACAGCTTCGAGACAGAAGGACACGACGGGATAGCGCTCGTCCTCGACGATGAGTTGGTCGCTGTCCGTTTACTCGATGCAGTAGAAGGCTCCTCGCATAACCCGAGTATCGAGGACTGGGCCAAGGAGGTCATTGACTCCATCGACTCTTACACGGAAATCAGCCCCAGTGGAGACGATGTTCTCCTGTTGGCTGAAGGAGAGGTTCCCGACGATGCTATCGACACAGAGGAAGTAGAGGTGTCTTCAGTTGGGAGCATCGTTCCCATCACGGGCAAAGCGTTGGACTCATCGCCTGCCGTCCAGCGTCGACAGGATGAGTTAGAAGCCTTCTTCGAGAGGTGCAAGCGATGTGATTCGATAGCAGATAATCGCCAAAGCGTAGAGTTGGAGGACGACGTCACGCTGGCAGACGTTCGAGAGACGGTCGTTAAGAATTTTGACGAGGCGCAGTGGCATCTCACCGAAGCGATTCTCTCGACTCACGCAACGCTATTTGTTGGTGGTGTGCAGAACTGTGCTGGCCTAATCGTGGTAGGTCAGTCGGGTGCAGGAAAGACGACGGCTCTCAAGTTCTTCGAGGGGCTTGACGAACAGTTCTATCGGAGCGACGAAGTCACTCCAGCCTCGTTCGTGACGCACGATGCTTCACTGTCCGAAGAACGGCTGAAAGAAGTTGACCTACTGCCTCGAATCAAGCACAAGACACTTCTCTGCCACGATATGGAGACGTGGTTCTCTGGAGACAGAGAGAGCATCCGCACGACGATGTCGCGGATGACGCATCTGATGGATGGAGAAGGCCTGACCCGTGATAGTGGTTCACACGGTAAGCGTGGCTACGAGGGTGACTTTCGGTTCTCCTTCATCGGAGCGTCGACTCCGCTCAAGTCCCGTGCGTGGGACGTGATGGGCAACGCTGGCTATCGGTTCGTGTTCTATCACAAGGAGCCACGGCCCGATGACCAAGAGACACTCAGGAACAACCTCTTCGGTGAATCGAGCTACGAGGAGAAAGTCGCTGAGTGCAGGCAGAAAATACAGTCGTTCGTTCATCGGCTATGGAACGAACACGGCGGATACGGGAGTATTCCTGACGACGAGATTAGCTCCTCTGAGGATGCTGAAAAGGCTATTCCGTATCTCGCAAACATCGTTAAATTCTCTCGTGCCACAGTCACCGAGAGGTCTGGTGGGGAGACGCCTTCGGTGAGCCAAGAGGACGCTCACCGTATCGGCGCAGTTCTTCGTGAGATAGCGAAAGGACGGGCACTCATCACCGGAGAGAAAGAAGTCGACGTTACCAATGTGGTAGCAAGCGCTCGTGTGGCACTCAGTACGATGCCAGACAAGCGACGTCCTCTCGTTAGAGCGTTACTCAATCCGAGCAACAATGGTCAACTCACTCGAAGCGAGTCACAAGATGCTCTCGGTGTGAGCAAGCCGACTGCGATTAAACGGATGAAGCTGATGGATACGCTCGGAATCGCAGATTTCACCGAGGTCGATGGAGACGGTCGAGGGACAACAAAGCTCGAACTGAAAAATGAATTCGAGTGGCCGGATTCTCTGACTTTCCCTGCTCGGTAGGGGAATTCCAGTAGCAAAGTAACAGTACAGAACTTCGCTTATTAGCTACTCGTATCTCGTTAAATTCTCTTGACCCGCGAGGGGATGAGATCGGGAGTTGACCTCAGAGATTACTTAGCTCACTCTGACGAGCCTTCCGCTTTTCCTCTCTTGAACGAGCATCGTAATGCTCTTCAAGCGTATCGACGGAGACGGCCATCCGCTCGGAGGCAATCGACTTACTCACGTCTGAATTGAGATGGTGCATAATCGCA
Organism: Haloarcula terrestris; assembly: GCF_031624315.1. Lineage (NCBI taxonomy): Archaea > Methanobacteriati > Methanobacteriota > Halobacteria > Halobacteriales > Haloarculaceae > Haloarcula > Haloarcula terrestris. The sequence goes on along the minus strand of NZ_JAMQOM010000002.1, from coordinate 545,237 downwards.
CTCCGACGTATCGGATGTGGACTCACACTCGACGGACAGGAGGGGTAGTTAGCCGCCTCTGTTGCCTCACACATCTCCATATCCCTGTTGTGAGGGCAATCTTTCCTATAGTAACAGGGGCGCGTCAATTTGTAGATGGTGGATTGTAAGGCGTTGCCTGAGATACGACCATTCGATGTGGTAAACAGCGGCTCTCTTCCATCAGGCTCGGTATGAGGAATGCGGTTATGGGAGAGGTAGTCATCTATCGCTTCAGAGAGGCCAGCATCGAGGATCGAGAGATTCCGCTCACCCTCCTGCTTCAGTTTCAGGGGCGTGCTGACACTCGCATCAGGCCGATGTTGTACCTCGATATACTCCTCATCAGAGTACCAGTCTCCCACATCGAGCGAGACACAGGCCCCTCTTCGCATCCCCGTGTGGTATAGCAGAGAGAAGATGACGTGTTCCTTCGAGGCATACTCGTACTTCCGAAGATGATCGCGGATGGCACACGCTTCCTCGTGGGTGATTGCATCATCCCGAACTGCCTCTCCCTTCGAGACTTTTGGGATGATGAGCTTTTCCGAGATGCCTGTCTCTATTGCTTCGATGGATTCGCAGTATCGGAGAAACACTCTGAAGGTACGTAGCTGTTGCTCAAGGGTTATATCCGCCACTTCACCTTGATCAATGCGCCAGTTCTTGTAGTTCTCGCAGTCACGGCCAGACAGTTCGTTCAGGTTCTCGATTGAAGCGTGGTCACACCACTTCAGGAAGTGTTTCAGCCTGTAGCGATGGTTCTGGATGGTGCTTTCCGTAGCGTCTTGGCTCCGTGATTTGAGGTATTGGTCTACCGCTTCCTCTGGTACGATTGGTTCGAGCGATTGTGTCATTGGTTTTCCTCTTGGTTGGCACAATCGCCAGAAGGGAGGCGGTTCGAATCCGCCCCAACCCATTTCTGATTTCTCGCACCGACGAGCACCGCGAGGAGTCTGTGAAATCAGAAATGGATCGTCGGATTCTGAACCCAGAAAGACGAGCGAAGCGAGTCTTTCTTCGGTGAGAATCACGCCCCAACCCATCCGCTCACTGCACGTTTGTGAAGGACAGTATACCACGACGGTAGACGTTGCTCCAGCAAGGGCTGCATTTACACCGGGAGGAAGCAGTAGCGCCACCGAACCAGGGCCAGCGAGCAGTTGCACCGTACTCCCGATAGCTTTTACCGCTCGGTAAACAAGGGGAGATATGACCGAGAACGAGTCACGGGCGTCGGCCGACAGGCCGATTGCTGGCGAGATGGTCCAGCACGGGACGGGTGTGAACTCGAACCGTGCGTTTCCGACGGATAGCTATCCGAATAATCTGGACCCGTTCGTCCTGTTCGAGCAGTTCTATATCGACCCCGACAAGGGGTTTCCGATGCATCCCCACCGGGGGTTCGAGATCGTCTCGTACATGATCGAAGGCGGTATGGAACACGAAGATTCGCTCGGCGTCACAAACACCGCCTACGAGAACGACGCGATGCGAATCACGACCGGGAGCGGGATCCGTCACTCCGAGTTCCCCGCGGACGGGCAGGCCTGTACCGGGCTGCAGCTCTGGGTGAATCTGCCGGAGGCGGAGAAAGACGCGGACCCAGACTACGTCGATGCGACAGCAGACGAACTACCAACGGAGGAACGCGACGGCGCGACGGTTACGACGGTTATCGGCGATGGGTCACCGATCAGCCTCCATACGCCGATGGAGTATCTGGACGTTACCGTGGCGGACGCGTGGACGTGGACGGTGCCCGACGAGTGGTCGGGGTTCCTCTACGGTGTCGCCGGCGACGGAACGGTCGCGGGGCAGGCCTTCACTGCCGGTGATGTGCTGCCGGTCACTGACGGAGGGTCAGTGACACTCCGGAGCGATGAGTCGTTCCGTGTCGTCGCCGTCTCAGGCCGCCCACACGGGGAGCCGATTCGACAGCGCGGGCCGTACGTCCTGTAAACGAGTAGAGCCACCTGACTCCAAATAGCAGGTGGAAATCCTGGCTACTTGGCGCTCCGCCGTTTCGGCAACTCGACCAATTTTACCAAATGGTAAGACTCTTTTACCGGCGGTCCGTGCTGTGAGACATGGCAGACGTAGCAGTTGTCGGCGGTGGCCCCGCCGGCCTGAGTGCGGCACAGTACGCGGCGAAAAACGACCTCGAAACGATTGCCTTCGACACGGACGAGTCGTGGATGCACAAGGCACACCTGTTCAATTACCCCGCCGTGCGGTCCATTAGTGGCGAGGAGTTCCTCACGATCGCTCGCGGGCAGGCCCGCGACCGAGGTGCGACGCTGCACGAAACGGCGGTCACCGGCATCGAACAGACCGACGACGGGTTCGTCCTGTCGACCGACGACGACGAGTACACCGCGGACTACGTCGTCCTCGCAACGGGTGGCGACCGCAGTCTCGCGGAGGACCTCGGCTGTGAATTCACTGATGAGGATGTCGTCGACGTGAACGTTGACATGGAAACGTCCGTTGAGAACGTGTACGCGACCGGTGCGATGGGGCGAGCGGAGAAGTGGCAGGCAGTCATCGCAGCCGGCGACGGCGCAGCCGCCGTTCTCGATATCCTCTCGAAGGAGAAAGGCGAGTACTACCACGACTTCGACATGCCGTCGGACGTGCCGGAACTCTAACAACGCGGTCAGAATCTACTATTCCAATGAACTTCACTAGTCCCTCGATCCGTTTCGTTGAAAGCTATCGTACAGCCTCGGTGGTGCGTTTGTGATGGCACCCGAACTCAACGTCGTGTTGCTCGTCGTCGGCCGCGTTCTCTTCGGCGGTGTCCTCGCGTACACCGGGGTGAGCCACTTCACACAGACCGAGCAGATGACAGGCTACGCCGAGTACAAGGGCCTCCCAGCGCCGAAATTCTCCGTCCTCGCATCCGGTGGCCTCCTCATCCTCGGCGGGATCGGTGTGACCGTGGGGGTCTTCCCCGTCGTCGCGGCGGTCGCCCTCGCGGTGTTCCTGGTCGTCTCAGCGGTTGCGATGCACGACTTCTGGGCCGTCCCGGATGAGGACCGACAGGACGAGCTGAACAGCTTCCTGAAGAACGTGACACTCGCGGGCGGAGCCCTCGTCGTTGCGGCGTCCGCAACCGGGACGTGGGCACTCAGCATCGGTATCAGCCCGGTCTAACGGTCTCTTCTCACCGCGGTTACTGCGGAATCCGACCGTCTTACTGCCGCGGGTACAGCGAGTCGAGAATGAAATCGTCGATGGCTCGCTTGGCTTCCGCCGGGGCGTCCTCGTGTCCGAGCGCGATCCGGCGACCCCGGGCCGCGTGAATCACGTCCGTGACGAGCTGGCCCATCAGTTCGGCGTCGACATCGCGAAACGCTCCCTGCTCGATGCCGTCTTCGATGACCGCGACGATGCTTTCCCGAAGGCGGTCGTAGTGTTCGTTGAACAGCGCCCGGTGTTCCTCGTCGTTCTGAGCGTAGGCGTACAGTTCGTGATACACTTTCATCCGGTCCCAGTGTGAGAAATCATCGAACTCCGGGCCGAACAGACACCGGTCGATCCGCGTATCCAGCTCCGAGCGTGGGTCGGTTTCGTCGTCGACTTCGACGCTGCCCTCGTACTGGTCGATGATGTACGCCAGAAACGACGAGATGAGGTCGTACTTGCCGTCGTAGTGATAGTGAATCACCTGCCGGGACATGTCCATCTCCTCGCCGATGTCGCGGACCCGCAAGTCCTTGTAGCCGTGCTTGCTCAGCGCCCGAAACGTGGCCTCCATAATCACGTCGCGGGTGTCCTGTTTCGCACTCGCCCCATCCGTTTCGCTCATGGCTACTGTCTTATCGTGGTGGACACATATCGGTTTCTCCATCCGAATCGGGACTGACGGGTCGCCCCTGGCCACGAAACCCGTCCCAGTTTATCACTGTGACAGCGCCGCCCTCGCTCAGGCGCGTTCGACGAACCGGGCGTCAGCAGAGGTGTGATCTCTGTTGAACGACAGCACCTTCGCGCGGATCACGTCACCGGCCGACACCGACGACGGCACGTCCTCGGTGAACAGGACAAAGCCCTCGACTTTCCCGACGGCGACGCGGTCACCGGAGTGGTGGTCGGTGAATTCCGTGATGCCGAACTCGTAGGTTTCGCCGAGCTCGACCGGCGGTTCTCGCTCCTGTGCGGCCTCGTGAGCGCGTTTCGACGCGCTGCTGTCCGATGCCCGGCGATTCACCACGAACGCCAGAGCGAGGCCCACAGCGAGGGCGGCCCCGCCGGCGGCGAGCCAGATGGGTTCCATGCCTGAGGTTGCAGGACGAACGGATTAATACCTTTCAGAGTTCGGCGGCGCTTACAGTCCGAGCCGGTCCCGGAGGCCGCCGCCGGAGTCCGAATCCCCACCTTCGGGGTCCCACTCCGTCGGGAGTTCGGCCGCGAGCGACGTGACTTCGTCGTCGCTGTAGCGGGAGTCCGTCGTCGCGTCGTCGAGCCAGTCCGCCCACTCCTCGGCGGTCATCCGGCCCTTCGAATCGACTTCCCACTGGTCGACGAGCGCCTCCCGGTCGCGAAACGGGATGTCCATCCCGCTGTCGCCCCAGTACAGCGGCGAGAGCGCGAACTCGTGGCTGTCGTCCTCCAGCCAGACGAGCCGGTAGGGGTAGTCGTTGTAACAGAACACGTCCTCCGGCGAGACAACATCCCCGTTGGGGAGTTCCAGGGTCCGAGCCATTACACTGGTCTAAGGGCTACCCAGGCTTCAGCATTATGCGTCGGCATAGTCGCCGAATCCGCCAGACGAGCCCCGCTACACGAGCGGATCACACAGCGCCCACTCGTCGCGCTCGGGGTCGAGATTCGAGGGCTCCGCGCCGCGGTCGGTCAGAATGCCGGCGTGGTAGTAGATCGCCTTCAGTTGGAAGACGGTAGGTGAGTGGTAGACGCTGCCGTCGGCGAGTTCCGAGCGGCGGAGTTCACCGTCGCCGGTCAGTACCCGCTGGCGAACGGTCTCGTCGCCACGGAGGAACAGCTCGACGGTAAACTCCGGGTGGAGCGCGTGGAGGTACTCGACGAACTCGACGAGCGACGGGGCGCCGTAGCCGTCCCGGTGGCAGGCGTAGAGCCCGTCGACGAGCAATTCCGTGGCAGGGTAGTCGGACACGACGCGGCGGACGAGCTGGCCCCACTGGGGCGCGATGTCGATGAACCGCTTGCGGGAGCGCTGCCAGTCCGCGAACCGCCTCAGTGCGGTGTCGAGGTCGCCGACCGTCCGAAGCGCGAACCGGACGACCTCGCGTCCCAGCGGCGTCAGCGTGAGCGACCCCTGGCCGGCGTCGACCAGATTCAGGAATTCTGCGCCCGCAATAGCGCCGTCGACGGCCCCGACGACGTGGGTGGCAAGCAGGTCCCGTGCGTCGCCCTCGTGGTGGACGGCCAGCGGCACCGCAACGTAGTTTTTTGGATGGTTGAGCCCGAAGTTCTGGTCGGCGACGCCCTGAGCGCTGGCCTGAAATCGGATGGCTGAGGCGGCATCCATCGACCCGTGGCCCACCACGCGGGGCCGTTCGAGGACCGAAACCGTTCCGTCGGATTCGACGCCCAGCACGCCGACGTTCAGCTCGCGGGCCATCGTCCGCGCGGCGGTGGAGATGCCGCTCCGGGGTGCGGTCATGAAGGCGACGTTGGCCTCGTTGAGCCGGTCGTAGGCCTGGACAATGCCGCGTTGGGCGTCGACAGCACCGTCACCGGTGTAGCCCTTCGCCTCGACTGCGATCAGCGGCGGCCGGTCGCCGAGGCGGTCGACGGACAGCAGGTCCGACGAGAGCGTTTGCACGCCGACGAGGTCGGGATAGCCAGTCCCGACCCGGACGTGGTTGAACGGCGCGAGCGTCGCCTGTACGGCCGCCTCGATGGGCGTGTCGTCCAGCCAGCGCCGCTGGGCGAACTGCGTGTCCGCGACGACGTAGGCGTCCTCACGGTCCGCGAACAGCCGGTCTTTCGTCCGGGCGAGTACCTGTGGCTCGGAGAGCCCCGACGCCGCTGTGGCCATAGGCGGCGTTCACACAGGGCGGACATGAGTGTTCTGTCCCCGAACGATCAGGTCGGGGCCGCCGCTCCGGGCCACAGCACCCGGCGGCAGTGTTATCCTCTAGCACGATTGATAAGATAACATGACAGCACCACTACCGGACAGCGTACAGGACTGGTTCTGGACCCGCCACTCGAATCCCAGGAGCGGCTGGTCGCGCGTGCCTACCGGCGCTGTCATCGTGTACGCGGTGTATCAGCGCCGCTGGCGGCTCCTGGCCGCGGCGCTGCTGTGGACGGTCATTAATCCGATCCTGTTCGCGTCGCCGGAGACCGAGGACGCCTGGATGACCCGCGCCGTGCTGGCAGAGCGGTGGTGGCTCGGGGAGCAGGGCAACGGAACGATGGGACTCGAGTACCCGAATATCTGCAACACCGGCGGCGCGCTGGCGTCGGTTTTCGCCCTGTGGGCTGCCTGGCGTCGCCGCCCGGTCAGTGCCGCAATCGCCACGCTGGCGATGAACGGGCTGAAGCTCTGGTGGCTCCGCGAGATCGTGCAGCAGTACGACGCACGCGACCCGGAGTAATCGGTATTCGCGGCAACGGCGGGGGCGTCTGTTCGCGTGCGTGGAGCGAAAACCGAGCCGGGAACGCGACCGCAAAATGGGAATGTCTCTGGTGGTCGTCAGTACTCGTGAAGCGGCTGCTGGCGGATCTTGGCCCGTAACTCCCCGATCGACGGGTTCCCGTCGTCACCGAACTGCTGTGTCACGGAGTGGACTTCCTCGCGGGAGATTTTGACGTTGCCCTGCTCGATGACATCGGCAGGCCGTTCGCGGAGTTCCCGAATCGTACCGACAGCCAACAGAAACGGGATCGCCCACGCAGAAAGCGTGTTCCCGCGGGTCTCCGGCATGGCTTCGAGCCACGCCTGCGCGTCGTCGAGGTACCCCTCCGCTCGTTCGGTGACCTGCTCGATGACGGGGACCAGCGATTCGACGTTGTCGGTGTCGCTTACGTCGCTGTGGTCCAGGCCCTGCTCGTGGAGCAGTTCCAGCGGGAGGTAGACGTTGTTCTCCTCTTCCATGTCCGTCGCGGCGTCCTTGGCGACGTTGACGAGCTGGAGCAGGAGGGCAAACGAGCGGGCGTTTTCCTCCATCTGGGCGACCTGCTCGTCGGTGGCCTCGTGAGAGACCAGCCCGGTCACCAGCGTGCCGACGGTGCCGGCGGCGTACCAGCAGTACTCTTCGAGTTCGTCCAGCGTCTTGATTCGAAGCCCGCCCGCGTCGGCGTAGCGGTCGACGAACATCGCCATCCCGTCGACGAGTTCCCGGACCGGCCCGCGGATGGACTGGGTGGAGTGGTCGTCGAGGGTGTGGAACACGTCGACGATGCGGCCCGCGTTCTCGACGACTTCCCAGTCCGCGTTCGTCGTCGCGGGAATCCACTCCTCGACGGCGTCGTGGAACGACGACACAGTCGTCCCGCTGGAGGGTTCAAGCGAGCGGCTGTACGTCTGCAGGAGTTCGGTCTGCACCGCTGGAGGGAGGTGACCGGCGTCCTCGACCGTGTCAGCCACGCGGCAGAGAAGATAGCCCAGGCAGATGTCCCGGGCCATCGGTTCGTTGAGTTCCGAAATTGTGAGACTAAACGTCCGCGACACACGATGGACGGCATCGTAGCACCACTCGATGTCTTCCGAAGACGACCGGTCTGTGTGGTTCTGAGACATTCCCGACATCCGGGGTAGGGCATACGATGATAAAAATGGGACGGCTACGGCGTCAGATCCGGACCCGTTACGGTTCGGTGTTTCGACAGACTCAGGAGTGTCCGCGCCGAAAGAGTGAGTATGAACGCGCTAGCGACGGGGAGGACGCAACCGTGAACGGCCGGGACGCGGTGACGTTGACGCTGACGGTCGTCGCAGCGATCATCCTCCCGGGCCTGGCAAACTGGGGGTTTAGCACGCTCGGCTACCCCTGGATCGGGAGTGCCGCCTGGGCGCTGGGGTACGGCCTCGGTGTCGTCTTCATCTGGTACGAGTGGGTCCGGCCACTCGAAATCACCGGGCCGGAGGGCGTCAATCGGAGTGAGGACTCCGGCGAGTAGCGGTCTGCTCTGTCTGTTCTGACGGAGTTCGTCGGGTGTCGCTGTCAGTGTGTCGGCGGGGCGTACGTACTGTATAATTTACATACAACAGCCGTAGTACCCCGCTAATAACATTTATACCCCTGCTCGGCCCAACGTGGGGTATGGCAAACGAGTCGCTCGGTGAGGGCCGTCCCGGAACGGGGGCCCGCGCCGGTTGGACACGCGAACAGGCGCGTCGGATCGAGCGGACCGACGACACCATCGCCCCTATCGTCTACCCGCCAGCGACCGACCAGATCCCGGAGGTCCACATCTGGGACACCTGGTTTCTCCGCAACCGCGACGGCACGCTGGCCGATGTCGACGGCTACCGGGTCTGTTTCTCCCTGACCGCCCCATCGGACCTGTTACCGGGCAAGCGTCACGACGTGGCGACCATCCGCTGTTTCTACTCCGACGACGGGCGAAACTGGCACAACGCCGGCCCGGTGTTCGAAGACGCCCTGGGCCAGCGCCAGTGGGCCGGGTCCGCACTGCACGACGACGACGGCAGCGTCTATCTCTTTTATACTGCTGCGGGCGAGGAGGGCGCTGAAGACCTGACCTACGCACAGCGTATCGTCGGCGCGAGCGGCGGCAGCATCGACATGACCGACGGGTTCGAGCTCTCGGGGCCGTGGACCCACCACGAACTGCTCCAGCCCGACGGCGACCGCTACGAGCGAGAGGACCAGTCCCGTGGGATGATATACACCTTCCGCGACCCGTGGTTCTTCGAGGACCCCGAGACGGGCGAGACCTGGCTCCTGTTCGAGGCGAACACGCCGGTCCCGGAAGGGAGCGATGTCTGCGGTGGCGACGCCGCACTACAGGAGTTCAACGGGAGCGTCGGTATCGCGCGCTCGCCGACGGGCGACCCGCTGGAGTGGGACCTGGAAGACCCGCTGCTGGACGCTGTCGGCGTCAATCAGGAACTCGAACGCCCGCACATCGTGTACCGGGACGGCCTGTACTACCTGTTCATCTCCAGCCACCTCCACACGTTCGCGCCGGACTTGGAGGGCTTCGACGCGCTGTATGGCTTCGTCGCCGAAGACCTCCGGGGCGAGTACGTCCCGCTGAACGAGTCCGGCCTCGTCGCCACCAACCCCGAGAACGCGCCGTTCCAGTCCTACTCGTGGATGGCCTTCCCCCACGGCGAGGAGGTGCTGGTCCAGAGCTTCTTCAATTACTACGACTTCGACGGCGAGACGCTGGACGAGATCGCCCATCTGTCCGAGTCCGAGCAGATGCGCCGGTTCGGCGGCTCGCTCGGGCCGACGCTCCGACTCGATGTCGAGGGGAGTCGGACGCGCATTATCGGAACGCTGGGACACTGGCACATCCCGATGGTTGGCGAGACGCTCCCGCTGACGGACCGGGAACTGATCCGGCGCGGGAAACGCGACGATACCGGTTCCGGGAGTTACGACACGCGGAACGAAACTGAATCGTAGTAACAACCGCAAAAGGGGTATTTTCGAGTCCTCCGCGGCCGATGACCGCCTACCAGACCCGATCCAGTTCCCAGATGTCGAGCGACGCAATAGTGGCGCGGCCGCCGTCGGCCGACAGCGAGATGCCGGTCGCGTCCTCGCGGGTCGGATACACCCGGCTGGTCAGGCAGTGGCGCTCGTTGGCAAACACCTCGACGACGCTCCCGTCGACGAAGACACGCAGCGACAGGGGCGCGTCGTATGGTCGGACTCGCATCGTCTGGGTATCGCCGGTCGCCCGGGGGTCAGTGCTCGACGCCGACCGGTCGACGGCGATTTCGCTCTCGTAGGTGTATCGGATCGGCGTCCGCTCCTCACCGTCCGGCGATTCGAGGACAGACAGCTCGATGGCTTCGGCGTCCTCCAGCCGGACCGTGGCGCGAAGCTCGAACGACCGGCTCTCGACCGGCAACTGCTCGGTGTCGCCGGAGCCCAGTCGCAGTACGTCGTAGCTGGTGTTCTCGCCGCGTAGCTCGGTGAGTTCGGGGGCCGGCCGCTGGCAGAGGCCGCCGTCGTCGGCCAGAGACAGCTCTCGGGGCAGCGACATCGCGCCGGACCAGCCGGCGTCCCACTGGCCGCTCACGTCGCGGGCCTCGGGGAGCCACCCCCAGGTCAGGATGCGGCCGTCGTCGGTCCACATCGACTGCGGGGCGTAGAAGTCGCCGTGGTCAAGCTTGTCGCGGCGGTCGACATCGAACTCGCCGTCGTCGTAAGTCCCGAGGAAATACACCACGTCCTCGTAGTTCGAGACGTGGAGGAGCTGTCGGTCGCCGAAATCGAGCAGTTCCGGGCACTCCCAGACGGTCCCGGCAGTGTCGCGGTCGCCGGCGAGGATGGGACCGCGGTACTCCCAGTCCCGGAGATCCGAGGACTCGTACAGCAGCGCCGCCCCGCCGCCGCCCTCTATGCCGGCCCCGATGAGCTGGTACCAGGTCCCGTCCTCGCGCCAGACGCAGTGGTCCCGGAACTCTCCCTCCCAGTCCTCGGTCCGGAGTACCTCCGGTTCGGACGGGAGCTCTTCGATGATGGGGTTGTCAGGGTCCTTGTCCCATGCCGTGAGGTCGTCGTCCGCGGCGGTGGCGATACAGGGGAGCTGTCGCTTGTCGCGGCCGCCCGTGTACAGCACGGTCGGGACGCCGTCGTCGTCAACCGCACAGCCCGACCAGCAGCCGTCCCGGTCCGGGCCGTCGGGCGAGGGTGTCAGCGCGACCGGGCGGTCCTCCCAGTGGACGAGATCGTCGCTGACGGCGTGGCCCCAGTGGATCGTGTTGTGGAACGGGCCGACCGGGTTGTACTGGTAAAACAGGTGATAGCGCCCGTTCCAGTGGATGAGGCCGTTCGGATCGTTGAGCCAGTTCGCCGGCGGCGTCACGTGGAAGGTGGGGCGATGCGGGTCGTCAGCGAGCCGTTCGCGCAACTGCCCGAACGTGTCGATGTCCTTCGGGCGGCCGGTCAGCTGGTGTCGCTCGTCCGTCGCCAGGAACTGTAGTGCGTTCTCGATGAGCGTCTCGCGGTTGCCCCGGCACACGTCGTGGGTCGGCTGGGCGAACGCCACCGAGGAGCCGATGCCCAGCACCTGCCCGTTACCGGGCTCCCAGGACACGGCCGCCATCTGCTTGACGAGGTCAGTGTCACCTCGGACCGTACTCGCGAGCACGTCCCCGGACTGGGGCGCGATGGACTCGTATCTCGCGTAGGGAATCGTCACGCCGGCGCCGCGGGTGTGCACGCGGAGGGTGTCGTAGTCCGCGTGGATCGGGTGGTCGGCGTACAGCGCCTGCCAGAGGTGGCCGGTCGGTTCGGTGATCTCCTCCCAGCCGACGGCGTCGGGCGCGACCGCCTCGAACCCCAGCGGCTCGACGGCGGCCATCGCGCTCAGTGTCAACAGGAGCGACCCGCCATCCCGCACGTATGCGGCCAGTTCCGGCGCGCTATCTAGCACTCGCTCGTCGAACAGTTCGTCCCGATGCCACCAGAGGACATCGTACTCGGTCGGGTCGACCGACGAGAGTGCGCATCGCTCGACGGCACCGACCGTCTCCTGGCACCAGTCGTACGCCGCCGCCTGTTCGTCCGTACAGGAGTCGACGTAGAGACAGCCGATGCGTAGCGAATTTGCCATTGCTCCGTTATCCTCTCCTGAAATATAAAAATATTCGGCAATCGTTTCTGAACGAACATGCACGATCTTGTAGCAGTCCAGTCGGTAGGTCTACTGAGTGGCACTCACAGGCTATCGCAGAAGCGGGACGCTCCGTGAAACGGCCCAAACCGAGACGCTACGGGCACTGGACGGAGCACTGGCTGAGAGCGAGCGTACCGGTGAAAAAGGGGAACCGATCAGTGAACGCGGGCGTTGCGGGCCTCGGCCTTCCAGTCGATGACGGTTTCGTGGCAACTGGGGCAGACGAACTCCGTGAGCTTTGTCGTCTGGTCGTTGTATGACATCCGCGTGCCGCAGTTGGAGCAGTTCATTATAATTGTATATATTTAACTAAAGAATATAAACTTTCTCCCGCCCATAGTCGGGTCCGGTCGGAAAGGGCCTGCAACGCCCAGATTGTGCCACACTCTCACATGGGGTGGGTGACAGTCCCGTGCAGTGGCAACGGAGCTATCGCTGGACGGTTTCTGCCGAGAGTGAGAGGCGAATGGACCGTTCCCGAGAGATGAGGACGAGGGTGGACTACGAACCGCCGCGCCCCGCTGGATCGATTTTCGGATCGGTCCCGTCGGAATTGTCCTCGGTGTCTGTGAGAGCGGTCGTATCGGCCGGGGACGGCGAGCGTTCGTCGGCAGGCGTCAGATCGATGTCCGGCATCGGCTCGGTGTCGTCGAAGCGGTCGTCCACATCGACGCGTTCGCCGTCGAGTCTGGCCGCCGTTCGCGAGAGTCGCTGTTCGACGGCACCGAGGTCCGCTTCCAGGTGATCGGTGGCGTCCGCATAGCAGTCCCTGGCAGCCGCTAACGCGGTTTGGAACGCCGACCGCGCCGTCTCGTACTCTTCCAGCGCGGCGTCGGGCTGGCCGGCGTCGGCGTACCAGTCCCCGGCCTCCATCGCGTCCGTCCCAACCGTCCGCCGGGCGGCGACGAGGTTCTCCGCGACGGCCCCCAACCGGTCCCGGACCTTCTCGGGATCGCCGGCGAACCGTCGTTCGTCCGCACCCCAGTCGAGTTCCAGGACCTCGCGGTAGGCTTCGAGCGCCTCGGCCCAGTGGTCGGCTGCGATCTCGGGGTCTTCCGCCGCGACGGCCTCGTTGTCGGCTTCGACCGCAGTGCGCAGCGGCGACCGTTCGAGGTCCTCGATGACGGCAGCAAGCCGGTCCCGCTCTCCGCGGATGTCAGCGAGATCTGGAACGGATGCCGCCGGGAGCGAAAATATCGCCTCGTACTCCGCTCGCGCCGCCTCGTAGGCGTCGTACGCCGTCTCGAAGTCGTCCCGCCGCCAGCGTTGCTCGCCGGTGTCGACCGCCCGCCGGGCGCGGCTCCGGCGGACCTCCGCGAGCGTCGCGACGTACCGCTCCCGCACTGTCGTGACCCGTCTTTCGAGCGCGTTCGCATCCCCGGGTGGTCCGAATTCGGTGGCCGTCTCACCGGCCGCGTCGAGGCGGTCTTCGGCCTCAAGCACCGTCTCCAGTGCCCCCTCGTGGTCACCCCGATCGCGCTGTTCGGTCGCCGTGACGAGCAGCCGTTTGACCTCGTCCAGAATGTTCTCGACGCGGACCCACGCCTGGGACGCGTGTGAGAGGTACGCCGTCAGATCGACGAGGCCCTGCTTGCCACAGTGGACACGCCACTCCGTGTCGCCACACCGGCGGAACGTGATCACGCCGTGTCCCAGCGACCGGTCGCCCGCTATCTGGTCGATCTCCACGTGCGGGATGGCGAACTGCGTGTCGCCATCGCTGTTGCCCACCAACAACAGGAGCCGCCTGTCCGTTACGACGCCGATCATGCGGTACCTGCGCCCCGGCTGAATCGTCTCGTTCGAATCTGGTGCCCCGATTTCGATGCCGTGCTTGCTACTTGTGAGGACGAACCGCGGTGTCTCCGCGTCGTCGATGGCTGCCAGCGCAGGCCCGTCGTGGAGATACCCCGACGAAAGGAGCCCGCCCGAGCCGGTACCGGTGAGCACGTCCGGCGGCCCGCCCTCTAAATTATCTAAATTGATAATATTTCCCATTATCTGGATAGAATAGGTTCTATGACTTGATATTCACTTATCTATTCTGATACTGGATGGGTAAATTAATATCTCGAAGGAGGATCTGGCAGAGATCCACATGGGGCCAGACCACCGATTCGGCCATGGTCACGCGGGCCTGTCCGTCGACCGGCAGACGGCTGTCTGACTTGGCTTTAGGTATCATGCTGCCGTAGCTGGCCACATGCCACGTATCCGTCTTGGCGGCCAACCGTCTCGGGACCGACAGGGTGGGGGGGTTTCGGCCCATACGTTCCGCCTCGGAATCGATACCGACGTGTTCGAACTGCTATCGAACGACTCCGAGCACAAGATGGCCCAGTCCGAACCCGTCATCGAGCGGTGGCTGGACTGCTGGCGGAACCCCTAGTTAGTGTCCACGAGGCGCGCCGCGATTCGCTGTGCCCCGATAGTCGGAGCGATATCCGGTTCGTCGGCGGCGATGACTTCGATGTCGCGGTTCAGTTCCGCGCTGAGTCGCTTCTCGAACTCGTCGACGATACCGGGGATACAGGCCATACCGCCGGTGATGGCGATGGGCCGGTCCAGCGCTAGCTGGTACACCTTCATGTAGTCGTTTGCCAGCTCCGGCAGGAACGTGTTCGCCAGTTCGTCGACGGCGTCGTCGAGGTACTCATTGACCGCGTCCATCACCGAGCGCTCGATGGTGAACTCGTGTGAGCCGCCGCCTGGCTGCTGGATGATGTCCGTGAACGGCTCGAAATCGACGAAGTCGGCGTGTTCCTCCTTGTATTCGCGGGCGGTCTGATTGTCGATGTTGACACGGCCCTGGGTTTCCTCCTCGACGTAGTTGGCGATCATCCGGTCGACTTCGTTGCCGGTGACTGCGCCCGTCGTGAACGGAGACAACTGCTCGCCCCGTCGGTACGCGGAGGCTTCGAGGTTCGTCGATCCCATGTTGACAGCGACGAAGATCTCGTCGATAGCTTCGAGATCGTCGCCGAAGGCCGGGATAGAGCCACACAGCGACTCCGGATAGCTCTCGACGAGTTCCAGCCCGATCGAGGAGTTCTCGATGACGTTTTGCAGGTTCTCCAGCCCGGTCGGATTGTCGATGGTCGGGATAGCGTACACGACGCCGCTATTTGCCGGGATGTCGTGCTCCTCGATGATCGCCTCGAAGAACGTCTTGGTCATCTCGGCCCGGTCAGCGTCTTCAGGGAGCCCCGACCGAAGCATGTACTCGACGCGGTCCGGATACTCGCGGGCCGCTTCCTCGCCGTAAAGGACCTTCTCCTCGCCGGTCAGTGCATCCTCGTACGTGGCCATGCACGTCAGTGTCTTGATGATTCGGTTCTCCGTGCCGTGTTCGCCCGGCAGGGCGATGACGGTCCGGGTACTTCCGAGTTTGACCCCAACCGGGACAGCGGCAGCGCCGCTTGACGACACACCGGCGTCCGATTCGGACCCGGTTCCGTCGTCCGCATCGTCGTCACTCATATACGGTCGTGTTTGTCGACCGGCCGGTATATATTCTCTCCTCGATAATCAGGACTGATAGCCGCCCCCTCGGGGAGTCACCGTCGAAACCCGTTGCTATCAGGGATTCGAAACGAAAAATTGTTGCTGAGAACGAAGGTTACGTCATCGCGGTGAGCTTCGCGACGTAGACGAGACTCAGCATGTGGTCGTCGACGCTCAGTTCGTTGTCGTCGTTGGTCGCGGACTCGTCGATGCCAAGCAAGTAATCCGAGAGGTCGTCCTGTACGTCCTCTGTGATCCAGTCGATAGAGCGGTAGTAATCGAGCGCCTCGTCGGCTCCCTGATAGCCGGAGTGCATCAAGAGGAACTCCAGCCACTCGAAGATCACGAACTCCGCGGCGTACGTTTCGGGAAGGGTTCCGAGATAGGGCTTCTCCTGGGACTCACCGCCGAGGAACGGCAGCAGTTCGCGGTAGAGCCCGGAGCGAAAGGAACTCCCCGCAAGCACGTCCTCGTCGGCGTCGTCCAGCCCCATGTCGAGGTTTGCCGGGTCCGGAACGTCCTCGTCGCTCACCCCGTTCCCCCGCTGGCGAGCCATCTTCCGTAACTCGTCAAGGTCGTAGTCGCGCGGGTTGATAGTCATGATACTGACCCTTCAATCTACACAATCATAAATCTTGCACACCGTCAGACAACCGTCATGCACGCGCTTACGGGCATTTTCGAATCGTTGGCTTCCCGTCCCCGAATTGCGACGTTGATAATCGGGACCACATTTTTATAGTGACTCGGGGTCGACCTGTGGGTACTTCGACGATGAACCGGCAATCAGGAACCGGTCCAGCGCGCTTCTGCGTGACCAACGCGAAAGGCGGGACCGGAAAGACGACAGTTGCTATCAACGTAGCCGGTGCACTGAACGACCGCGGCCGGGATGTCCTCTTTATCGACCTCGATCCCCAAGGTAACGCCACCGAGGGCGTCGGATTGGTTGATGAGTACGACGCCGACCCGCCGACGCTGTTCGACGCACTGACCGGCGACCCATCGGCCCTGGGCGACCTCATCTGCGAGGGCGAGGAGATGGACGTGATCCCCTCCAGCATCGACATGCTCCAGGCCGAACACGAACTGACTATCGCGGACCTCATCGCCCGGGTCAACACCCAGGGTGGGACCATCGATCAGGCCGCGCTGGCTTCGTTCGCCATCAATATCACGCCGGAGATGGTCACTGGGTCGCACGCGCTCGACACGCTCGACCGGGCGCTGGCGACGCTTGAGACCGACTACGACTACGTCATCATCGACTGCCCGCCGTTCTACGGGAAACTGACCGATACCGGCATGTACGCCGCACAGAACGTCCTCATTCCCGCACTGACCGAAGCCACCTCCGAGCGGGCCATCGAACTCCTGATGGACCAGATGGCCGCGATGGAGCGCCAGACCGACGCGTCGATCAACACGCTCGGCGTCGTCGCCAACCGCGTCGAGACCACCTCCGAAGACGAGACGATGCTCGAATGGTTCAACATGGCGTTCCCGGACAGCCCCGTCTGGGAGGTCCGCAAGCGGGTGGCCCTTCAGCGCGCGTTCAGCGCCGGCCAGTCTATCTTCGCGACCGAGGAATCGTGTGACATGGCGGCCGTTTTCGAGGACATCGCCGCGGAACTCGACGAGCAGTTCGGCTTTACCGACACAGAGGTACCAGCATGAGTGACGACGAACGCATGGACAGGGCGGAACGCATCCGACAGATGCGCGAGGGGAACAAGGCCGAAAGTACCGACGACACCTCGACGGATGGCTCCGGTGAGCAACCCGAGGACGAGAGCGGAGCCGAAGACGGAACGACGGAAGACACTGCTACTGAGGCAGCCGACACTGACAGCGACGAGACAGCCACCGATGCGGACAGCGACGACACCCCCGCAGATGTGCCGGCCGCTGAAGGCAACGACAGCGATGCTGGCTCTGACGGCACAGCCGTCGATCAAGGCGAAGCTGCCGCCGACGATTCAGCCCCAGATCAGGACGACACCGACGCACTCGCCGCCGCACAGCGAGCAGCCGAGGCCTCCGAACAGGTCGCAACCGGCGGCACCGACGCCGGCGCTGCCGACCAGCCGACGGACGACCTTTCGGCGTCTGCCAACCCGATGCAGGGGCCGACTGGCGTCGAACTGCCCGACCAGGATCTCATCGAGGAGGCGATGGCGTCCAGCGACGCCACCACCACCGAGGGCGGCGCTCGCGCCACGGCGATGGACGACGAGTCGACCCAGACTGAGGAACTGGTCCGGGTGCTCGAATTCGCGCTCGGCGACGAGTACTACTGTCTCGACATCGACTACGTCGAGGAGATCGTCAAACGCGAGACGGTCACCCGCGTTCCAAACACCGACGACTACGTCGAGGGCGTCGTCGACCTGCGGGGCCAGATCACGACGATCCTCAACCCCAAGGCGATGATGGACATCGACAGCGAGGGCACGCAGAACCTCATCGTCGTCTTCGACGCCGACGTGTTCGAGGAACAGGGCGCGATGGGCTGGATCGTCGACGAGGTCCGCCAGGTCGTCCCCGTCGCCGAATCCGAAGTGAATACCGCGCCCGTCGACGGCGAGTACATCAACGGCGTCGTCGACCGCGACGACGAAGACGAGTTCGTCATCTGGATCGAACCGGACGACGTGCTCGTGAACGCGACCGAAGACGGCGACGACTGACGCGACGCTGTACTATTTTCCGGTAGCTCTACTCTCCTTCCGGCTCCGCGTCGAGGTCCAGCTCCTCCCTGACGAGGTCGACCGCGTTTTCGACGGCCCCCACCGTTCCCAGATAGCCCGCGCCGACGGTCGTCTTGAGCGCCAGTGCGGCCCGCCCGGTGAGGATTGAAGGGCCGACTTTCGCCACAGCATCGTCTCCGACCGAGACGAGCCACCCCGGCACGTCGAACTGGTACTGGGTGAGCCGGGGTTGGAACTGGCCGGAGCCACCCTGCCGATGCTCGACGAGCGACGCGATGTTGTCGGCGGCGACACGGGCCTCACGGATGGCCGCCGACGCGCTGGCCGGCACGGCCTCGCCGTCGCTGTCGACGACTCGGGCGGCGTCCCCGACGGCGAACGTCGACTCGCCGAGTCGGAGGTCCGCCCGAACGATGGGCCGGTCGTCGTCCAGCGCCGGTGATCCCTGGATGCCGCCGGTCCAGACGAACTGGTCCATCGCCAGGTCCGAGCCGTCCTCAAGCACAATGGCATCGGCGTCGGCCCCGGCCACGCCCGTTCCGGTCCTGACGGTCACGCCGACATCGACCAGCGCGTCGTGGACGGCCGACTGGAACGACGGCGGGAACGACGGCGCGACGGCGTCCGCCTGTTCGAGCAAGAGGACCTCGATGTCGCTGTCGTCGCACATCTCGGCCAGTTCGCCGGCCACCTGCACACCAGAGAGGCCTGCGCCGCCGACGACCACGCGGTTGCCGTCGCCCAGTTCGAGGAACCGCTCGCGGATTTCGCTGGCGTCGTCGAGGCGCTTCAGCGGCGTTGCGTGCTCGCGCACGCCCGGAAGGTCGTAGAACGCCGTCCGCGCGCCCAGACACACCGCACCAACGTCGTAGGACAGCGTTTCGGAGCCATCCAGTGTCGCCGTCCCCTCGTCGGGATCGACATCCGTGACCGTCGCCTGTCGGATCTCGCAGTCGAGGACGGCGTCGAGGTCGACGGTGATTTCATCGGCCAGTGACGGCCGGCGGACGACCCGATGGAGTTCGTGCTGGACGAGGTGGTCGGCCCCCTCGTTGACGACGACTAGCGAGGCGCTGTCGGGGAGGGTCTGTTCGAGCTTTCTGGCGAGCGTGAGCCCGGCGTATCCGGCTCCGAGAACGGCGACGCGCATTGTGTCCTCCGGTTAGGACGGCGGCCGGTTAACCCTGTGCTCGGGAGCGGCGACTCGACTTCGGTATCGGTTCAGAACAGCGCCTTGGCCTCGTCGAGAATCTGGGCGGGTCCGCCGACATCCCAGACGCGGGTGTCGACGCCGCACTCGGCGACCGTCTCCTCGACGCGGTCGACGTACTGCGCGGTCGTGTTGATGTAGACGCTCGCGCCGGTGTCGACGGAGAAGTACACCGGCACGTCCTCGGCGTTCCGGAGCTCTCGGACGGCGTTGAAGATCTCGATGGTGCGTGGCTGCCAGTACACCCAGCCCGCGGGGCCGGTCATCGTCGCCGCGGCCAGCGAGAGCGAGTCTTTCTCGGCGAGGTCGAAGACGGCGTCGAAGTCACCGTCGTACAGCGCGTCCCGCATGTCCGAGATCTGGCCGTGGATGTGGGCCATCCGCGACTCGAACATGTGGCTCTGTGCGGCCTCCTTGTGGGCTTCCTCGGTTTCCTTGTAGGATGGGACCATGCCGGCGACGATTCGCAGGTCGTCTTCGAGGTCCGTCTCGATGCGCTCGCTCCGGCAGTCTTTGTCGTTCATCCCGGTTCGAAGGTGGGAGAACGCCCCAGTGACGGCGCGGGCCGCAGAGGAGGAACCGCGGCGCGCGACGGTCGAGATTTCGGGCCGGGTCATGTCGAGCCCGGCTGCCTCGACCAGCGCCATCGCCGCTGCGGCGAAGCCAGACGAGGAGGAGCCAAAGCCGATGTTCGTCGGGAAGTTGTTCGCGGATTCGAAGCGGACGCCGTGGTCGATGCCGGCGAGGTCGCGGACGTGCTCGACGACGGCGTCGATGCGCTCGGCCCCGCGGCCGGTGACTTCCTCGCCGTCGATGACGTACACGTCCTCCTCGCGGTCCGGGTCGAAGGCGGCCGTCGTCTTCGAGTGGCTCGGCGCGGTACAGACGGAAATGCTGTCGTGGTACGGCAGTCGCAGTTCCTCGTCGCGCATCCCGTGGTACTTGACCAACCCCTGAATCGGGTGGGCCTTCGCGGTTGCTTTCATACCTCACCCTTCCGGGCCGGTCACTTTGCTATTGCGAACCGCCGTCGCCAGCACAGCATCGACTCTCCACAGTGGCCGTCGAGCCGAAAGCGCCCGGAACGTCAGTAGTCGGGATTTTCCTCGCGGATGCCCTCGCGCTTGTTGACGAGGCGGGCGAGCGTGAACAGGGCGTCCGAAAGCCGGTTCAGATAGATGATTGCCGTCTCGTTGACGCCGGCTTCCTCGGCGGCAAAGGAGACACAGCGGCGCTCCGCGCGCCGACAGACGGCGCGGGCGTGGTGGAGCTTCGCCCCGGGTTCCGATCCGGAGGGGAGAATGAACGACTCCAGCGGGTCCAGTTCCGCGTCGGCCTCGTCGATGAGGTCCTCCAGCGATTCGACGTGGGACTCCTGTATCCGCGGGTCGTCCTCCTCTGGGCTGGGGTTGGCGAAGTCGGCTTGGACGATGTGGAGATGGTTCTGAATGACCCGGAGCTTCTCGTCGATGTCGTCGTGGCCGGTCGGCCTGACAACGCCGACCAGCGCGTTCACCTCGTCGACGGTGCCGTAGGCCTCGATGCGGCGGCTGTCTTTCGACACCCGCTCCATGTTACGGAGGTCCGTCTGGCCCTGGTCGCCGCGACCGGTGTAGATGGTCATGGGCGAAACTGGCACTGCCAGCGTCTTATAAGCGTGGGCGAATCGTATGGGAGCGCGCCCGCGGCACACTGACAGGGCAGAGCCGGCGGCGGTAGCCAGGTTTTACTCGCTGCCGGACGCCGATTGAGGCGAATGGCTCTCCGACGACGGCGACTACTGCTCTCGGTTCTGCTGGCGGGTGTGCTCCTGGCAGGGTTCCTCTGGGTGCTCGATCTCCCTCGGCTCGGGATGTACCTCCGCGAAACGGACCTGCCGCTGTTCGCTGTCGGCGTCGTGGTGACCGCTATCGGGATGGCCGCATGGAGCGAGTCCCAACGACACCTGCTTGCGGCGTCCGGGGCGACGCTGTCGCCGTGGCGGAACTTCGTCGTGTTCTCCCTGGGGCTGTTCTCGAAGCAGGTCTTGCCGATGGGACACGCCGTCGGAACGGCCATCGTCGCCTACGGCGTCGGGACGGAACTGGACCGCCCCTACATCGAGAATCTCACGCCGGTGTCGGTCGCCGAACTGCAGTCGCTGCTCGCCTCGCTCTGTCTCGCTGGCCTCGGGCTCGGATACGTCGCAGTCACGCTTCCCGAGACGCCGGGGATCCGGTCGTTCGGAAGCGTTCTCGCGGTTGTCGCCGTTGGGGCGCTGGTACTTTCGGTCACGGTCTGGTATCGCCGACGTATCGTCAGCCGGTCGGTGCTAGTGATCGCCTATCTCGTCCAGATGACGGCGGGTCGCATCTCTCGGCGGGTGCGACGGCTGGTTCGGCCCGAAGTGATTACGGCCGAGGTCGACACGTTCTACGACACGATTGCCGCCGTGGCGAGTGACCGCAATCGAGTCCTGCTTGGGTTCGTGTGGTCTCTCGTGGGGTGGGTCGCCTTCAGTCTCCCGCTGGTGACGAGCGCGGCGGCACTGGGTGTGTCCCTCCCCGTCGCTGTCGCGTTCTTCGTCGTCCCGACGGCCGGTTTCGCGTCGTTCGTCCCCGTCCCGGGCGGACTGGGAAGTGTCGAACTCGTGCTGACCGGGCTACTTGTCGCCGTCACTGGGATCGAACCGACCCTCGCCGCGGGGATTACCCTCCTCTATCGGCTCTGTACCTACTGGCTCGTCATACTCTGTTGCGGTGGCATCGTCGCCGCGTTCGGCGTCACGCCCCGAACGGCGCTGCGAGAGGCGGTACGCCGCTCGGAGCCACGGTGAAAGCGCCCGGCAAGCGTCCGATGAGTCCGTTCGATGGCAGTCGAGGGATACCCTTACGTTTCAACCCGCACACCGGGCGACCATCGCCATCGGCAGCCCCATCTCAGAGCCGGCGGCGGACCTCCGAGAGTGCGGCCGGCGGGAGATCCAACCGGGCGAATAGCGCCTCGAGCTGGTCCCTGTCCCCGTGGCCGGCGACGAAGCCGTTGAGCCGGGCGGCGACCGTCGAATCGACGAACGCGTCGCCGTAGCTGTCTTCAAGTTCGTCAGCAACGACCGGCGTCGAGCGGAGTTCATATTTTTGATGGTAATCCTCCGCCAGGTAGAACCGGTCGAGAGCTTCAATAGCCGTCTCGACGGACTGGCCCGTCCGCGATTCGAGATCCGCACGCGTCCGCTCGGCGACCTCGCGCTGCTGGTCGTCGTGGACCAACACGACGCCGCGGTACTGGCGCTTTCGCGGGGCCGACATCGGATTGTGGTTCGCCCAGAACACCGCCAGCAGGTCCGCGTAGCTCACCGCGTCGGGGTCGTACTCGATCTGCACGACCTCGGTGTGGTCGCCCAGCGAGTAGTAGCTCGGGTCCGGTTCGGTGCCGCCGGCGTAGCCGACCCGCGTCCTGACTACGCCCGGCATCGCGCCAAAACGGGCGTCCGGCCCCCAGAAACAGCCCATGCCGAACGTCGCTGTCTCGGTCGCCGACGGCGGCAGCGCCTCGGCGTCGACGGCGAAGTCGGTCGGACGGGCCGGCTCGTACGCACGCTGTGTCATATCGGAGCGTAGGGACCAGAGCGGTTTGCCTGCTTCGACGCCCGGCCGGAACCGGGAAATTCAACTGTACCCCCGCGGAAACAACGCGATATGGCCCTCGAATTCGAACACTACTGTCCCGAATGCGAAGAGTACCGCGATTTCTGGAAGGTCGCGAGCACGAAGATGCACCTGGGGACCAAGGTCAAATGGCACTGCCCGGAGTGTGACTACGGGTTCGTCCGCATCAACGGCGAAGTCGACACCGGACAGGCGGCATAACTCTCCGGAGCGGTATAGAGACCTCTTAGCAGCCGTTTTAAACTGGCCCGGAGAGGTATCTGGTACCGATGAGCCTCGATCCGAACGGTGCGGGGAACGCGACCGCCGAGCGACCACCGGACTCCCACGAGCTATCGATGACCGTCGTGGAGTACACCGACGAACCGGACCGCTGTACCGTGTCGCCCCGGGGGCTCTCCGGCGTCGCCAAGCTGTCGACGTGGATCACCGTCGACAGGGCGGTCGTCATCGATCTAGAGACGATGCGGTGACCGAGAGTTTTTATCGGGGAATCACGGACATAGAACCGATGAGTATCGAGGTCCTACTGGTTGACGAGGACGTAGATGTCCTGGATATCGTCGGCACGTTTCTGGGACAGGAAGACGGGTTCGAGATCACGACGGAGGCCGACCCCGAGACGGCCCTGGACCTGGCGATAGACGGCGATTTCGACGCCGTCGTCAGTGATTACAAAATGCCCCGGCTGGACGGGATGGAGCTGTGTGCCGCGCTCAGGGACAACGACATCGACATTCCGTTCCTGCTGTTTACAGCCCGCGAACACGACGATGTCGCGGACGCCGCGGCGGAACACGGCGTGACTGCCGTAGTCCAGAAAGGGACTGGCACGGACCAGTACGGCAAACTCGCCGACCGGATCCGCGACGCGATCTAGGTATCGACCCGCGGCAGTTCCAGCGTGACGACTGCCCCGCCGTTCGGACCGTCAGTGAACTCGACGGTGCCGCCGTAGGACTCAGTCACCCAGACGACTAGCCACAGGCCGAGCCCGGTGCCGTGATGCAGTTGCGTGATCGGTTCGTCGCCGGTCACGACAGCGAGTTCGTGCTGTGGAATCCCCGGGCCGTCGTCGGTAACGGTCACCGAGACAGTTCGCCTGTCGACCTGGACTGCGATCCGAACCGACGGGTGCTCGCCAGCGTGTTCGAGGCTGTTTTCGAGGAGTTCGCCGAGAATCCGATGGAGTCTGCCGTCGCCCGCTGTGACCGACGACTCCGGGAGGTCAGTCTCTATCTGGGCGGCGTGTTCGTCGCGATACGTGGCCACGAGGTCCGAGACGGCGTCGGGTACGTCTATCGGGTCCGTGCCGAACTGGTCGCGGCGAACGGATCGCTCCATGTCGCGTGCGCGCTCGCTCAGCGATGCCACCTCCTCGGCCTTCCGCTGGAGCCTGTCGAGAATAGCGGTGAGGTCCGGGTCGTCGATGCGCTCCGCCAGCGCGTCAGCCATCCCGAGGATAACTGTCAGGTCGTTCCGCAGATTGTGCCGGAGAACGCGGTTGAGCAGCTTCAGGCGGCGCTCCCGTTCCCGCTGCTCGGTGATGTCAGTGTAGATCCCGAACCCACGGACACTGTCACCGTCCCGGCTGTACGGCACGCCCCGGAAGAGGAAGTCACGAAACCCCGTCTCGGTCATCAGTCGGAGTTCGGTCTGGAAGGGGTCGCCGTTCGCCTGTTGGTCGTCAAACCGGGGCAGTTCATCGTGCGTGGTGTCCGGCAGTCGGAGCAGTTCGGAGAGTGGCTGGTCTACCGCCGTGTCCTCGCTGTAGCCGAACACCTCCGAGAAGGCGGGGTTGACGGATCTAACGACCGATTCGTCCGCGACCGTCTCCGTCTCGATGACGGCATCGGGCAGCGTGTTGAACAGGTACGAGAAGCGGTCGCGCTCGTCCTCTAGCTCTGCCCGCGCCTGCTTGAGTTCGGTCAGGTCCCGGACGACGCCGACGGTGCCACGGAACTGGTCCGAATCGAGCAGCGACACCTCGATTTCGGCCGGCCGTCGCTCCCCGGCGGCCGTTTCAAGCGTCGTTTCGAGCTTGACTGATCCGGATCCACCCTGCTGGCAAATGTCGCGGATACGACGGTTGAACTCGTCAATATCGTCCTGGTCGAGCACGGCATGTGGGCGGCGACCCAGTAGCGACGACTGCTCGTACCCGAGCCACTCTGCCAGCGGCTCGGTGACCAGTTGGACCCGGCCCTCGTCGTCGAGGACGTACACCATATCGCGGACGTTCTCGACTACCGATTCGTATCGTAGTAGGCTCCGCTCGCGCTCGACGCGGTCGAACGCGGTGGCCGCGTTGGACGCGAGGATCTCCCCGACGGAAACGTCCGAATCCGTGAACTCCTGTCCCGGTCTCGCACCGATACTCACGACTCCGTGATCGCCCAGCGGGAGGTACATCGTCGCCGCGATGGCGTCGGTGTCGTAGTTGTCGACCCGCTCGAACTCGTCGACGACAAGTGGGTCGCCACGCTGGAACGCCGTCCCGGGGAATCCCTCGTCGGCGTCGTACACCGGTCGTTCCGGTACTTTATCGCTGGCGGCGACCGGCCGAAGCGTGTCCGAGTCCGCGTCGTACAGGCGCACCAGCGAGTGGTCGAAGCCGAGGTCCGCTCTCGTGGCCGCGACGACCGTCTCGGCGACCGCTTCGGGCGTGTGAGCCTGCATGAGCGACCGGGTGGTGCCGAGCAGGCCGGAGAGGGCTTCGTCGCGCTTCTTCTGCTCCGTGATGTCCCGAATGACGCCCGCAGTGCCCTCGAACTGCCCGTCATCGTCGTACAGCAGCGTCATGTGGTCCTCGGCGGGGAACGAGTCGCCTGACGCCTGCTGGATTTCGAGTTCGAACGACTCCTCGTCGTCGCGGTCCTCGAATATCATCTCCTGGACGATGGATTCGGCCCGCTCCACGACGGCGTCGTCCTTGATGAAGCCGGTGTAGGACCCGAGCAGTTCCCGCTCGGAGTAGCCCGTGAGGTCGGTCATCGCATCGTTTACGAACTCGAAGTAGCCCTCGGAATCAAGCGCGTACACGCCGTCGTCGACGGCCTCGATGATGTTCTCGTAGCGTTCGAGTTCGTCGGCGCGGTGGCGGCGCTCCAGTTCCTGGGTCACCCACTCGACGAGCAGTTTGATGAACGCCGTCTCGTTCTCCGAGTAGGATGTTTGCCGCGGCGTCTCGGCACCGAAACACAGCGTCCCGTAAGGCTCGCCGTCGACGGTGATGCGCCCGCCGACGTAGCAGGCGACGCCGCTTTGCCGGGAGAGATCGCGCCAGCCCTCGTCTTCAGCATCAGCGATAGCCAGGAGTTCGCCGGTTTCCATGACCGTCTGACAGTAGGTGTCTTCGAGCGGTGTCTCCAGGCCCGGCTCCAGCTTGGAGTCCTCGCCGGCCGTCGTCACTATCTCGTGGACCCCGTCCTCGATTCGGCTCAGGTAGCCAAACGAGAGGTCAAGCCGTTCCAGCCCGATTTCGAGCACTCGCTCGATAGTCTCGAACTCTGAGAGCCCACTCTCCGTTGCGAGTTCAGTCAACGCTCGGAGCGCGTCGTTGTTGATCTCTAGCGCCTGCTCGCGTTCCTTGCGCTCGGTGATGTCCGTGGCGATAGCCACTATCCGGGGGGCCTGTGCGTCCCGCTGCTCGACGACGCCGCTGGTGAGAATCCACCGCGTCTCGCCGTCTACGACGGTTCGAAACGCCGTCTCGAACTGGTCTGTGGCGTCACGAACGCGCTCGAACGCCGCGTGGAGCGAGGCCACGTCGTCCGGGTGGACGAGCGCCTCCAGTGCGTCGATGTTGCCGTCGAACGACGCCGTCGTCGTGCCCAGCAACTGTGCGGTCGACTCGTCCAGGGTCACCTCGTCGGTTCCGAGGTTCCACTCGTAGACGCCGGTGTTCGTTCCGTCGAGGACGAGATCGAGCCGCTGGTTCGTCTCTTCGAGCGCCCGCTCGCGTTCCTTCCGGTCAGAAATGTCCCGGAGCACACCCGTACAGTACCACCGGTCATCGCGCTCGAAGTCGCCGAAGGACACGGCAACGGTCAGTTCCTCGCCGGCCGCGGTCACCAGCGGGAGTTCGAGGTAGTCCCAGTCGACGTTCCGGTCGCCGGTCCGCAGGTAGCGGTTCAGTCCCTCGCAGTGGGCGCTGCGCAGGTGTTCGGGGATGAGCGTCACGAAGTCGTCGCCGACCAGGGTCGTCCGGTCGTAGCCCGTCAGGTCGGCCAGCGCCTCGTTGGCGTAGACCACCTCGCTGTCGGCGTTAATGGTGACGACGGCGTCGGAGATGCTGCCGGCGATAGCGTCGAACGAGTCCGTGAGTTCCGGGGGCAAGGTTGCCCCGGCAGGCGACGGCACAGCAGCCGTCGGCGTTGTCTCAGGAGGGCTCTCGCCCCGGTGTAGAACGTCGTAGAGTCGGTCGCCCAGCGTGGCCTCGCTCCGGGGAACGTACTCGGTCACGTTCAGTCGTGTCGCGCGGGCAGCGACCACTCCATCAGGCTCAGCAGTGGTGAGGACGACCGGGAGCGTCGGGTACTGCTCGCGTATCGACGCGACCACGTCGAGGCCGCGCTGATCGCCCGGCAAGACGTGTTCGCAAACGACACCGTCGAAAGCACCGTCGGCCAGTGCCGACAGCGCGTCGGCTCCGGTGTCCACTCGCGTGACAGCAAACGACGCCGCAAGTGTAGCTGTGTCCGTCCCCTCGTCGGCAGGGCCAACATACAACAGGCTCGGCGTATCGGACATAGCGTGATATTGTGGTCCCTACACAGTGGGGTGTCATATACGCTCGGGCGGGAGTATCAAATGTCGAAACGCGCGGCTACGTGTCGTCAAGCGCCTGCCAGGAGAGCTGCGGGGTCCGGGCCGCAGTCACCTGATCGATGCGTTTCGCTGCCGGACGAGACGGGGCCTCGGCCAGTTCGGCGTCGGAATCAGCGGCCACGGCGTTGAACGCGGCCGCGAGCTGGTCCAGCGAGCGCTTGGTCTCGCCCTCCGTGGGCTCGGTCATCAGCGCCTCGTCGACGATTTCGGGCCACTTCGTCGTCGGCGGGTGGACGCCGTAGTCGAGCATCCGCTTGGCCGCGTCGGCGGCGTCCTGCTCGCCTGCGCTGGCGACGAACTCGTGGTGGAACGGGCCGAAGGGCACCTCGTACTCGATCTGCTCGGCGAGGTAGTTGGCGTTCAGCACGGCCTTCGCGCTGGCGTCGCTGAGGCCCTCGTCGCCCAGCCGGGCGATGTACGCGAAGGTCTTGACCAGCACCGGCCAGTTGCCGTAGAAGCCATGCACCTTCCCGATCGATTTTTCGGGCTCGTAGTGTTCGTAGTTGCCACCGGATTCCCTGACGTGTGGGTTCGGCAGGAACTGGGCCAGTTCCTCGCGGACGCCGACCGGGCCGGCCCCGGGGCCACCGCCGCCGTGGGGCGTCGCGAACGTCTTGTGGACGTTGTAGTGCATCACGTCGAAGCCCATGTCGCCGGGGCGAGCGCGCCCGAGCAGGGCGTTGAGGTTCGCGCCGTCGTAGTACAGCAGACCGCCGGCGTCGTGGACGATGTCGGCGATATGCTCGATATCGCGCTCGAACAGCCCCAGCGTGTTGGGGTTCGTGAGCATCAGCGCGGCGGTGTCGTCGCCGACGGCGGCCTCCAGCGCCTCGATGTCGACCCGGCCGTCGTCGCCGCTTGGCAGTTCCACGACCTCGTAGCCGGCCATCGCCGCCGTCGCGAAGTTCGTGCCGTGGGCTGAGTCCGGGATGACGACTTCCGAGCGCTCGTCGTCGTTGTGTTCGTGGTAGGCCTTCGCGATCTGGATCCCGGTGAACTCGCCGGCTGCGCCGGCCGGCGGCTGCAGGGTCACCGCGTCCATGCCGCCGATGCGGCCCAGGTAGTCCTGCAGGCGGTGACACAGCGCCAGCGTCCCCTGGACTGTGGAATCGGGCCGGTCCGGGTGGATGGCGGCGTCCGCCCGCGCGGCCACGTCCTCGGTAAACGAGGGGTTGTACTTCATCGTACACGAGCCAAGCGGGAACGGCCCGCTCTCGACGCCGTAGTTCATCTGGGAGAGGCGCGTGTAGTGGCGTGCCAGTTCGGGCTCGGCCGGGTCCGGCAGGGAAAGCGAGTCCCGCGTCAGATCATCGGGCAGCGGCGAGTCCTCGACTTCGACGGTTCTGCTCGCTTTCTCAGAGAGCAGCGGTTCGTACAGGTCGTCGCTGTCGTCAGTCCAGCGGGCCTGGTCGTAGTTCACGCGAGACACCTCCGTGTCGAGCGTGAAGCTCGTGGGACGCGGTTTGTCCCACGGTGTTTCGCCGAGTAGCACGAGGCGAAGAGACACCCCCGTGTCGCGCGTGAAGCTCGTGGGACGCGGTTTGTCCCACGGTGTTTCGCCGCACTGCGTTCGGCGAATGTCATTTCGCCACCTCCCGGAACGCCGCGACGAACTCGTCTTCGGCCTCGGCGGTTGTCTCGGTCGCACACACCTGCACCAGATGGTCGTCGACGGCGTGGACCGCGAAGCCCTCGCTCGCGAGGTCGGTGACGATGGCGCTTGCCGGCTGGTCCGTGCGGGCGAGGAACTCCCGGAAGTGGTGGCGGCCGTGAATCGGTGCTTTCACCCCGGTGATGTCGTCGAGGCGCTCGGCCAGGTCGCGGGCGCGGGTCACGCAGTCTTCGGCGAGGTCGACTAGTCCGTCCGGGCCGAGCCAGGCAGCGTGCATCGCAGTCCGGAGCGCGACCCACGCCTGATTCGTACAGATGTTCGAGGTGGCCCGCTCCTTGCGGATGTGCTGTTCCCGGGTCTGTAGCGTCAGCGTGTACGCGCGGCGGCCGGCGGCGTCTTCGCTGGCCCCTACAAGACGGCCGGGGACCTGCCGGAGATACTCCTCGCGGGTGACGAACATGCCCAGTCCGAAGCCGTAGGCGGTACCGGTCCCAAGCGACGCGGCGTCGCCGACGACCACATCGGCTCCAACATCAGCCGGCCGTTCTAGCAGGGACAGCGCAATCGGGTCCGAGCCGAGACAGAACAGCGCATCGTGGTCGTGTGCGAGGTCGCCGAGAGCGCCGAGCCGTTCCTCGATAACGCCCCGAACCGTCGGTGTCTCGGCGTACACCATCGCGGTGCCCTCGTCTACCTGTTCAGAGAGCGCCGCCACGTCGGCGACGCCGTCGGTCATGGGATACGACTCGACCGTGAGGTCCGGTCCGTCGGCGTAGTTCGCCAGCACGGCGCGTTTGCCGTCCCGGAGGTGTTCCGGAACCAGAATCCGGTTGCCCGAGACCGAGCGGACCCGCTGGGAGAGTGTCGCCGCCTCGCCCAGCGCCGTCGCGTCGTCGTACATCGAGCAGTTGGCAACGTCCAGTCCCGTCAGTTCGACCAGCATCGACTGGAACTCGAAGAGGGCCTGGAGGAAGCCCTGTGCGACCTCCGGTTGGTACTGTGTGTAGGAGGTCAGGAACTCCGAGCGGCTGGCGAGGTCGTCGACGACGCTCGGCACGTAGTGGTCGTAGTGGCCGCGGCCGAGGAACTCGGTGAGGTCGGCGTTGCGCCCCAGGAGGCTAGCGACTTCCCGACGTGTCGCGCGCTCGCTCCGGGCGTCGATACCGAACGCGCCGTCGAAGGCGACGGACTCGGGGACATCGAACAGCGAGTCGATGTCATCGACCCCAACTGCATCAAGCATCGCCGCGGTCTCTGTAGCCGTCTGCGGTGCATACGGACTGCCTGTCGCGTGTGAGTCACTATCGCTCATTTGAGATCCACCCAGCAGCGCCGGGGTGACATGATAGTGACAGCTAGCGACCGTGTCCACATTAGGTTACTCCTTTCAGCCCCCCGAATACCGTCGCCGGGCACTCACTCGATCTGGTCGCGGTACTCAGCGGGCGAGAGCAGGTCGTCGAGTTCGCTCTCGTCAGCGATCTCGACCTCCAGCATCCACCCCTCACCAAAGGGGTCCTCGTTCAGCAGTTCCGGTTCGTCGCGGAGTTGGTCGTTGACCGCCGTAACGGTCCCGGAGACGGGGGCGTACACGTCGGACACCGCTTTGATCGATTCCACCACACCGAAGTCCTCGCCGGCGGTCAGAGCCGCCCCTTCGTCGGGCAGTTCGACGAACACCACGTCGCCGAGTTCGTCCTGTGCGAACTCGGTAATGCCGATCTCGGCGGTGCCGTCGGCGACACGCACCCACTCGTGTGACTCCAGGTATCGCAGGTCGTCGGGAACGTCGAAGCTCATCTGTCGAGAAATGGCGTGCTCCTGGTACGTGCTTTCTTCGGTTCCCCGCGGACGACGACGCGGACGGACTCGTCGGGTTCGGCGTACTCCGTTGGGACGTAGGCCAGTGCAATGGGCTTGCCGAGTGTCGGGCTCATCGTCCCGCTTGTGACGTGTCCGATTGCCTCGCCGTCTGGCGTCGTCACGTCGTAGCCGTGCCGTGGAACCCCGCGGTCGATGAGTTCGATACCGACGAGCTTCTCTTCGGGGCCTTCCGCGGCGATCCCTTCCAGGGCGTCCCGACCGACAAACTCAGTATCGAGCTTGACGGTCCGGCCGATACCGGCCTCGTAGGGCGTTCTGGGCTCGTCGACCGGGTGGAACTCCTGGCCGGAGAGCAGAAAGCCCATTTCCAGACGCAAGGTGTCGCGCGCGCCGAGCCCGCAGGGCTGACAGTCCAGCGCGCTCCAGACCGTCTCGGCATCGTCCCAGGAACAGAGTATCTCGAACCCGCGCTCGCCGGTGTAGCCGGTCCGGGCGACCAGCGAGTCGATGCCGGCGACAGCCCCGTCGGTCACCTCGAACCGTGGCAGCGACGGGAGGTCGGCGTCCGTCTCGGCGGCCAGCAGGTCCGGCGCTTCGGGACCCTGAACGGCGAGCATCGCGTATTCCTCGGTCCGGTTCGTTACGGTGGCGTCGAGATCGCGGTCGTCCCGCTCCGAGAGCCACCGCTCGGTCATCTCCCCGTCGTGACCGGCGTTCGGGACAAACAGGAACTCGTCGGCCGCGTCCGCGGGTAGCCGGTAAACCACCGTGTCGTCCAGCATAATCCCGTCCTCGTCAGTGATAGCTGCGTACTGGGCCTCGCCCGGATCCAGTTCGGTCACGTCGTTGGTGGTCAGGCGCTGTGTCAGCGTCGCCGCGTCCGGCCCGTCAACGGTTATCTGTCCCATGTGCGAGACATCGAACTTCCCGGCATCGCTCCGGACAGCTTCGTGTTCGACGCGAATCGACTCGAACTCGACCGGCATCTCCCACCCGCCGAAATCGGTAAACGAGGCGTCGGCCCGTTCGTGCACCGCCGAGAGCGGTGGTGACCGCAGTGACATACGCGGATACCTCGCGCCGCGTCGTCTTACCGTTTGGCCATCGCCGGCTCGATAAACTCTATATCACGATAGCAAATCTCTATTCACGAGCACGACTGGCTCAGTCAGTGCTGTCCCCACCATCCGTCGACACGGGCTCCACCGGTGACTGAGGATTTGAGCGCAGCTGATCGACCGACCGGCAGGCCCGGACAGCGACTGTCACGGCCAGATACACCGCGATAGCGATCAGAACGATAGTTCCACCCGCAGCAATGTTGAAGAAATAGGCCAGCGTCACCCCGGTGACCGTGGCGAACTGGCCGGCACCGACAGCGGCGACGACCGACCGCTTGAACCCACGGGTTGATGTGGCCGCGGCAACCGGAATGACGAGCATCCCAGCAACGAGAATGACGCCCATTATTTGCATTGCCCCGACGACCACCACTGCGGTCAGCACTGCGAGTAACTGGTTATACCGTGTCACGCTCAGGCCGGCGGCGCGTGCCCCGGTTTCATCGAAGGTAACGTAGACCAGCGGGCGGTACGCGGCAGTGACACCGAGCGTGACGACGGCGCTCATCGCGAGCAAAATCGCCGCGTTGACTCTGGAGACAGTAGCGAGCGAGCCAAAGAGGTAGGCGTTGATGCCGACGGCGATACCGCCGTTCGTCGCGGTCACGAGCACACTCCCCACCGCGAACGACCCCGTCAGCACGATAGCCAGTGACGTGTCCCGGTACGCACCGGCATAATCGACGAGCGTCTGGACCAGTAGCGCGGCGACGCCGGCGACGATAAGCGCCGTCAACAGCGGCGGGACAGTGACCGCGAAGGCTGCGTTAACGAACAGCCCGGCGGCGACCCCGGCGAAGGCGGAGTGGGCGAGCGTGTCGCCTATCATCGCCATCTCCCGGTGGACCAGAAAACTCCCCACAAGCGGACCGATGAGCGCGATACACACCGCAGCGAGGTACGCCCGCTGCATGAATGGTGATCCGAGCATATCGATACCAGTCAGCGCAGACAGCACGTCCATGCTCGTTCCCCACAGATCATCGAGGACGACGCCGACCAGTTGATCGACTGCGCCGACCAAGACAAACGCGAACACGGCCAGAGGTTCGGTAGCTAGTAGGAGTGCCATCAGTGGTGGTGTTGGACGATGGACTGAGAACCGCCGTAGGCGTCAGCCAGCGCGTCGGTTTCGACGAAGACCTCGGGGTTGCCATGGAAGTACAGTTCCCGATTGAGACAGGCGATCTCCGAGGCGTGAGTCGTGACAACGCCGATGTCGTGTTCGATGAGAACGATGGTGATGCCGTCAGCGTTCAGTTCACGCAGGAGGTCATAAAACGCCTCGCGGGATTCCACGTCGACGCCGACGGTCGGTTCATCGAGAGCGAGCAGGTCAGCTTCGGCCGCGAGCGCGCGGGCGATGAACACCCGCTGGCGCTGGCCGCCGGAGAGCCGGCCGACTCGACGAGTGGCGAGGTCGGCGATACCGACCCGGGCCAGCGCACTGTCGATAGCCCGGCGGTCGTCGTCGGTGAACCGCCCGAGCAGCCGCCGTGGGTACCGTCCCATCCGGACAGCTTCCCGAACCGTCGTGGGCATCTCGCCGTTCGAAGCCGAAACATCCTGGGGAACGAAGCCGATCCGTTCGCCGTGTGCCGATTCGTGGGCCGGGTCACCGAACAGCGTCACTGACCCCCTGTCCGGGCGACGCAGTCCGATGAGCAGTTCGAGCAAGGTCGTTTTGCCGGAGCCGTTAGGTCCGACAAGTCCCAGAAACGCCCCCTCGTCGACACTGAGGGACACGCCGTCGACGACCGGGCGGTGACCGTAGGCAAAGGTCACGTCAGTGGCTTCGATAACACTCATTGGGCTCCCAGTACGCGCTCAAGCGTCGGAACGTTCACCTGTTCCATAACGTCGATGTAGCCCCAGTTCTGCCTGTCCCATTCGTCGGTCAGACCAGGCATTGCCGTCAGCGGCAGGACTGCCTCGGCGTCGGTCTCGGCCACCAACTGCTCGGCGGCTTGCTGGGACTCCAGAGGGTCGGCACAGATGTACTGGAGATCGTGTCTCTCGATGACTTCCTGTGCGTGATCGATGTCCCGCGCTGTGGGCCGGTCGTCCGGAGAGAGTCCGGTGAGCGCTTCCACTTCGATGTCGTAGCGCTCGCCGAGATACCGAACCGAGTTGTGGCCGGCGACCAGCACGAGATTTGTCGTGGCTTCGGCGACTGTCGATTCGAGACGCCGATGGAGATCGTCAAGGTCACTTCGGAACGCCGCAGCGTTGGCCTGATACGCGCCACCGCTGTCCGGATCGATGTCGGCAAGCCCGTTCCTGACCGTACCAACGGCCTCTTTCACCCGAAGCGGATCCATCCAGAAGTGCGGGTCCGCGTCCGAGCCGTGGTCGTGGTCGCCAGCCGCCGTCGCGTCCTCGTGATGTGTCCCCTCGTCGTGGTGCGCAGTGTGTTCCCCCGCGTGGCTCTCGTCATCGTGTCCGCCGCTCGCTGATAGCAAGTCCATCCCAGCAGTCACATCGATGGTCGACACGTCCGCGCCGTCGGCTTCGAGGTCGCCGGTGATGTCGTCAACCCATGGCTGGAACCCATCCATGCCGTGAACCAGCAGGTCCGCGTCGCGGATGTCCGTCCGCACGCTCGGCCCTGGTTCCCACCCGTGGCCGTGCTGCCCAATCGGAACGAGCAGATCCGCCGCGGCGGCGTCGCCGGCCACTTGCAAAGCGATGTCCCCAAACACGAAAAACGTCGACTGCGCGGTCACACCGGTAGATTCCGGCCCGGAACGATCCGCCTCGCTACTGGTACACCCTGCAAGTATGCCTGTGCCCGCGGCTCCAACCGTCGCGGACAACAGCTGTCGTCTGGTGAATGTCATGCGCAGTTATTAATCTAGTAAGAGGTTATAATAATCTTGGGTTTCTCAGGTCCCGGTGTTATTAATACTGGGTAGCGGCAGTCACACTCGGAGACAGCGTCGGCCTGTTCGGGTAACTGTCGAGGCTGTGGGCCAGTTTGATATAGCCAATATTAGTTTACACCCCGAAACGGCACTGATAAACGGACCGAGCGGGGAATGGGGCGCATGGAGCTGTTTCGTCGGATATTCGCGGAGAGAGACGCGCGGCAACGCGTTGGGCTGTTCGTCGACGGCCCGAACGTGCTCCGGTCGGAGTTCGATGTCGACCTCGACGAGGTCCGGGATATCGCAACCGAGTACGGCCCGCTGGCGATCACGCGGCTCTACGTCGACCAGAACGCGTCGCCGGGGCTCATCCAGGCCGCCGAGGCCCGCGGATTCGAGGTCGTAACGACCAGCGGCGACGTGGATGTGCGTATGGCTGTCGACGCGACGGACGCCGTCGTCTCGGGACAGATCGACGTGCTAACCGTCGCCTCGCGGGACACGGATTT
This sequence comes from Haloarcula terrestris, assembly GCF_031624315.1. NCBI lineage: Archaea > Methanobacteriati > Methanobacteriota > Halobacteria > Halobacteriales > Haloarculaceae > Haloarcula > Haloarcula terrestris. The sequence goes on along the minus strand of NZ_JAMQOM010000002.1, from coordinate 509,564 downwards.
CAAGCCCGCGCTGGAAGTGGCCGCCCGAGAAGGGATCAGGACGGTCGCTATCGCACCGGGCGAGTACGGGCGTTCCGACGCGTTGCGCAACGCGGCCGAGGACGCGGTGACGCTCTGAGAGCGCGACGCCGTGACGCCAACTGTTTTTCCGGGCAGTACCATTGGCCACGTATGGACATCGACGACACGCCCGTCCTCGACAATCACCTCCACCTCGACCCGGTCAACGGCCGAAACGTCGCGGCAGCCGAGGAGTTCGCGTCCCAGGGCGGAACACACCTCCTGGTGCTCAACAAGCCCTCCTGGCACCTCGTGGAGAAGGCAACAGACGAAGCGACGTTCCGGGAGACGTTCGATCTCACTGTCGAGGCCGCCACTGCAGCGTCGGAGGTACTCGATGGCCGCGCATGGGCTGTTCTTGGCGTTCATCCGGCGCTGATTTCGAAGCTCGTCGGCGACGGCTACACGCCGCCGGAAGCGCGGGACATCATGCAGACCGGCCTCGACGTGGCGGCGGAGTACGTCGCCGACGGCGAGGCACTGGCGATGAAATCCGGGCGACCGCACTACGACGTGGACGACGCCGTCTGGGCGGCCTCGAACGAGGTGATGTGCCACGGATTCGAACGCGCCGCCGACGTGGGCTGTGCGATACAGCTCCACACCGAGGGCGGCGAAGACTTCGAGGATGTGGCTCGCTGGGCCGAAGAACGCGGCCTCGACCGGACGAAGGTCGTGAAACACTACTCCGGGGGCCGACTCAGTGGTCCGGTCAAATCAGTGCTCTCGGACAAGGACGAACTGGAAATCGCGGTCGAGACCGACGAACCGTTCCTGATGGAGACCGATTACATCGATGACCCGGACCGCCCCGGCGCGGTGCTTGGACCGAAGACCGTGCCACGGCGCGTCCGCTGGCTACTGGAAAACGGCCACGAGGACGCGGTCAGAACGGCACACGTCGAGACGCCGGCAGACGTGTACGGCATCGACACGGAAGCGACGCTGGAGCGGTAAGCGGCGACGGCAAAAGCGAGTGGAGACGGCTATCCGAACTTGCCGGTGATGTAGTCCTCGACGCGCTGGCTATCCGGATTCTCGAAGATCTTGTCGGTGTCGTCAAATTCAACGAGTTCCCCGCCGGTGAGGAAGACGGCTGTCTTATCCGAGATGCGGGCGGCCTGTTGCATGTTGTGGGTGACGATGACGACGGTGTACTCCGTGGCCAGGTCCTCGATGAGGTCCTCGATCTGAGAGGTGGCGATGGGGTCAAGCGCCGACGCCGGCTCGTCCATCAGGACGACCTCGGGGTCAACGGCGATAGCGCGGGCGATACAGAGCCGCTGTTGCTGGCCGCCCGAAAGGTCCAGGGCGGACTCGTCCAGGCGGTCCTTGACCTCGTCCCACAGCGCCGCCTTCTTGAGGGACTGTTCGACCACCTCGTCGATGTTGTCCGTCTTGTCCTGAATACGGAGGCCGTAGGCGACGTTGTCGTAGATGCTCTTGGGGAAGGGGTTGGGGTGCTGGAACACCATCCCGATCCGGCGTCGCAGCGCGACCGGGTCGACATCGGTGTCGTAGACGTTCTTCCCTTTGAAGGTGAGTTCGCCCTCGACGCGGGCGATGTCGATGAGGTCGTTCATGCGGTTGATACACCGCAGGAAGGTCGACTTGCCACAGCCGGACGGGCCAATCATGGCCGTCACCTGGTTCTCCGGAATGGCCAGGTCGATGTTCTGGAGCGCCTGCGTCTCGCCGTAGAACACGTCGAGATCGCGAGACTCGATGACAGTTCCCGCGCTGGTCTGGCCGACCGACCCGCGCTCGTCGTTCTCATCAAGCCCGCCCTTGCCGGGGTCGGTCGTCACGAGGGAGTCGTCGTCAGTCTCAACGTCGGTGTCACTGGCCATGTCCTGTGAAGTCATTAGTTTGCCTCCTGTTGATATTTGTTGCGCACGAGAATCGCGACGGAGTTCATCGTCAGCATGACGATGAGCAGCGTCACGACGCCGGCCGCGACGACGCCGTACCGGAACTCGTCGCTCGGTTCGAACGCCCAGGCGAAGATCTGCATCGGCATCGCCGTGAGCTTGCCGAACAGCCCACTCGGCGGGGAGAACTTCGTCGTCGCCGCGCCGATCATGATGAGCGGTGCGGTCTCCCCAATGGCCCGACCGAGCGCGAGAATCGTCCCGGTCAGGATGCCCGGCAGCGAGCGCGGGAGGACGACGTTCCGGATGGTCTGCCACCGGGTCGCGCCCATTCCGTAGGACGCCTGCCGCAGCGAGTCCGGCACGGACCTGATCGCCTCCTGTGCGGAGATGATGACGATGGGCAGGATGAGCAGGGACAGGGTCATCGCGGCGGTGAGCACCGTCCCGACGCCGAAGCCAGCGTAGGTGAACGGGCCGATCTGGGACTCGATGTTGACGAAGATACCCAGACCGAGCAGGCCGTACACCACGGACGGGACGCCGGCGAGGTTCGAGATGTTTACCTTGATAACCCGCGTGAGAGCGGCCAGCGGGCCGCTCCCCGGCGCATACTCTTCGAGGTAGATGGCCGCGCCGACGCCGAAGACGAAGGTGAACACGCTCACCAGCACGATGAGGAATATCGAGCCGATGATGGCAGGGTACAGTCCCGCCTCGGCCGCGGTCTGAGAGGGGCCGCTGGTGACATATTGCCAGTCGAGCCACGGTGACGGTGTCGTCGCCCCCATTGCAGTGACGACGGCTTCGCCCGCGAGGAAGCCGAGAACGAGGATCACGGGGAACGCGAAGGCCGGCCAGCGGTCACGGCTCCGGACCGTGTTTGCGACCGCGAATCCGACCGGGAGGCCGAACAGCACGAGCCCAATGAGCCAGACCGACCGCGAGATAGCCGGGACGGTGTCGACGAGCGGGACGGCGGCGATTGCCAGCACGGGGAGACCGACGCCGATTCCGAGGCTCCGTCGCCGGGAGAAATCCAGTCGTTCGGCCGACAGGTACGCGGCGACCGCGGCCGCCGGAACCACGAGCGACAGGAAGTAGATACCGGGCGAGCCCAGCAGCGCGCCGATTGCGGTCAACGGCCCCAGGCCGAGCGTGCCGACAATCGGGCCGAGGAGCAACACCCCGAGCATCGCCAGACCGACCCAGGTCGCCTTGCGGTCGTACTGGCCGTAGACGTACAGGCCGACAATCGGACCGACAACGGTGACGAAGTACGCGAACCACACCGCCGGGCTGGCGATAATCGAGAGGATGATGACGCCCGCGCCGGTCAACAGCAAGCCAGCCAGCGTCATGCTGAACAGTTCGAACGCCCCTGCGACGACGGCGGGCCGGGTCCGGGCGTAGACAAAGAACGCGAGCAACGGGACCAGGAGGGTTCCTGTGTACGCCAGATACCAGCCCGTGCCGGCGCTTTCCAGTCCGAGCGCGTCCCAGAACACGTACGCGAGCAACACGCCCAGCGCGAGGATGCCGACGATAGACGCGACAAACGAGATGTATTTGAAAACGATGCCCTTGATTCGGCTGACTTCGCCGAACTCAGTCTCGGTCGGTGATGTCGTGGCCATTTACTCGTAAACCTCCCGGTAGCGACTCGCCACGAGGTCGCTGACGACGTTCATCGCCAGCGTGATGACGAACAGCGTGAGCCCGATGGCGAACAGCGACTGGTAGGCAGTCGAGCCACCGGAGATGTCCCCCTGGGCGATGTTGACCATCGCGACGGTCATCGTCGCGGAACTCTCGGTAAAGAGGCCGATCACGTCCGCCGGGGCCACGTACGGGATGCCGAAGGCCTGCTGGACGGGCGGGATATCCGGCGGCTGGGACCCAGCAGCCAGCACGACGGCCATCGTCTCGCCGATGGCCCGCGAGATGGCGAGGATGAACGACGAGGCGATACCGGAAACCGCCGCCGGAACCACGATGGTCAGCGAGACGTTGAACTTCGTCGCCCCGAGGCCGTAGCCGGCCTCGCGCAGCGAGTCAGGGACCGAACTCATCGCGTCCTCGCTGATCGAGGAGACCATCGGGATAATCATGATGCCGACGACGATAGAGGCCGAGAGGCCGTTGAACAGCCCCAGCGTTTCGAATCCGGTCCCCAGCAAGCCGTTGAGTCCGGTAATCACGGTGTTCAACGCGGGCGTGACGTAGACGATAGCGAAGTAGCCGTAGACGACGGTTGGGACGCCGGCGAGCACTTCGAGCATCGGTTTCAGTATCGACCGCGTTCGATCACTCGCGTACTCGCTGAGGTAGATAGCGGTCAACACACCGGTTGGGAGCGCAAGTGCGCCCGCGCCGATTGTGATGAGAATCGTCCCGAGGACGAGCGGTAACACCCCGAACGAGACCGGTTCGAGGTTCGGACTGAATGTCGTGCCGGTCAGGAACTCCAGGACAGGCACCTCGGCGAAGAACTGGGCGGCGTCCAGGACGAGCACCCCGATGATACTCACCGTCGTCAGCACGGATAGGACGGCACAGCCCGCCAGCGCGTATTTATATGCCGACTCACGGACCGACCTGAACCCCCGGTCCCCCGCCAGGTCTGGGGCCTGTCCCTCGTTGCTCATCTGTGTTGTTCGCTCATTCTGTGTATCTCGGGAAAAAGTACCCGGATTGTATCTGTAGTTCTCTATTGTCTATATACTCGACTCGTTACTGGACTTCGTCGATAACGTCGTTGAGGGCGTCGAGTTCCTCCTGCATCCCCTCCTCCGTTCGCGGAACGTAGCCGATTTCCTCGGAGACGAGTTCGGTGTTGGCGCTCTGTTCGACGAAGAACCGGGCGAACTCGGCGACGTGTTCCTCGGCGAGGGCACCCTTTTGCGGATACGTGAACAGGGGACGCGAGAGGGGCTCGTAGTCGCCGGCCTTGGCCGTCTCAAGCGAGGGTTCGACGCAGCCGTCGCCGTTGTCGATGCTGAGGGCCTTGACTGCGTCAGTGTTGCTCTGGTAGTAGGCGAAGCCGAAGTAACCGATGCCGTACTGGTCCTGCTGGACGCCCTGGAGGATGAGGTTGTCCTGTTCGGTGGCTTCGTAGTTGCTGGTGTGGTTCGCTTCCTCGCCGATGATCGCCTCGTTGAAGTAGTCGAACGTGCCGGACGTGTCAGCGGCACCGAACCGGTTAATCTGCTCGTCGGGCCACTCGGAGTTCACGTCCGCCCAGGTCGACGCGCCGTCCGCGCGCCATATCTGTCTGAGCTGGTCCGGTGTCACGCAGTCGACCCAGTCGTTCTCGGGGTTGACGATGACGGTCACTGCGTCCGTCGCGACGTTGATCTCGTGGTACTCGATGCCGTTGTCGGCACAGAGCTGCTCTTCCTCGCTGGAGATCGGCCGAGAGGCGTTGTTGAACTCGGCGTTGCCGACACAGAAGTGGTTGCTGAAGCCGCCACCGGACCCGGTCGAAGAGAGGCTGATGTCGACCTGATCGTGTTGCTTCTGGAACTCGTTTGCGACGGCCGTTGCGAGCGGGAACACCGTGCTACTCCCCGTGATCGTTATTTCACCCGACAACTGGCTGCTACCGCTACCATCGGTGCTGCCGCCGCTGTTGTCAGTGCCTCCGCCACTGCCACCATCGCCACCGGACGACTGTTCGGTACAGCCGGCCAGCGCCAGTGCCCCAATCGCACCGGAACTTGTCAGAAAACGACGACGCGAGAGACCACCGGTCGGTGAATCTGTCATCACCTGAACGAAGATGGAGATCGGATAAGTACCCTACTATTAGCCCTATAGCTTGATATAAACAGTATATAGAGATATATAGATTTTTCTCCGAGGTCATGCTCCCCTGTCAAGCGGGCTAGGTGAAGGTCTATACGCAGTGGCTCCGGCCGTCGTCACTAACTACTGATTCTCAGCCGTACCGCTGGTCCTCTTCCGATACGCCGAACCTATGTGTCTCGCTTCCATGAGAAATGACCCCATATTTTCTGTCGGTGATATATAGTTACGACACCTTTTATAAACTATCAGAGCATAGTACTAGTACTATGGAGACACGCAAAGTACAGCTGACGGGTGGGTCTACGTTTACGGTATCGCTGCCGAAAGAGTGGGCGACCGAAAACGGTGTCGAGACCGGTAGTATCGTCGAATTCTACGCCGAGGACGACCTGCTACTGGTTTCGCCACAGCACGAGGACGGCCACGTCGAAGGAACACTCGACGTGACCGGGTTCGAAAACAGGCACGAACTCACGCGGGCGGTGATGACGATGTACGTCAGCGGCTTCGACATCATCCGGCTGGAGGCCCCACGGATCACGGCTGAACAGCGGCGGATCATCCGTGACGCCACGCAGGGACTGGTCGGCCTGGAGATGATTGAGGAGACGGCCGACCGGGTCGTCCTGCAGGACCTGCTCGACTCCTCGGAGCTGTCCGTTCTCAACGCCATCACGCGCATGCGACTGGTCTCGTTGACGATGCTTTCCGACGCCGTCGAAGCGCTCATCGAGGACGATAGCGACCTCGCAACGGACGTGATACAGCGCGACGACGACGTGGATCGGCTCTGGTACATGGTTTCGCGCGTGTTCCGCACCGTCCTGCGGAATCCGACGGCCGCCGACGAGATTGGCTTCCCCCGCGAGACGGTGTTCGACTATCAGTCCAGCGCCCGCCAACTCGAACGCATCGCCGACCACGCGACCAAAGTCGCCAGTCTCTCCCAAGAGATCGGGGAAATCACCGGCGAAACCGCCGATCTGCTCGACAAACTGGAAGCTGAGGCCACATCTGTTCCGGAAACAGCAATGGATGCCCTGCTGGCCGACGACAGCGACGAGGCCGTCGAATTAGCGAACGAGGCCCGCGCCCGGATTCCCGACGTGGACGAGACCGCCCGCGAGGTCGACGGGAAGGTCAGGGAGCTGGACCCACAGAGCGCACAACTGCTCGGCCGCGTCGTCGACTCCCTGTCACGGACCGCCGACTACGGCGGCAACATCGCCGAGAGCGCGCTCCAGAAAGCCGCACCGAGACCCTGACGGGCGCTGTCGCTCCGGGTTTGAGTTGTCGGAAGAAACTGAATGCTCGCCGGGTTACTCGACCAGCACGGCGTTGACCTGGCCGTGCTGTCCGGGGCGGGAGGTCACGCGGGCACGCCCTTCGGAGGTCTCGATGATTGCGCCTTTCGTGATGATGTTCCGTCGAGCGTAGTTCGGGTTCGACGGATTCTCGACGACGTTCTCGATGGTTGCCTGGATGGTTTCCGCGCCGTCAGCGATGCTCGCGACGTTGGTCTGGACCGCACGGACCTTCTGGGTGTTGCCGCGGGCGTCGACGGTCTTCAGTCGCTGCTCGCCGACCTGGGCCTCGATGGTGTCCTTGCCCAGCTCGTGTTTCTTCTTCTTGTGGTTCGGTCGTCGGCGGCCGCCTGTCCGCTTGCGAGGGGAGCGTCCCTGGTCTTTCATACGGGAAGCAAGACCAAGCGGCTACTTGAACCGTTCGATGCCGACTCGCCATCGTAATCGTTACCCCCGCGCCGACCGGTTGCTCTGACGATGAGTCTGAAGACGGCCGTCGCCGCACCGTTCCGCCAGCGCGGGACCGACCGGATGGCGGAAAGCGAGTTCGTCGTCGCGCTCTCGCTCGACCGGAACTGGTTCTCGCCCGATCAGGCCAAAACGCTGGTCGACGTGGCGGCGAGCGAGGGGCTGGTCGAGCGGGACGACGACGACCTGGTTGTCGCCTTCGACGCGACACACACCGACATCCCCGACGGGTTTACGCCGGGCGAGGAGATTCTCCAGTCGCGGTCGACGTTCGAGCGGGTGCTCGATGCGGTCGTCGAGGCCGGCATCGAGAAACAGACCGCCGTCGCCGGCATCAACGCCCTTCAGTCCGACATCGGCGTCACACTGGAGGCCGCGGCCGTCGTGTACGCGCGCAGTGAAGGCGTCGACGTGGTAGACATCGCCGCGGACGTTCGGGAGGACCTCTGATGGTCAAAGACCGGATTTCTGACGGCCGGCGCATCGGACAGCTACTCGCCTCGGAGCTGACCGGCCTCCAGCGCGGCCCGCTCGCCGACGTTTCCGTCGTCGATGCGGACAGGGACGTGGAACCGACGCCGGAGGGAGCCTTCGCGTACCGCGTAACCGCGGACGGCACCGAGGTGGCGGTCGTCGAGGTGACACCCGAGACGGCCCGCCTGATCCTGGAACAGGAGCCGGCGGTCGTCACGGAGCGCAATGATCTCACCGTCGACGGGACAACCGTGGTCGCACACAGCGGCGCGGCGGTGAAAGCCGCGGTCGACGTGCTGGAAGAAACACTTCGGGAGTAAGACGGGTTTTTCAGCAGGACGCGAGCGAGGCCGGTCAGATTGTGGATTCGGCCCGGAATACCGACAGTTAGTGACGACTCGGCTCGGCGATCGCTGCAGATGTCCACGCGACGAACCCGGTGAGGATGAGGACGGAACCGACCACCGACATCGTGGCAGCGATAGCAAGCACCAGCGTCGGAAGACCCAGTGGCGTCCCGACGGCGATGACGATCGGCGTCACGGTGATACAGAGCGAGCCCAGCGCGACGGCCCGGCGCTGTGTCGTCGTCAGATCGATCCCGAGGTGGAACAGCGACCCGGGCTCCGGGTCGGGGGCGGCGAGGCCGAGACACAGCAGCGGGACGCCGATGAACACCAGCGTTGCGGCGACGGCGGACGACCAGAACGCCCACTGGCCGGTCGTCGGCGCAAGCGACAGCAACGCGCCGATGGCGACGAGCGCGACGCCGCCGACGAGTCCGAACCGCCGTAGCCGGGGGTCTTCCAGCGCTTCACTTAGATCCGGAAGGGTCTCGGCCACGTGGCCGACATCCATGAAACGGTCCATGAGCCGCCTTTTGGCCGCGGTGACAAATAGACAGCGGAAAGAATATCAAATCTGATTCCGACGGTATGGGACACGACGCCAGAAGGAAACGCTTGTATCGCTGCCAACCGGCGCGGTATCTATGCACTTCTTCGACCGCCTCGCGGACCGCATCGCGGCCGCCGACAGCGTGGTGTCGGTCGGGCTTGACCCGGACCCCGACCGCCTGCCCGACAGCGTGCTGGACGCCGACCTGCCGCGCTGGCAGTTCAATCGTCGTATCATCGACGCGACCCACGACCACGCCGCCTGCTACAAGCCAAACGCCGCCTTCTACGAGGACCCCGACGGCTGGCGCGCCCTCCAAGAGACTATCGCCTACGCACACGGGAAAGACGTGCCCGTCCTGCTGGACGCCAAGCGGGGCGATATCGGCAACACCGCACGGCAGTACGCCCAGATTCTCGACGATGAGGAGGGACCCGCCGCCGATGCCATCACAGTCAATCCCTTCCTCGGCCGGGACTCCCTGGAGCCGTTCCTCCAGCGCGCGGACAAGGGCGTGTTCGTGCTGGGACGCACATCCAACCCCGGCGGCGAGGACCTCCAGGACCTCGAACTGGCCTCCGGCGAGAAACTGTACGAGCGCGTGGTCCACCTCGCGGACCTCTGGAACGGGAACGGCAACGTCGGCCTCGTCGTCGGCGCAACGAACCCCGACGAACTCGAAGACATCCGCGAACTGGTCCCGGACATCCCGTTTCTGGTCCCCGGCGTCGGCGCACAGGGCGGCGACGCCGAAGCGGCTGTCGAACACGGGCTCGCGGACGGCGTCGGTCTGGTCAACTCTTCCCGGGGTATCATCTTCGCCGGTGAGGACGCCGACGCGCGCCGGGACGACTCCGGCGACGCGTTCTTCAAGGCCGCCGGCCAGTCGGCAAAACAGCTCAAACAGCGACTGAACCAGTTCCGCTGATCAAAAGCGGTACGTGTCCACGCCGTCGGGCATGTTCTCTGGCGAGACGCGGTCGCTCGGTCGGCCGACCTCTGCACCGCATTCGACGCACATCCCGGTGTCCTCGTCCCAGTGGCGGTCACAGACGAGCCGTCCGCACCGGTCGCAGGTGTGGTCCACGTCGGGACGCTCACAGAGTTCACACAGTCCGGCTACGCTCATGGGAGTTGATAGCATAGCTGGCTGTTTGAATCTTTGGCGCAGTGGCCACGAAGTATTTCCCCGTGGACATTCCTCTCTATAGTATGTTGCCACTCCTCCAACTCGGGGCGCTCCCGTCACTGCCGGCGTTACTCGTCGGCTTGCTGGCGATCGCCGTGGTACTGCTGGTCGGTCGACTCGTGATGAAAGTGGCGTGGCGGCTCGTCATCATCGCCATCATCGCCGTCGCCGTCCTCTGGCTCCTCGGAATGTTGGGCTTTCAGGTTATCTAGAGCCCGGCGAGGAAGTTCCGGATCACGTCGTGGCCGACCGCGGTCAGGACCGACTCCGGATGGAACTGCACGGCTTCGATGGGGTGCTCGCGGTGGCGGACACCCATCACCAGTTCCGTGCCGTCCTCGGTTTCTGTGGTTGCGCTGACGACGAACTCCTCGGGAACGTCCTCGGCGATGAGTGAGTGATAGCGTCCGCCCTGGAACCCCTGTTCGAGGCCCGCGAAGACGCCTTTCTCGTCGTGGTCGATGGGGAACGCCTTGCCGTGAATCGGTGCCGGCGCGCGGCCGATGGTGCCGCCGTAGGCGTACACCGCCGATTCGAGGCCGAGACAGACCCCAAGCGTCGGCACGTCGGGGCTGACCTCACGGAGAACATCCAGCGTGACGCCGACATCCCGCTCGTTCTTCGGATGGCCCGGTCCCGGCGAGAGGACGATGGCGTCGGGGTCGAACGCCTCGACATCGTCGAGCGACGCCGTGTTCCGGACGACCTCGGTGTCGGCGTGTTCGGACACGTACTCGACGAGGTTGTACGTAAATGAGTCGAAGTTGTCCACGAACAGCACCCGGAGGTCGTCTCTGACGGCGGCCTCGCCGGCCGGCTGTGACGCGCTCATCGGGGCACCTCCTCTGGGGTGTCGGCCACCGACTGGTCGCTCGCGCCCTCGATTTCCTCCAGTGCCGTCAGCACGCCGTCCATCTTCTGCTCGGTCTCGACGTACTCGCTTTCGGGGTCCGAATCCGCGACGATGCCGGCCCCGGCCTGGACGGTGATGCGGTCCCGGTCGCCCTCGTCTTCGACCGTGGCCGACCGGATCACGATGGCGAAGTCGGTGTCGCCGTCCCAGTCGAAGTAGCCGACGCCGCCGCCGTAGGGGCCACGCGGCGAGCGTTCGAGTTCGTCGATGATCTCCATCGCGCGGATCTTCGGCGCGCCCGAGAGTGTCCCCGCCGGGAACGTCGCGCGGGCGGCGTCGAAGGCATCCTTGTCCGGGGCGAGTCGCCCCGTCACCGTGGATTCGATGTGCTGGACGTGGCTGTACTTGAGGACGTTCATGAACTCCGGGACGCGGACGCTGCCGGCCTCGGCGACCCGGCGCACGTCGTTGCGCGCGAGGTCGACGAGCATCGTGTGTTCGGCCCGTTCCTTCCCGTCGGCGAGCATCTCGCCGGCGAGGCGGCGGTCCTCGACCGGGGAGTTCCCTCGCGGGCACGTCCCCGCGATGGGATTCGAGACGACGTGGTCGCCGGCGACCGAGACCAGCGTCTCCGGGCTCGCGCCGACGATGGTCAGGTCGTCGTAGCCCAGCAGGTACATGTACGGCGACGGGTTCACCGCACGGAGCGCCTCGTAGAAGCCCAGCGGGTCGACCTCGCCGTACAGTTCACGGGTCCGCGAGATGACGCCCTGGTAGATGTCGCCCGAGAGGACGTACTCCTTGGCGCGCTCGACGGCGGCCTCGTACTCGTCTTGCGGGCCGGCGACTTCGTCCTCGCGGCGGAACCCGCCAGTCGAAAGCGGAGCGAGGTCCGAGAGGACGCCCTCGACGCGTTCAGCCTCAGCGACCAGTTCGTCGTAGCGGTCGCCGGCGTCCTCGTCCTGGCGGACGACCGGCGTGAACACGAGCGAGACGGTCTCCTCGACGTGGTCGAACCGGACCGTCGACGTAGTGAGGACGAACTGAGCGTCCGGGAACCGCGAGTCCGGTCGGTCCAGACCGACCTCGTCGAGCCAGAGGTCATAGACGGCGTCATACGAGAGGAAACCGACGAGGCCGCCTTCGAGGTGCTGGCGGTCCATCGCCGGGAAGTTCCGCAGTGCCACGTCGGGCATCGCCGCCCGGAGGTCATCGACCACGTCGCCGCCGTCGGTCGTGACGAGGTCGGCGTAGCGGTCGTCGAACGCCTGGACCTCGCTGTCGTCGCCGGTCACGGTGACGACGGCGCGCGGGTCGTAGCCGACGAAGGAGAAGCGGGCGTGACGGTCGTCAGTCTCCGGGGCGAACGCGCCGTCCGGGTCGCTTGAGGCGACTTTCTCGGCGCTTTCCAGCAGGAACGTGTAGTCGTTTGCGGCCACATCACTCGTGCGGCCGGTCAGCGCCGCGTACGCGGTTAGTGGCTCCACATCCACGTCGAGTTCCGCGGCCGCCCTGACAACGACCGGGCGGTTCGCCTTGGCGTGTTCGACGAACTCCTCGCGGGAGATGTCGAGGGTCATACCGCACCCTCCGGCGCTCGCGTGGCGTTCCGGACGAACCGCTCGACGGCGTCGTGGTCTTTCCGGCCGCCGGAGGACTCGACGCCGCTTGCCACGTCGACGGCGAAGGGCTTGACCGTCTCGACGGCCTCGGCCACGTTTTCGGGAGTCAGACCGCCGGCCAGCACGACGGGCACGTCGAGTGAACCGACCAGATCGCGCGTGCGCTCCCAGTCGTGTGTCTCGCCCGTGCCGCCGCCGCCGTCGGCGTCGACCGAATCGACGAGCAAGGCGTCGGCGTGGTCGGCGTAGGCCTCGATGTCCGGCGCATCCGCCTCGACAACGGCGACGATCTTCTGGGTGAGTCGGCTGTCGAGGGCTCCGAGCTCCGCCGGCGAGAGGCCGTCGTGGACCTGTATCGCATCGGGGTCGATGCCGTCGACGCGCCTGACGGCCTCCTGGACCGTCGTCGGCATCGTCACCAGCACGCTCGTCACGAACGGCGGGACGCCGTCGACGAGCATCTCGGCAGTGGCCTCGTCGACCTCGCGGGGCGTGTCGACCGGGACACCGTGGATGACGCCGACCGCGTCAGCGCCGGCCGCGACGACGGCGTCGCGGTCCTTATCGTCCGTCACGCCACAGATTTTCACGCGCGTCATGCCCCGATCAAGTCTTCGAGTTTGTCGGCCGCCGCGCCCGATTCGATGGCTTGGCGGGCCTGTTCGACCCCCTCTTCGTGCGTGTCGGCAACGCCGGCGACGTAGATTGCCGCGCCGGCGTTGGCGAGGATGATGTCCCGCTTCGCGCCGGTGACCTCACCGGAGACGATGCCACGGAGGTCGGCCGCGTTCTCTTCCGGCGTGCCCCCGGCAATCGCTTCGATATCGTGGCTTTCCAGTCCCATGTCCTCCGGCGTGATGGTGTACTCCGCGATCCGGTCGCCGGTGACCTCCGCGACGGCCGTCTCGCCGTGGATGGCAATTTCGTCGAGGCCGTCGCCGTGGACGACCAGCGCGCGCTCGACATCCAGACGGGCCAGGGCCTCCGCCATCACGGGGACGAGGTCCGGGTCGTAGACACCGAGTACCTGTGCGTCAGCGTCGGCCGGATTCGTCAACGGCCCGAGGATGTTGAAGACGGTCCGCATCCCGAGTTCCTGGCGCGGGCCGATGACGGCCTTCATCGCCGGGTGGAACACCGGCGCGAGCATGAAGCCGATGCCCTCGCGCTCGATGGTCTCCTCGACCTCCGGCGGCTCGGCCTCGATGTCGACGCCGACCTCTTCGAGCACGTCGGCGCTCCCCGACGAGGAGGACACCGAGTAGTTGCCGTGTTTGGCGATCGGGACGCCGGCGCCGGCCGCGACGATGGCGCTCGTCGTCGAGACGTTGATCGTGTTGTAGTCGTCACCGCCGGTCCCGCAGGTGTCGACCAGACCCTCCCGGTCCGGTCGGATGGTCCGCGCGGCGTCGCGCATCCCCTCGGCGAAGCCGGCGATCTCGGCCTCCGTCTCCCCCTTCGCCCGCAGTGCCGCCAGGAGCGCGCCGATCTGGGCCTCGGTCGCGTCCTCGAAGACAGTCGTCGCAACGGTCCGTGCTTCGTCCTGTGTCAGGTCCTCGCCGTCGGTGACGCGTTCGATGTACTCTTTCATTGTATTCACCAATGGACTTTTTCGTGTTGTGATGTACAAATCCGTACATTGACTTAAGCCTATCGGGACCCCTGTCCGTCACCGGACATGTGTGGGCAATCAACAGACGACGTGGCGATACTGAATCCGAAACCTTCAATTATACCCACCGGAAACAGTGAGGTGTACCTCGCAGTGAGGGTTCGTGGTCTAGGTCGGTTATGACACCTCCTTGACATGGAGGAGGCCGGCGGTTCAAATCCGCCCGAACCCACTACTTCTGTCGCGAGCAAACCGCGAGCGACGAATCTACGCGTGAGTGCGGATTTGAACCAGGAAGTGAACCGAAGGGGAACGACCGTGGTTCACAATCCGCCCGAACCCATTTCTGACGACGACACCGACGAGCGAAGCGAGTCTTCCTTCGGTTCACAATCCGTCCGAACCCACGTCTCCCGTCACCACCGATGAGCGAAGCCAGTCGGCAGCAATTGCTGTGCATATTGAACAGGTAAGCTGATAGAATCGAACGTGTCTGAACGCCCTCTGATATGGGTCCTTAACCGTATAACCGTGATACCGTGGGCTTGCGGGTATTGTTACACAGTGATTACGCGACGCTGTCGGTTCGAGGTAGGAGGGCGGTAAGCAGTAATTTCATTTATTAATCACTTATTTGGGTTAACAGACAGATAGTGATACTGTCGAGGGTCGTTCGTCCACTCCCACACCGGGATATATGACTTCGCCAGTCTTCAAGCAACTGTACGAATCTACCCTCGCAGATTCTCTGGACGAGGATGCCGTCCTCCTCGATATCGGCGCCAAGGACGGGAAGATCGCGTCCGCACTCGCCGAGAGCATCGGCTGTCGGGCCATCGTTCTCGACATCGAGTTCGACGACGAGGCGGCCGGGTGCAACTGTGACGCCGTGCAAGCGGACGGGGAGTCGATGCCGCTGCCCGACAACAGCGTCGACGCGATCATCTCCAATATGGTGTTCGAGCACGTTCCGGACGAGGAGCGACTCATCGCCGAAACGGCCCGGGTCCTGACCGACGACGGGATATTCATCTCTATCTGTCCGAACCGCGCCTGGCCGGGCGACGGCCACGGCTATCCGGTGGGGATGCCATGGCTGCCCGAAGGCATCGGCAACCGGATCGCAAAGCCATACGACAGGCAGTACGGCCGTGGCGAGGAGTGGTATCAGGTCGCCTACCACCCCGTGTGGTCGGTCACCGTCCGCAGGGAACTGTCGGCGTATTTCGACAGCGTCGAGTTCCGGTCGGCAGCGTTGCTTGAAGCCGACCTCGACCGGTCGGACACGAAACAGCGCTTGCTCGATACGTTCGCCGAGCCGCTGGAAATGGCCCTTGCCTCGGATATCGGGGAACGTCTCGTCGAAGCCGTGTTTCCGACGCCGGTGTACGTTTCGACACGGCCGAAGTCGCCCCCCTGATCCACAATGGTGACTGTCCAGTACCTTCTTGCCCTGACCGCTGTAGAGACATGTATATGGGAGATCAGGTCCAGTCGGCGGACGCGTTCGAACAGTTCGTGTTGCTTGCGGTTGCGGAACTCGAAACGGCCGGCGAAACGCCGGCTCATTCCTATCACGTCACACAGACCATGAAGGCACATCTCGCGGACATCGAACGCCAGCCCTTCGGCGGCGTCGAGCGCCAGGAAGTCATCGCGGCGCTGGGCCGACTGGCGGACGAGGGTCTGTTGGCCGACGAACAGACGGAGTCGCCGACAGGGAAAGGGCGACCGGGGTACGAACTGGTCGGGGACTCAGAGGACGTGCTCGAAGCGTTGTCGGAAGCGGAGGAGTTCGAGCAGTACGTCGAGGCGATCCGGTCCTCGTAACGAGTAGCAAATAGTTTCTTCAGACAACGCTCACGCCGCTGCGTTCCGTGTCGAGTGCGGGTGGCTGGTCCGCTTTGAGGCGCTCAAGCCGGTCCATGATCGTGTGGACAACGTCGTCTTTCGTACAGGGCGCGACGTGGCTGAGTTCGTTGCCGTCGTACTCGGCCAGCCCCATGACGGGCAGCGCCATGGCGTCGTAGGCCGAGGGTACCGCTTCCGAGTCGACAGTCGTGTCCTGATAGAACGAGTCGAGCGAGACGTTGTTAGTCAGCGCCCACTGCTTGAACTCGGCAACGCGATTGAGAATGAACTTGCCTCTGTCCGTCCGTGCGGCGGCCGACTGCGGCGCGATCTGTTTGCCCCAGATGATGACGTTGAACCCGTCGATATGGTCGTTCTCGTCGAGCGTTTCGAGTTGGGTGATGACTTCTTCCTGGCGCTCGTGCGCGCCGTCGGGGAGCATCGACCGGACGTACAGCTCGATGTGAGGTGTCGGCGTAGTATCACTCATAGCTATCTGACAGCACTCTCGGCTGTCACATATAGCTACTGTGAGAGATGTCTGCATAGCCCAGATTCGCCTATCAGGGCCACAATCGTGTAAAATAGGCCTATGTAGCGAGTGGGTATGCTTCCAACTGTAATATTGGGACAATATCGGTTAACGGTCGAAACCAGTATCCGTCTGCTGACTATTCCCTGTTGGAACCGGGGGAAAGACCATGCACGTTTTCGTGGATGCCGAGGACGAGCGCGGGAACGACTACGATGAAGATGTGTTCCTCGATGGGGATGCCGAGGAAATCGACGCCGGTCCGGAGCGTGATCTCAAAGACACCGACAGTGAGGGTGTACCAGTCCCAGACGTATGCGATGGGATAGAGGACAGCAATCGTTTTGGCCGCCCGTCTGACTGCCCCTGCACGCCATAGCAACGCGATGGCAACGGCACCCCAGACGATTTCGGTGACGAGATACGTGTAGGGACCGAACACGCCGATATCCGGGAGCACACCTCGGTGTTGGTTCCGGGAGCCTAAAAGTTGGGCCGTCTCCCGGTTCTCGGGGATTAAACCAAGCTTGATAACCCTTCACGTAGAACCTTCGAACTGTGAAGCACGATGGATATTGCTGATATCGCCACCAGAGAGTTTGTCGAGGTCGACGCCAACAAACGCCTGGGGAAAGTCCGATCTATCTTCGAGCGCGAGAACCCCAAGGGCATCATCGTCATGGAAGACGGTGAGTACGCTGGCGTTATCACGCAGAAACAGCTGGTCCAGTCCCACGTGGAGGACAACGCGAAAGCGGGGGCGATGACGCGCTCGGCGCCGAAAGTCGAGCGCACTGACGACGTGCGCGAGGTCGCGCGCGTCCTCGTCGAGGGTGGGGTCAAGATCGCACCCGTCTTCGAGGCGGGCGAGCTCTGGGGTATCGTCACCGAGGACGATATCCTCGAAGCCGTTCTCGACAACCTCGACGCACTCAGTGTTGAGGACATCTACACGCGGGACGTGATTACTGTCTCCGAGGAGACCAACATCGGGCAAGTGGTCAATCTCCTCCGGAAACACGGCATTTCCCGGCTCCCGGTGCTCGACGACGAAGACGACCTGAGCGGGATGGTGACCCGTCACGACATCGTCGACATCGTCGTCCGGGACATGGAAAAGGCGACGCGGGGCGACCGCTCGGGTGAAATCGAGCGCGTGCTCGATATGCCCGTCTACGACGTGATGAGCAGCCCCGTCGAGACGGCCAAACTCGACGACTCCGTCGAGGACGCCGTCGCACGGATGCTCGAAAACGACTTCGCCGGGCTCGTGGTCACGCCGGCGGACGACGACGGCCACGTCGCCGGCATCCTCACGAAGACCGACGTGCTCCGGGCGCTGACCTACACCGAGGAAGAGCACATGGATGTCCAGATCACGAACATCAAACTGCTGGACACCATCTCGCGGGCGGACATCCGGGCCGACATCGAGACGGTCGTCGACAAGTACGGGGCGATGCAGGTCCAGCACGCCCACGTCCGCTTCCACGAGCACAAGGAGAAGCTCCGTGGCACGCCGCTCATCCAGTGTCAGATCAGGCTCCGGACCAACAAGGGCCAGGCGGCCGGCTCCGGCGAGGGCTACGGCGCTGAAACCGCGTTCAACGTCGCGCTCGATAAGCTCGAACGGAACGTCCTCGAACTGAAAGGCGTCCAGGCCGACGAGGAGTACCGCGGCCAACTCCTCCGCAAACTGGGCGAACTGTAACTCGGCCGGTCGGTTTTCCCTACCGCTCGGCGACCTGTACGAGCTGCTTCCCGATGTTCTCGCCCTCGAACAGCCCGAGGAACGCGTCGGGTGCGTTCTCGATGCCTTCGGTGACCGTTTCTCGGTACGAAATCTCCCCCGAGGCGACCCACTCGCCGAGTTGCTTCGTCGCGTCCTCGAACCGCGGCTCGAAGTCGGAGACGAGGAGCCCCTGGACGGTCGCGCGAGACTGGATGACATGCATCAGTTTCCGGGGGCCGACCGGGACATCCTCGTCGTTGTACATGGAGATCTGCCCACACACGGCCACGCGGGCGTCGGTGTTGAGCCGCGTGAACACCGCGTCGGTGATCGGCCCGCCGACGTTGTCGAAGTAGGCGTCGACGCCGTCCGGCGCGGCCTCGTCCAGTGCGGCCTGGTAGTCGTCGGTCGTCTTGTAGTTGATCCCGACATCGAAGCCGAGGTCGTCTTCGAGGAAGGCGACCTTCTCGTCGGAGCCGGCGAAGCCGACGACGTGTGCGCCCTGGAGCTTGGCGAGCTGCCCCGCGACGGAGCCGACCGCCCCGGCAGCGCCGGTGACGACGAACGTCTCGCCGGCAGCGGGTTGGGCCACCTCTCGGGTGCCGAAGTACGCTGTCATGCCCGGCATGCCCAGCACGCCCAGCGCCGTCGAAATCGGTGCGAGTTCGGGATTGACCTCCGTAAGCGCTGGTCCGGGTGCGGTGGCGTACTCCGCCCACTCCAGGTCGCCGGTGACGATATCGCCCTCGTCGAAGCGCGCGCCGTTGGACTCGACGACCTCACCGACGACCGCACCGCGGAGCGCGTCGCCTACGTCCCACGGGTCGGCATACGATTCGCCCGCTCGCATCCGGTCCCGCATGTACGGGTCCACAGAGAGATACAGCGTCTTGATGAGTACCTCGCCAGGCCCCGGTTCGGGAACGTCTTCCTCGGAAAGCTCGAACGTGTCGTGATCGGGCGTTCCGTCGGGCCGTTTCGCCAGCCGATAAACGCGATTCGTGTTCGACATCACCCCTCGTACACTTGGGTCCCGAAAGGGGGCTTCGAAAGGAGAAACAAACACCGGTTGTATAATTTATCTAATAATTATACACGGGTGTTGTGCGACCAGCGGGAGAGACATCTCATCAGTGGCATCGATTCACGCGGCACAACGACCGAGCGCGGTCGAATCGCGGCAAAGACAGGAGCAGGGAGGGTGGAGTTACTGGAAGCCGATACGGCCGCCCGTCCCGGCCTGACGCTGCGGACTGGAGCCGCCGCGGAACTCCTCTTCCATCTGCTCGTAGTACTCGCGGATGTCGTCGGTGATGGTCGGACGAACGCTGTCCATCGCCTGCCGGAAGTGGCGCATCTCGACTTCCTCCGCGTCGTCGTCCTCGCGGAGCGCCTCGATAGCGGCCTCCCGGGCGATGGATTCCAGATCCGAACCGACGAATCCATCGCTGACTTCAGCCAGTTCGCGCAGGCTCACGTCGGGCGACAGCGGCGTGTCGTCCGTGTGGATCTTCAGGATCTGCTCGCGGCCCTCGATGTCGGGCTCGCCGATCATCACCAGGCGGTCGAACCGGCCCGAACGGATCAGCGCCGGGTCGATCATGTCCGGCCGGTTAGTCGCGCCGATGACCATCACGTCCTCCATCTCCTCCAGGCCGTCGAGTTCGGTCAGCAGCTGATTGACGACCCGCTCGGAGACGTTCGACCCCATCTCGCCGCCCCGACCCGGTGCCAGCGAGTCGAGTTCGTCGAAGAAGATGATGGTCGGGGCGACCTGGCGGGCCTTCCGGAACGTCTGGCGGATGGCCTTCTCGCTCTCACCGACCCACTTGCTGAGCAGTTGCGGGCCACGGACCGAGATGAAGTTCGCGTCGGTCTCGTTGGCGACGGCCTTCGCCATGAGCGTCTTCCCGGTGCCGGGCGGGCCGTACAGCAACACCCCCGACGGCGGCGTCACGCCCATGCGCTCGAACTTCTCCGGGGAGTTCATCGGCCACTCGACGGCCTCCTGGACCTGCTCTTTGGGTTCGCTGAGGCCACCGACGCTGTCCCAGGACACCTTCGGGAGCTCGACCAAGACCTCCCGCATCGCCGATGGACTCACCTCGTTGAGCGCGCCCTTGAAGTCGTCCCGTTTGATGATCATCCGGTCGATGAGGCTCGGCGGGATGTCCTCCTCGTCGAGGTCGATCTCGGGGAGGTAGCGCCGGAGCGCCTTCATCGCGGCCTCCTTCGTGAGGCTCTCGATGTCGGCCCCGACGAAACCGTGCGTGTCCGTCGCCAGCTTGGCCAGGTTCACGTCGTCGGACAGCGGCATGCCGCGGGTGTGGATCTGGAGGATCTCCTCGCGGCCCACCTCGTCGGGCACGCCGATCTCGATCTCGCGGTCGAAGCGGCCCGGGCGACGCAGTGCCGGGTCAACGCTGTCGACGCGGTTCGTCGCGGCGATGACGATGACCTGGCCCCGCGACTCGAGGCCGTCCATCATCGTCAGTAGCTGGGCGACGACACGGCGCTCGACCTCGCCGGTCACGTCCTCGCGCTTGGGCGCGATGGAGTCCAGCTCGTCGATGAAGATGATCGAGGGCGATTCCTCGCTCGCGTCCTCGAAGATCTCCCGTAACTGCTGTTCGGACTCACCGTAGTACTTCGAGATGATCTCGGGGCCGGCGATAGAGAAGAAGCTGGCCGAAGTCTCGTTGGCGACGGCCTTCGCCAGCAGCGTCTTCCCGGTGCCGGGCGGTCCGTGGAGCAACACCCCCTGTGGCGGCTCGATGCCGAGTTTCTTGAAGATCTGGGGGTGTTTCATCGGCAGTTCGACCATCTCGCGGACCCGCTGGATCTCGTTCTGGAGGCCGCCGATGTCCTCGTAGGTGATGCCACCGCCGGTCTTCTCGAAGCCGGAGATCGGCTCTTCTCGGAGCTCAACCTCGGTGTCTTCAGTAATGAGACAGACGCCTTCGGGCTCGGTCTCGACCGCGATGAGCGGAATGGCCTGGCCCGGCGAGCGCATGAACGGGTGGTTCGTCGAGGACATCACCGGGACGATGTCGCGCTCGACGACCGGCCGTTTCAGTATCTGTCGTTTAACCATGCCGGCGGCGTCGGAGCCGAACTGGACCGACGCCTCCTCGGGCGGTGCGAGGACGAGCTTGTCGGCCTTCTCGGCATCGGCCTTCCGAATGGTGACGCGCTCGCCGATACCCACGTCGGCGTTCTGGCGCGTGAAGCCGTCGATGCGGACGGTGTCCGTGTTCCAGTCCTGTCTGTCCGCGCGCCACACCTTCGCGGCGGTCGTATCGCTCCCCTCTATCTCGATGATGTCGCCGGGAGAGAGCTTGAGATGCAACAGCGTGTCGGGATCGAGTCTGGCGATACCGCGCCCCGAGTCGTTCGGGTACGCTTTCGCCACTTCCAATTGGACTTCGTTCATAGTAGAGCCTGCTTACACTGAACTCGGGTAGCCCCGGAGATATGCTTTATGCTACCGGCGGGCAAGACATACGGCGACGGGTTTATATGATACGTAATAACACACCGCACAGCCTGGGCTAATAGCCCTCGGCTTGGGCTGGAGTGACACAGGCTGCCGCCACCGCCGCGTTTCATAAGGCTGGGCACGATAGCGCCGGTATGGTATTTCTCGTTCCCTTCGACGGATCACCGCTTGCAGACGCCGCGCTCGACCGTGCTGTCACCTACGCCGAAGCGCTCGGCGAGGACGTTGTCGCCGTTGCGTTCATCCCCACGGGGAGCGACTACGCCGAGCGCCGCCGTCGGGTCGATCCGACCGAGGACTTCGCCGCCGAGACCGCCGCTGACGATCTCCGGCGCAAGATCGAGGAAGCGACCGACGACGCCGAACTCCGCTACGACGACGTGAGCGCCCACTCCACCAGCGAACTGTCGACGACGATCAGACAGACCGCCCGCGATGTCGACGCCAGCGTCGTGTTCCTCGGCAGCGACGACACCGAGGACATCGTCGTCCCCATCGGTGAGGTCACGGACGGCGAGGACTACGACGTACACATCGTCCGCCGGGCCTGAGGGCGTAGCGGGAGGGCTTTTACTGGCGCGGCCTGAGCCTCCGGGTATGCGAACACTCGCTTTCGACGGCCGCATGGGTGCGGCTGGCGATATGCTGCTTGGCGCGCTGCTGGCCGCCGGGGCCGACCGCGACGCCCTGTCGCCGGTCGAAGACGAACTTCCTATCGAGTACGCCGTCTCCGAAGTGGATCGCTGCGGAATCGCTGCGGCGCGTGTCGAGGTACTGCTGACTGACGCTGATAGCGACGGCAATGGGTTCCATGACCACGCCCACGACGACGGGCATTCACACGAACACACGCACGACGAGCACTCGCACAGTCATTCACACACCCATGACGGCGATGACAACGACCATACCCGCGACCACGACGGCGATGACCACGACCACACACACGCCGAAGGCCACGGTCCAAGTCGAACGTACGCCGAGGTGGTCGATCTCGTCGAAGAAATGGGCCTCCCGAAGACTGTCAAAGCCGATGCATTGGCGATGTTCGAGATTCTCGGCGAGGCCGAAGCGTCAGTCCACGGGACGGACCTCGACGGGACACACTTCCACGAGGTCGGGGCCGACGACGCCATCGCCGACATCGTCGGGGCCTGCCTCCTGCTGGATGACCTCGACGTGGACCGGGTCGTGACGACGCCGCTGTCGACCGGCGGCGGCACGGTCGAGATGAGCCACGGCACCTACCCCGTCCCGACTCCCGCGGTGGTCGAGATCGCCGAGCGGGCCGACTGGTCGCTTCAGGGCGGCCCCATCGACAGGGAACTGGTGACGCCGACCGGCGCGGCGATTTTCGCCCACATCGCCGAGGGGACCGAGTCCCTGCCGCCGCTGAAGGTCGATACGTCGGGCTACGGCGCTGGCGGCTGGAATCTCGACGACCGTCCCAACGTCCTGCGGGCGCTGGTCGGCGACGGCGCGGGTCGGCTCCGCCGCGACGAAATCACGGTACTGGAAACGAACGTCGACGACGTTTCGCCCGAAGTGCTTGGCGACCTCCAGCGCACGCTCGCGGATGTCGGGGCGCGAGACGTGTCGATAGTCCCGACGACGATGAAGAAATCCCGGCCCGGCCACATCGTCAAGGTCATCTGCAAGCCAGAAGACGCCGAGCGAATCGCGCGCCGTCTCGCCGAAGCGACCGGGACACTCGGCGTGCGCGAGTCCGGGGCCGGCCACCGCTGGGTCGCCGACCGCGAGTACGAGACGGTCGCGCTGTCCGTCGACGGCGAGCAGTTCGAGGTCACGGTCAAGGTCGCAAGCGACACCGACGGGACGGTGTTCGACGTGAGCGCGGAGTACGACGACGCTGCGGCCGTCGCCGACCAGACGGGGCTGTCCGTCCGCGAGATACAGCAGCGGGCCGAACGGATGGTGCGCGAGTAGCCGCTACTCGTCGGCCGAATTCTGCTTCGACTGTTCGGTGTCGGAGTGCTGCTGGTCGCCGGCCGCTTCCGAGTCACTACCGTGTTCCGCCAGCGCCTCCTCCACGGTGAGCGCGCCGCTGGCGACCCGTCGGGCGAGCCCCTCGCTGATGGCCCGGTTCGTGTCGCTTGCCTCCCGCGACCGGTCCTTGATTTTCTGGAGTTCGCCGGCCGTGGGCTCGATGGTTCGGCTCTCGATCTCCTCGCCCTCCAGACGGGCGATGTTGACCGCGGCCAGCACGTCGCCCATTCCGCGTGCACCGGAACCGAGATACGGTGTGGTCCCCGTTTCGTCGACCAGTTCCACCGGCACGGACTGGATATCGTCGATGATGCGCGCGCCGACCAGCCGCGCGCCGTCACCGATGCGCACGACCGGGTTGACGGCGTCTTCGACCTCCCGGCGGACGATCTCACCGGCCTCCGCCGCGGGTACCTGAAACGCCGCGACGACCATGTCGCCGTTGAGAATCGCGACGCCCGGCCGTTCGCCCGGGTCGATACCGATGACGGTGCGGCCGTCGCCGCCCCGAAGCGTCGAGATGACCGATTCGACGGCCTGTCGCGGGGCGTCCGGGGTTGCCTGCACAACCGCCACGCCGTCGGGGATTTCGACCGACTCCCCCGCCGCGATGACCGCCACTTCCGCCTCGTCGGGCCACTCGTCACCCGGCTCGATAGTCGTGAACTCGACGCCGCGGTCGCGCAGCTCGTTGACGACGCCGTGGTACACTTCGAAGTCCTCGGTGGCGACGACTATCACTGGCCGGCGCTTGGTCCGGTGTCTACTTACCGTTGTGGCCTCCCGACCCCGGAGTTTTGTACGAGCGTGCGAATTGTAGCGATATGCCGCCCTCCACCGCCGAGACCGCCGCAGAGCGATCCGGGGACCCGCTTTTCGCTCTCGTCGCCGGCCTCTACGTCGCGTTGCTGGCGATAGCGCCGACTGCCTTCGCCGTGGCCCGTCTCGTCTCCGGAGACCCGGCCGTGCTGTACGGAACCGTGTTAGCGACGGTCACTGTCGGGACTGGCCTGGGCTGGTGGGCGACTGTGCGGTTCGGGAGCTTCCCCTATCGTCTCGGTGCGACACGGGCGCGCTGGGTCCCCGGCCTCGTCGGTCTGGGGTATGCCTTCGCAGGCCTACTCTCGCTCGGCTGGGCCGGCGTTTTCGGTGTCCTCGCCATGTTTTCGGGGATGGGCGCGATGGCTCTGGGAAGCGTGTCAGGTGTGATGGCTCGCACGCGCTACATCGACGCCCTCCTCGCGGACAGCGAGCGCCACTGTGTGTTCACTGCTGGCTGGCCCAGCGCGGCACGGAACCGCCTCCTGGCCCTGGTGCTGCCGCTGTGGGCGGTCAGTGCCGCCGGGTTCGCATCGGTGTTCGTCGCACCGGGGCTCTGGCCGCTGACGTTCGCACAGATACTGTTCCCGGTGGGGGTAGGTATCTTCATGCAGAGCGAGCCCAGGGAGTACGCCGTCACGGCCGAGGGCCTCGAACAGCGACTTCCCGTCGCCAGACGCCTGCTCCCGTGGACGCAGTACACGGGCTATACCCGCACTGCGGACGCGCTGGTCGTCCACCGGTCACGGTGGTTCGACAGCCGGTTCGCGCTTGCGGACTTGGCCGATCCCGACGCGGTCGAGGCCGCACTCGCCCGCTATCTCCCGGCGACATAGGTACCAGTGTTTTTATCCGAACCTGCCTAACTCCCCGTCGTGAGCGAGTACGTCCCGACTGGGTGTGACGCTATCGACGACCTCCTGGGTGGTGGGCTGGAGCGCGGCGCGGTCACGCAGGTGTACGGCCCGCCGGCGGCCGGCAAGACCAACCTCGCGCTGTCGGCGGTGATGGAAGTCGCCGCCGCCGGCGACGCGGCGCTGTACATCGACACCGAGGGGCTCTCGGCTGCCCGCATGGAGCAGGTCGCCAGTGGCCGGGCACGCGGGACGGCCCAGACTGTTGATGACCTCGCCGGCCGACTCATCATCACCGAAGCGCTGGACTACGACGAGCAGACCGAAGCCGTCCAGGACGCCGCCGAGTTCGCGGCCGAGGTCGAACTCATCGTGCTCGACAGCGCGACCGGGTTCTATCGGCTCCGCCGCGACGACGAGGACGGCGGCGAGACGCTCCGAGATGTGGCCCGCCAGATCACCCACCTGCTCTCGCTGGCCCGCAAACACGACATCGCCGTCCTGTTCACGAATCAGGTGTTTACTGACCCGGATAGCGACCGCTCGACGGCGCTTGGGGGCCACACCCTCAACCACTGGTCGGGCGCAATCGTCCGCCTCGACCGGTTCCGCGGCGGCAATCGTCGCGCCACCCTGGAGAAACACCGCGCCAAACCGGCCGGCGACACGGCGCAATTCCGCATCACTGACTCGGGGCTTATGGGCGACGACACGCCCGAGACCCCGCAGTAGGCGACGGATTACGAAAACCGAGGTCTGGCGCGCGCCGTCGCGGCGACGGCCGCGTCGCAAGCGCGAGGGACGAGTCGCGCAGGCGAGCACTGCGAGCCGAGCAACGCAGTCGGCTGGGGAGGTGTGTGGCTGTCACGGTTTGTGGTTGTTGGAGTTACTGCATACCGCGCGAGCGGGGCGAGCGCGGTTTCACCGGAATCGAGGCCTACGGCCGAGATTCCGGCCTTTTTCATGAACGTTTTTCGAGGAATGGTCGCCTTCGGCGACCCGACGATGAAAAAGGTTCAGTAGATGAGGTCGTCGTCGTTCTCGACCATGTACAGCGTCCGCGCGGCGATGTTGACGGCGTGGTCGCCGACCCGTTCGATGTCCCGAATCGTCAGCAGGAGTCGGGACACATCGGCCATCAGCTGCTCGATCTCGGCCTCACTGGAGTCGGCGTCGATCTCACGCTCGATGAGGTCGCGCACGACCGTCTCGGAGGCGGCTTCACAGCGCTCGTCCACCTCGTCGTCGACGTCGGCGATAGTGTAACACTGGTCGGCGTCCTCCTCGCCGTAGGCGTCCATGGCGTTCTCGACCATCTCGATGGTGATGTCGGCGACCTCCTGGATGTCGACCTCGGGGTAGACGTCGCGTTCGGCCTCTAGCGAGTACTCGCCGAGGTTCGTGGCGAGGTCGCCGATCCGTTCGAGGTCGGTGATGATCTTGAACGACGCGGCGATAAAGCGGAGGTCGGACGCGACCGGCTGTTGCAGCGCCAGCAGGTCGATGCAGTCCTGTTCGAGGTCGAGATACAGCTGATTGATCTCGTGATCGCCCTCGATGACCTCCCGGGCCATCTCCTCGTCTTTCTGTTCGAGCGCATCCAGCCCCAGCCGGAGCCGTTCGAGGACGACCTCTGACATATAGAGGACATCCTCACGAAGCGAGTTCAGTCCCTCCTGATAGGAATCGCGTGGCATAGTCCGGAATGTGCTAGTGGCATGCATCAGCCTTTCCCTTCTCCCAATATCTCCCGATACCCGCCGGAATGACGGTCGTGACGCGTCCTACCCGTTGACCGGCCACGTGACATCGGAACGCGATTACCGGGTTGCCGTCTCGATCTCAGCTCGAGGGTGAATTTCCAGGGTCGTCGCATCGCCGAGGACCGTCCCGCCATCGACGCGTTCGACGCGTAACACCACGTCCTGTGGCGTGGCACAGCCACAGCTCACGAACTCGGACCACTCCTCGCCGATGGACACTGGCCCGCCGTGGGCGCGCCGGAGGTACTGCCGATAGGTGTCCCCGCACAGTTCGTCGACGATCCACTCAGTATCGACGCCGGACCAGGGATTCTCACCGGCGGCGCTGGGAGCGAACGAGAGAACGATGCGGTCCGCAGTCGAAGTCATACGGTAGCTGAGGCGACAGCGAGGCTTATCCCTTGGGGCGCAGTCCCCGTCGGCACGGCTACAGTTTGTCGTTGACCGCTTCCAGGCACGCGGCTTCGACGAACACGACGACGTGGTCGCCGGGTTCGATAACCGTGTCACCGCGGGGGATGACCAGTTCGCCGCCGCGGCTGATGGCCCCGATGACCACGCCGGTCGGGAGTTCCTTGACCGACTCCCGGATGGGGCGCCCCGCGAGGACGCTCTCGGCGGAGACCTCGATTTCGAGTACTTCGGCGCGATCAGACTCGATGATTGCGACCTTCGTCGCGTCGTACTCCCGGGTGAACCGCGTGATTTCCTCGGCGGTCGTCTCACGGGGATTGACAGCCACGTCGACGCCGACGGCCTCGAACAGCTCGACGTACTCGCCGGAGTTGACGACGGAGACGGTCCGCTCCGCACCGAGTCGCTTGGCAAGCAGCGTCACCAGGAGGTTCTTCTCGTCGCTGTCGAGCGTCGCGACCACGGCGTCGGCGTCCGCGACGTGTTCCCGTTCGAGGAACTCGCTGTCGGTCGCGTCGCTTTCCAGCACGGTGGTCCCGCGAAGGTTTTCGGCGAGTTCGCGCGCTCTCTCGTGGTCCTGTTCGACGAGCCGCGGTTTGATCCCGCGGTCCTGAAGTAGTCGAGCGGTGTGATAGCCGACATCGCTGCCGCCGACGATGAGGACATTCTGGGTCGTCTCGGAGTCCGGTGCGATTTCGGTCGCGAACAGGCGGACGCTCTCGCGGCTGCCGATGACGACGATATCGTCGCCCGCCTTGATGACCGTCTCCCCGCGCGGGATGATGACTTCGTCATCGCGCAACACGGCAGCGAAAGTCAGAGATTCGTAGCGGTCGGCTTCCGCGACGGTCAGGTTCGTAATTGGGCTGGACTCGAGTACCTCGAACTCCCCCATCTGGACCTGCCCGTCGACGAACGTTTCAACGTCACGTGCACCGGGAAGCCCGATGACGCGGGAGATGTTCTCCGCAGTGAGCAGGTTCGTTGCGACCATGTGATCCACGCCGAAAGCGCCCTTGGATTTCTCCCAGGTCCGGAGGAATTTCGCGCTCTTGACGCGGGAAATGGTGAACGGATCGGCGGCCGTTATCGCCGTCCCGCAGGTCACGATGTTCGTCTCGTCATCGTCGGTACTGGCGATGAGCACGTCGGCTTTCTCGAGACCGGCCTCGGAGAGCGTGTCGAGTTCTGCGCCATCTCCCTCGATGCCGAGTACGTCAGCATCATACATCAGTTCCTCCACGCGGTCAGGATCGATATCGATGACAGCGACTTCGTGACTTTCCGCGAGGCTCTTGGCGATGTTCGAGCCGACCTCGCCCGCGCCGACGATTACGATATACACGGCTGTGCCTCCGCCTGATACATGTACATCGCGTTTCCACCGACGGGTGAAGTGTATTTTCATCCGTCCAGCGAGCGACGGGACCACGATACCGTTGAACCCGAGCTATCGAAACCGACCGAAAACAGGGAGGAGATGTCGCTCGGGACGCTTTCACTGGGGTCGGAGCCTGCTATGTCTCCTCTCGGAGCGGTACGTCTATCCAAGGACAGAGTGCTGACCGACGCTGAAACCGTTCGACCGCGTCGAACGATTCTTTCGTCTCTTCGATCGCCTTTCGCATGCTGGCGTAGTCGGTCATATCGCTCTGTCTGTCTCCCCACCGTTTGATTATATGCCTCTTTACGGCCAGTGACTGGCCAGTAGACGCCTACTTCTATCGGTCGCTCGCAGGTTTCTGTGTCGACAGCAGCTCGAAACACAGCAGCATACCGATCTCTCATCCAAAGCCCTGTCCAGTACGCACGGCCGCTGGGCGGCCCCTCGCTGGAGTAGCAAGTGACTACTGCTGTGTCTCGGTCGGCGTGACCATCGCTCCCCCATAGGGGCAGTCAGTAGCTACCTAGAGAGACGGACGTGGACGTTACTGCGAGTATGAAGAAGTGAACGACGACGAGTCCGAAAAGCAGGACCGTTCTGGCCGCTGGTGGGCTCACGACCGCGAGTGCACCGGCCGCGACCGTCAGACCGCTCACAGCAGTGCTGGCTCGAACGGTGTCGTTCGACCGCTCATCGAGTGTGCGGGCCGCTTCGAACTGCTGTCTGATGGCGTCGAATTCGGGTCCCTGCTCGACCCGCTTCCGGTCTTGCTCGTACTCGATTAACCCGACAGCGTCGAGCTTGAGAAGGTGTGTTTGACAGAGTGAGATGTACACACTGTCGTAAAGCTCCTCGCTATCGGTCTCTGCATCGGCGACCGCACGCGACACCTGTCGACTCAGAGCACTGACAGACAGCCCTGTCTCATGGTCGGCAAGACAGCGGAGACAGGCCCGTCGCCGCTCGTTGCCGAGTATCTCGAATATCGTCGCTTCGTCGAGACAGTCATGAGCTGGGGGGCCTGCCGTCGCCCCACCATCGATGATAGCGTCGAGTCCGACCGTTTGTAGCATGCGGTTCATCGCCCTCCGGATGTGCCGCTGTGTGTGCGCATCTGTCCAGTATGCGGTTTACGGCCGCTGACGAACAGCCGATCTGAGACGGTCAGCGAGCGACTGCGGTCCCGAGAGTGAGAGCCGATGGCTCAGCGCCAGTACGAAAAACGCCGCGCTCACGACGAACGCGAGCGCGACGCCTGCCATTGGGGTTCCGCTGAGCGCGAGTCCACCGACTGCCACCAGCGTGGCACCCGCGGTCCCGAGATACCGGTTGGACCACTGCTCATCGGTCGTCGCGCGGGCACCGGTCTGATCGTGGTCCGTGACAGACTCGGTCGACGGCGACGACTCCGCAGCCGGCGATGTCGTCGACAGGAGCGATGGTTCCTCGTCGAGGTACCCGTCGAAGGAGTCCGCGAGCGCCGTTGCTTCGACAAGTCCGCGGTCCTGATTGTAGTTGATAACGCCCGCGTCGTCCATCTTCGGGAGGTGTGACTGATACAGCGCGATGTAGACGCGCTGGCGCTGTTTCGAGCGGAGCGAGTCGACGGTCGTATCGTGTTCCAGGGCTGCGATGTGTTCGGCGATATCGCTCATATCCGCCGGCTCATCGCCTGGGTATTCGTGGAGGTACTTGAGCACTAGGCGGCGGCGACGACACTGGAGTACGTGAAAGAGGTCATCGCGAGTGAGTTCGTCGTCTGATTCGGGTTCCTCAGACGCCGACCCGTCACTCGCAGACTCCTCGGTCTCTGTTGTCGCGGGTTCGGTAGTTGTTTCAGCTATCGACATGTTCGCTTCTCCCTTTTCCAGCAACCGACATATACCGGGTCGACTGTTCCGCCGGTTACGACTGTTTCACCGATTTAACGGGTCGATAATGGCTGACTTACCCCGAGCATGATATAGTAAATACCGATTTTGAGGGTCTGAGAAGCCCGCTTATCGGAATTTAGAGCAGAGAGTCTTTTCCACCACTGTTTCACACAGCATACCGAACCGTTTCGTCGAGACGACCGCAAATAATGTCTTCAAAAAGACAGTTACACAGTTTCGGCGAGGTTCCCATCTCCCACTCGAATCTGCCATTAGTGGGAGATAGAAGGCCTCAATAGCCGAAAGAAGCGTATTTTGGTGCCCGTCGACGCTACAAGCGGATACGACACCGAACTCGGTGACGGTGACGGACAGTTCCTTTCTTTAGAACCTTGTATGAAATCAGGAGAACAAGACGGCGATGTCACTATCGACCCGGCTTTCTCGGGGGTGGAGCCGGGTTATCCGCCGGGTGTCGGCGGCTTGATGTCGCCCGCGTGGGGCGAGTTCGCGGCTGCGGGCTTTGCCCGCTCCAGACAGATGAGGTTCTCCCGACCGAGCCGGATCTTCACGACCTCGTCGTCGTCGACCATCTTCGAGAGGAGGCGGCTGACCTTCGCTTTCGACCAGTCCGTCGCCTCGACGATGTCGGTCTGGTGCATACGGCCGCTCTCGGCCCGCAGCATCAGTTTGACGAGGCGCTCGTCGGGGGTGAACTCCCTGTCGGCTTGCTCGAAGGCCGCAGCCGCGGTGTCGGCGTCAACGCCCGCACTGTCGGACGGTTCCCCGTCCCTTGCCTCGATTTCACGGTTGACCTCGATTATATCCCGGTCCAGTTCGAGGCGGCGATAGACGAACAGTCTGGCCGCTGTGGAGAGTTCTGTGACCCAGCCACGCCTGATCGCCAGAACCGTCAGTCCGGTCCCGATGAGGAATCCGAGAAGCGAGCTCGTGACCCAGGCGGGCGTCAACGCGCTGTTCGGGTTCGTTCCCCAGGCTAGTTCCTGCGGATCGGACAGGAAGTCGCCATCCGAATCGGCCGCCAGCGGGTTCGTTCCGAGCTCCGAGACCTCCCGCCCGTCGCTGAGACCGTCACCGTCCGAATCAGCAGTAACCGGAGAGGTTCCGTTATCCAGTTCCTCGCTGTCGTCGAGACCATCGCCGTCGGTGTCAGCCACCATCGGGTCAGTCCCCGCGTCAAGTTCTTGCCCGTCCGTGAGACCATCGCCGTCGGTGTCTGCTACCGTTGGGTTCGTATCCAGCGAGAGCTCGCGGCCGTCGGCAACGCCGTCCTCGTCAGTATCTTCCGCGACCGGATTCGTGCCGATCTCCAGTTCCCGGCCGTCAACGACGCCGTCGTTGTCCGTGTCCGCGTCCGTCGGATCGGTCTTGCCCGAGACCTCTCGTTGGTCAGAGAGGCCGTCGCCGTCGGTATCAACGACGGTTGGGTTCGTTCCGACGGCTATTTCGCGCTCGTCCGTCAGCCCGTCGCCGTCCGTGTCGACGTTGGTCGGATCGGTCCCGTGCCTGATCTCGGCCGTGTCGGCGAGACCGTCTTCGTCAGTGTCCGCAACCGTCGGGTCCGTCCCGTGCTGGTTGACCTCCACACCGTCCGACAGGCCGTCGCCATCAGTGTCGGCGTCGGTGAGGTTCGTCCCGCGCGCTATCTCGTTGCTGTTGTTGAGTCCGTCGTCGTCAACGTCGCCGGTACGCTGAATCGGCTGGAGAGACACCGACTGCCGATCCACCGTGGTGTCGGAACTCGTATTGTAGAGAGAAACAGAGAGAGTGTCGAGACCGACGGTCCCGGGGGTCATAAGAGTCGCCGTCCCGTTCGGACCGACCGGCGTACACGTCGCTGAGCCGTTGGCATGCGTACAGACCGAGAGGTTCGCCTGCGACGAACTAGCGGTCACTGTGATGGGATAGCCGCTCGCGCGCTCACCGTCGATACGCTCCCAGACGAACGCGGTGTCGTTCGGCCCTTCACCGATAGCTTGTGGGAACTGGGCCGATTGTATTGTCGGTTCAGTGTCGTTACCCGTCGCTGTGTACGCAGTGTACTGCCCAGCGTCCGCTGCGGTGGCGACACCTACGGAGACAGACGCGACTGCCAACAGGAGGAGTAAAGCGCATATCCCGCTCGCGATTCGGTGTCTCATACAGTACGGGTGTCACAGCGAGGCAATATCCTTTTTGGCACATAGACTGGTTGTCACTTAGTGACACACTTGAAAATTCAATGATATTATCAGTACGTTCGCACGCTCACTCCTCGGTCAGTCCGAGTTCCGACCCGATGACCTGGTCCATCCCGCGCCGAATCCGCTGGGACACTGCCGACGGGGAGATGTCCAGTTTCTCTGCCAGTTCAGCCTGTGAGATGCCACGGGGCACGTCGAAATATCCCGCTTTGTGTGCCGTTTCGAGCGCGACCTGCTGGTCCGCGGTCAGCCCGCACGCGCCGGCGTTCGCGTCGCCGGTCGTCCAGTACAGTCGGTCGAGTCGGAACGTGATGTCCCGCTCGGAGCACTCGGAGCGAAACTGCGACAGCGCCGACCGCGACCGGAACTGCGCGTGGACGTTCCACTGCCCTCCTCGACCTTCCATGTCGAGAATCCGACCGCCGGCACGGACAAGTGACGGCGAGATCCGGACGGCGCTGTCTGCCACTTCGACCCGATAGACGCGGTCTGTCTCCGTCCAGTCTAACACGACGGGGTCACACACTGTCTCATCCATCTCCAGTTCCGTTTCGAACCGGTCCAGCGTCGTCCCTTCAGCCGCTATGACTAGAAAGCTCGATGCCCCATCGTCTACCATCTGCTCCGGCCGCACCGTCACATCCTGACTGTTTTCGATCGCATCCGAGAGAATCAGGTCCGGATGACTCAGACACAGGTCGACGCCGAGGCTTTTCTCCCGTGTCGTCCCATCCGTCTCCGATGGGCTTGCCGGCCCGTATCCAGCGCCATCGACTGGCTGGTCCGCCTCGGTTGTCGACCCCTGGTCGCCGGTGTTGCGCATATGGTGTCCAGACGAATCGCGCACAAGTCCATTGCCACTATACGAATAGTGTCTGAAAATCTGGAGGCTATACTAATAGCCATATTATCCGGTTGGCTTCTTCACAAACCGTCAATACCGAATAGAATCTCCGATGGCAGGTTTCTCCGGAGCAACCTTGGGTGGTTCCGCCGGTAGAAGAGGAGCAAGCGCCTCCAGTAGTCCCTAGATGCCCACCAACAAGCACGACAAACGGGCAGGCAGGCGAAGGAAGCTCAAAACGAGCGAAAGAGAGGTGCTTCGTGGGGAGCCGCGATTGCGGTTCTGATACACCTTACAAAAATAACCACTTCCAACCTTAGATCGAATCGCAAGGCAGCAACTAAGGTTGCAACATTGGATCTGTGATAAGTGTCAGTACTCATGAATAAATTCACCTTTCACGGAATTTCCGTCCTGGCTTCGAGCAGGGCACTGTCCCAGGAAATCAGCCGCCTTGGCCAGTCAGCCACGCCGTACACCGACTGGACCATCCGCCGATCTAGCCAAGCACGACAGCGGTCATTCACCTTGTTCCGGTGGTGGTGCCCTGGGTTGGACACCCGTAGATTGACAAAGGTCGGTGTTCCGTCGGTTTATCGATCCCAATTGGCTCACTTTAGCCTTGCAGGTCACACGGACACCCCGACCGGGGAAACGCTCTCAATCCCAAAGGATGTACATGTGGCTATGGGCGACCCAGCGTGTTACCGTGACTACTGTCCATCCTGTGACGCACAGGTAACGATCACTGACGGTGAATGTCCGGACTGTGGCACGGAATTAGATTCTCACGAGTCATAGAGACAGTTCTCCTGCCAACCCCGATGTGAAGGTATCGGACCCCTAAACCGATCCACGTCGGAATGACTCAAGAGAGACGAAGGTGACACCTAAACCACTCCGCAACGGTATCTCAGAGAAATGAAACAGTTCCCGTCGATTCCCCGCGTCGATGATGCGCCTGACGATCTCTTCGAGGAGGGACACCTGTGGATTCTGGAGAAGGTAGACGGGGCGAATATGCGCTTTCAGTTGCAGCAATCGGGGCTCGTTCGCTTCGGCGACCGAAGCCGTGTCTACGACGACCCCGATTCGGTACCGGATCCGTACCATCACGCTATCCGATACGTTCGTGAAACTCTCGACCGAGACGCGCTCCGGCGTGCCGTCGACGACGTCGAGGCGTACGTCTTCTTCGGCGAGGCGATGCACCACCATACAATCGACTACGACTGGGAGCGCACGCCGTCGTTTCTCAGCTTCGACATCTGGTCAGCGGCGGACGACCGATTCCTCTCACCGGACGTTGTCGAGGGGATTTTCGACCGCCTCGGTCTCCAGCCCGTCAATGCCGTCGAACGCGAACGACGGGCACAGGAGTTCGATCCGGCCAGCTACGAGATTCCACAGTCAGCGTGGTACGACGGGCCAGCTGAAGGCGTCGTGATCCGGAACAAGCGCGGCAGTCGTGCGAAACTGCTTCATCCCGACTTTCGGGAGGTCGACGAGACGATTCCGGCCGACGCCGATCCCACGGCACTGGCCCGCCGATACGCGACGCAGCAACGCTTCCGAAAGGTCGCTACCAAACTCGAAGACCACGAGCAGGCAGTGACGGTTGAGACGCTCTATGAGCGGACGATTGAGGACATTGTCCGGGAAGAGCACAAGCAACTCTATCACGGTTCCAATCCGGTCGATATGCAGACGTTTCGCTCTGAAGTTGCAGCGTTGACGCGGGCGTTTCTCGACGAGTCGTATGAGTGACTGCTGTCGTAGCCACAGTGATTGCGTCTTTTCGACTGTGCTGTGCCAAACGCTTTTGCGACGGCTAATAGTATATGAGTGTCATGATTGACCTCCCGTGGGGATGTGGTAGCGACACCGGCGCAGGCTCTGAACCCTCCGCCGATCATCCGGATGCAGATGTCGTCTGTAAGTTCCAGGACGGGACCCTCGCGGTCTATGATGACTATGTCGCGATTACGCGCGTCGATCGCTCGGATTTCAACAATCGAGAGATTCCAGTCGAGGAGATAACTGGTGTTGATTACGATAGTGGCATCACAATCGGGTACATTCAAATCGAGCAGATCGATGTCCCGGTCGAAAGCGGCGGCCTACTGAGTGACCCGGTCAATCCGAACACGCTGCACTTTGACCGCAGTGGCCGAGAGTGTGCGAAAAGGGCTCGGGATGCGATTCTGGAGCGAGCGCGAGGGTAGTGTGGAACAGGTGGCTGAGTGACCTTGCCGAGTGTACCCGATACGTTCTTTAGTATGGATATGATATGAATATGTATGGACGACGTGGAAAAACGACGTGTCGGTGACCGTGGACAGGTCACGCTCCCGAAGGCGTTACGCGAAGCGTTTGACATTAGCGGCGGCGACGAGGTAGCGATTCACGAAGAGTCGGGGAAAATCGTCATCGAAAAACCCGTCACTCGAGAGGATCTCGCAGCCGGATACCGTGCGCGAGCCGCTCGACTTCGAGACCTCAATAAAGAGATGAAAGGGGTGTCACAGGAGGCTGACGAGCAACTCGGCGATATCCCGGAGTGGGACTAGATGGACGTTCGTCGAGGCGACATCGTAATTGTCGAACTCGACCCGACAAGAGGATCAGAGCAGCGGGGAACGCGACCGTGTCTTGTCGTGCAGAACGATATCGGGAACGAAAACGCACCCACGACGATCATCGTCCCGTTCACGACATCGTTCGACGAAGAGCGGTACCCATTCGAAGTACTCGTGACGGCCAAGGAAAGCCACCTTCAGGAAGATTCCGTTGCGATGTGTAGTCAGATCCGAACCGTATCGATTGACGACCGGATCGAAACCGTCGTTGGCTCCGTTCCCGATGAGCGAATGGATGACGTTGATACCGCACTGGAGTACAGCCTCGGACTCCGCGGTCAGTGGTAAGTGGGTTTGAACGTGCCTCCTGCGGGTTTCCAGATTGGAGCAATCGATACGGTGGTGTTCAGCGATGACGACCGCAGAGAGCCAGAAAGCCCCCGCGGTCTCAGCTTTGGCTCGCGGCTCTGCCGCTCGCCAAGACGAGGGACCTCCGGTCCCTCGCGACCCGCGGCTCGGTGCGCGCGCTTCGCGTGCTTACGTCGCCGGGGTTCGCTGAGACCGCGGCCCCTTTCAGTCCCACCCAGCATGGACTGGCCAATCGGCTATGGTTTGGACTGAAAGAGCGTCGTCGGCACACGTGGTGACTGCTCCGGAGACCTGTGGTCTCACGGTGGCTGGCCTGAACGATGGCTGTCGACGTAAGGACCGCAACAGAGTGTGTACCGAGGACCGCAGATCCCTCGGGTCATGTGAACGGAGCTTGGTGTCGTGGGCAGAGAGTCTAGCGTGAATCCGAGTTCGCCAGGGCGAGAGATTTGCTCTCACGAGCAATCGGACGCTATGCGTCCGGTAATTACCGGGGCTTTCTGGCTGTTCTTGACTTCTGTCCACTAACTGCACACTGCTATCGACACACCACCGACCGAGTGAAAGAGCCACGGATTGCTGCCAGCGCAGACACACCATCGAACGAGTGAAAGGAAGTATACGAAAAGAAACCACAGTAGGGTCGGAGGATCTCGAAAGATAGTCGAGAACCCAACAATCCGCCGTTCATCTTCACTCGGCTTCTGGTGTGTCTCTTCACAAGATATTTCTTATAAACCGGTCTTAAATCGGCTTTAGGTGGGTTTTTAGGACATGAGAATGATTTCACTCGTTGTCTTGTCGGTGGTTTTTAATATCCGCATCGAGTTAAACAAATCACACGATGTCGAATTCGGACCAGAAAGACGATATTTTCCAAACAGGGGGGATTTTTGCCAATCGAGAGCTCCTCCGCGTTGGCCATGTTCCCCCGCTGGAACGTGTTATCGGCCGCGATCAAGAAGTGAATGCAGTTGGGCAAGCATTGGGGCCGGCCACAGTTGGTGGGCCACCTGAAACCACAATTATCTACGGGAAGACTGGAACGGGCAAGTCACTCGTTGCCCGGTGTGTGTCTCGCGAGGCCCACAAGAAAGCCGATTCGAATTCCGTCTCGTTTCAACACGCCTATGTCGATTGCTCTGACTACCAGACAGAAACAAAAGCGAGTCGAGAAATGGCACGCCAGCTCGCGACGAATCTAGATGCCGAGACAGACATTCCGCGGGTTGGAATCGCCGCTGCTGATTATCGGGATATTACGTGGGATCTTCTCGCCGACTTCGCTGTTGACTCACTGGTGGTCATCCTAGATGAGATCGATAAATTAGACGACAATAATCTCCTTCGAAGTCTCTCTCGGGCATGTGAAAGCGGGAAAGTACAGGCGCACGTCAGTGCGATCTGTATTAGCAATAAAATCGAGTACCGTGAGCGACTGAATGAACGTATTGACTCCAGTCTGCAGGACAACGAACTGGTGTTCGATCCCTACGATGCTAAGCAACTCCGAGCAATACTTGACAATCGCACTGATGCTTTTGAAGACGGCGTCCTTGATTCCGATGTCATTCCGAAGGTCGCTGCGCTTTCCGCAAAAGAACACGGAGATGCACGGAAGGCGATCGACACACTGTACGAGGCAGGACGACTTGCTGAGAAAGAGGGATCGGACATAGTCAGCATAGATCATGTTGATGATGCGGTAACGCGGGCAGAAGTGAACCGATTTCAGAAGTTGGTGAGCGGAACAACGCCACACGTCAAATATATTCTTCGCTCTCTGGCCCTGCTAACCGCTGAATATCCGGAACAAGATGCGTTTCGTACTCACCGGATATACAAATTCTACGAGACTCTGGCAGAACGGGAAGGGTCCGACCCGCTATCTGAAGATCGGGTTTACCGTCTCCTGAAAGAGCAGTCGTTCCTCGGCGTGACAGAATCGAACCACACTGGCGGTGGTCAAAGTGAAGGGAGCTATCTAAAGCACCGACTGTTACGTGATCCTGAAATCATCGTCGAAGCGCTTGACGCATCTGTGACGAACTGAAAGACGTTACTTGTCTTCACTCGTTATGGGGAGGGTCGGGTGTTAAGTGGGAGTGAGAAGCTGAAGGATTGTGACTACCACTACACTCGGTGCGAGGGGTGTGGGTGATTCACTCAGTCCGAAATTTTGACTGATAGACTGCACCTAATATTGTCACTCGTCACAAGAAGAGCAGTATTTGGCCACGATTATGATTGAGAATACCACGGGCATGGCCGGTTCTCGAGACTACATCCAGTTCATGACCGGCTTGGCGACCTGAGACATATGCAGAACTGATATCTATACCTCTCAGTTCCGGACCAAGGATTCATAATCGATCTGTTGTCCGCAAGGACTCGAGAACTTTGGATATGAAACGCAACTAGGATAGCTGCCGACATGGGAAATGACAGAGAAACGCTGTTGTGTTTCTGATTAGCCACTACTGAACACCATTCGTAGTCTCTGGTTGCT
Source organism: Haloarcula terrestris (assembly GCF_031624315.1). Lineage (NCBI taxonomy): Archaea > Methanobacteriati > Methanobacteriota > Halobacteria > Halobacteriales > Haloarculaceae > Haloarcula > Haloarcula terrestris. Next base: position 470,170 of record NZ_JAMQOM010000002.1, on the reverse strand, counting down.
GTCCCATAAGTCAGGATTTTTCTCGCAAAGACAGAAACTCTGAGAGCAATAGGTATTCTCTGATGGATCCAGTCCCACCGTGTCAGAGTCGAAAGATCCCAGTCAAAATCGTCCGGAGATATAGATCTAAAGTTCTCTCAGCACACTCTCGTGCGGATTAGCGGCAGCCAGAGTGGATTATAGGACTTTTGCAAACGAAATCTACTCACACACGGACTCCGAGGAATGTACACGCTTCTGTGTCGTGATTGTATTCTACTGCTCGCGGCGCATCCAGTTTCGATAGACCTTCGGGCCGAACAGGACCCTAACCTGTAGCTCACTTTCAACGACACTAGACCACTGTAATTTTCATAATCGGGTTCCGTCCGGTGATTTTGGAACTCAAATTAGGACTGGAAACCAACCCAGTCAGATACATTTCGTGAGGAGACGCACTCTCGACGAAATCTGGCTACCCATATCCCATCTCTTCTGAATCAGCCCCACTCAGCGTACCTAGTTGCACTCAATATCCTCTCATAGACAGGCTTGCGGACAACAGAGCCGATTATGAACGGTAGAAAAGCTACTAACAGAGTGATAGACGCGTTTTGAATCAGTCTCAGAGTGTTATCTCGGGTATGGAATAATGGATATCAATGGCTAGTATCCAAATGAGAAGACAGGGTTATTCATTGGACGATACAGCCACAGGTGATCGTTGGTGTGGGATTTCGGTTCAGTGAAGGAGAGTACGTTTCGTATGCTTTCTGTCTCTTTCTCATAAAGATACGACGATATGACGGGCATCTCCGTCTGGAATCGATCTTCGCAGAAGCATACGAAACAAACCACACGGGGTATTATATATGCACCAACAGGCCACAACGCTCGGCCTGAAATCTTGTGACGGGATTCCTCCGCGTTCACGCGGAGGAGGTCAATGTGCTATAGTCACAATTGTCGTTGAGGCGGCCTTTGTCTCATGAGGCGACGTATCGCAGTGCCGATGAGGGGTTACTCCTGTGCCCTCCACGACGTCAGTCAGAGAGTGTCTCAAGCTTCTGTAGAATCTTTGTGTAGACAGCAGGCGCACAGTACCAACCCTCGTCGATCATCGCATCGATGATGGTGCGTGCATCGTCGCTGCTAATCGCGCCCTGTTTCGTGCATTTCAGGACGAGAAATGCTGTGCCCCGTGTGGTGATTCCCTCGGCGGCTGCAACGTCTCGCCCGTACGTCTCATCCATTACGGCAACACCATCGTGGGCGTCAGCACAGGCGAGAACAGCGGCGTCAGCGTCACTAAGATTGCTATTTCCGTGGAGCCGCGAGTAGAGTGGGGTTGCCCTAACTGAGATAACCTCAAACTTGTTGGCTTCGACGCTACGTTCGATCCGACGGGCATCCGGATAACCCGCTTCGAGGCCGGTGGTAACGACTTCTTTATAGACGCGTTCGGGGAGGACACATGGTTCCTCAACCTGTTCGACGAGTGAGAGCTGCCTAACTTTCCCGAGGTAAATAAGCGGTGTCGCGTCGAAGACCCACATTCACAGTGCCTCGAGATCGGCGTCGAGATGATCGTCTGCGACCCAGGTGATATCACGCTTCTTGGCGAGTTGAGCAAAGTCCCAGACGGACATTCCTGCCATTTCAGCCGCCCTGCTGAACGTGATGGACCCGGCTGCAAGCTGGTCGATGGCCTGTTCGCGACGCCACTCGTCGAGCCCCTCCGAGAGCAGTTTTCGAACGGCTGTACTCCGGTCGAGGTTCTCCTCATCGAGATACGCGTCGAGTTCGGCTTCTAACTCGTCAGGTACTCGTGTAGAGATCGTTCCCATATTGTTTACATTGTTTGCAACGTATACAAGTGCTTTGGTGCGTTCACTGATGTGGGCGGGCTGTGCTAGGCGAAGAAAGCGGCGTGAATCTACAGATGGCTGATTAGCGATGTGAAGGTGGCTACCGATGCTGTTAAGACTGCCAGGGTTGTAAGGACTGATATCGCAATGTCGGCCGACAAACGCATTCCAGTCACCGAAGAGACCCACAAAGAGCTACACGAACTCAAAGACCCGGGACAGACCTACGACGAACTGCTTCAAGACCTCGCTCGACAGCGTCGCCGTGAGGAACTCGAAAATCGCTTCAGAGATATTGAAGAAGCTGATTCTGAGGATCTGACTGCACTTGAAGATGTTTGAATACGACGTGCTGTTGGGCGACGATGCACGTGCCTTCCTCGAAGCTGCCGACGAAAAGACGACACGTATTTGCAAAGAGAAACTCGGATATCTCGCCGCAAACCCGTATCCTGGTCAGGGCCGCGGAGATAAAGAAAAACTGCCTATCGACGGCCGCCGAGACCGTTACCGGCTGCATATCTCCCGGACGCACACAGCCTTCTATACGATTGTAGAAGATGAGACAGAGGTTCGTGTGCTCGAAATTCTCCCGATTGACGAAGCCCACGACCGCTACGGGTTCTGACCGTTTATCGGGTACAGATAGAATATTCGAAAGGTATTCAGCCGCGTGCCGGAGTGGCGCCTGGAAACCCTTCTCGGTGTCACGAACCATGTCTGAAAACGAATGTACGTCCGGTGACGACCCGGGCACAGACGGCACAGCAACTTCCCATGCATCGACGGGCGAGTCACTCGAGATCCGGTACAGGGATTACAGTGGCCTGTGGCGACGGCTGCAGTTCGAACCACGCCCGGATGGCCCTGGGTGGGACCGGCATGAGGAAGAGTGGACTGGCTGTCACTGGCGCCTCGTCGGTCGTGAGGCGGTGACTGACCTGTGGTGGCAGACCTGCGTGGGTGGACAATGACGTAGTTGACAGCGGTAGCGGTGTAGTTCTGCACATAGAAGCAGGTGGAAGAGACACAGTTCGTTTCGTCTGTCTTGGAGGTCACTTAGACAGTGCGATCCTCACCAGATTCTCTTCCGATATCCCCACCGATCAGGGCGTGTGAGTGAACGAAACTGGGAATGAGAGAGGACATTTCGTCTGTCTTCCACTGGTATCTCACGGGCTTCGTTCCGCTTCAATCTCGCCTCTGATGTCGAGAACGATCTCGGGATCGAGATCAAGACCGTACTCGTAGTACCGGCCCCCGCTCTCGCCGCGATTCCGATCGGTCCGATGGAGGAATCCGAGCATGTGGAGGTCCGAGAGGTGGTTCTGAATGCTCTTAAGCGTCGTAAGGGGTTCCACGGCGTGTGAGTTCGCGACGCGCTCGTATCGGGTCTTGATCGTCTTCGAACGAGCTAGCGTCTCCTCCTGCTGCTCGAGATACGCGAGCGTTTCAAGAAGTAGCTGGGCGTGCTGGGTCTGATAGCGAATCCGATTTCGTAACCGACCACGTTGGACGAGTTCCTGCGCTGCAACGATGTGCGAATCATCGACGCTTTCAGCCTCTTGCTTTTTCGCCACTTCGCCACCGACCCTGAGGAGATCGATCGCTTGACGAGCGTTTCCCCGGTCTTTCGCCGCGATCGCCGCTGCCCTTGCGACCGCTGAGTCGTCACAGACGTCGTCAACGAACGCGCGATCGGCACGATCGGCGAGTATCGTCCGGAGTTCGCTGGCGTCGTACGGGCTGAACGAGATTTCGGCTTCCATCAGGGTGTCCTTGACCTTCGGCGAGAGGCCCTGTCGAAACCGGTAGTTGTTGCTAATCCCGATGACGCCAATCTTCGAGTCCGTGATATGACCGATCGAGCGCGCTCGCGGGAGTTCGTACAGGAGCATGTCGGCGTCGCCGAGGTGGTCGATCTCATCGAACACGATGAGGTGTGTCCCACCCAGTCGGTCGAGTTGCGTGTACAGTTCCTCGAATGCATCGGCCGTACTGAGCCCCCGTTTTGGGAAGTCACTCGCGGTTTCCGGGAGCAGTTCGTTGACAAGTACTCGGACGACCGAGTAGACCGTCTTTCCATTACAGTTCAATTCGTGGACGAACAGATCGTCGGCATCATGGCGCTCTGGGGCTTCGTTTTGAAGCGCTTCCATCATGTATGTCGTCACCACAGTTTTCCCGAGTCCAGCCCTCCCGTACAACACAATGTTCTGTGGCGTCCGGCCGAAGAGGACGTCCTCAAGCGCGTGGCGATACTCATCGATTTCCTCGTCGCGCTCAAGGATCCGATCGGGTTGGTAGTCTTCGGAGAGGACCTCCTTGGCGGCGAAGATAGAACGTTCAACGTCGCTAAACGGCCCGGGCATGAGTCTATTCAAAATGAGGTGTCAGATTTATATAAAACCTGCTTTTGTTTGTCTCGTTTGTCTTGATCCACTACCGACCGTTGGTCACCTCTCAGCCATCGAGACACTGCCCGTTATCGGGCGTCAAGAGACAAACGAAATCCACTCTCTGAATGGGAAGCCAAGTGGCCTTCGTGGAGTACCCAATGTCGCAGTCGAAGACAGACGAAACGTACTCTCTCCCGTTCCAGGGGCGGCTCTTTCCAGACAGAGCAGGCTGAGTGCTTCACGATTGTCTGAAAGACGGGTTCGTTTGGGCCGACAAGACATCGCGAACCATGTGACTCCGAGAAGGTCCATCAATGGTCAGCACACTGGAGCGGGGTCGCCAAGAGACTGGCTATGGACTTCCTCCGAGGGTTACACCGGAAGAGTCGAGACAGACGAAACGTACTCTCTCACCCTGGATCAGATGGTATCGTCGAAGTCGTCGCAGATGGATTCGTGTTCTGCGGCCCACCTCCGACCTAGATACAGTCGTCCCTGCCTCGGGTCAGAAGAGCCGACTCGGCAACCGCTTCGATAGCCGGCTGAAGGGGCTCATGAAAAAAGTTGGTAGAGAACCTGCGCAGCAGGGGTCTCGGGACTGGAGATGCGTTCGACGAGTTGTACCGACGGTGCAATCGCATCAGCAGGACGCACCCAGTCATGTTCGACGAAATCGACCACCTGGAAGATGTGAATACGCTGCTGTACGAACTACCACGCACGCGAGCGAACGGTCATGTCACGGACGCGAAGGTCGGCGTGATCGGAACCAGCAACGACTACACGTTTCGGCAGACGCTCTCGCCGAAGGTGAAGGACACGCTGATGGGGACCGAGATCTCGTTCAGTCCGTACGACGCCGCGGAACTGCGAACGATCCTGGAGCATCGGGCGGACCGTGCCTTCGTCGACGAGGCGTGTGACACGTCGGCGATCGCGAAGGCGGCGGCGCTGGCCGCGCAGGATATGGGGGACGCGCGGCAGGCGCTCGATCTGCTCTGCGTCGGTGCGGAACTAGCCGAACAGAACGACGAGACGCCTGTCACGGACGAGCATATCGAGACCGCACGGAACCGAGTACAGCGCGGTCGGGTCGAGAACAAGATCCGAGACCAAACCGAGCATGCGCAGTATATCTTTGGAAGCGATCACGAACCTCCAGACGGCCGGAGAGGTTCCGGCGCGGTCGAAAGAGATTCAACAAACGTACGAACAGGTGGCGGATTCGTATGCCGCCTCACCGCTGTCGACGCTAAAGAGTATCCAAGACCACCTCTCAGACCTCCACATGCTGGGATTCCTTCGACGCCATGAGCAGAACAAGAGGCTAAGTGGGAGACAGTACTACGAGTACGAACTGGATCTCAAGCCGGAGATCGTCTTGGAGACTCGGAGTGAGATTGCCACATACACCGAGTGAAAGCACACGAAATGTACTCTCTTTCATCAAGGCTGCGGTCGGGACGGATAAGTGAAATCCGGACAACTTGGTTGAGGACTGTGGTGAACACAGGTCAGAGATTGAGTACAAACCGAGACCGACGACATTATTCGAGTCGCCGTCAGAAATCGGTACAACTTACGCCTATGTCATCGTCAGATCCCGAACCAGTCTCCAGACGCGAGAAACTCGACGCCCTCCGCGACGTCGCGAAGTACAACCCGACGTACACGACGGCGGTGGTCGTGCTCGGGGTCGTCGCCGCAATGCTTGAAGGCGTGGGACTAAGCTTCATTCTTCCGATCGTCGAACTCGTCCAGCTTCAAAACCCTGCCGCGGAAGCGGAGGGGATGCTCGAAGTGTTTGTCACGGCTTATCAGATACTCGGGCTCCCGTTCACGCTGGGCTACGTCGTCATCGGCGTGTCGGCCGTGATGGTCGCACGATACACGACCAGCTTCGCGGTAGCGTGGTTCCGGGAGGCGCTGCGGACCTACTACATTCGTGACCTCCAAACGCGAGCTTTCCAGAATGCGCTGAATGCACGCGTAGAGTACTTCGATGAGGAAGGATCTGATGATATTTTGAATGCGATTGTCACGCAGACGAATTATGCAGGACGAGTGATCAATCAAGGGATCAAATTTACTCAACAGCTCTTTCTGGCCGGGGTATACTTCGCTGTTGCGCTCATTATTGCGCCGGTACTGGCAGTTGTAACGGGAGTCGTCCTCGGCGGTTTCTCTATTTTTTTCCGACGAGTTCTCGACTCTGGGTATAATGTCGGAGAAAAAGTTGCTGAGGCGAATGAGATGCGACAGGAAGCCGCACAGGCCGGGACACAGGGTATCCGTGACGTGCGGATCTTCGGGCTCGCTGAGGAACTTTTTGAGGACTTTACAGACGCGATTGAGACATTCACAGAGTCACAGATTGTCCTCAGGCGGAATGAGGCCGCGATCAACAATTTCTACAATCTTGTCGTCGCTGTATCGGTGTTCGTACTCATTTATCTCGCGTTGACGTTCGCAAACCTTTCAGTCGGTGAACTCGGCGTATTCCTCTTCGCAATGTTCCGGCTTGGTCCAAGGGCTAGCCAAGTAAACTCCTTGTACTACAATGTAGAGAACAACCTTCCACACCTGGTCCGAACTATCCAGTTCACTGACAAGCTGGCAGCATATAGCGAACCGACCGGATCGGGCAGAGAAGTCCCCGAAGAAATTCGTGAAATCGAGTTCGATGATGTTCACTTTTCGTACGACGAAGAAGAGGTACTCCGCGGGATCAACTTCACCGTCGAGAAAGGCGATTTCATCGGGTTCGTCGGGCAGTCGGGCGCAGGAAAGTCGACGATCGTTTCGCTTCTCGCTCGACTGTATCCTGTTGATGAGGGTGAAATCAGAGCGAACGGGATTCCAATCAACGAAATGGACATTGAGGAGTGGCGCAGCCGAATCTCGATGGTGAGACAGGACCCATTCATTTTCAATGACACGCTCAGGTACAATTTGACGCTCGGGAACCGAAAAGTATCAGATTTCGAACTCGACCGAGTATGTTCGATCGCTAAAGTCGAAGAGTTCATCAGTGAGCTTCCGAATGGATATGATTCACTTCTTGGCGACGACGGAGTTCGATTGTCTGGTGGACAACAGCAGCGCGTCGCACTCGCACGAGCGCTCCTCGTAGACGCTGACGTGTTGATCCTCGACGAGGCAACAAGCGACCTCGACTCAAATCTGGAAAAACAGGTCCATCGAGCGATTGAAGAGATGGAGAGAGATTATGCCATTATCACAATTGCCCACCGGCTATCAACAGTAAAGAACGCCGACCAAATTTATACTTTAGAGGGCGGGCAAATTTCGGAATCAGGTGAACACGAAGAACTTGTGGAGAATGGAGGAAAATACGCTGAGCTTTATCGTATTCAAGCTCAAGGATAAATATTGTGTCTAAGTTAAGGGGGCGGTGTTTAGTTAAGCGTGAAAAGTGAGGCGGGAGAATTTCTTGCTGGTTCATGGCAGAAATCGCCCGCCTCATCGGGGATAGAGACTGGATTGATTTGGATTTTGTGGAGCGCGAGCGGACACCCGAGCCCGCGATGGCGCTGGGTATTCAATCACACGTTGCGGGGCTTTCCCTGGCGAATACCGTCGAATTGCTCACTGCACTGGGTGTCCAACGCAGTCGAAAGGCGATCCACGACTGGGTGCAGAAAGCCGATTTACAGCCCGAATCCGGGAAATCTCCGAATCAGGTCGCGCTCGACGAACCGGTGATTCGCATCAACGATCAGCAATTCTGGCTGTACGCCGCTGCTGATCCACAGACGAACGAACTGCTTCACGTCCGGCTATTTTCGACGACGACTACCGCCCTCACGGAAATTTTCCTCCGTGAACTTGAGCAAAAACACGATGTCGAAACTGCCGTATTTCTCGTCGATGGCGCGAAACACCTCCAAACTGCACTGCAACGAGCTGGACTCCGATTTCAGATGTGTCGCCACGGAAATCGGAACGCTGTCGAACGGATTTTTCGAGAGCTGAAGCGCCGAACCTCGTCATTCTCGAACTGCTTCAGCCACGTCAAACCGGAAACAGCCGAAAATTGGTTGCAGAGTTTCGCACGCTGGCTCAATGCTACTAACTAAATACTACCACTGTGGAAGTGTCAAGAATGAAGTTCTTCACATGCGCTACATTTGGTGACGATCCAGCTGATTCCTTTGCGCACAGAGTCATCAAATCGTCACTATCGGTCTCGAACCGGTTTTAAATACTCGAAGCGGGACAATAATTAGTAATGCTTACCTGTTAAATCCGTAGACAACGTGAGGACTGGGCTGAAATACGATTTTAGGCACCTGTAGCCATAGATCTGTAAGTAGACTTAGACCACTGGGTATTGGCTTCAGAAATTGAGAGACTGATATCCCAGCCACTCATTGCTTGCTTTGCTCAAGCGTTGGGCGTTGGCCCACTGTTCTGTACACAATCATCGCGATTCAACAGAGTAAATTGAAATAGTATGTATACTGATCAATCATCATTGAATCCCTTTTGATATGTCTTTTTCATGTCTGCTGGGAAATCATCCTTTTTGAGATCTTCCCTGAATATTTTGTTAATCGCTTGATCTGGATGCTGATAGTCTTGATCACCATATCTACTGAATTTAATCAATCGCTGGATCGTATCATATACACCTTTCACTACAGGATAAAAAGCATTTTGATGATACTGTTTCGTGAGAATTTTTAATCTTGAAGCTGCGGAATCAGCCTCAATATAGTCGCGAATTGGACGGACATCTCGGCCAAATGTCTTAGCCGAAACACCGACTGGGAGTTGGTTACTGAGTGAATTGAAGTACGCCTCCAAATCTCTGAACAGTCCGCCTTTCGGACGTTTGTACTCCTCAAGGAATCTACTAATATTCTCTCCCTCTGTCACCTCGTACTTAGATAAATAATACGCCTGAAGCTCTTTTCCGAGTGTTTCGCCGAAATCTTCTGTGGCAACGTGTAATTGGTCATAATCAGGATTGTGGAACATTGGACGTGGATTGTTCTGACTTGATAATCCATCCCAGTGGACCCTTTCGATACCATTAGTATACTGATGGAGACGATCCCAACCATACTTTGAAATCAAAACCATTCCTAACAGGAGATGAATCGACATCGGTGGGATTTCTAAGGGTTTTCGTTCAAAAAGGTCAACGTCGCGTGCCGCAGTATTATCGAAGACTATGTATTGATCATCTATGAACCCAGGGGGGTAATCTTTATGAAAAGTTTTTGTTTCTGATGGGAATGAAACATCCGCTCCCTTATTTTTCATTTCATTAATGATTGTGTCAAACCCGGAGTCAGTGAGTTGCCAAGCATCTGCATGAAGATGTGTGAAGTAATCCACATTTGTGTTTTCGATAATGGGACGACAGGAAGTACGAATACTATCGTAAATCCGGAGGTAGAGATTGTTATTACCCCGTGATTTAGAGAGCTCATTGTCATAGCGAATCTGTGCCCCCTTCTGAAATTGATCAATATCAATATTGGCGGCCTGAATGTTAGATTCTGCCTGTGGATGATTTGAACAGACAGAAATGAACACATCTGATTCCCAGTTATACCGGATGGTGTCAACCAGAATAGCAAGATCATCAAATTTATCATAGAGCGAGATCGCGACACCCTTCATGAATTAATGAACTCGTCTTCTTTTTCAAGAATTTCTCTGATTTCTTCAGGGCTGTTTTCCAAAAGTTCTGAAGGACGAATTGCCTTGTCATCAACGTAGAACCCATCATGACCACACCAAGGTTTCTGATAGTGAATTTCGTCATGTGGGACATCATGCTTATCCAGCCACATAAGCAGAGTTTTAGCCGTATCTGCATTGATACGCCCAATTCGACCTCCGTGTGTATTCATATTTCGTGCTGTATAGAGAATGATATAGTAACCCCAATCATTGTACTCCCGAAGTAATTCTACAACTTTCGGATTCGGTTTTCGATTTTTGTATTCCAAATCAGGATCTTTCTCACAAATCACGCCATCAATGTCAAAAACAACCCGCTTGTCTTTGGGCGGTGACATAAAAAGTAGATAACACCGCAAGTATAGAAAAGTGGTGGTTAAGCGATGTACGGTGCGAACTTTTCTATTCCTTGAGAAAGCATAGACAGTTGTCGCTCATAGCTATCGCTATGTAGTGGTACCATGCTCAAAAATAGCAATGCCTCAATTAGTTTGATCTCTTGGATATCTGTATTTATTTGCGAGACGAGCATTGAATCGAACCGGGCCTCCCTCTCAACTTGTTCTTCAGTCGTGTGGATCTCGTAAGAGAGTTCAGCATCACCTAGATTAACGTCTGCTTCGAATTGATCATTGATTAGGTGTTCATAATGTCCTACGAGGCTGTGACGAAGTTTTGCAAGATCATACCGCGGATCTCCATAAATATCAAAATCTCCAAATTTACCACGAGGATCGATAAGTTTTAGAATCTCATTTCGAGGATCGTAGAGAATATTTGGCAAACAAAGGTCGCCGTGAATAATAGATAACGATTCATAGTCCAGAAGATTGTACTCTGCGGCCACTTCATCAAGTGATTTCAGTATCTTATTTACGGATGGATAATCTGTTCCGTTGACTTGTACGCTATCTGCCTTAAAAAACGGAGTGAATCGATCATCGTTGCGAAGTCGGTCGAGTCGGCGCCGAGTTTTCTGTACATACATCTCCTCTAGTGCGTTTTTGATGCGGATAGGTTCATCGTCTGCAGTAAATGATTGAAACTCCCGGTATATATTAAACAGATGATGGAAAATATCGTTCCAAATATGTTGCCCATGAGATCCATGAAGCTGAAGATCACTCAGGGATGGGTATCCAATATACTCCATTTTCACATAGGTGTCCTCTGGATCCGTCGAGTAATCGTAGATTCGAGGGAGGTACGGCTGGAGTTCTTTGGGAATATTAAGATACCAAGTAATTTCATTAGTTAGCGTTTCTGTGTCTTTGCTCCGCTTCGTGATAACATTCTTTCCGTAGCTTTCCAATTCGTTAAACTCACGTGCATTTAGGAACCTCTTCTTAGCCCTATGATATGTATCCAGGTGTCCGACATCAATCCAGGAATCTGGTTCGTAAAGCTTGTAGTCAGTGGTACCAAGATAGGATAGAAGGCCACGATAAAAATAGTCCAATTTAGTATCGTTTTGCTTGGGTATTTCCCGAAGTATCTGTCGAAACGCTTTCGCATCTGAGAGGCCAAACTGGCCCGCAAAGCAGGGTTTGCGACCACTATCGTTATATATACCTCTTCCAATGGGATTCGTAATACGCTCACTTTCAATATTGAAAGTAGTCCAACGATATGGTCGGTCACGCGTTTGGTACGAGACAACACTTTTACTGTCGGCACGGTGTATAGGGGAAATGAGAGTGTCTGCGAAATTCAAGTAGAGCGTCTGTCCACGAAGGTCATCAGCGTCAAAAGCATTTAAAGTAATCAAAATGGTCTCTCCAAGGGATGACGATGAAGATGCGTCAACTACCTTCCAGTCATGACCACTCCTAGATATGTGCTTTCGAATTGAATCTGATCTCTCACCCACAGCAACAACTCGGTCTAACTGGAATTCAGCGTAAGCATCAACAAGATGCTCCATCATCGGTTTTCCCTCCAAAGGAATCATTCCGGTTGGAACACTCCCAACGTCTAAACGAAGTTCGTCGGGCACTAGAATCGCAGAGGGGACAAGCAAAATACCGTCTGATTGGGTGTTTTTTGTCATATATCGCTTTGAGGATCGAACTGTCGGAGGTCGTCCGGTGTCCCGAGTACATGAACTGCTTTGCGGTCCATTTTGTAGGGTTGAACGATATGACCTTTTTCAATCAAGTGGTTGTATAAGGGAGCCACATAAGTTTCACCGTATTCTCGTTCAACTTGTTGGGCTTTATGCTCATAAGCGTTGACAAAGTACTCCCAGCGATCAAAATAATAGAAACCTACTGTCGCAAGATCAGATATCTTCTCCTTCTCAGAGACTTGCATGACCTTCCCGGTGTCATCAGTTTGCACAAAACTCCAACGCTCACCAGGAGCGGTGAAAACCGGGATAAATCCATCTCCATTGATAACACCGGGCGTTAATTGTGCCTCTTGTACATATGTATCGATATTATATATCACAACCCCCTCTTCAGGGTCGATAAGTTCGTTTGCTGATAGCGCAGTTTGTGCTTGACCATTTGTATATTCATCAATTACACATTCTTGATACTGAGTTATTCCAAGTCGATCAGTAGCGTCATCTAAAAACGAAGTGTCATTATGTTCTGCTTGTGTCACAAAAATAAAATTTTCCTGATAAAACGATTCAAGACTTCGCATCGCCCAATCAAACATTGGTTCACCTCTAACAGATATTTCATGCTTGGGTTTGTTAACGCCAGCATCTCGGAATCGGCTTCCTTGGCCGGCCATCGTAATAAGGATCTTCATAGTTTATGCCTCTGACTGAGGATATATTATTGCGTCGGATTGTTCTGTCTGGTATATATTCACTGTGAATAATATTGAATTAAATAACATTTGGTACTTCCCAATCGAGGATTCGGAAACCGGGTTAAGTTGATGCGTTCCGTTCAATCTCAGGGTGGTGGCTGAGTGAATTGAAGTGTCGGCGTGAATTAAACTTAGATTGTGACAAGCGGTTGTTGAAGTGCTTTCTTACCAGTGTTGCAGTTGGCGAATCGCTGGCCCGAGGCCTGGGCTGGCCGATCAGCCCGCGACCGGGAGGTATGTCTCAGGTACGCCAACACCGTTCGTCTTGATCTCCCACTTCCGTTCTAACTCTATTCCAACTCATGGTGAATCCAGTCACAGAACGATGTGAACGTGAACTGTTCGGGCAGGTCGCGCCAGCCCCATTGCAGGCTGGCGATGAAGGTCCAACGTAGCATCAGCCATAGGTTCTCCAGTAGGAAAATCACGATTACGAATTCAAACAGGATGATCGGGTCTTCTGTCGTTGTTGCTAGTGCTTGTCGAAAAAGCCGATAGCTGGTTTCTATCGCCGACCGTTTCCGATAGCGGCATTCGACCCGCGTAGGCATTCGATATCCGAGATTGTATCCACGTATCCACGAACAATCTCGCTATGCTTGTCTCGGTCACATTCTGGTATGAGAAAGGGACAGCGAGTGAAGTGCAGTTCCCGCTTGCTTCCCTTGTACACCACGTACTCTGCCCAGTAGGAGCTGACGTAGCCAGTTTCTCGGCCATCTGATTCCCACAGCGGATGATCGGAAGGGCGACTGGTGCCACGGTATCCAGTCGCTCGATTGATGTGCCGTTGTAGAAGCCGCGGTTAGCGAAAAGTTCGGCCACGGTGAACGGCAGGGCCGCGACGTGATCGAGCAGTCGCTCGACCACGTCGCTTTTCGTTCGTCACTACGGACGGGTGTGACTGTGACAACGAGTGGGTTAGCCCGACAGAGGACGAATCCAGCGAGGTAGCGATGGCACTGGAGGTGCCATCGCAGGATTTCGTGTGGCAGAGTACGCCAACGTCAGCGTGTGGACAGCCGTGGTAGTAGAAATCGACGAAGTCTACGTAACTGCGGGACTGAAAGGCCGCGAGCGCGACCAGGAGTCGCGCTCGCGTGGTCTCTCGAAGCGTGGTCGTGGAAGCTACGCCGAGGACAAACCACCAGTGTTCACACTCGTTGATCGTGGCAGCGGTCAGCGATACGTCGTGCCGGCGAAATCTGCTGACGAATCGACCGTGCGACTCCTCCTCGGCGACTGCGAGGAGGAGTCGCTCACCATCTACACTGACGGATTTCGAGCGTACGATCCGTTCGAAGATGACGAGAATTACCAGCGAAAAGCAGTGATTCACGGCGATGGCGAATACGTCGACGGAGACGCGCACGTGAATACTTGCGAGAGCCACGCGTCACTGTGCGACGGTGGCTCTCGCCGCACCGAGGCGTCTCAAAAGATTAGCTCACGCCATATCTCAGAGCCTTCCGACTTCGCTGCCGAATCTTACGTATACCTGGTCGAGAACCTCTCAAAGAAATCGTCCGAACGTCCTCTGACTCACCAACAACGTGTCACATGAGCGTTCTCTAAAGATAGGTACGACGGCATTCCGATTTCCATATTTTTCGTATCTGAAATCGAAGCCATGTCGCTGACACGCATCTTGTAACGATTTGGAGCCATCAACGAGAAACACGGCGTCGTCGACGTCGTGTTTCTCACTGAATTCGGTGAGAAACGAATGCGCGAGAACTTTCGTTATAGTTGGTCTAAGATTTATGTGGCGGGATTTGTTGGTTTGAGGATCAACAACGGTGTACAGCCAATATTTCTTATCATTGAGTTGGATCTCAGTTTCGTCAGTCCTAATGTGATCCCGGGAGCTCCATTTTCGGATTATAAATCTGCTTTGTGAACCCAATTATGAACTGTTGAACGAGCAGGTTCGACACCAAATATCTCAAGAATAGAAATAGTATTCTAAAGCGATAATCCAGCCAGATGCAACTGAATACTCAGCTTCATCAGTAACTCCGATGCCGCTTCTCGCTCCACAAAACCTAAGTCAATTTGGTCGAGACTATCGCTGAGGCTACCGTTATTGGACATAGAGAACTCAAAAACGCTACGCCTCATTCTTCAATCCTTATCTGAACACTACGGAGTCGAGACCGATAACAATATTGAACCGGACGGAAATGGGATGTAATAGCTTATCATTATGCCGTCACCGGAACCCACCTCCGGAAAAGAAAAAACTCGATGCCTTTTGTTATGTCTCGAGGAACAATTCTGTTGCAAAGCTGTGGACAATGCTGAGTAACACAAACTGGATCCACATAATTGAAACCGACTCTCTTATACAGATAAGACACGTATTAAGGCGATAGCAGGATTTAACAAGCACACAGAATCATTCTAAATCCAGACGACTCGATACAAAATCATTCAAACAACATACTATGTCGAATATAACAGTCTCTGGGTTGGTTCCGACTTATGCTGGTGATAATGCTAACGAGCTTCGAACAGCGATTAAAAGTTTGCTCAATCAGACACGACAACTTGATGAACTCGTGGTGGTTGAAGATGGTCCGCTTACAGAAGAATTAATTATCACACTAGATCGGCTTGAAAATGAATCAAATATTCCACTTATAAGAGAAAAGCTATCAGAGAATATTGGGCAAGGGGGTGCTCGACGAGAAGGTGTTAAGCGAGCTTCCTGTGATCTCATTGCGTTTCATGATGCTGATGATATCGCAGTTCCAAACCGGATTGAGCAGTCACTAAAAGTACTTCTACAAACAGGGTCAGATCTCGTTGGGGGTTATATTGAGGAGTTTGAAGGTGATCCTGAGAACCCACATGCAATCCGGAAAGTACCTTGTGACCCAGTAGAAATAAGAAAATACGCAAAATTTCGGTCACCTATCAATCAAACAGCTGCTCTAGCTAGAAAAAAATCGATTCTCGAGGCGGGCAATTATCGTGCTGTCAACCGAATGGAAGACTACGAGTTATGGGTCAGGATGCTTATGACTGGACACGAGTTACGAAACATTCCAGAAGTGCTGGCAAAAGTAAGAGCGGGAAGATCTATGTATAATCGACGCGGTGGTATCGATTACGCTAGAGAAGAGGTTCGAATACAACAATACATGGTTCAACTTGGCTTTATATCTCGATATCGTGCGTTGTATAATATACTTGCAAGAGTTGGTATACGACTACTGCCAAACTCTGTTCGCGGATATATCTACAGGAACTTTCTTCGAGAATGATGATAGTGTTTAGTTTGGAGCATTGTACCAGCGAGCGAAACTCTGGAGCCAATTTTCGGCTGTTTCCGGCTTGACGTGGCTGAAGCAGTTCGAAAACGACGAGGTTCGACGTTTCAGCTCTCGAAAAATCCGTTCGACAGCGTTCCGATTTCCGTGGCGACACATCCGAAATCGAAGTCCAGTTCGTTGCAGTGCAGTTTGGAGGTGTCGAGCGCCATCGACGAGAAAGATGGCAGTTTCGACATCGTGTTTTTGCCGAAGTTCGCGCAGGAAAATTTCCGTGAGGGTGGTCGTAGTCGTTGCAAACACCGGACGTGAAGTAGTTTATTCGACTGCGGATCGGCGGCGGCGTACAGCCAGAATTGCTGATCATTGATGCGAATCACTGTTTCGTCGAGCGCAATCTGATTCGGGGATTTCCCAGAGTCGGGCTGTAGATCGGCTTTCTGTACCCAATCGTGGACGGCTTTGCGACTGCGTTGGACACCCAGTGCTTCGAGTAATTCGACGGTATTCGACACCGAGAGTCCCGCAACGTGCGATTGAATACCCAACGCCATCGCCGACTCGGGTGTCCGCTCGCGCTCCACAAAATCCAAATCAATCTGGTCTCTATGTCCGCTGAGGCGTGTGATTTCTGCCGTGGACAGTTGAAATTACTCTCGCCTCACTTTTCACGCTTAACTGACTCGATGGAATTCTGCTATCCCATGAGAGGGTGGAACAAGATATGGGATGCAAGAGACCGATTCGTGTTTCGTGCCAGCGAGCACGTTTAACTGACTGGTCCAAGTGCGTAAGAAGCCGAGGCTTGGGCGCTAAGCCCGGCTGCCGCGATAGTGCTTCACAGAAGATTTAGGTGTACTCTGAGTTGGTAGAGCAATGACGGGTCGGGAGAAAGAGATTGTCCGTCACCTCTGTGAGGACGATCTCGACCGCTTGCTCAGGCAGACTGATGATGAGAAGGTGAGCAAGCGGCTCACCTTCATCAAACGGCTGTACAAGGGGGCAACACTCGAGGATGCAGCTGACGATGTTGGGATGTCTCAATCGACTGGAAGCCGATGGGCACGGCTTTGGAACGAAGGCGGTCTCGGACTCCTGACACCGAGCTTCGGGGGCGGCCGGCCCCCGAAGCTCAACGATGAACAACGAGAACGGCTTCTTGACCTGCTCGAAGAGGGCGAACCTTGGAAGAAACAGGAGATTCAGCATCTACTGAACACCGAGTTCGATGTCGCGTTCCATCCGAACTACCTGCCACGACTGCTCTCTGATCTTGGCCTCTCGTACGCGATCCCGCGTACCGAGAGGCCAGACCGACCAGAGAACGCTGACGAAATCCTCGACGAACGCGTTGCCGACGCGTTCGCCGGGGAAGAGACAGACGAGCCACACAACAAACAGCCTGATGACGACACTGACGAGGAATGGACGGTTGACGACGATATCCGGACAGACGGCGGGACAACGGTGGGATTTTTCGATATCTCGCACCCGCAACCGTGGGACAACTCCCAGCGCCTCTACACGGTGAGTAAGCCGACAATCACCCGGCCGCTGGTGAAAATCGACACACCAGCGGCCGGGTTCTATGCGCTCAACGGTGAGAGCGTCCTCCAGTTCCCTCCTAATCAGGAGAAAGAACAAATCTGCGCGTGTCTCGAAGAGATCCGCGAGCAGAATCCGGGCGAGCGGATTCTGCTCGTCTTGGACAACTTCTCGTCACACATCTGTGCGCACACGCGAGAACGTGCCCACGAACTCGGGATTGACCTCATCTTTCTCCCAGTGGGCTCGCCGCATCTCAACCCAATCGAGCCCGTCTGGAAGAGTCTCAAATGGGAATCGTCGCCCCTGATCGTGGAGGGCGCGGACGAGTACCGCGCCCTCCTCGATGACATCTTCACGAAATTGACCCACTCGCTGAGTTTCGCGGGCTCGTGGATCGAGAATCACCTCAGCGGATTCATTCAGAAGTTGCGTTAATCACTACCGCGGCAGCCGGGAAAGCCCGAATAGGTGAATCTCTGTTTCACGCACTGACGTCCCGGAGTGACAATCAATGCACCTTGGAATTGACGTCCACAAACGGTACGCACAGGTGGCAGTAATGGATGAAGATGGTGAGATTGTTGAAGAGGTTCGCGTCCAGAGTGATCAGCGCAATAGCTGAATACTCAGACAACGTATTCTTCTGATGGACGCATCGGGTCGGTTTGCGGTCGTTGAGCACTTGTCGAACGCAGAATTAGACGACGCTATCGAGGCGGCACAGAAGGCCGACGAGACGCGTCTCGTCCGGCGACTTTTCTTCGTGAAGAACCTCTATGAGGGGCACACGCAACAGCAGGCCGGAGCAGCTGTCGGCGTCTCCCAACCAACGAGCAGTCGTTGGGCACGTGCGTGGAATCAAGACGGTGTCGAGGGCTTACGCCCACGCTTCGGCGGCGGTCGGCCGCCGAAGCTCACCCCCGCATAGTGGGACGACATCTGTGCCGTTCTGGAAGACGACCAACCGTGGACGCCACGCGAAATTCACGCACTTATCGAAGATCGCTACGGCGTCACCTACCATCCAACACATCTCGCCCGGAAGCTTCGAGCTTCCGGTATGCACTACGCCAAACCCCCGACCAATGGATCCCCGCTGTCCCGACGATGCAGACGAGATTTTCGCCGAGCGCCTCGGTCAGGCGCTCGGCGAGGACCATAAGCAGGAGGATGATCCTATCGTCTTGGGGTTCTTTCGATGAAGCGTGGGCGCAACCGTTTGAAAACTCTCAACGGATGTGGTCTTACGACCGGACCGTCCAGATCGAGAAACCGTTAGTGGCAGTTCCGTGGCGCTCGATTGGCTTCTATGGATTGACTGGTAAGAGCGTGATCACGTACAAAGAGCGGCTGGTCAAAGAGACGATCGTCGAGGCACTCGAAGTGATCCGCGAGCAGAATCCGCGGGGACGGATTCTGCTCGTGGCCGATAATTACGGCTCCCATCACGCCAAACCACACAATGTCGGGCCGACGAACTCGGCATCGAGTTCGTCTTCATTCCACCATACTCACCGACGTTGAACGCAATCGAACCGCTGTGGAAAGATCTCAAACGCGAGATATCGCCCACGATCTTTGAGGGGAAAGACCATTTTAAGGAGTTCGTTACAGAAACATTTCTTCGGTTGAGTCACCGGCTTAGCTTCGCTGTTGACTGGATCGAGACTTTTCTTCTCGATATTCAGAGATTACAGTGATCACTCCGTGCGCGGGCGACAGAAACTGGTCGAAAATCGTACTGACTACGCCAACAAGATCCACGGGTTGTTTCCGATCACGGGATCACGCGAGACATCAAGCCGCTGAGTGTGTCGGGGCGAGAGTCCCTTCGGGACCTCTCGCTCCCGACGCCATGGGACGAGTTATTAGCGTCGTATCTTGCGATGATCAAAACGCTCACCGAAGAGATCGAACGGCTCGAAGCGGCAATCGAAGAGCGCGCTGGGTCTCTGCCAGAGACCCAGCTGCTGATGACGATTCCCGGCATGAGCTACTACTCAGCGCTGATGATTTACGCCGAAGTCGGCGAAATAGGGCGGTTTGATCGGGACAAAGAAGTCGTGAGTTACGGTGGCTTGAGCCCGGTGATCCGCGAGTCAGGCGACTCGCGAATCGAGGGCGGGATCTCGAAGCGAGGATCCCGACAGTTACGCTGGATCCTCGTCCAGTGTGCGTGGACAGCCGTCAACACGTGTAAAGACGAGTACCTGAAATAATTCTACGATCGATCAGCGGGAAAGAAGGGGTCGTAAAAAGCGATCGTCGCAACTGCTCGCAAGTTGCTGGTCTCCATCTTCCACATGCTCAACCGAGAGGAGGTGTATGATCCCCCAGGAGTGAGTGCCTGACCGTCGCCGGACCGGCGGCGGTCAGTGGCTGGGTCGCAGGCCGCACCAGCCACAGCTACTGCACACGATGTCTCCCGACTGCCGTTGGCCGAGAATAGGACACGTCTGGTGTCTGGCGATTTTCTTTCTCTCAGGACCAATCAGCGCAGTGGTGCAAAATACTATGTCATCAACGGTGGTTTGTTGAGGTAGCAGAATTTCCATAGGTAAACACGACCGTCTCTTCTGTGCAGCTATTGATGGCAAGAAGTATTAGCATCAAGTATGGATAAGAGAGTAATCCATGGATGTCACGAAAGCTCGCGTCCCCTGGGAAGAGGTTTCGTCCTACGGTGTTGCTGACGTTGACGGATCGCCGTACTCCGATGGGAGCTTCCCAGTGACCGATTTCGTTGAGAAACCGGCACAGGAAGAAGCGCCATCAAATCTGGCGATTACTGGACGCTACGTACTTACTCCTTGGATTTTCGAATTGCTCGAAGAGACAGGGAAAGGTGTCGGTAGGGAACTCCAGTTGACAGATGCAATTCGGAAGCTTGAGGACGTTCATGGGGTTGAACCCGCTGGAGATCGCTATGACATCGGTAACATTCCGAGTTGGCTCCAAGCAAACATCGAGATGGGAATTCGGCACGATGATGGTGAGATGAACGAGGCAGTTGAGGAATTGCTTCAGGAACGGTTCGCATGAGTCGGATTCTCGTCACAGGAGCAGCGGGCTTCCTCGGGTCGCATCTTTGCGATCAGCTGCTCGAAGAAGGACATGAAGTTATCGGGATGGATAATCGTGTCAGCGGGAAGACTGAGAATCTTGACGACGCATTTGAACGTCCGACGTTCTCCTTCTACGAGCACGACGTCACGGAGTTCATTCACGTCTCTGGTGAACTCGATGCCGTATTGCACCTAGCGAGTCTTGCATCGCCAATCTTCTACCGCGAGCACCCAATAAAGACGCTGAAGGTGGGGGCGTTAGGGACACACAAGACACTCGGACTTGCCAAAGAGAAGGACGCGACGTATCTGTTTACTTCGACGAGTGAGGTATACGGGGACCCAGAAGTAAATCCCCAACCCGAGGACTACCGTGGAAACGTTGATCCCTATGGGCCACGGTCTTGTTATGACGAGTCCAAACGGTACGGCGAATCCTTAGTGAGAGCGTATCGTGATGAACATGAGTTGGATGTTCGTGTTGCGCGGATCTTCAATACGTACGGCCCGCGGATGCGCCTTGACGACGGCCGAGTGATCCCGAACTTTATGAAACAAGCGCTGACCGGGAAGGATTTGACCGTCTATGGGGATGGTAAGCAGACACGGAGCTTCTGTTACGTGTCGGATATGATGGACGGATTGGTAGCACTGTTAGAGTCTGGCACCCAAGGGCCAGTGAATATCGGGAACCCTGATGAGCGGACGATCAACGAGTTGGCCGAGGTCGTGTTGGAGGTTACGGGGAGTGAAAGTGGAATCACTCACGAGGAGTTGCCGCCGCAAGATCCGCAGGTACGGCGGCCAGAGATATCAAAGGCGAGGTCGGAGTTAGGTTGGGAACCAGACGTAGGCCTGGAGGAGGGTCTTAAGAAATCGACCGAGTACTTCGAGAGTCAGTTGCACAAATTTTCCACAGTTCTTGATTAGCGGGTTTCGTACCAGTCAAGGAAGTTTTCGATTCCAAGTTCGAAGTCTACCTAGGGTTTCCAATCGAGTTTCTTACGGGCGCGTGAGATGTCAGAGACGTACACCTTCTGATCACCTTCACGCCATTCGCCGAAGCTGATATCCGGACGATCTCCTGTTTTCTCTTTGAGAAGGGCTAAAAACTCAAGAAGGCTTGTCGTATTATCGGGTCCACCACGGCACTGTCTAGTTCTGGATCTCCTCAGCGGGCGTTCGTCCGTTGAGCGCTTGGTTCGGCCGTTCGTGGTTATAGTGGTTCCTGAAGCGTCGTAACCAGTGTTTCGCGCTGGATTGACTGCCCCTCCAGAAGGAGTGAAAGCGGTCGATTCGCATGGTCACAGTCTGGAACCATTTTTCGATGTGGTTCCGGATTCGATAGTCAAGCCGACCGCTCAAATCGTGACGTGAAAGGGCAGTCAGATAGCCGCCAGCATCAACGAGAAACACTGATTCACCGACATCGTGTTTCTGAGTGAGCCGATGAAGGAACGCCGTCCTCAGAAATCTTCGATTTCTGATGGGCTGCACGAAAACTCTGTTCTCGTGAACGCCGCGGGGTCAGTCCCGCGGCGGCTGAACACGTCAACTTCGAGTGGCAGTTTTGACTCGGTGTCGACAGCGGCGTACAACCACTTCTTTTCACCGTCAACCTAGATTTGTTTCTCGTCGACCGTAACCCGCGACGGCTGCGCCGTCGGCGGGTCGCTCTGGGCCTCAGACAGTGTATGCACCCAATTCCAGACTGCTCCGTGAGTACGATCGACACCCAGTAATTCTAAGATAGCAACCGTCTCCCTGATCGACAGCCCCGCAGTATGGAGACGCACCCCAAACCGCCGGACGGGTGTCGGGGTGCGCTCATTCTCCCAAACGTCTTGGCTGTCCTCCACTAACGTTTCTCTGAGGAGGTCTGCGAGTGGCATGAACACTTCTCGCTACGACTTCCTCGCTTCTCAAACTCGCTCAACTAGACAGTGACGATTTCGTGGAAATAAAACCTATTGGGGGTACTCGCCCGTCACTCCATGGTTGCGAAAAGTGCGAATTGTAACATGATACACGGCTATTCCAGCAGGGATCCCGAACCTACGTAGAAGAACCGAATTATTATCGATGGTGTTGTCGTCAAAACGCGCGTCTTTTGGAAGGTTGTGTAGATCTTCTCAATTTTTGCATGGAGACACATGTTACTGTTGTGCCGTACGATCTGGAAGACCATACGCCGCGTACCCTGTCGATCCATACTCGACTTCCCACGGTCACCTGGTATTTGCTGGCATAAGGAACTGTCTCTTGAACCAGAACGGACAACTACTGAATATAAATAGAGGATGTTATTAGTACCACAACCGTCCATGGTTTTGTTTTAAATATTCTTCCGTTCTGCTGTCAATCGGGGTTCGATTAACTGAAGATGTGCTTTTTATTCCTCGAAAAATACCATAAAAATAGCTTGGGATATCACCTTTCCGGATGGCATCTATGAAAAAATACGACATCCAGGATAGCAAATAAGTTGTGATATATTTCAAAGGAAGATATTTATATGCCATAAATATACGATTCGCGGTGCGATAGTACAACTCTGTATGTCCTGTCGTTTCGGCTGACACAACAGGTTGTTGTGGGTTATGATGGACTACAACATCGGGATTATATACGATATTAAACCCATTACTTATAACGCGATAAGAGAGGTCCAATTCTTCTGATCCGTATACAAAGTTGTCCACATATGTGCCACAGGTCTCAAATATTTCTCTTTTAATCGCATGACCAGCCCCAATGTAGTATGAGACCTTAAACCTGCTATTAATATCAATATTATTCATCGCCCGGTTTTTAACAGGTACTCTTACTTTCCTGTTTTGTCCGCTAGGGTTATCTATTATTTTAAATGCCTGTATTCCAGTCTCACGTTCAAATCCACTTTCAATTGAGGAAAGTGCACCACTATCTGGAAAGTACGCATCATCATCAATGAAAACAAGAATCTCACCATCTGCGTTCTCAACCAGCCAATTTCTACTACCAGCGACTCCTCGAAAAGCCGTTTCGTTTGTACAATGGATTCGATCGTCGCTGGTTAAATCATTAATACGAGAGCAGGAATCGATTTCTGAAGAACTATCTAAAATAATAATTTCATAACTACTATGGTTTTGTGAGAGAATACTTTTAATACAAGTACGTAACATTTCGGGGCGATTGCTTGTGGCAACCAAGATTGATATCTTTGGACGGTTCATACCGGAAGTTGAAAGTAGAGGCATAAGAAATCGGTGGATCAGACGCTCATCAGAAATGGGATCATAAATTAATATCAAAATCATGTATTCGGTACAGCAATTAAAGGATGGTATAAAACATCCCGTACTGATCCTAAGAGAATTGAATCGATGCTACCATACTAGAATGCACACACAGCAATATAATAAATCGGGTACCGATATCTTTTTGCAGGACTGGGATATATGTATAATTCTAGATGGTTGTCGTTATGATGTATTTGAATCATACTCACACTTAGATGGGAAGCTGAGATCTCGTAACTCACTGGCCTCTTCGACCGTTGATTTCCTAAAGTCCAATTTCACGGGCAAAGATCTATCAGACACTGTTTATGTGACAGCTAATCCTCAATTGTATAGGTATAGAGACGAGATTGAAACGAATCTACATGATATAATCCACATATGGAAGGATGACGGATGGGATGAAGAGTTAGGAACTGTGCTTCCAGAAACAGTTACAGAATACGCGATTGACGCAGCTGCAAGGTATCCAAAAAAGAAAATTATTGTACACTACATGCAGCCGCATTACCCGTTTATACAGAATAACAATGAATTTGGGCGGGACCACCTATTAGAAGAGGACCCTGATGAGCCAAATCCATGGTACAAGATATTATATGGAGAATTGAATGTTTCAAAACAAAATCTTTGGGACGCATATGCCAGGAATCTTGAACTTGCTCTGCCACACGTAAATGAACTTATCTCTAAAACCGAAGGTAAATCGGTTGTTACCGCAGATCATGGGAATATGTTCGGAGAAAGGTCGTTCCCAATACCCATTCCAGAGTGGGGACACCCACATGGTATATTTACAAAAGAGTTGGTAAAGGTACCATGGCTTATAATAGATGATGAATCTAGGCGTGATATAATCTCCGAAGAAGGAGACAAATTAGCAGACATAGATACAGATGTAGATGATCGACTGCGCCAATTAGGCTATCGGAGTTGATCCATTTTGTTGTTGATTACAATTTTTTGGCTTAAACACGAAAGGTTATAACCGTACTTTGGCTAGGTCAATTATGGAAAGTATTGGATTTGCCCTGGTAGGGGGTGGAGATCAAATCGGTCGTAGAGCTACATATCTCGTACGCTCGATTCGTCAATTTCACCCAGATGCTCCAATTCTAATGACGGTACCTCATTCGGAGGATCTAAATTGTGATTTCTCAAAAACAGGGGTTAAAATAACACATAAATCCATTCCGGATCCGGAATATCCTATCTCTATCAAAACAGAGGCATTACACCAGGCCGAACAACGGCTTGATACAGCATGGACATGCTTTCTGGATACAGATACCCTATTGACCAGTAAATTCAATGCACATGAAAATTCCTCTGCACAAATACGAATTAAACCTGTAGATATAGCTAATCAGTATTGGGCGATGGCAAGTGATACAACTTGGCACACTTTGTATGACAAATTCAATATTTCTCCGCCCTCAGAGTTCGTGAAAAGCACCGTTGATCGAAAAAAGATGAGACCCTATTGGAACGCGGGTGTTGTACTTACACGTGTTGGGAACTTAGGTCAACAGTGGCGAGATCTTACCGTGAAAATACGCCCAAATATTAAATCGCCACACCATGCGGATCAAGTGGCGCTAGCCCTATTATCCGCAAATTATGATGTTGATCCCTTAAGTGAGAATTACAACTACCCAGTACATCTCCGGGCGTGGACGATAAGGCCAAAAACAGTACTCCACTATCATAAGGAGCGGTGGTTACTATCCTGCTTTAAGAACTACGGTGAGCTATTTGATAAAATTGGCATCTCAGCTGAGTTTCCTTTTTCACGGTTCGATGTACGGATGGCCGAACTTATGATTCGGTCAATAGGAAAGTCTATAATGAGCCAGCTAGGTTGGTTGACGTGGGATAGTGCATGGTAGATAATAGGTGCTCAACAATAAACGAGACCAGATATGTGTATACTGTTTCCAGTGTACAGGATCTAGTTAACCAAGCTATAATCTCTATAAAATCCTTGTCTAATTTTGTAGATCCCAGTGATATAATTGTCTTCTTCACTCCACCAATTAAAGATAAGGATGTTAAATCACTTAAAAAACTTGGAGTGGATGTTAGAGAAATTGACCACTATGCATCAGCAATGGCGAAAGTTCCAGGAGGAGTTCCACGGTACTTTGCGGATAAATTACATCTCTGCTCGGTTAGAGCTAAGTCCGTGGTCTTCCTAGATGCGGATACAATTGTATTGGATGATCCGACAGAGATCATAACCAGAGCAGATCTGAGAGCTCGCCCAGGAAATCTTAATTACTCAATTACAGAGTGGGATAGAATAGCAGTTAACCAGAGTGTCAATCTATTGGAGTGGATGCCAAATACAGGTGTTTTGGCATTTAACAATGGGTCACATCAAATTATAGAACAGAAATGGGCAGATGCTCTCGCATTCGGTTCAAAAACAGATAAACAATGGACAGAACAACATGCTTTGGCGGTCGCTGCATCTGAATTAGATGTGAGTAAACTATCGAATAAGGAGCATGTTATGTTGTGGAGGGATGAATACCCTTTCGATGGAGTTGTTTATCATAGTGGAGATAAGTGGCAGGCAAAAAGTACAGATTCCATGTTTTCCAAATTTTATAGGTACTTTAACCCTTTTTTCTGAAGAGGCTTTCAGCCTTTCTGATCAGATCTAAGAACATGTTCGAAGATACAAACGGATTACCCAGATGATATACTATTCTTGGTGAATTAGTGGCGTTAAGATAGGATTCGATCCTGTCCAGTTCGCTTTTTAAATTGTCTGTTTGTATCATATCT
Organism: Haloarcula terrestris; assembly: GCF_031624315.1. NCBI lineage: Archaea > Methanobacteriati > Methanobacteriota > Halobacteria > Halobacteriales > Haloarculaceae > Haloarcula > Haloarcula terrestris. The sequence goes on along the minus strand of NZ_JAMQOM010000002.1, from coordinate 443,415 downwards.
TCTATATCATGGATGATCTTAACGTCTTCAGTGACCTGAGAAGGATATCCATGAATGTAATTATATATCCTTGGAAGAGTAACAAAATCTACGCCTGTATCATATAATGCGGACACGAATGTAGGCTGGTCCTGTGGATGTTGCTCCTGGTAAAAGTCATCCCATTTATCAAGAAAATAAGCCGTTTTATCATTCATCTTATATGGAATAACACCGGTATTAAGGTCAGGTAATGCGTCTAGTGAGTCATCAATAGATCCAGCACGGATATTTTTAGTTTCAGCCGTCCAGTTATGTGGGCTCTGAGCGGCAGCTATGTCAAACCCGGATAATAATCCGAAGAGTTCAGAAATGTTGTCAAGAATATACGCATCTGTATCGATAAAAAGAGTCTTTTCATACGGCGTTTTTTTCATTCCGAGTATTTTATCACCAAAATTGTAGTAAGGATCTTTCAATAAGATTACTTCATCAAAAACTGAGTCAGAGATGGGCTGATCAGAAACAATAGAAACAGGATAGTTTGTGTTCTTTTTTGCTATTCTTGCAGATATGATAGCTTGATTAGCATAGTCGGTTCCGGTTGCGATGTATAAGATTCCTTGGCCCATGGTTCAAATAGGGTTACCAAGTAAAAGGTTCTACTGGTCTATTATTACTTACTGCTCCAATATTCTGATTTATTGGTGTATCACAAAACCAAAAATAGTTATAGGGATAACGGAGAATAATGAGAGTCCAAACATTGCCATCCCCTCAAATAGCATTTCAATCAATACCATCGTCAGAATACATAGTAAGAGCACATCATTTTGGTCAGATATACTGGCCAGAGATTTTCGATATAGTAGTGATAAGAAAATAAAATGAATAAAACCACCAATGAGACCACGAGTTAGCAGAACGTATAAGTAAGTATTATGTATATTAGCAGTCACTAATCCTGAAGGAAGGAAGGGAGATATTATATGATCAATAGGTTGGAATCCAACTCCTATATACGGATTTATTTTAATTGCCTCTACTGCAGCGGTCCAGTATTGCCACCGTACTGGGATAATTGTGGGGAGACTGATTGGACTTGTGAAAGGACTAACATTAGTTACGAATAGGAAAAGTAAACCAAGACATCCAGCCAATATGAAGAGATAGAGCGTTTCTAGATTAAAGAAAAAGTACGCAGAGAGAAGGCTCCAACCAACGATCGTTGTAAGTAAGGCCCCACGACTTGCGCTGAAAATCACTCCAATAGAGAGGACCACTATCAAAAAGAGATCAAACCATCGTCGGTGTTTATAATAAGCCGATAATCCAATTAAAGATCCTATTCCGACAATAAATCCGAATGGGTTTGGATTAGCTAAGACTGACTTCATTGGGTACACCAACATACCAAGGAAGGGGACTTGTTTTTGAACCGGATGTGGAGACACAGCAAAACCCATGATGTAATATTCACCAATTAAAAAATTAGGAATACCAATAAGAGTCAGACTGGCTGCCAGAATATACATCATATATAGAAAACCATTAACATTCACTATTTTTGGAGCTACAAATAAAAATATGAATGAAGAACACATAAAGATTGGTATTCGTAATAGTGCCCATAAAGATACTGGAGGTACAATAGCATGTGACAGATATAATATCCATATCGCTGCGTAGGCAATTAATGCGTAGAGGGGAATTTGAACAGAATTTGAGAGTGTAATTACTACAATGGTGAATAGAAATATTGCCGGGATAATTGTGAGAATGTGGTATTCGGACGATAACTCGGTCATATCTGTCGCACTTGCTATAACGACAAGCACTAGCACTACTGTGGCAAAAGTAGACGTTTCGTCTGTCGAATTCTGCTGTAAAATAGGGCTTATCCTGGACATTGAATCAGATGTGGATTATTCAGTTCCAAACAATATAAATCCCCTTTGATGAGATGTGGAGCGTGGTTAATTTGATATGGTTATTGTAATAACTATATCAATAGTACATCTGAATATCAGCTCACGATGTTAACAATTGTACATAATACGAAATTATTTTTTCGTGGGAGATATATCATTCCAGTAATTATTTTATACTTCTATAAGATAGCCCATCATCATCTATAGAAAATATAGAATATAATATTAATTAGAAAGAGTAGATTAGAATTTCATGCAATAGATAAAATGCCATGTTGGTCTCACAAACTACTGGCCACATTTAGTACCAACTCAACCATTCGCGAAGACTGTTCATCAGTAAATTCTACACCCGTACCGCCATCTGTACTGAATAGTAGGGTATCGAATATAAAATGTTATTTTGAATATGTGAAGAGTAACAAGGCACTGTTCAGATAAGGTCTGAAGAACGAGGCAACTCGATTTCTAGGTGTCTATGCCCGGAATCGAGTGCCTCAGTGAATTTAGCAGCGGCTTCGAATTAGATTTTGTGGAGCGAGAACCGACACCCGCGCTGGTGATGAAACTAGGTATCCAACTGCATCCGACGGGGTGGTTGCTGTCGGATACCGTCTCTATTCTAGCTGGCTTGGGTGTCGAGCGGTGTCGTTCCACGGTTCATAATTGGGTGCAGAAAGCCGGCCTACAGCCTGTCAGCGGGAAAATCCGAATTACATTGCAGTCGACGAAACGGTGATTCAACTCAACGATCATCGGTTTTGGCTGTACGATGCTGTTGATCCGGATTCAGACAAATTTCTCCACGTGAGGCTATACCCGACACGAACGATCGTCCTCACCAAGCAGTTCCTGCAGGAACTGGCCAAGAAACACGACGTTGCTGACAGCCTGTTTCTTGTTGACGGCGCATCCGGGTTGCAGGCGGCATTGTTTAAATTTTCACTCCGATTTCAGGGTCGTGTTTAGTTAAGCGTGAAAAGTGAGGCGAGAGTGATTTCAGCTGTCCATGGCAGAAATCACACGCCTCAGTGGAAGTAGAGACTGGATTGATTTGGATTTTGTGGAGCGCGAGCGGACACCCGAGCCAGCGATGGCGTTGGGTATCCAATCCCACCTTGCGGGACTCTCGCTTTCGAATATCGTCGAATTACTCGATTCATTGGGTGTCCAACGCAGTCGGAAAGCCATCCACGATTGGGTGCAGAAAGCCGATCTACAGCCAGAATCCGGGAAATCTCCGAATCAGATTGCACTTGACGAAACAGTGATTCGCATCAACGATCAGCAATTCTGGCTGTACGCCGCCGCCGATCCGCAGTCGAATGAACTGCTTCACGTCCGGCTGTTTGCGACAACTACGACCACCCTCACGGAAATTTTCCTGCGCGAACTTCGGCAAAAACACGATGTCGAAGCTGCCGTCTTTCTCGTCGATGGTGCTCAACACCTCCAAACTGCACTGCAACGAGCCGGCCTCCGATTTCAGATGTGTCGCCACGGAAATCGGAATGCTGTCGAACGGCTATTCAAGCTGCATATCAGCTAATTACCTCTGACCAATAAAAAGGCCAGAGCAGTGGTTTGGAGGACATAGCGAGATTAAAAGAATATGATATTCTGTGGTTCTATCCGAACATCTGGCGCATCATCGGATGCATCTCCATAAGCTGCTCTTCGGCGATCTCCTCGTACAGTTTGTACGTAATGGAGACTGTCAGTAGCAGCCCGGTACCGGAGACACCGCCGATGGTACCCAGCATGTTGGCCATCACGGCCAGCAGCCCAACCAAGGCACCACCGATGACGGTCACTTGCGGGATATACCGCTCGAGGACTTTCTCGATGACGCCGACGTTCTGTCGGAAGCCGGGAATCTGCATCCCGGAGTTGTGGATCTGCTTGGCCGTCGCTTCCGGACCCATGTCGGTGGTTTCGACCCAGAAGACGGCGAAGATCGCGCCGCCGACCAGCATGACGAACAGGTCGATCCCGACGCGGGTCAGGATCTGCCAGATCGGTTGGGTAGTCCCTTCGAGCCACCACATCCAGTCGCCACGGCTCTGGACGGGGGCGAGGAAGTAGAACAGGCCGCCGGTGGGCTGGCCGTTAGCGTACGTGCCGAGGAACGCTGGCATCGAACTCAGCTGGGCGTTCAGGATCCGGCCCAGGAACTGGATGTTCGCCTGGAGTGCCCGAACGAGGATCATCGGCAGGACGCTCGCGTAGATGAGCTTGACCGGGAACCGGCCCCGGGCGCCTTTCACGCGAGCGTTCGACAGCGGGATCTCGACGCGGACCGACTCGGCGTAGACGACCACCGAGAAGATCAGGAGCGTCGTGAACAGCCCCAGTAGTTCGCCCTGGAGCAACACGGTCTGGAGGCCATCAGCGGCCAGCACTGGCCCAGTGCCGCGCTGGCCGGTGATGAACAGGTACCAGGTGTAGATGATCCCTTCGCTGTTGCCGATAAACGGCGCCGTCAGGACGCCCCCGACGAGTCGCTGGCTCACGCCAGCGACGATGAACAGGCCGATACCGGAGCCGACGCCCCACTTGGAGATGACCTCGTCCATGAACAGGATGAGGACACCGCCCACGAACATCTGGGCGAAGATGAGCCACTGGACACCGAACGTCCCGATACCCAGGGAACTCGCGACAGCCGTATCTGCCGGCAGGAAGCCGCCGGCGAACACCATCGGGAGCCCGGTCAGGCAGATCATCACGAGCACCAGCAGCTTCTGGAGCCCCTGATAGAGGATCTGGTCGCGCGGGTCGTCCTGGGTGTTCAGCCCGAGCAGGTCCGCGCCACCGAGGAGCTGTAACACGATGGACGCCGTGACAATCGGACCGATACCCAGCTGCATGATGCTCCCCTGGCCGGAGGCCAGAATCGAGGAGAAGCGCCCGAACACCTGTTGGCTGGCGTCGATGTCCAGCCCGAACAGTTTCACGTTCGTCAGGAAGAAATACAGCAGGAGCACGCCTCCTGTCCAGGTGAGCTTGCGCTTGAACGGGACGTGTCCCTCCGGACGCCGGACTGCGGGCATCCGGACAAGCAGTGGTTCGGCGGTGTCCTTCCAGCTCATTGGTCGTTATTCCTCGTCCGCGTCGTCGTCTGTCTCGGCCTCGGCCTGGCGCTCCTGGCCGAGGTCGGTCAGTTCGACGCTCCCGCCTGCGGCTTCGACCTTCTCGCGAGCGGTCTCGGAGAAGTCGTCGGCGACGAGCGTGAGTTCGTGGCGAACCTGTCCGGCACCGAGTACCTTCACGTAGTCGGCGTCGTCAGCGTCGTCGACGATATCACGGACATCGACGCGGAAGCCACCGTCTTCGACTTCGGCAACGTCCTCGGCGGCCAGCAGCGTGACATCCTCGTCGATCTCGCGAACGTCGATGGTTGCGGCTTCTTCCTGCACCTTCTGCGGGCGCTTGAAGCCGCTCTTGCCGAGCGGTTCGTAGTTGTGGAACTCGTGTTTGTCACGGCCTGCAGCACCGCGACCACCGCGGTGGCCAGCACCACGTCGGTTCTTGTGCGAGCCGCCGCCGTGCGTGCGCGAGCCGCGCTGTCGTTTCTTTTTACTCGTCATTATCGCATCGCCTCCAGGAGGTCGTCGATACCCTCGGTGTCGTGTTTCCCGAGCTGCCCGCCCTCCTTGACGGGGTGTTTGACGCCGTCGTGGCCGCCACGGGGCGGGTGCAGACGGAGCGTCGGGGACAGTCCCTGCTCGCGCAGCGTCGTCTCCTCGGAGAGGAGCGCGAACGCGAGCCCGGAGATGTCGTCGTAATCCGTATTCTCGGCGACCCACTCGTCGTCCACGTCGGCGTCGCCCTCAACGGGCTCGGCGCGCGTCGACAGAACCGTCTCGAGGGTCTCCTGGCTCGGCTCGCCGAAGGCGACGAAGTCGTTGACCTTCGTCACCATGCCACGGTAGGCGTCCGTCTCGGGGACGAGCGTGCAGTGGTTCACGTGGTGGATGTTGAGCATCTCCAGGGTGTCCTGGATGTCGCCGTGCATGTTGACTTCGCCACGGAGCTGGACGAGCGCGTGCATCACTCGATCACCTCTCGTTTTTCGAAGGTCCGTTCGGGGACACGCGCCTGGGCCGTGTTCTCGAGGGCGTTGAACGTCGCCTTCGCGAAGTTGACCGTGGTGCGCGTGTTCCCGCTACTGCGTGTCCAGATGTCTTCGATACCGGCGAGTTCGAGCACCTTGCGGACGGTCTCTCCGCCCGCCAGTCCCAGCCCGCGCGGGGCCGGCTGGAGCTCGACCTCGACGCTCCCGGCCTTGCCCTCGGTGCGCAGCGCGACCGTGTGCGGACGGCCACAGCCACACTCCCAGGAACCGCAGCCACGGGAGACATCGATGATGTTCAGCTTCGCGATGTCGATCGCTTTCTGGATGGCACCGCCGACCTGGTCGTCACGCCCCTCTGCGTAGCCGATGAGGCCGTCGCGGTTGCCAACGGCGACCACGCAGCGGAACTTCACGCGGCGGCCGGAGTCTGTCATTCGCTGGACCATGTTGATGTCCAGCACCTCGTCTTCCAGGTCGGGAACGAGCTGGTCGACGATTTCCGATTCTTTCAGCGGGAGCCCGGAGTTCAGCGCCTCCTGCATGGAGTCGATTTCGCCCTCGACGACCTGCTTGCCGAGGCGTGTCCGTGGCTCCCATCCGTTGTTAGCACTCATAGTTCGATGTCACCGTCCAGTAGGGTCTCTCGGAGCTCGTCGAAGTGCTCCGGGAGGTCTGCAGCGTCGAAGTCGCCGCTGTACAGCGGCTCCTCGAGCTGCTCGTCGTACTCGGCGATATGGGCACCGCGCGTGCGCTGCCAGTCGGCGAGTACGTCGTCGTTGTGCGGAATGTCCAGGCCGGCGTCGATTGCGCCTTCCTGTATTGCGAATACTTTGCTTCCGGGTGTCGGGCTGTTGAGTCCGATGTCGAGCACTGCTTCCTCGATGCCCGCTTCCTTCGCGCGAAGCCCGGCGAGCAGACCGGTGAGGTACGCCGAGGGCATGTTGCCCGTCGGGGCCTCCCAGCCGTACTCGGCGAGGTCGCTCGAGTGAGCGGACGCGAGAGTGTCGTCGCCGTTGGGGCCAAGCGTCACCAGCTGCGCCCTGACGTGTTTATTGCTCTTTCGAGCAACGAGACGTGGCTTACCGGATTTCAACAGGCGCAACCGCTGATGGTAATCGGTTCTGGCCTCGCGGCGTCGCCGCATCGGTACTTTGTATCGTGGTCCTGTCGCCATTATGCGTCACCGTGGTTTGCGTCGATGTAACGTTCGAGATCGGCAACGCTGTCGAACTCGCCACCGCCGGCCTTGTCGTACAGGTCGCGGTACTGCGAACTCGAAAGCGTTCCCTCGTCACGCAGTTCGCGCAGCTTCGTCCGCTGTGCGCGGATGCGTGACTCCCAGTCCTCCTTGGAGTTCTGCCGTGCGCCCGCCTTGCCCTTCCGGGAACCGGCTCCCTTCTGGTGGCCGTACGCACGCTTCTTCTGGCGCTCCCGGGCGCGTCCGCGGGAGTTGCCTTTCTTGTCTTTCGCCTGAATGGCGCCCTCATCGACCAGTTCGCGAACGTCGTCGCGGGTGATCGCGTCGGCGATGTCGCCCTGTCGCTCAGGGTTGAACCAGACGCGGTTCTTGCCGACATCGAGAACGTCAGCCGCGAGTCGCTTCTGTGCGGAGAGATCAGTCATCACTCACTCACCTCGACTTCGACATAGGTGGGGTTGAGCACGCGGATACCCGCGTCCTCGGCTGCCTCTTCGATACGCTCGCGCTTGCGAGCGCCGACCTTCGAGGCGATGCGGGCGGCTTCCGTATCCCCGTCGATGCCGTCCAGGTCGTCCACGTTGTGCACGCGGACCTCCTCGAAGCCCGAGGGGTGCTTGCCCCGCACCGCTTTCGGCGAGCGGAAGCCCGCCTCGACCGTGTCGCCCTTGCCCTTCATGCCGCGGCGCTGCTTCGAGAGCTGGCCACGGGGGCGGCGCCACGAGGTCGAGACGCGCTTTTTCTTGTGGTGGTCCTGGCGGTTGAACTGCGGCTTGCCGACCCGGTGTCGCTGGGTCAGCAGCCGCGCGTCCTCGTCGGAGAGGTCCGGCGTCTTGTCGGTGAGCCCGCGGGCCTGGAGTTCCGTCTCCACGTCCTCGTCGGGCGCTTCTTCGCTACCTTCCTCTTCGACTTCGGCCTCGGTCTCGGACTCGACTTCGAGTCCGCCGACATCGGCCTTGATGCGGGCCGCCAGCGCGTTCCCGATACCGCTGACATCGGCGAGCGCGGACTGGTCGGCGCCGCGGACGGCGTCGATATCCTCGAAACCGGCCTCGCGGAGCGACTCCGCCTTGGACGGGCCGACACCGCTGATGTCAGTCAGTTCGGTGTACTCGTCTTCGGCTTCTTCGGCGTCCTCGGCCACCTGATCGGGGTCCTCGGCGGGCTCGCCGCCGTGGGGCTGCTCGGACTCGATGTCTTCCTCGGGCGCGTCGCCCTGCGGAAGCCCTTCCTCGTTGGCGTCGGCGTCACTGCTCGTGTTGTCAGGATTGTCCGCCATCAGGCGTCACCTCGGTTCGGTTTGCGGGTGATGTACACCCCGTCCTGGAACACGCGCACGTCCTTGTCGTTGATGCGCGTGAGCTGTTCGATGTCCGCGGCAGTCTGGCCGACGGCCTCGATGTCGGGGCCGCTGATGGTCAGCTCCTCGCCGTCGATCTCGACATCCGTGTCGCCGTGGATCGTCGTGCGGCGGGGGGCCTTCTCGCCGAGGAAGTTCTCGATGACGACTTCGTCACCCTCAACGTCGACCTGCATGGGGAAGTGAGAGTAAAAGACTTCCATCCCGTACTCCCAGCCCTCGGTCACGCCGTGGAACATGTTCTCGATGTGGCTCTGGAAGGTACCGATCGTCGACATCGTCTTGGCGTTGTCCTCATCGGATTCGATGACGACCGTGTCGCCGTCGACGGACACGTCGATGTCAGGGTACCAGAGCCGACGTGTGACGCTGCCGTTGTCCCCCTCGACGGTGATGTCAAGGTGGTCCTGCTCGGCGTCCACGTCCTCCGGAATCTCCAGTTCTACTCGTGGCATTGTTAGTATACGTACGCGATGACTTGGCCACCAACGCCCTGCTCACGAGCCTCGTAGTGGCTCATGATGCCGTGGCTGGTCGTGACGACGAGGGTCCCGTAGTCACGGGCGGGGAGGAACCGCTTCTCCCACTTTTCGAACTCGTCGGCACCCGCTGAGTAGCGGGGCTTGACCGGGCCACACTCGTTGATGGCTCCTTTCAGTTCGACTTCGAACTCGCCGGCTTTGCCGTCGTCGACGAAACTGAATCCGTCGATGTACCCGCGGTCGTAGAAGACCTCGAGGACGCTGCCGATCTCGTTCGAAGCGGGCGATACTGTCTGCTCTAAGTGCCCGACGCTTTCGGCGTTGTTAAGCGCCGACAGTGCGTTGGCAAATGGGTCGTTCCCTGTCATTGTTAGCTGTACTTCCTGAAGCCCATGCCCCGCGAAATCTCGCGGAAGCACTGGCGGCACAGCCAGATGTCGTACTTGCCAACGAGTCCCTGTTCGCGCCCGCAGCGCTGACAGGACTCGAGCTGGCCAGTTCGCTCGCTGGATGCCGTCTCGGCCTCGGGCTCGTCTGTGGTTTCACTTTCGCTCATTCGCTCACCTCCACGTCGTAGGTCGACTCGATGAAGGCGACCGCATCCGCCGGGTTGAGTCGATGCTTTGTCGGAATCGAGCGCGACGCCTTGTCGCGCTTGGCAACGCGGTAGCCGGGGCGGACGAGGTTAACCGTCACGTCCAGCCCGTAGATTCCGATGCTCGGGTCGTACTCCTGGCTCGGGAACTCGGTGTGTTCCTCGACGCCGAAGCTGAAGTTGCCGGTGTCGTCGAACTGACTCGTCGCCAGTTCGGCAAGCGGCAGCGCCGTCTGGAGGAACTCCTCGGCCATCTCGGCACGGAGGGTGACCTTCGCACCGATGGGGTCGCCCTCGCGGATGTCGAACTCGCCGACAGTCCGCTTGGCCTTCGTTCGCACCGGCGTCTGCCCGGTGATCTCCCCGAGGATGTCCTCTGCGTTGGCGAGGTCGCGGCCACCGTGGCCGATACCCATGTGAACGACGACCTTCTCGATGCGCGGTTCGCGCATCTCGTGGAAGTCGCCACCGGACTCACTCTCGGAGCTCATTCGTCATCACCCGTCACAGTGTCCGATTCGTCGTCCGAATCGCCCGTGAAGTTCTCGTCGATAACGACGACGTACTCTTCGACCGTCTCGAAGCCTTCGTCGCCATCTTGGGAGACGATGACGTTGTTCTGGGCCGAGCCTGGCGTCACCTGGATCTCCTCGATCTCGCCGACTTCGCCCGCGTGGGCGCCGTCGACGGCGGTGACGAGTGCGCCCTCTTCATACTCGAAGTGGGCCACGATGTCGCCGTCCTCGTTGCCGACGACGATGGAGTCGCCAGCGTCGTAGGTCTGGTCGTCCTCGACGATGAGCGTCTCGCCGTCGTGGAGACCCAGCTGGACATCGCCACCGGAGACGTGGGTCTTGGTGACGATCTTGCCGAGCTTGGACTGGGCCGCGTCCGGGTCGATTGCGGTCAGCGCCAGCCGACCACCCTCGCCGGGGAACACGCGGTAGTACTCCTCGCGCTCGGTGAAGGCCAGGATGTCGAACATCCCGACGGGGCGCTCCTCGTCGGCGATGGCCTTCCCGTTGATGAGGACGTTGTCCTCGTTGAGGGCGTAGCGGGCTTCTTTGCGGTTGTCGGCGTAGCCGAGCACGTCCCGAAGGACGATGAGGAGGGGAACCCCATCCTCACCGTGCGGGCCGGCGCCGGCTTTCACCGTAAACGTCGCGGTCTTGCGCTCTACGGGCCAACTGTTTGGCACCGAGAGTCGCTTCTGGTGGTTACTCATGCGGAATCATCCTCCGATTCGAGACGGGCCTCGCGCTTCTCGTCTTCGAGGTCCAGGTCCGTCACGCGGACGTTCGAGGTGTCAAGCGGTCGCGGGACTTCCTCGCCGTCCGTCTTTTCGAGTGTCACGTCTTCGACGTGGATGACGGCCTTGTCGAGGTCCACCTTGATGACTTCGCCGTCTTCGCCGGCGAAGTCGCCACGGAGCACCTCGACGGTGTCACCAGTGTTGACGCGGACGTTGCGCTGGCCGTACTCCTCGCGGAGGTCGGCCGAAAGCGTCGCCCGGACCTGCTTGTGCCGCTCGTGAAGCGGGGCACGTCGTTGGCTCTTGCGTTGTTTGTCTGGTTGCTTGCTCATGGTTCTATACGATCATCGTCGCTGCTGATGCCACACTGCCGAATCGCTGTGCGACTTCCCGTGCGATGGGACCTTTCAGCTCGGTCCCGCGCGGGTCCTCGTTCTCGTCGACGATGACGGCCGCGTTGTCTTCGAACTTGACGCGGGTGCCGTCGGGTCGACGGATCGGCTTTCGCTGGCGGACGACGACGGCTTCGAGCACTTGGCGACGCATTTCGGGCGTCCCCTTGGTGACCGAAACCGTGATCTTGTCGCCCAGCCCAGCTTTGGGGTGGCGGTTCTTCGTTCCCGAGTAGCCGTGGACGGAAATGACCTTGAGCTGGCGCGCTCCCGTGTTGTCCGCACACGTGATGAGCGAGCCCTTCTCCAGGCCTTGCGTGACGTCAGCACCGAGTGCTTCCATCAGGCATCACCGTCCTGTTCGTCGGCGACCACGCCAACGACGACGTGGCTTTTCGTTTTCGAGAGCGGTCGACACTCTGCTATCGTGACCGTGTCACCGACCGCGAGGTCGAGACAGTCGGGTGCGTGAGCCGGAACGCGGCTCCGCCGCTTCATGAAGCGGTCGTATTTCGGCACCTTCACGTCGTACTCGCGCTCGACGACAACGGTCTTCTCCATGTCAGTGGAGGCTACCTCGCCGTTCAGTGTCTGTCCGCGCACGGAGAGCTCTCCGTGGAACGGGCAGTTCTGATCGGCACAGGTTTCCTCCGGTTCCTGTACGTTCAGTCCTAGCGCCATAGTGAATCTCCTGTGTTCTCTGTGCGACGAGCGGGACGCGCGACGAGTCGGTCGCCGTCGACCCGGACTCGCTGTCCGTCGACGGCGAACGAAAAGGTCGCGCTGTCCTTCGGCACGTGCCACACCCGGTCGGCTCCCTCGATTGTCAGCATCTGTGTCGTCTCGGTGACGACAGTGCCGCTGATACCCACGGCGTCCGGGTTGGACGCCGAAACGACCTCACAGTCGAGGCCGACGAGTTCGTGTCGTGGGAGCGTCTCGGGTGTTAGTGGCATTATTCGTTCTCCTGCAGGTCGCCTTCTTCGCCCTGCACCGTCTTGATGCGGGCGATGGCCTTGCGCAGCTCCTTGATGCGACCGGGGTTCTCCGGCGCACCACCCGCGGCCTGGACGGCCCGGGCGTTCAGCAGTTCGGTCTTCAGGTCGCCGAGTTCCGCCTCGCGTTCGGCGGGCGTCATGTCTCGAATCTCCTGGACGTGGAGGACGGTCATTCGTCGTCACCCTCCTCGTCGTCCATTTCGTCCATGAGTTCTTCGGCTTCCGCCTCGACATCCTCGTCGAGTTCCTCATCGACGGCTTCTTCGAGTTCGTCGACATCGACATCCTCGACATCATCGTCAGTCGGGACCTCAACGTCTTCCTCGACGATCTCCTCGTCGACGAACTCCTCGTCGTCCTCGGAGTCGTCGTCGGCCCCGGCGGCCACGTCCTCGTCGAGTTCCTCGGCCGTCTCGCTGTCGTCGGGCTCGCCTTCGAGGAGTTCCTCGACAGACTCGCCGTCGGTGTCGGCCACGTAGTCCTCGACATCGACATCCTCGTAGATCTCGAAGTCGTCGGGGAGCTCCGCGTCCGGCGGGATGATCTTGACTCGGACCCCGATGGTCCCGAGCTTCATCACGGCCACGCCGACGCCGCTGTCGACGATCTCTTCCGCGGGCTCGCCGTTGTGCTTGACGTAGCCGCGGTTGAACTTCTCCACGCGTGAGCGTGCACCCGTGACCTTCCCGGAGAGGACGATCTCTGCGCCGAGTGCGCCCGACTCCATGATCCGGTCGATGGTGGTGTGGCCCGCTTTGCGGAAGTACCAGCCACGCTCGAGGGCGTTGGCCAGTCGGTCCGCGACGATGCGGGCATTGAGGTCCGGCTCGTCGACTTCCTGCACGTCGACCTGCGGGTCGTCGAGGTTGAACCGGTCCTCGAGTTCCGTCGTGATCTTCCGGATGTTCTTCCCGCCCTTGCCGATGACCATCCCTGGCTTCTCGGCTTTGAGCACGATCTGGGTCCCCATCGGCGTCTTGGCGACATCCATGCCGCCGTAGCCGGCGCGACCGAGTTCCTCTGCGAAGAACTCGTCGATCTGGGTCCGCTGGAGGCCGTCCTCGATGAACTGTTGTTCGTCGGCCATTAGTCGTCGTCCTCCTGTTCTTCGAGGATGAGTTCGACATCGACCTGCGGGCTGTTCCACGCCGAGGCACGCCCCATCGCGCGGGGCTTGCGACCCTGCTGCTCGCCGACCTTGTGGGCGGCGACGTGCGTGATCGTCATGGCCTCACCGTCGAAGCCCTGGTGGTCGGCGTTGCCGACCGCGTTCTCGAGCAGGTCGAGGAAGGCCTTGCTGGCCTTCTCCGGGTAGCGTCCGGCGTCCCAGCCGTCGACCTTGCTTTTGTGGCCGACGCCCGAGTTGTGCTGTTTGAACGGAACGGGCTGGTCGCCCTCGATAACCGCTTCGAGGTAGTCGACAGCCTCGCCGGCCGTCTTGCCCTTGATCTCGCGGGCGATGGCCTTGCTGTGCTTGAAGCTCATCTGCCGCTCCCGGAGCATCGCTTTGGCCGTCGTGTCCGGGTCGGCTTCGACTGAGTAGCTGATTCCCATGATTATTTGAGCGGTACGAACTTCGAGGAGCGTGTCGCTCCGATACCGGCCTGACCGTGTTCGACGCTACTCCGTGTGAGCTGGAACTCACCGAGGTAGTGGCCGAGCATCTCGGGCTCGACGTTGACACGCTCGAAGTTCTGGCCGTCGTGGACGGCGAAGGTCAGCCCGACCATCTCCGGGACCACCGGCATGTCGCGCAGGTGGGTCCGGATGGGGTCGTTGGCTGTCTCCTCTTCGCCGGCCTCGCGAGCCTTTTCGAGGAGCTTGTGTTTCTCCTCGGTCAGGCCGCGTTCGATACTTCGCCGCTGTCGAGCGGGGAGCAGTTCCGCGACTTCCTCGAGCTCCATCTCCTGCAGCTCGTCGAGCGTGTGGCCGCGGAAGGAGAACTCTCCTTCGTGGCCGATTTGATACTCTGAACTCATTCGTTCCCACCTCGACCAGTCCGCTTCGAGGCGATGTCCCCGACCTTACGGCCAGGCGGGGCGTTCCGCGAAATGGACTTGGGTTTGCCGGGGTGCTGGCGGCCACCGCCACCGAACGGGTGGTCGACGGCGTTCATCGCCACACCACGGACACGCGGGTACTTCGTCCCGCGCGCTTTCATCTTGTGATGCTTGTTGCCAGCCTTCACGAACGGCTTGTCAGTTCGGCCGCCACCGGCGACGACGCCGATGGTGGCACGACACTGCGGGTCAAGCCGCTTCATCTCCCCGGAGGGGAGCTTGACGACCGCGACGTTGCGGTCGTGGGTGAGTAGCTGGGCGTTGACGCCCGATGCACGGGCGAACTTCCCACCGTCACCGGGGCTGGATTCGACGTTACACACCGGGACCCCCTCTGGGATCTCCGCCAGCGGGAGCGTGTTCCCGGGTGCGATCTCGGCACTGACGCCGACCTGTAGCTCGTCGCCCACCCCGACGCCTTCCGGCGCGAGGATGAGTCGGCGGTCGCCGTCTTCGAACTCGACGGCGGCGACCGGAGCCGAGCGGGCCGGGTCGTGCTCGATGTCGACGACCGTGCCGGCGATAACGTCGCCGTCCTCGACCTTGCGGTGCTCCAGATTCGCCTTGTAACGGTGCGACGGAGCACGGAAGGTGGAGGTCCCGCGGCCGCGCCGTTGTCCTTGGATTCGTCGTCCCATGGTTAGAACACCCCAATTCTGGAGGCGACTTCCTGGGCGTCGTCGTCCTCGGAGAGGCGAACGACGGCCTTCTTTTCGCCGTCCATCGTGTTCTGCGTGTTGACCTGTACGACAGTCACGTCGTACTGCTCCTCGACGGCGTCGGAGACCTCGCCCTTGGAGGCGCGGTCGTCGACGGCGAACTGGAGCTTGTTCTGGAAGTCCATGTCGTTCATGGCCTTCTCAGTGACGTGTGGGTGTTTGATGACATCCCAGCTCATCGCTCGGCCACCTCCGCGAGTGCGGATTCCGTAAAGACGGTGAGTCGACCGGGCGAGCCACCGGGTGCGAGGTCTTCCGTGTTGACCTCGCTGGCGGTCGCCACGTCGGCCCCCGCGAGGTTGCGGGCGGCCGTCGACGGCTCGTCGCTGGTCACGAAGAGGATGGAGGCGGGGCGGCGGTACTTCCGTCCGCGGGCCGACCCCTGGCCTGCCTTGATCTTCGTGTCGTCGGCGCGCTCGATGTCCGCGTGGACATCGAGCGCCTCCAGCAGCGAGACGACTTCCTGCGTCTTGACGAGGTCCTCGAAGTCGTCGGAGACGACGACGGGCACTTCGCCACGGTCGAACTCGTGGCCGCGGTCGGCGACGAGGTCGGCGTCAGCCGTCGCGGCCAGCGCCGAGCGAACGGCCAGTTGCCGTTCCTTGTCGTTGAGGTCGAGCGAGCGGTCCTTCTCGGCTTTCGGCGGGTGGGCGCGTCGCCCCTTGACCGCCTGCGGGACGCGGCGGGCACGGCCGTCCTGCTTCGGGACGTGTGCCTGCCCGCGGCCGCTACCGAAGGACTCGGCCGGCGTTCGAAGGCCGGCGTACTCGTCGGACCCGTAGTCCTGCTTTCGGTTGGCCTGAGCGGCGCGTACAGCTTTACCGATGAGGTCGGACCGAACCGGCGTCTCGAAGACATCCGGAAGGTCGACCTCGCCGTCTGCGTTGCCGTTCAGGTCGTGGATTGTTGCCTGCATAGGTTATCCCTGATTCGATTCGTTGGAGACGTAGCGCACCTCGGGGTCGAGGCGCGGTTGGTCGTTCGGACGCACCGCGGGCCGGAAGCGCACCAGGCGCTTGTCCGGACCTGGCACGGAGCCCTTCACGAGCGTGTACGGCCCATCGACTTCGCCGTAGTTGACGAAGCCACCGTCGACGGTAGCGTCGTCGCCGTCGGCGATGTCGATGAGGCGCTTGTTGAGCTCGGTGCGCTGGTGGTAGCCGGTCTGCCCCTGCTGGGGGACCGTCGAGCGCACACGGGACGGGTTCCACGGACCGAGGTTGCCGATCCGTCGGCGCCATCCCTGGCGGGCGTGCTTGCCTTTCCGCTTCTGGACGCCCCATCGCTTGACGGGACCCTGCGTCCCTTTGCCTTTCGTGACACCGGCCACGTCGGCGTACTCGCCGGCGCGGAAGATGTCGTTCATGGCGTGCTCGCCACCGTCCTCGACGAGGTCGAGGGCGTGGTCGAGGCGGTCGGAAACGGAGCCGCCGCCGACGCGAGTCTCCATCACGTCGGGCTTTTTCTTCGGGACGCTCGGGACGGCGTCGGGGACGGTGTGCGTAATGAGTCGCACGTCCCCGAGGTCACCGGCCTCGAGTGCGTCACGTACCTGTTCCTCAGCAGCGTCCGGGTCGTGGTCCTCCGGAACGTCCAGGGTCCGGTCGAGCTCCGAGTGGAACTCGTCGGTCCAGACTTCCGTCAGCGGACGCTGACCGTACGGCGTGTCTTCGTACGCTCGCAGGGCAACGGCGCGCATCGGCGGCGTCTCGATGACTGTCACCGGGACAGTCTCCTCCATCCCCTCGCGGGGGGAGTTAGGTTCGTCGTTGACGAGCACGACGTGTGTCATGCCAGCCTTGTAGCCGGCGAACCCTTGGACGCCCGGCTGGCCGTCGTCAGACGGCCAGCTGTTGAAGCGAGGCGTCTCGCTCGTCGAGCGCTTGCGCGGGCCGAAGCCCAGCGAGCCTTTGCGTGGTCTGCTTGGTTGTGGCATTCGTTTACTCCGTGAGGGTTAGACAGGTGAGGGAGGCGAACAGAGCTTCCTCCGTTCGCACGACCTCACTGCCCTGGTTCGGAACCGTATTCAGCCAGAGGTCGAACCCTTCTGGTTCGTCGCTCGTCTGGTCTCCCCCGACGGCGTCCGGGGCAACGTCGAGTATCGACGGTAACCCGCGCTCGGGTGCCCCGAAGGCGACGGTCATGCCGCCCTCGGCGTCGCGCCGCTCGGCCAACTGGCCGAGACGGGTCGACGTTACCGGCTCGCCGTACCGCGATGACGCGATAGTGAGCCCGGCATCGTCGCGCGAGAGTGCCGCATCGAGGTCCGCGGCGATAACGTCGAATCCCGTTGTGGGGGCGTCGACGAGTTTCGCCCGGACCGGCCGTCGCGAAGAGACCCTGACGGTCACGCGCTCCCCCTGTTCCACGTCCATATCCGCTGGGACGGGAAGGGAGATCGGGTGTTGCATGCCGCAATTGACCCGGACGCGCCCATCAGCTCCGACCTCGGTCACGATTCCCTGTCTTAACGACCCCGAACCCTCAGATCCGGAGCCGGTCTGTGAACGCACGCGGAGCGGCGGCAGGACGCCGACGTACTCCAGTTCGTCCCGCTTACCCCACATCTCCTTTCGGAGGTGCGGGGGCGTCGCGGCGTACCGCAGCACGGTTTCGACGAACCCGTCTTCCCACTTGCCCGCCCCGTCAGGGTCGGGGTACACTGTCAGCCGATCAACCCGGTAGATCGTGGCCGCGCGGGCCACGTAGCCGAGCTTGCGAGTTGCCTCGCGTCTGTCTTCGGCTTCCCGTGCGAGGGAAGACGGCACGAGTACGCTGGTCGTCATGCCGTGACGCTTCCACGTCGCGCCACTAGACTGTGCCGATATCTCCCCTTCCCGGACTTAAAAAGACCCCGTTTCGTGATCGCGGTGAGTCGCGTTCACATGGTCCGTCATGCCGGTTCGGAACCGATGCAACCGTTGGCTAGATTGCCGCTTCCGAAAGCCCGTGTCCCGTGACGGCATCACACGATTCGCGGTCAACCGGGACGGCGATTGCCCTCACTTCCCACGGTTTTCCCCGGAAAACGGAAGGCTTTTTACTCTCACCCCCGCCAGATTTGATTGCAACGAGACGCTACCTGCGCTGGTACTGAGCGACCCACGGTCGCGAAGGTCAGTGCGAACGAAGTGAGCGCTGGTAGTGTAGTTGGTATCACGTGACCTTGCCATGGTCACAACCTGGGTTCAAATCCCAGCCAGCGCATTTCTACGACGAACAATTCCACCGAGCATCGCGTAGCGTGTGCTTGTAATCTGTGAGTCGTGAAATCGAACTGGATTTGAACTCTGCGAGGAACGCGCAGCGAACAGCGTGAGCGAGCATTTCTCGGTCCGGTTCAAACACCGACGGACAGAGTCCGTCGTGGCTCGCAATCGCGTCGCGATTGCTCACTCCCAGCCAGCGCACTTCTCTAATTCCAACCCGACGAGCCTAGGGTGACGCGTTCTCGGTTCTGTACCGTAACTCACTCCTCGATTCGAGTCACAGTGATACCGTCATCCGCAGAAAAATCCGCATAGCATTCGTCACACAGGGGGAGTGACACGCTCTTTCCAGAGTCTACGAATTCGATTCGTGTTTGCTTTCCTGGGGCAGAATTACAGACTGAGCATTCCATATCAGGGGTATTCTTTCTCCCTCGCTTAAAGTTATTTTTCATTGAAACTATTTTCCGGCAGTAGACTGGTTCAATCAGTAGTGGTTCTGTAGTATGTAGCAAACAGGCCCAGCAGTGCTGACGCGCTCGAAATCCCAGGGTATACTGTCACTAAAACCAATAAAACTGTGTCTACGACCTGGCCTGCCAGAAACTCTTGCCGCATCCGAACCGAATCGACAATATCGACCAACGGATGGGGAGTACCATTATCTGGTATCCCATCGACAGTGCGATTGCATGACAGACGAGACGGTCCACGAGTCACAGGAAAAGCGGAGTCGAAGAGGAATCGCGTCGTATTTCCGGCGATTGGCTGACAGGCTCAGTCGCGGCGAGCCCGCGCCGGCTGACGAGGAACAGACTGTGACGGTCGACCCACCAGCGGAATCCGACTTCGAGGTCGAGGTCGAGCGCGAAGACGGGACGGTAAGCCTCGAAATCGACATGCAGTGGGACGAAGCCGAGGGCGAGGTCGAGACCGATGTCGTCGCGAGCAAGGCGACCTTCGAGGTGTACGAGGACAGCGCGGAGCAGTACCGCTGGCGGCTCCGTCACGACAACGGGAACATCATTGCCGACGGTGGCGAGGGCTACGCCTCCAAGCAGAAGGCCAAGCAAGGGCTTGAAAGCGTCAAGAACAACGCGCCCGGCGCGTACGTCGTTGACGAGTCCAAGGACGAGGAAGCGCCCAGTGAGGGCGGCAGCAAGGCGACGTTCGAGCTGTTCAAAGACAGCGATGACAAGGCCCGGTGGCGGCTTCGCCACGACAACGGAGAGATCATCGCGGACTGCGGCCAGGGCTACTCCTCCAAGCAGAAGGCCAAACAGGGCCTTCAGAGCGTCAAGTCGAACGCCCGCGGGGCTGCCGTCGAAGACGCTGAGTAACGGCGTTCCGGACCGAGACAGTATTTTTCGGAAGCTGTAGTGTGCTTGGGAGCGGATCGGAATCGTACTGGGGAATCGTTTAGTCTCGGGCACGCGTGCGACCCGACATGACCTGCATAGGGTTCCTCTCGGTCGCACCGGTCATCGAAGGGAGCATGTCGTCGTACGTCGCCGACGCTGTGGCGGCCCTAGAGGAGTTCGATGTCGAGTACGAGACGACGCCAATGGGGACCATCATCGAAGCGGAGGACAGCAAGGAGCTGTTTGCGGCCACGCACGCCGCCCACGAGGCCGTCGGCGAGCAGACCGACCGCGTGAGCACGTTCCTGAAAGTCGACGACAAGCGGACCGTCGACCAGCAGGCGCGGGACAAGGTCGACGCCGTCGAAGAGCATCTGGGCCGGGAAGCCAGAAGCGGCGCAGTCGAAGGCGGAAATTAAAGGGGAGGCTGCCAAAGACGGCGCATGGACAGTCTCAATCGGATGGCCACGGAGCTCGTCGACGAGGCCATCGACTTCGCGGACGAACTCACGATAGACGTACACGCCCTTGAGGGCGACGCCGCAGTCCTTGATTTCGGCGTCGAGGTCCCCGGCGCTGTCGAGGCCGGCATGCTGCTCGCGGAGATCCAGACGGCCGGGCTGGCGACGGTCCAGTCCACGATGGACACCATCGACGGCGCGCCGTTGAACCACGTCGAACTGTCGACGGACCACCCGGCACTGGCCCTGCTGTGCTCACAGAAGGGCGGCTGGGAACTGGCCGTCGATGACTTCGAAGCGTTGGGAAGCGGTCCCGCACGCGCGCTCGTCGCCGAAGAAGAAGCCTTCCAGCGCATCGGCTACCGCGAGGACGCCGACTTCGCCGTGCTGGCCCTGGAGACCGACGAACTGCCGGACGAGGCCGTCGCCAGCCAGGTCGCCGAACGCACCGGCGTCCCCGAGACGGGCGTGTTCCTGCCGTCGTTTGCGACGGCGAGTGTCACCGGGAGCGTCGTCGCCGCGGCCCGGGCCGCCGAACTGGCCGTCTTCCGGCTGGCCGAACTCGGCTTCGACCCGGTGTCGGTGCTGTCGGCCAGCGGCCGCGCGCCGGTTGCGCCGGTCGCCGGCGACGAAGCAACCGCGATGGCCCGGACGACGGACGCGCTCGCCTACGGCAGCGAGGTCCACCTCACCGTCGACGAGTCCTTCGACCGCTTCGACGAAGTGCCGTCCGTCGCTGCCGAGGAGTACGGCGAACCCCTCGAGGGCGTCTTCGAGGGCGTGGACTGGGACTTCGCGGAACTCCCCGTCGAACTGTTCGGCCCGGCCGCAGTCACCATCGACGTTGTCGGCGGCGACACGCACGTGGTTGGCGAGACGAGCGAGGACGTGCTGGCCGAGAGCTTCGGCCTGTAATCGGGACCGTGCGCTACAAGATCGCGCCGCCGGCCCGCTCGCTCGCGTTTCTCCGGACCGCCCGCGAGGCAATTCCGCTGGTCCCCGACAGCGAGGCCGATTGCTGTCGCGCGATCCAGACGGCGACGGACGTGGCCGACCGCGAAACGGCACGGGAGTATCTGGTGTTCCTGCAGGCGCTTGGACTGGTCGCCGAGAGCGAACGGGGGTACTACCGGACGAGAGACGACCTCGACCGGGCGACCCTCGCAGCGGCGTTCGAGGACTCGGTTTTCGGTGCCGACGTACTCCTCGACGCTCTCGATTTGGAGCCGGTAGACACCGACATCGCATTCGAAGCAGTCCGAGACGAGATTCCCCGCTGGGAGCGCGAACGTCACGCCGACTGGGAGGCTGTCTGGCGGGCGCGCGTCACGAATCTACTGGAGTGGGCCGCAATATTCGGGCTCGCAGAAAGGCCGGCTAGCGGCTACAGGCAGCCGACCGGAGATACCGAGAACCGGTAAGACAACAGACTGGGGACGACGGACCGCTACTCCGCCGGGTCGATGTCGGTGACGGTCCCGACGCCCTTCGAACTCCCCTCGCGGAAGACGAACTTCTGGCCCTCCTCAACGAGATACGAGCGGAACTTGAACCGGACGCGGGTCTTGCCGGCGTCGCCCGGGAGCAACTGCCCGCCCTCTGGATAGAAGGCCGCGGCCTCGCTGACCGTTTCGAGGTGAACCACGGGCTCGTAGCCGTCGCCGATACGGGTGGGATGGTTCAACACCATCACCTCGGCCTCGAACTCCCGAACCGGCGATGGGTCGGCGTCGCTCGGCAGCAAGACCATCCCGCGCTCGATGTCCGGTTCGCGGACGCCTTTCAGCGCGATTCCGACGATGCGGCCGGCCTTGGCCTCGTCGACCCGGTGGTAGTGCATCTCGATGGACCGGACCTCGACCTCGCGGAAGCTCCCGTCCTGCATCGGCCCGAGGAGCAGTTCGTCGCCGGCCTCGACCTCGCCGGATTTGATTGTGCCCGACGCGACCGCGCCGACGCCCTGAACGTTGTACGTCCGGTCGACGTACATGCGGAACTCGCCCACTTCGCCGGCGGTCTTGGGCAGCGCCTCGAACATCTCATCGAGGTCGTCCAGGCCCGCCTTCGTGACGGCGCTGGTGGTGACGACGGGGACGACGGTCTCGGAGATCTCGTCGATGGCCGTGTCGACGCCGTGGCGTTCGACCCGGAGCGGCGTCTTGTCGACCTCCCGCAGCGCCTGCTCGACGTTGCGCTCGACCTCAGCGGCCCGTGTCTCGTCAACGAGGTCGCGTTTCGTAATGGCGACGATTGTCGGGAGATCGGTCGCCAGCAGGATGCCGAGGTGTTCCCGCGTCGTGTCGGTCACGCCGTCATCGGCCGCGACGGTCAGGAGGCCGTAGTCGAGCTTCTGGCCGACGAGGCCGCGGATCGTCGTCCGGAGCCACGGCTCGTGGCCCACGGTATCGACGAAGGAGACGAGTCGATCCGACTCCTCGACGACCCTCGCACGGTCGTCTTTCCGGTGTGGATTGTCCATGCGGATCGGCTCGCCGTCGTCATCGAAGCCATACACGCCATACGAGAGGTCCGCGGACAGCCCCCGCTCGACCTCGTGTGGCTGGACATCGAGAAAGCCACGGGTCCCGCCTTCGCCGTCATCGGCGTCGCCGGTGACCAGCGATCCCACGAGCGTGGACTTGCCGTGGTCGACGTGACCGGCGGTTCCGACGACGATATGGTCGTCGTCCGCGAGGACCGATCCCTCAGAAACCGTTGCAACGCCCACGATACCGTCTGTGTCTGCCGCACCGTTCTCAGAGACGCCGTCGACGCCCCACGTTTTCACCTCCTCGATGTGTGCGCCGGCTTCCTCTGCTAGCAGGCTGAGTACGTCCATCGACTCGGAGAACTCCGCCGGCGAGATGCCGGCGAGACCGCCGTCGTCGGTGACGCCGACGACGTACGTCGCCTCCCCATCCCCGGAGAGAACGCGGTGGCGCAGCTGTGCCGCGAGGGATTCGAGTCGCCCCTCGGACAGGTGGAGGTTCTCGGTGAGCCGTTCTTTGAACTCGACGCTGCCGCCCTCCCGCTCGCCGCGGTCAAGCGCGCGCCGGAGGACAGCCCGGTCGGGGCTCATATCCCTCCGTTACCGTGGGGTAGACATAAGCCTTCCCCGGATTTCGCCCTCCAGAGCCCTCCTGAAGTCGGTGACTGAGTGTGTCTCTCACAGTAGCGCTCGGATGGATATTTATACGCGAAAACGCGGCCACCACGGTCCGTGGACTGAGCCGCCACACGGCGTTTGCGATTGTGTGACGCCGCGCCGTGTGATGACTATTGTCGATGGTGTCACCTGTTCACCTATCCGTTAGCGACTGGTCTGAACGACGGTCACACGACCGTCACTCCCGGTACGGCGCGACCGCTTCGAGAAAGCCGTCGCCATAGGTCTCGTCGGTCACCCGGTCAGCCCGTTCGCGTGCCGTCTCGTCGGCGTTGGCGACGGCCACGGCCTCCCCAGCTAAATCAAACATCTGTGCGTCGTTCACCGAGTCACCGACCGCCAGGAACGCCTCCGGCTCCAGACCCAGTTCCGCACACACGGCTTCGAGGCCCGTCCCCTTGTCGACGACCGGGTCCGTCACGTGGTAGGCGAAGCCGGTGTCGAGGACGACGAGTCCCCGCTCCGTGGCCAGCTCCTCCAGCGGTTCGAGGGGCTGGTCGAGCGACACGACGAGTTCGGTCTCGCGCCACCGATTCGCCAAGTCGATCTGTCCGAAGCCGAAGTCATGGCCCAGGTCGCGGTAGGCCTCGCCGACCGCCAGCGCCGCCTCGTGGTCGCCTTCCAGCCTGAGTTCGTCGGTAGCTTCGACGAACACCACCCCGCCGTTCTCAGCGACGACCGTCCGCTCGATACCGAGAAACTCACAGAGCGCAATCGGGAACGGCATCGCCTTCCCGGTCGCGATGACGACGCGTGCCGGCCACTCGCGGAGGACCGGCATGACGCGGGGGTCGATTGCGCGGTTCTCGTCGGTCAGCGTCCCGTCGATGTCGACGATAAGGGGCGGCGTGTCGCTGTCCATACGTCCGGATTCGGAGCGGCGGATATGTCGGTTGTGGTCAGTCGTCGGTCAGCGTCTCGTAGGCCGCTTGTACCTGCTTGAACTCCGCCTCGCTCCCGCTGTCGGTGTCGGGGTGGACCTCCTTGACCTTCTCCCGATAGGCGGCTTTGATGGTGCTCTGGTCCGCGCTCGGGTCAAGACCGAGGCGCTTGTACGCCTCCGCCGAGGTCGGTCCTGACGACCCCTGAACGCGCTGTCGGCGCTGCCGGCCGCCGGATGTCTGGCGGCGCTGTCGTTGTCGTCCCTGACGGCGACGTTGGCCGCCGTTGGTTGCTCGTGAGCGACGCGCTCGGCGACCGTCCCGTGGCGGCTCCCACTCCTCCCGCGGGCCGGCCCCGAACCCACCCCGGCGGGCGGTACCAGTGTTTTGCGCCGCCTGTCGTTCCACCCGCTCGTAGAGACGCGCGGCCATCTTTCCGCTGATGTGGTAGTACATAAAATACGTCGACGCGCCGAACATCAGCGCCAGGAAGAGCACCGCGGGATTGCCCAGGATCCCCACCGCTGTCAGGACGACTGTCAGGACTCCGAACACCGCTGCGATTCCCTTGGTGAGCCCGTCGTACTGCACGTAGTTTCCTTCGGTCCACAGACCTGTAAGCGTCCCGCCTCTCGGCTTCGCCCGGTCCGGCGTCAGTGTTCCTCGACTCGCACCAAGCCCAACCGGACTGTGGATGCGACCGGCGGAAGGATGCACTGTATCGACACCGCACGGGCTGACGGACCCGTTCTGTCAAAACCGCGGGACAGCGTTGCGTCTGACGGAGCGATACTGACTCCCTACACACTGTTAGTGAGTGTATATTTCCACTCGAAAACCCCCACTAGTTTCCACTGGATATCCAACCCACGTCTGTCGGTTCACGGGGTCCCGATTTCACTTTCACCCCGGTCTGGACAGTATTAAGAAGAATCCAGCACGTCTATTCCGTTGTACGCGACTATCGTTTCACGCGTCGCCAGCACAGATCGACGAGCACCGTAGCCGCGACTCTCGAGATCGCTACGGCCGCCGCGGAATCGCAGACAAGAAGGATTAAACGCTATCGATGAATACGTATTCGCCGCCAGAAATGACAGGATCACGGGTAGCTACGACGAGGGGTATCGACCGACAGACGGCCGCTGTCGGGAGGAGGAGCGGGCGATGAGTAACAGCGACCTTTCCGCCGACGAGATCACGCTGCCGATCAAACGTACCGACGGTGACACTATCGAAGAGCGGCTCACAGGGAACGCCTACCACAACATCCTCCCGGCTCGCTATCTCCGGAAGGACGCCAACGGCGACCTTATTGAGGAGCCCGAGGACCTCTTCGACCGCGTTGCGAAGAACATCGCCCTCGCCGAGGCCGTCTTCGAGGCCGACAAGCAGGGCGTCGACGTGACCGTCTCGCCTGACCAGCTGAAGCCCGACCACCCGCGCCGCGACGAACTCGCCGATGAAGTGTTCGGCAAGGGAACGTCGGTCGACGACGATGTCGAGACCGACCTCTCTGTCTACAACGTCAACAAGTTCGCCTACGAGACGGTCGTGCCGGAACTGCCCGAAGGTGTCCGCGAACACGTCGAATCGACCGCCGACGCCTTCCAGGAGCAGATGGAGCAACTCTCCTTTATGCCGAACTCGCCGACGCTGATGAACGCCGGCGACGAACTGCAGCAGCTCTCTGCCTGTTTCGTCGACTCACCGGGTGACGACATCGACGACATCCACCAGACCGCCAAGGAGGCCGCGCAGGTCTTCCAGTCCGGCGGTGGCATGGGCTATGCCTTCTGGAAGCTCCGCCCGTACGGCGACCCCGTCGGCTCGACCGGCGGCATCGCCTCCGGGCCGATCACGTTCATGCGGACCTACGATCAGATGTGCGAGACCATCGCCCAGGGTGGGGCCCGCCGCGGGGCTCAGATGGGCGTCATGCGTGTTTCTCATCCGGATGTCATCCAGTTCATCCACGCCAAGAACAAGGATGTCTCACTGGCCGAGACGCTGCGCCTGAACGACCCGGACGACTTCACGCACAACTCCTTCGCCGAAGCACTGGAGGAGGCCCGCGAACTCATCGACGACGACGGAAAGGTCCCCAAGCACCTCCGCAACGCCGTCGAGGGCCACCTCTCGAATTTCAACATCTCCGTCGGCGTCACCGACGACTTCATGGAGGCGCTGAAGGCCGGCGAGGAGTTCACGTTCACGAACCCCCGCACCGAGGAGCCCCACATCGTCACCGAGGAAACGAAGGAACTGTACGACATGTTCGGTCTCGGCGAGCACGTCGAGGTCGGCGAGGAACTCTCGATCCCGGCCGAGGAACTCTGGGACGACATCGTCGAGGGCGCACACGAGAACGGCGAACCCGGCGTCATCTACCTCGAACGGGTGAACAAGCAGCACTCCTTCGACGTGGAGGAACACCCCGACCACGAGATTCTCGCGACGAACCCATGTGGCGAACAGCCTCTCGAAGAGTACGAGGCCTGCAACCTCGGACACATCAACCTCTCGACGCTGGCTGCCACGGATGCGCCGGACTGGCGCGTCTGGTCGGAGGCCCACGCCGACGAGTACGACTCGATGGAAGCCGCTATCGACGCGTTCCTCGAGGACGCCATCGACTGGGACGAGTTCGACCGCCGCATCGAACTCGGCACCCGCTTCCTCGAAAACGTCGTCACGATGTCGGACTTCCCGGTCGAAAAGATCGAACAGAAGGTCCGGGAGATGCGCAAGATCGGCCTCGGTATCATGGGTCTCGCCCAGCTGTACATCCAACTGGGCGTCGCCTACGGGACTGACGAGGCCAACGAGATCGCCCGGCAGACGATGCGACACATCAACCACGGGTCCAAGGCCACGAGCCACGAACTCGCCGAGGACCGTGGCGTCTTCTCCGAGTGGGAGAACTCCAAGTACGCGAACCCGACGGACTACCCCGAATGGTTCGAGAAGCAGACCGGCGAGAACGCCGAGGACTGGGCGGACGGCTATCCGATCCGCAACCACAACACGACAACCATCGCCCCGACTGGGACGACCTCAATGATCGGCAATACCACCGGCGGGTGTGAACCGATCTACAACGTCGCCTACTACAAGAACGTCTCCGACGACGTGCAGGGCGACGAGATGCTCGTGGAGTTCGACGACTACTTCCTCCGAGCGCTAGAGGACAACGACATCGATGTCGAGGCCGTCAAACAGGAGGCCCAGGAGCAGATGGCCAACAACGAGTTCGACGGCGTGGACGGGCTGACCACAGTCCCGGACGCTATCGGCGAGCTGTTCGTCACCACGGGGAGCCTCTCGGCGAAGCAGCACGCGGGCATCCAGGTGGCCTGTCAGGAGGGCGTCGACTCCGCCATCTCCAAAACTGTGAACGCCCCGAACGACTCCACCACCGAAGACGCCGCCGAAGTGTTCGAGTACATCTACGACCACGGCGGCAAGGGCGTCACCTACTACCGCGACGGCACCCGCAGCAAGCAGGTGCTGACCACGCGCGCCCAGAACACCGAGTTCTCGGACATGGACGCCGACGAGATCGTCGCCCAGATCGAGGAGGTCTTCGGCGGCATCGAGGGCTTCCTCGAAGACGAGGCCGTTCAGGCTGCCATCGACGAGTCTATCGAGCAGGTGCTGGGCGTCGCCGACGGGGACGCCGAGTACGCCGAGAAGCAGTCCCGACCGGACGTGCTCCACGGCGTGACCCAACGCATCGACACCGGCTACGGGAAGCTGTACGTCAACATCAACGAGGACCCCGAAACCGACCGGCCGTTCGAGCTGTTCGCCAACATCGGCAACTCCGGTGGCTTCACCGCCTCCTTCACCGAGGCACTGGCCAAGACCATCTCGACGGCGCTGCGTTCGGGCGTCGACCCCGAGGAGATCGCCGACGAACTGCAGGGCATCCGGTCGCCGAAGGTCGCCTGGGACAAGGGCGAGCAGATCCAGTCCATCCCGGACGCCATCGGCACGGCCCTGCGTCGCTACCTCGACGGCGATGTCGACAAGGCCTACCCCGACCAGACTACGCTGGAGGAGACCGCGGAGAAGGCCGACGACGAAGCCGAACACGAGGCCGCCACACAGACCCAGACCGACGGCGGCGCGGCCGCCGCCGCAGCTGACGCAGGTGGCGACCAGCAGGACATCATCGACGCCGGCGAGAGCCCGGAGTGTCCTGACTGTGGCTCGCTGTCGCTATACTACTCGGAAGGGTGCAAGACCTGCGAGTCCTGTGGCTGGTCCGAGTGCTGACGTAGGCGTGTGACACACGGAGTCGGCGTTCGCCGCGATTGACGCCGTTTCTTTTCTCCTGTCGCAGCTCCGTCGAGCGGATGTTATCGGAATTCGGTAACGTCGTACACGCCGGCAATCGTCGTCTCCTCGACAGCCACGGTGATTTCCGCTCCTTCTTCAGCCGCCGAGTCAGCGACGAGCGTCACCGGCTCGATGGGGTGGCGGCGCAGAAAGGCCGCGATGCGTTCAAGCCACGACGGCTTGCCGCCCTTGCGACAGACGATGACGTAGCGCGAGTCCGCCAGCGACGCCATCTCCGGCTCGAAGTCGTAGTCCTCGTGCTCGGCTGGCTCCACAACGTGGATGACCTCGCCGGCAATCGTCTCGGCCATACCCGCGATAGGGGCCAGAGCGGTATGTGCCGCTCGCTTTCCACTATGCGTACTGCTTTGACACCCACCCCGAGGGACCGCTGGGGTAGGAGTCAGTTTCTTCTTCGGGCTGGACCTCGCCGCGCTGGTCGACCATCCGAACGACGACGGTGTGGCTGCCGGACGGCGGGTCGTAGGTGTACTCCCACTGTCGCCAGGCGTCCTCGGCGGGGCCGTCGCCGCTGGCTGCGGGCAGTTGGTCCGAGAGCGTTGCGTCCGCCCAGGTCTCGCCGCCGTCAGTGGAGACTTCGACGCGCTGGACGCCCCGAAGGCCGGCGTAGGCGTGGCCGCCGATGCGGCGGCGGCCGTCCGAGAGCATGGATTCGTGGTGGAGCTTGGCAACCGGATTGACGGGGCCGGTGCCCTGCCAGCCGCGTTTCTCCCAGTAACCGTCGGCCTCCTCGTCCAGCACCTCGATCTCGGAGAGCCACTTGACGTTGACTTCGCCCCAGTGACCGGGGACCAGCGCCCGGACGGGGTAGCCGTGGCCGCGGGGGAGGACCTTCCCGTTCATGCCGTAGGCGAGCATCCCACCCCGAAGCGCGTCGATGGGGAACTCCTCGTAGTAGTCGTCCTCGGCCCGGAGCATGACGCACTCACAGCCGCTCTGGACGCCGGCTTCTTCGAGGAGGCTATCGACGGGAACGCCGGTCCACAGCGCGGTGTCCGTCTTGTAGCCGTTGAGGCTCTCGCCGACACAGCGCAGCGTGACGAACCGGTTTTCGGCCGTCATCTCCTGAATGTCTTCGTAGTCGAGCGTGACCTCTTCCTCGACAGCGCCGGTGATGGAAAGCGACCAGTCCGGGGCCGAGAGTTCCGGGTCGATGGAGTTGATGTCGACCTCGTAGAAGTTCTCACTGACCAGCGGGTCGAGATTACCGAGATCCAGGGAGTAGTCCGCTGCGACGGCGAGCTTTGCTTCGACATCAGCGGGGTCCGCTCCGGGGGCATCCAGCGGGAGCGCGTCAGCACCAGTCGCGGCGGCCGTTCGGCGGTTGCCGACCGCGTAGCCGATCGTCGCCGCGCCGACGGCCGCGCCGACCGTCGAGAGCGCCCGCCGCCGTTTGGAGGAGATCGGTGACATTGGGCCACCAAATCTGTCGAGGGCCTGCGCGAGTCCGACGACGGCGGCGGCGGGAACCGCTGGACCGGCGGCGAGGACGATTTCGCCGGTGAGAACGACGCCGATGATCCAGGTCACGACGGCCGTTCCGACGACCGGAAGGGCGCGGTTGTTCGCCAGCTGGCCGGTGAGGACGGCCGCTCGGGCCGCCAACGCGAGGAACAGCCCCGCGAGCCCGATGGCGAGCAAGAGATTGAGCTGCTGGCCGAGGCTTCCGAGCGTCGAGATGGCGGTCGAGACGACGATGCCGGGCATCGACCGGGCAAGCGCCCGCTCGATCGGCGAGGCGATGAACGCGGGTGCGTAGCCGGTCACCGCGTAGGAGCCGGCCAGGCCCGCGACGGCCGCGGCGACGCTGACCAGCAGCCGACCGCCGGGCGAGTCAAGGAGGTCGTCGGGCATGACTGTATTGACGGTCTCCCTGGCAAAAGGGGTTGTTCCAAATTCGCCCGGATTCCCCTCCAAAACTCCGGAAGACACAAGCGAACGGAGTTGGTCTACGGAATCATGGACGAGCAGCCGGGCGGTCGCCCCTGTCCGCTCTGTGAGCGGGCGATGTACCACCGACACTGCAAGTACGTCTGTCCGGAGCATGGCGTCGTGTATGACTGCGCTGACACGTTCTACTGACGGACGCTCACGGGTTTAATAGCCTGGACCAACGAAAGAGGTGATATGAGTGGTCACGGGGAAGAGATTTCGGTGCTGCACGTCGACGACGACCCGGACCTTGGCGATCTCGTTGCGGTTCATCTGGAGCAAACGCACGATGGGATTTCTGTTTGTACCGAGCGAAATGCGGCCGATGGGTTAGAGCGATTGTCCGACCGTGCGTTCGACTGTGTCGTCAGCGATCACGACATGCCGGGCATGGACGGGCTCGAATTTCTGAAGGTCGTCCGCGAGGAGTACGAGGAGCTACCGTTTATTCTCTTTACCGGCAAAGGAAACGAGGAAATCGCGAGTGATGCGATCTCTGCCGGTGTCACGGAATACCTCCAGAAGGGGGTCGGAACGGACCAGTACGCAGTGCTCGCCAACCGTATCGAACGGGCAGTGGGAGAGCGACGGGCGAAGACCGCGCTCGAAGAGTCCGAGCGGATGCTGTCGACGCTCATCTCGAACCTGCCGGGGCTGGTGTATCGCGCCCGGAACGAAACCGACTGGCCGATGACGTTCGTCAGTGACGGAGCGATGGATCTGGTGGGCTACCGCTCGGAAGCCATCGAGCGCGGCGAGGTTTCCTGGGGCAACCTCATCAAGGACGCCGAGACGGAGCGACTCTGGGAGACCGTCCAGACCTGTATCGCCGCCAATGAACCGTTTGAAGTCACCTACCAGATCGAGACGGCCGACGGGGAGACCCGCTGGATGTGGGAGCGCGGGCGCGTCGTCGGGACCAATGACGACGGCGTCGAGATACTCGAGGGGTTCATCACCGATATAACTGCTCGGGAGGAACGCGAGCGTGAACTCGCGAATCAACGGGCGTTCACCGAGAAGCTCATCGACTCAGTCGACGACATGTT
Organism: Haloarcula terrestris; assembly: GCF_031624315.1. Taxonomy (NCBI): domain Archaea; kingdom Methanobacteriati; phylum Methanobacteriota; class Halobacteria; order Halobacteriales; family Haloarculaceae; genus Haloarcula; species Haloarcula terrestris. Next base: position 411,947 of record NZ_JAMQOM010000002.1, on the reverse strand, counting down.
CTACGTCGTCGGTGCCGACGGCAGCCTGGTCCGGTGGAACGACACCGTCTCGGCAGTGACCGGTTACACCGACGAGAAGTTGGCGTCAATCGGTATCGAGGAACTCATCGTGGAGTCCGACCACGAGAAATTATGGTGTGTATTCGAGGAGACGCTGGAGACGGGGTACGGAACCGTCGAGGTAGGAATCGAGACGGCCGGCGGCGAGCGGCTTCAATACGAGTTCAGGGGGTCGCGCATCGAAGACGAGCGTGGCGACCTGTTCGGGATTGCCGGCATCGGTCGTGATATCACGGAACGGAGACACCGAGAGCGGGAACTCAAAGAGTACCGGACGCTGGTCGAAAACATCGGAGACCCGATGTACATCCTCGATACTGACGGGACGATAGAGATGGTAAACGAGGCGATGAGCGCCCATCTGGGGTACGAGCGCTCGGAGATTATCGGTTCGAAGCCGACCCGGTTCATGCCCGAGGAAGACGTGGAAAAGGCGACAGCACACATCCGTGACCTGCTTGACGACGACGAGCGAACCTGGGCCACCTTCGAGATGCGGACGGTATCCGCTGACGGGACAGTCCGAATCAACGAGGACAAAGTCGCACCGCTGTTCGACGACGATGGGGCCTTCGACGGGTCGGTCGGTGTGATTCGGGAGACGACGGCGCGCAAGCAACGCGAACGGGAACTCGAACGCTACGAGACCATCATCGAGGCTGTCGGCGATCCGGTGTACACCCTCGACGACGAGGGCGTGTTCACCTACGTGAACGAGGCGATAGCGCAACTGGCGGGGTTCGAACCGGATGAGCTCATCGGCGATCACATCTCCACGGTCATGGCCGGCGAGGACATCAACCGCGGCAACGAACTCATCCAGACCATGCTATCCGACCCGACCCGGCAGAACGTAACCTTCGAAACGGATATCGTCGATCAGACCGGGGAGCACACGCCCATCGAGATCCATATCGCGTTGCTTCCGGCAGCGGACGGGGAGTTCAACGGCACAGCAGGCGTCATCCGCGATATCAGCGACCAGAAAGAAAAGGAGCGACAGCTCGCGGAGTTCGCATCCGTCGTTAGCCACGACCTCCGAAACCCGCTGAACGTGGTCAAAGGGCGCATATCGGTCGCCCGAACATCGGGCGACGTATCACACCTCGATGCGGCAGAGTCCGCGGCCGACCGGATGGACGAACTCATCAACGATCTGTTGACACTCGCCAGGCAGGGCGATACGGTTGGCGAGACGGCGATGGTTGACCTCGCTGCCCTCGCAGGGCAGGCCTGGGCCGATGTCGAAACCGGCGATGCCACGCTCGAAAAACACGGGACAGCAACGGTCGAAGCCGACGCGGCACGGCTCCGTGCAGTGTTCGAGAACCTGTTCCGGAACAGTGTGGAGCATGGCTCCACGGGCAGTCGGACGGGGTCCGGCGACAGTGTGGAACACGGTTCCACAAACAGTCGGCCAGGAGCCGACGACAGCGTGGAACGCGGGGACAGCGCCCCAATCACGGTCTCCGTCGGGACAACGGACAGCGGGTTTTATATCGCCGACGACGGGGTCGGTATCCCGCCCGAAGAGCAAGCTGACGTGTTCGAGCGCGGCTACACGACGAGCGACGCGGGAACCGGGTTTGGGCTGGCAATCGTCGCTGAAGTCGCACAGGCCCACGGGTGGGAGGTCAGCGTGACCGACAGCGAGAGCGGCGGCGCGCGCTTCGAATTCACGACGACTCCGGAGCGCTGACGTGGCGGTAGGCCGGGCCAGCAAGCACCAGCACGGCCAGCGCCGCCGAGAACAACAGGACGTGTGGGAGCGCGTCGATACTGAGCCCAGTGAGCGTCAGCGATCGCAGCGACGCGCCGGCTGTCACCTCGACGGCGACCCACGGAATCTCACCGAGGAAGGTCCCGACGGCGAACGAGCGCGGGGAGACGCGGGCGAACCCGGCCCCGTAGGAGACGGGGTCTGCCGGCACTGGCGAGAGCCGCGCCGCGAGGACACCGCGCGTCTCGCCGGTTACCTCGATGATCCGCCGGCCGGAGTCCCCCAGCCAGCCGAACATCCCACCCTGCTCCCCGGCCCGCAGCGCGAACCGGTAGGGGATGAGGCAGGTGACGAGCGCGCCCATCAGCGCGACGGGGAAGCCGTATTTGATGCCGAGCGTGAACCCGACGAACGCGGACAGGGGCATCGTCGGCCACGCGAAGAACGGACGGACGAGATACAGCCCGACGATGACGCCGGCGAGGTAGATCGGGTGGTCGGCGAGTCGCATGGTCTGGGCCACCACCCGCTCGGGCGTGAGCAGCGTCGTCGCGATAGCGACGACTGCCACCAGCCCGGCCGTCCCGACCAGCTGTCGCTTCGCGAGGCGGTCCATCTACTCAATTGAGTGGTAGCAGTCGACAAACGCTTTGTGGTATCTTTTAGTTTGCTCGGGGTTGAAACGGCGATTGTGTCTGAGAGGGACGGTGATCCGGTCGAACTCGGCGTCGAACTGCTCGCCCACCTGGAACACGGGGAGCTGTCCGTCGCCGACGCGCTCGACCGCATCGAGACGGTGACGACAAATCCCCAGGTCCAGCGCGAAATTCTCGACACCGCGGTGATGCGCGGGCTCATCGAACGCGAGAACGGCGTGGTTCGACCGCGGTCCCAGGGGTCGTACGTGAACTTCGACAGCGACGTGGTCGTCCGCGAGGGGGAGTTCTCGTGTCAGCGCTGTGGGGCGAATATCACGACAGGCCACTTCGTTCAGTTCGACGGCGGCGAACTGGGACCGTTCGGGTCGACGTGTATTCGGAAGGTGTTGGGGCGGGAGTAGGGAGGTTGTGGTCGTACCAGCGGCCACGGCCTCGGGTATGCGAGCGGAGCGGGACCGAAGGTCCCGCAGGCAGTCGGGCGGTATCGCCGCCCGACGACGGCGAACGAAGTGAGCCGCGAGGAGCGAGAGGCCGAACCAAGTGAGGGGCCAAGATGGTGTGCCGCATCCAAGTAGCCCGGGTATAAACACCAGTGGCCCATTTGAGCCATTCATTCGTCTGTACTCTGACTCTGAGAACGCCACTGTGCAGTGATGACTGCAACGGTCACCGCAACGAGGTGTACCCCGCCATAAGCCACCGTCAGCTGATAGAAGTCGGGTGGAACTGTCATGGTCGCGACTATTGATGCGATGGCGAACACCCCTCCGAATGAGAGGACAAAAGCAATGGTCCACACGCGAACCCTTGTCTCTTCAGTATGCGAATCAATTCTACGACTCCGATAGTAGCCGATAGCGAAGGCAGCCACCGTCAGCGAGAATCCGATAGCTGCACTCGTCTCGATTCCGGGAAGCGGACCTAAACGCTGTGATAATAAAAAGACACCAACGACCAAGATTGAGACGATTGAGTACCAGAGGATACCTAAAGAGACGCCAGCAAGCAATCGCGAAGTAAATGCAGGCCTATGCCCCGAATCAGTCATATCTGGAGTATTACCGGAAGTGACAAAACGCTGTCCATGGGGTTCAACGATGGCGATGAAAGACTGAGGTTATTACCATCGAGGAATCCGGCCGGTGGGCCTTTTGCTGGGGATTTTGTTGATAGGGGCCAGGGTGTCATAAAACGATTCACACACCTCAGTAGCTTCCTGAAAACTGGTGTCTGAGAGAGGGGTATTATAACCGCTATTCAGAAACAGCAATAGCTGTCCTCTCAACCGATATCAAAAAACCATGCCAACCGTTCTATGACACCCTCGATAGGGGCTCGAAGAAGTCGGAAACCCCATACGCCGCTCCATCGGAGGATGCAACTGCTTTGATCCGGTAGCCGACTCGGTATCGGTAACCGTTGTATACAGTTGGGATTTCCCGCATACGATCCGTTAGAGGACGACAATTCATTCATCCGAGAATTCGTCGTCCGCGGCGACGGAGAATACGCTGATGGCGAGGTACACGTCAACGGCTGCGAGAGCCACCAAAGTGTCTCAAAAGACAAGCTCACACCGTATCTCAGAGCCTTGCAGCTTCGCTGCGAACGCTACAGAAACTCAGGCGATGAAGCACTCAAATATGCTCCCGATGCTGTTCTTTGAAATCAATAACGTGGCTTCCCAAGAGCGAGCGAACAAAGTCAGCCGGCCGACTTAGCGACCCTGGCGGAGTTCCTTGATGAGCTGTTTGATCGTGCGCTCTTGCTTCTGGAGCTGTTCGTTCTGGGCCTCTACGGCGGCGGTCAGTTCGGCGACCTGGGCTTCGAGTTCGGCGATGTCGGGATCGGAAGCGGTGTCCGGTTCGACGGAGCCAGAGTCTGACTGCACGCCGACCGAGCCATCAGATTGCGTTTCCGCCGTGGCTTCGGTGGCTGTCCCCTGCTCACCGGCCGATGCGGTCGCAGTCTGCTTGCTGGGGGCTGCGGACTCGCGCTCGGCGCTGTGGTCGTCTCCGTCTTCGCCTTCCTCGTCGTCGTTGCTGACGAGCGGGTCGATGCCGGATTCGAGGCCGAGGCCGCTGCCGGCATCCTCTGGGCCGTCCTCCGGGTCCGCCCCGACCTTGGCGTTGAGGTCGGCGAGCGACCCGACCTCGTGGTACGCAAACAGGGCCTCTTCGAGTGTTTTCCGGACCATCGGGGCCTGCTCCGACGGCGCTTTGATGCGCTCCGGGCGGTCGTTAAAGGATAGCACGACGGCGGTGGCGACGCTGCCCTCCTCGAACTCCAGGCCGGTCACCTCGTCGAAGGAGAACGCCTCGTAGTCGGCGTCCCAGGTGACGTTGCCGATGTGCTTGAGCAGCTGGCGGTCGGTGACGACCAGCGTGAGTTCGCTGAACCGGAACACGCCGGCGATGGTCTCATCGGCGGCGATACCCCCAGAGGCCGTGAGCTTGCCCTCCAAGAGCCGTTCGAGGACGGCGTCACCGCGGCTACCAGGGACAGAGAGTTCGAGCTTCTCGCTGGTGTAGATGAGCGAGAACTTGGTCTTTCGCCGGCCTTCCGAGACCGTGAGCCGTTCGAAATCGTGCGGGTAGCTGGCGACCTTCTCGTCGCTGAGAAGGCCCTCGCCACGGTAGACGAGCGTCCGGGTCGGTGTGAAACAAGCCGCGTCTTCGTCGCCGAGGTTGACACCGCCCCGGATCTCCTCGTCCCCGAGTTCCTGCTGGACGAGGTCTGGTATCTCCATACTGCCTGCATACCTGCGTGGTGGCTTAAATCCGCGGGTCGATTATCAGCGCCGATCAGGCGGCCACAGCGTGGGACTACCCCACAGCCCCGGCAGAGATGAGAACCTTCAAGACGGCTAACGGCCAACGGCTGAATGCACCCGCGCCCGGGTGGCTTAGCTGGACATAGCGCCGCACTCATAGGGTCTCTTGACTCATGCGGCAGTGCACCCGTCATGACCCCGGGGCGCTCGTCACGCCCCAGACCTGGGCCATGCGGAGATCGAGGGTTCGGAGCCCTCCCCGGGCACTTTACTAAAACTTGTCATGCCCAGAGTGACGACAGGAGCGTTCAGGGCAAAGTATCCGACTGTTCTGAGAAATCCACTCTCCTGAGTGATAGGTCTGGCGGCATACAGGAGGTGGTGGCGTGACCGCCGACATCCCCGACGCGGTCACCGAGGCGATCGCCGAGTGGACTGTCGACCACGAGCCGGTGTCCCGTGCCGAGTTCGACCGGCTTAATTCGGCACTCATCCGCACCGTCGGCGAGGCCGCCGAACACGAAGAACTCGGGCGCAACCAGCACCTTCGCCGTACGGACGCCGAGAGCGCTGGTCTGTTCGCGTTCGAATACGATGTCGCCCTCGCCGAACTGGATGACGACGTCCAGTACGCCGACCTCCACGGGTACGCCGTCAACGACGGCTTCGTTCCGATACTGGTCTGTCTGGCTGGCGATATCGACGCGGTCAACGAGCGTCAGCATCGCCTCTACCACCTCATCGACGACACGTCTCCCTGCGAGTGCCGGGCGGCCACCGACGGCGGCCGTTCCTTGCGAGAGCGTGTCGAGCGCTATCGCGAGCGACACCCCGATGCTGGGGTCCCCGCCATCGCCGGTGCACTCGGCGAGTCGCCGGCGGCCGTCGCCGAGACGCTTGAGCAGGCGGGCGATGCCGATGTGAGTGACGCGACGGCCAGCCCGACCGACGACTCCGGCCCTGCTTTCGACTACGAGAGCCTGCGGTACATCCAGCTCCGTGGCGACGGCTCGAAGCTCCCCGCGAAGACCTGGGGCGGCTACGACCAGGACTTCGATGACGCCGCCCACGTCCACCGCCACGACGCCGTCGACATGCATCCCGCGGAGAACTGGGGGATCGTCGACGTCGAGAGTGGTGGGCGCATGTCCCAGGCGCTGCTGATCTTCGACGTCGACATCCACAAATCGCCGGACGGCTTCGACCCCGACCGGGTCAACGTTCCGGCCGATACGCTGGTGACGCGGTCCCAGAACGGCGGCTTCCACGTCTATTTCAAGCTCTCTGGCTACCGGCGCGGCGACCTCCAGGAGTCGGACTTCCAGATGACCGCGGACCCCGGGTTCGATGTCGACATCCGCGGCTCGGTCGTCTCACACCACGTCGTCGCGCCGGCGGACATCCCCGGCGTCGGCGGAGCCTACGACGTCGTCAACGACAGCCAGGTCCGCCCCGTCTTCGAACCGGGGGCGGCCGCCGAGCGGATCACCTTCGACGGCGAGCCCCTACTTGAGTTCGACCCCGACGGTGGCGTCGACAGCTACGACTTCGACGTTCCAGACGAGCCGCCCGCGGAGATGCCGACGTGCTACCACGCCGGCCTCGAGCTCCGGAAGGCGGCCCCAGACGACCACCCGAACTCTCACAAGGTCAACGTCCTCACGGCTGCCTGCGGCTTGGCAGCTGGCTACGACCCCGAAGAGGTCGCCGCTCACTTCTGCGGTGACTGGGCCCCGCGTGATGGCGACACTGACCTCACCGACAAAGAGACGACGGAGTATCAGGTTCAGCACATCGATGACGGGGGGTACTCCCCGCCCGCGGAGTCGACGCTACGGGACTACGGCATCCTCGACGAGGGCGAGCACTGCGAGGACTGCCCGATAGAGTACCACGGCGCTCCCACGGGGCGAGATGGCGGCCCCGACACGGTCACCGCCGGCCAGTGGGCTATCGAAGAATGTGAGCCCCCGGCCCGTGATGCCGAGGCGTTCGACCGCGAGCAGCGATGGGCAGACCTCCAGGGCGAACGGTTCGACGAGGCGGTCGGCCACGCCGGGATCGATGTCTGGGCCGACGAGGCTGGCGCTGGGAAGACGACCAACGCCGCCCTCGGCGCGCTCGATCGCGACGAAGCGCACGTCATCTATTTCGACAAGCACGAGAAGGCCCGCGAGTTCGTCACCGACGACGCGATCCAGGCCGCCGCCGGCGACGCGGACATCGAGTACTTCCACCTCAAAGGCGGGGCCCAGAAGCGCGAGGGGGGCTGTATGGACGCCGATCACGCTGACGCGAACTGCCCTGAACACGGTGATACCCAGAACTGCCCGCCGATGTGTCCGATTTACGAACTCGATCCCGACCACGAGACACGGCAGGCCTACGACGCGCTGGTCCCGGAGGTCGGCCCGAACCGGGCGCATCAGATCCTCGGACTCCACGACGAGGGGCAGCACGAGTGGCACGGCCAGGAATGTGCCTGGCAGGCCCAGTACGCCGCCGTCGAGAGCGAGCGGTTCGTCGTCGCCGTCCATCCCTACGTCACGCAGAAGACCGTTCGCGAGACCGGGCTCAATATCATCGACGAGACGCCAGACCTGCACGCTCGCGAACAGTCCGCAGGCCCGACCGAGCTGACGCGGGCGGCGAACACGCTCGAGCGCGTCGCTGACCTCCGCTCCCGGGACGACCCAGTGGCCCACACGGCGCGGGAACTCGCTCGGTTTGCCCGCGACGTCGTCGACGTCATCACGGATGTCGCGGCCGCCGACGGTCTCGCTGATCTCGATGCCCCGTCTGTGACGTGGAACGCCTACGAGTCCTACGACGACGTCGCCGGCGGGCACGTCGCTCGCGACAGCCCCGAAGAGGGCTGGCAACTCGCCGAGGCACTCGCGAGGGCGAAGATCGCCCACGGGGAGACCGTCCTCACGCGGATGCAAAACGACGAGTGGGGAGGGACGCCCATCTCGATTGATCCGCTGTTGGCCGCCGCTGTCGAGGCGGGGCTCGACGAGCAGCCCGTGATGCAGGCGGTCGCACTCTCGCCGGTCGTCGATAGCTGTCCCTGGTGTGGGTCCGAGGTCGGGCACCACGACGGCGCTCGGTGTTGTGCTTCCGAGGACTGTGACTGGGACGAGCGCGAGCATGGGTTCATTGCCCAAAACGCCGATACGGGACGGGCGACCGCGTGGCTTGCTGACCCGGCCGGCGAGACCGCATCACTTCGCTACCGCGAGCTCCCGCTGCCGTCGGACCTTCCCGCGCCGACGGACACGCTAGTCCTCGACGCGACGGCGACCCCCGACAAGGTCGCGACGCTGTTCGGGGTCGACCGCGACGCCGTCGCCGTCACGGGTGACGAGCCGCTGGCAATTCCGAACCTCCATACGACGCAGGTCCTGGATGGGCAGTACCACGCGAATACGATCCGGCGTGCCCTCGAGGAGGACAGAACGCTTGCGACGCGGATCCAGCGGTCGATCGATACCGCTGCCGAGGTGCATGACGCCCCGCTGTACGTCGTGAAGGCGGGGCTCATCCCCGAGTTCGACTTTCCCGATCACGGTGAGGTGTTGCACTACCATGCTACGCGTGGGCTGAATCGGAACGACTGCGACGCCGTCTTGTGCATCGGCGCGCCCCACCCGAACGTCGACGACCTCCGGCGGAACGCCGGCCTGCTCACGATGGGGCGTGAGGACCTCGCCGCCGGCGGGGCGGAGCACTCGACGCGACAGGATGCGTCGAACCCACCGGTCTATCGAAAACTCGACTACGAGGATGACGGCGGGCGGGGGCGGGCTGTCCCGACGAAACACTACACCGGGCTGGTCGGCACGCTGTTCCGCGAGACCCGGGAGAAGGAACTCGTCCAGGCGCTCCACCGGATCCGCCCGCTGCTGGCCGACGACACGAAGCACGCCTACCTGCTGACCAACGTACCGACGGCGACGCCCGTCGACGCCCTCGCCACGTTCGAAGAACTCGCTGACCCGCTCGAAGCGATGCTGCCGGTCCCTGATGGTGCGATCACGCTCCTGGAGACGGTCCATGACGTCGTCGCCGGCGAGGGCCCGGATGGCTTCCGTGCCGGGCAGCTCGTCGAGACCCGCGGCGACGGTGTTGCGAACAAGGTCAGCGGCTACCATCGCCTCGCGCAGATGGCCGGCCTGGAGGTGAGCGAGCGCACGGTCTACAACTGGGTGAGTGCGCTGGAAGGGGTCGGCTTGCTCCAGCCCGAAAGCTACGAACAGCGGGCTGGCGTGTCCTACGCGGTCGATACTGCTACTTTGAAATCGGCGCTATCAGTACTATCCAATAACGGCGGTTTCAAAGTAGCCGCAGTCCGGCGCTTCCGCCGGATTCTCGAGGAATCGGACTCTGGCCTCGGGTGGCTGGATCGGGCTCGCGAAGTGTTCACGCTCCAAGGCATCGGCCCCGACCGCGATCCACCACCAACTGGGGGCTGACTCGGACCGAATGAGTCAGACTGACTCCGGCTCGCGGGGGCACTCGGCCCCCGACGATGAGCCGCAGGACTCCCGCGAGACCGACACCGTCGAGTGCCAGGCCATCGCCGTCTCGACGAGTCAGCGCTGCGAACGCGATGCGCTGGCCGGCGTCGCCTACTGTCCGCTCCATCTCGACCGTGTCGACGAGGATTTCACGGGCTGAGAAAGGGCGAGAGGAGCGCTCGCCACATCTCGCAAAAAACCGTCCCCGAACTATGCAGGTGTAGCCTGTATTTCCTGCCGAAGAGAACTATGAGCACACTCGTCCCGAAGCGGGTCAAGGAAACCCCCGCCAGCGCCCGACTGGTCTACACTGCCCTCGACGTCAACGGCCCCCTGGAGAAGGAGGCTCTGATCGACGAGACGGGCATCGCCCGGCGCACCGTCAACAGCGCCCTCGCCGAACTCCGCGACCTCGGACTCGTCGAAGCGCGTGACCATCCGGCCGATCACCGGCGGCGACTGTACGCCGCCACGGAGCAATGACTACCCGTCACGACGCCGGTGGGAAGCCGAGCGCAAGGCGTAGCCAAGAGCGGGCGGATCACATGCTGAGCGGCCGCACACCCCGGGTCCGGCCGAATATCCTGGGAAAAAACCGAGGTGACCGCCCGTGACCGAGGACGCGAGCGCCCACGCACGCGAAGAGGACGACGCCGGCAGCTACGACGACCTGCTCGCGACGCTCGACATGCTGGAGACCGAGGCCCTCCGGAAAGTCGAGAACGGCCGCGTGTACGACGCCGAGAACGAGCGGGTACGCATCAAGTGGATCCGCATCGCGAAGGACGTCATCGCGGAGAAACGGAAGGTCATGGCTGACCGCGACCTCCAGGAGCTGACCGAGCGCATCGAGCAGCTCGAAGAACGCGCCGACGGTGACGGAGTCGCCCCCAGCGGGGTACGATCATGACCCGGCGCTCGAAGCGCGAGTTGGAGCGGGCGGTTGACGACCTGGACGGCGAGGACGGCTCGTACGGGCTCCAAGACCTGTTCTGGGCGAGTCTGAAGGACTACTACGATGGCTCGCTCACCCCCGGCGAGCGGCGACTGCTCAAAGCCCCGGAAGAACAGCTCTCGCCAGCTGCGAAAACCCACGCTGAGACACTGGAATTCGAGAATATGGAGGCTGGAGACGCATGACCCGCCGCTCGAAGCGTGAACTGGAGCGGGCGCTCGATGACCTCGGCGATTCGCCAGACGACGGTATCGACACCGTCATCATCCGTAAATGGCGCTCCGATCCCGACACGGGCGAGCCTGCCGAGTGCTACCAGGCGACCGAGCACGACATCGAGACCGGCGCGTCGCGAGACCTGGACGTCGACGGCATCGACGCCCCGGCCGACCTGGAGGGGGACCGATGACCCGTCGCTCGAAACGGGAACTGGAGCGGGCGGTTGACGACCTCGACGACTCCCCGAAGGGCGGTGTCTCCAGCGTGACGTTTCGCGAGTGGCGCGCTGACGAAACCGGCGACCCTGTCGAATGCGTTAACGTGACGGAGTGCGACATCGACGGCAGCGGGGGGCGAGAGCTGGTCTGGAACGATATCGTTGTCCCGACCGACTGGGAGAGGGACCGATGACGCGCCGCTCGAAACGGGAGATCGACCGGGCGCTTGATGACCTGGGCCCGGTGCCAGGCGAGTCGACGCTGCAGCAGTTGTGGATCGCGAGTCTGAAACGCGAGCGTGACGCCGAGCTCTCGGCGTACGAGCAGCGCCTCCTCGACGAGCCGAGACAGCACCTCTCGGAGCAAGGGCGACGCCGCCTCGCACGACTCCGGTCGCCCCAAGACGGTGATCGACGATGACGCGGCGGTCACTGCGCAGCGAGTGGCCCCTACCGCGGAGGGGCCTCAGAAATATCCGGGCCTCGGACGCTCAACAGACGTCCGTGTCGATGGACGAGTCTCGGTCCATAGTCGACGCCGGGAGGCGGTCTCCCCCTCCCGCGTGTCGTCATCAGTATTGCCCAGCGAACACCGAGCAGCGAGCAGTTGCGGTTTTCAGTACGAACACATGACTCCAGCTACGCAATCCGACAGAAGTATCGACGACATGACTCTCGACGAGTTTATCGACGAACTCGCCGACGAACTGGGACTCATCCACGAAGACGATCTCGAAGGTGAACTCACCGGCACTGCCGCCGGTGATGCCACGCCCGAGGACGACGAGCGCCTCGAGGCGTACGGCACTGGCGTCGACGAAGACCGCGAGGAGGCGCTCGGTGCAGGGTTCGCCAGCATGTCCCCCCAGGCCGAACAGCTCCATGCCGAAGCGGCCCAGAAGCGGCGCGAAGGGGACGATGTCGAGGAGTACGGGACCGGCGTGCAGCACGGGACGGACGCCACTCATTTCGAGCCGACCGGCACAGCAGCGGATGGTGAGGAAACCGTCGCCGAACTGGCGGCCCGGGCTGCGGATGAGTCCGGAGACAGCGTCGACGCCGACGACGTGCGTGAGGAGCTCGAGGCGTACGGAACGGGGGAGCAGGGCGACACGTCTCGGGAGGAGCATCTCCAGCGTGAGGAGCGCATCGAGGTGCTGGCCGAGGCCTTCGAGCGGGCCATGGAACGCCGTGGGGGATCCGAGTGACGCGCCGCTCGAAGCGCGAGCTGGAGAACGCGGTCGATACCCTCTCCACTGACGGGACCACCCCGCCCGCCGCCGGCCTGATCACGCTGGTCTCGACGTCCTACAACGGCGGGACTGTCGAACTCGTGGATCCCGAGCGCCGACTCGTCCGCGTCGACGGCGAACTCCGGCAGGCGACCCCGCCCGCTTTCGAGACACTGACGTGGGCACCGGCTCCCAACGGCGCCGGCGGCTCCCCGGCACACAGCACTTCTACCAATGGCAACTGACGACAGCACCGAGACGCTCCGACGGCGTCTCTCGATGGCGAATCGCACGCTCGATGACCTGACCTCGACGGCGGAGGAGCTCGCCGACCGGCTTTCCCGGCTCGAGGACGCAGTCGACGCTCTCGGCGGCGGGGACGAGCCCGATGACGAGACCGAACAGATGGCCCGCGAAGTCATGGCGGCTGACGACGTGCTCGCGATGCGGCGCGAGGGCCGCACTGCTCGCGAACACCTGGCCGCTGCGTACGGCATCGACGCCGAGGCAGCCGACGGCGTGACCGACCTCCAGGAACGCCTCGCTGCCGCGCGCGGCGACGACGAGAGTGCGGGTGCGGAACAGACCGCGACTGATCGCCTCGCCGAGCTCCGGGAGGACGGCTGATGTCGGGTGATCTCGTCCGTCCTGCTGACGACGCCGATCCAGACGGTGTCATGGACTACATCAGCGCGGTCAGCGACGAACTCCCCACCGATGCCGGCGACGTGATCGCGCTCCGAGAAATGTGGTACCACCTTCGCGTTCACGGCACGGTGACCGAGGCCGACCTCAAGGACGCCGGGTGGGACGCCTCCGAGAAGCTACGACGGATTCACGGCACGCAAAACGACTGGTGGACGTCGACCGGGAAGCAGTACCTCGCGCTCCTCCCGAACGTCTCCCCGCCTGGTGACGCGACGCCGTGGCGTCGCTACCTCCAGGTGCTCCCGGACCTGGTCCGTCCCTCGACCCCGACCGGGCAGTGGGCGTTCGACGAGGGCGGGCAATCCCGTCCCGATCAGGATGCGGATCCCGCGACGCTCACAGACGAGCAGCTCTCGGCAGCACTCGACGCTGTCGACGTCCCGGGTGACATCGGCCGTGACCGTGGCCGGTCGACGGTCCCGCTTCGTCGGATGTACCGTCAGATCGAGCAGGGAAGCGCGACGACCGCGGAGCTGAAAGATCACTACAGCACGTCCCGACACGACAAGCCCGAGCAGGGGCACTACCAGACTGCCGGCGCGTGGTTCCGGGCTGTCGGTCGCCCGATCCTCGCCTCGCTACCAGGGATCGATCCGCCAAGAGTGGTCGGCGAGCCGTGGCGATTCATCGGCGTCGAGGAGGCGGCGCTCCAGGTCGACACCACGGACGACGACGGTGTCGACGCAGCGCTCGCGGCACTCTCGATCCCCGGCCGCGGCGCGTGGGCCGACCGCCGGCGCGAAGTGATCGAGCAGGCGTACAAGCTCGTTCGTGACGAAGGCTCGGTGTCACGGTCAGCGCTCGTCAGTCGCGTCGACGCAAGCGATGTCGGGTACGAGTCCGCCGAGGCGTTCGTCGACGAAGTCCTCGCCGACTGCCTGCCGGAACTCCCCGGTGTCGAATCTGGAGAGAGTGCGGACAGTTGGCGGTACCGCGGGTCTGGAGGCGAGTAACGATGCCCCGCCCTGGCTCCCGGGAATCGGCGGCCGTCCGGCGGGCGCTCGCCAGGCGCTGGGGCGGCTCACCCACGACGGCCGAATCGGTGTACGGCGATAGCGACATCGTCACGGTGGTCTACGGCCTCCCACAGCCGATGGTCGGCACTGCTCACGCAGAGTGTCTCGGCAGCGCTGTGCATGCGCTGGCCGCCCTGGCTTCGAAGGGCACGGCGCCAGAGATCCTCCGCGGGGTCTGTCACCTGCCCGGTGAACCGGTCCCGCTCGTGTGGCTGCTCCGGTGCGAGTGGGCCTGTGCCCAACAGGCTGGCGAGCTGGACGACGCTGCCCTCCTCGAGCGCGTCGCCGACACGTCGCCGCTATTCGACGACGTCGTCGACAACGCACGGAAACACGGAGTTCCCTGACAATGGTATTCGATGAACTCGAAGTTGGCGCAAAGATCAGCAGCAAAGGTTTCACCTCTGGTGTCGACCGGATGGAATCGGCATCCTCGGGCCTCAAGAACGCGATAGCGACGCTCTCGGCATCGACTTCCAGCGCTGCGAGTGGACTGAGCGATGTCGGCGACGAAGCGGTACAGTCAGCCGGCGAGGCGATGGCCGCAGAGTCGAATCTCGATAACCTCGGCGAGGAGCTGACCGACACGGCGACCGGCGCGGCGCTCGCTGCGAACCGTCTCGACAGTGTCGGCGACGAGATGACAGAGGCGGGCGCGAAAGCAACCACTGCCAGCGCCGGTGTGACGGGGCTCCGGGCGTCGATGTTCGGCCTGTCCGGCAGCCTCACGACGGTCGTCCCGGCAGCAACGGGGCTTGCAGGGGCCTTCGCTGCTATCGGGACGGCCAGCGCGCCCGTCATCACCGGCCTTGCTGGCGTCGCCGGCGGGTTTGCGTCCGTCGCGGGCGTCCTCGGTGGCGGTCTGCTCGCCGGCGCGGTCACGCACATGGAGGAGTTGAAGGCGGCGGTCAAGACGGCGAAAACGGAGGTGAAGGCCGCGATCAAACCCATCGGCGAACTGTTCGGTCCGGTGTTGCTCCAGGGCGTCGAGGCACTCCCCACGCTCGCGAAGCGGATCGTCGCGACGACGGGCGACTTGCGCCCGTTCCGTGACGCCCTGCAGGAGATCGGGCAGACAGCGATGACTGCCATCCCCGAGGCAACGGCCGCGTTCGTCGATTTCGCCCGTCAGACACTCCCGATTTTCACCGGGGTGACGAAGGCGATCCTCAACGGCCTGGCTCCAGCAATCCAGTTCTTGAGCGGGGAGCTGTCCGACCTGCGGTCCGGGTTCGCCGATGTCAGCGGCCCGCTGGAGCAGTTCTGGAAGCGAACAGACG
The DNA here is from genome assembly GCF_031624315.1 of Haloarcula terrestris. Classification (NCBI taxonomy): domain Archaea; kingdom Methanobacteriati; phylum Methanobacteriota; class Halobacteria; order Halobacteriales; family Haloarculaceae; genus Haloarcula; species Haloarcula terrestris. The sequence continues at coordinate 396,588 of NZ_JAMQOM010000002.1, read as the reverse complement.
ACCTGCGTGCGGCGGTCGCGCCGGTCGTCGACCAGATTCAGCGTCTCGCCAAGCTCGCGGTCATCGCGGGGACGAAGATCGGCGGCCGGTTGCTGCCGGCGTTCACCCCACTTGTTGAAATCCTCGGCGGCGCGCTGAAAGGGTTCAACGACGTGGCAGCGGCGCTGCTGGGCGTCGGCGATGCAACGGACAAGACTGCGCTGAAGATCCGAACGTTCGTTGGCACGCTCCGCGCTGGCTTCCAAGCGGCAGTCACCAAAGCAACGGACACGGCGAAGGGATTCAAACAGCAACTCGACAACGCGTTCGGGACCCTCCAGCCGATTGTGTCGAAGGCGCTCGGGAAGGTGCAAACCACCGTCGGCCGGGTCACTGGGAAGATGGAAACTACCTGGGACAAGCACGGTGGCAAGGTGAAAAGCACCATCCGTGACGCGTTCAACTTCGCCAAGTCCCACCCGAAAAAGACACTCACGACGCTGGCGACGGTGATCGTCCCCGGCCCACTCGGGACGATTGTCCAGGCGTTCCGCGACAACTGGAACGAGGTCAAGCGGACCGTCCGAACGGCGTTCAACAGCATCGCGACGATCGCCCGGACGACGATGCAGTCGTTCAAAAAGCAGATTGTGACCCCGGTCCGTAACACCGAATCGGAGTTCCGCACCAACATCAACCAGATGCTGACGGAGGGCCGGCAGACGTTCGCCATGATCCGCGACATCGTCAGTCGCGTCATGTCGACGATTCTGACGAACGTCCGCGAACAGGCCCGCGCTCTCAAGCGGATCTGGAAGGCCAACCTCTCGGGCTCGGATGGGATCCTCGCCAACGCCCGCACGGCGTTCAACAGCCTCTGGAACAACATCATCAAGCCGGCACTCGACACGATTCAGGCTGGCTGGCAGCTGTTCGGCGACGACATCATCCGTATCTTCGACGGCGTCCTCGGCACAATCCAGGTCATCGGCCAGACGGGCCTGGATGCGCTGCTGACGACGATCAACGTCATCCTCGACCTCATCAGCGGCGACTGGGAAGGGGCCTGGACCAACATCAAAAACCTCTTCCAGCGCACCTGGAACCGCATCGTCTCGTGGGCCAAGAGCGACGGCAAGCAACTCCTATCGGGCGCGGTGAATATCATCATCGACGCGGTGAAAGGGATCTTCAATACGTTCTGGAACTGGCTCATCGGCAACTCCTTCTTCCCCGACCTCATCAACGCCGTCGCCGGCTGGCTCGAATCGACGGGCAAGTCACTCGTGACAGGCGCGTTCGATGCGATTATCGGCGCGGTCGAGACGCTATGGGAAGGCTACAAGACGTTCCTCGTCGGTGAGAGTGGACAGGGCGGGCTCATCGGCGGGATCGTGAGTTCGATTGCCGGTTATATCGGCGACGGTGGCAGTGGCTTCTCGGCTATCACGGGCGCGTTTGACGCCGTCGTAAGCACCATACAGACGTTCTTCGAGAACTTCAAGACAGCCATTGTCGGCGAAAGCGGCAGCGGTGGCTTGGTCGGCACGCTCGTCAGCGGCATCGAGAGCACGCTGGGCAGTATCGATGTCAGTGGCGTCAAGTCCACGCTGCAGGGCGTGATCGACAAAGCCGCCGAGGCCATCAGCAAGATCACAGAAGCAACGGGGATGTCAGTTGACACCGGGAGCAGTGACAGCGAAAGTAGTAGCGATGACGACGATGATGACGACAGCAGCGGCTCCTCGGGCGGCAACGTCTCGCCCGGCAGCGGTGACGACAGCACCGGTGGCACCCGGCCCGGCAGCAGCGTGCCCAACAACCTCGGGCCGGGCGGCCCGGACGCTGGCGACGATCAGGGTCTGGGACCAGTCAACGAGACGGAAGGCGGCGGCACCATCCCGGGCATGGCCAAGGGCGGGATTGTCACTGGCCCCACGAACGCATTCATCGGCGAGGGCGGCGAGGACGAGTTCGTCACGCCAGCCTCGACGATGGAGCGTGTCCTCCGCGATGTTGCCGAGAAAGCGATGAGTGGCGGCGGCGGTGACAGCATCGTCATCGAGGAGATCAACGTCGACGGCAGCAGCGACATGGACGAACAGGCGCTGATCCAAGCCGTCAGACAGGAGCTCGAGCGCGACCTCCTGCGGCAAGTCACCCGGTAAGCGACGGGCTGGCCGGTGTCTCGTTCTGAAAATCCCATGGGATGGGGTTAGGGGGGTGGCGGACACCACGGATGGAATTCAGGAGTGTCCGCGTTACCGACGAAACCGCACGATGAAAAGGGTGTTTCGGTTCGTCAGCCGCCGTGTTTGTGGACGTGAATGTGGATGTGTATCTCCTCGCCATCCGACGCCACGACTACACCGTCGCCGCCATCGCTCTCAACGCCAGTCCCGACATCGGCCTGGTTGCCACATTTCGGGCAGCGGGTTGTATCCTGCCCGACGGCAACTGCGTCGCGGTCGGTATCGAACTCGCTTTCGCATCGGTCACAGGTGACACGCATGGTACAGGTTTGGTCTCGAAGTCGAGTGTAGTAATTCTCCGCTCTGCAAGGCTTGCAGGCTGCAAGCCGGTGGATATGGAAGATCCCCGTCTAGTCAGTCGGCAGCGCGACCGGCGATCGTCAGCGCGGCGCTCCGATCGCGACAGACCGCGCCGACGGGGCAGTCGTCGGTCGTACACACGACGACGTCGTCCTCGAGGCGCCCGAGCTTCGCACAGCCATGACAGGCCTGGCTGGTGTACTCCGCGTCGACGTAGGAGATCGGCAGGCCAGCGTCGAGCGCGACCTCGGTGATCGCCCCCTGGAGCGCCGGCAGAAGCCACGCGCCCAACTTCTCGACTGTCCGGCGCTCCCATAGCGGCGCCCCACGGAAGGACAGATCTTCGAGCACCAGCAGCGGCGTCGCGAACTCGCCGGCGTAGCGAACCAGCCGGTGGGCGGCGTCGAACAACTGCGGCCGCAGCTGCTGGTGCATCGCCGCGAAGACCTGGGCCTCGCCCCTCGTCGTGTCGAACCACGCGCCCTGGAGCGCTTCCGTCGCCTCGACGAGGATGTCGTAGCGCTCTCGCAACGGCTCACCGTCGATGACGAACGCCTCATCGGGATCGGCGTCGGCCGGCGCAGCAGCGACCAGACGCTTCTCCCCGAGGTCGACGCCGATCGGCGTGTAGCCCGTCGCCGAGACACGGCTGCTGGACGGCCTGGGCGTGGAACTCATCGCGACCACGCCACCCAGTCCTCGCGGTCGTCGGGGTCACAGGCGACGATATCGAGCAGGACGTCATGGAGCTCGGTCGCGGTCCGGAACGCCGCCAGGTTCAGCGTCTCGACGTACGCGCACTCGGCGGTGTAGACCTCCCAGACACCGGGCCCGATGTCGCCATCCTGGCACTCCAGCCGAAGGCCGTGGAACGCGACGACGTTGCCGTAGGGGTAGGCGCCCTGGAACATATCACGAAGATGGTCGACAGTCTCCCAGTGATCCTGTGGCGGGGCGATCGTGAGCGTCGGCTCTTTGAGGCTCACTGTTCGGCCTCCACTGTGTCCGGAGCTCTCGCGAGCAGCGCCTCGTCGACGGCGTCGACCGTTGGCCGCCAGATCCACCCCCGCGGTGTCTCGTCGCTCACGACAACACCGGCGTCCTGCAGGTCGTTCAGGAGCTTGCGCCGCCAGCGTCGGGAGTCACACTTCGAGATCGTCGTCCCGCGATAGGCCACCGGCGCGACGGCGTCGTACAGCAGCTGCAGGTCGGCGGTGCGACTGCCCGGCGCGCCAACGACCAGCCGGTAGAACAGTCGGTGGTGAATCGACCACTCTTCGGCGTCGACGGCGGGGCCCGGACGGGCGGGCAGGCTCACCGTGATCCCTCCAGTGCCGCCATGCGTTCGTGCTCGGCGTCGACCAGCTCCCGGTACGTCTCCCTGGCCTCGTCGTCATTCATGAGGCCGCGATGGCTGATATCCGAGGCGACCCAGCTGCTGCAGTCGCCACACAACTGCCCGGTCTTCAGCGCTGGGAGGTCTGCCTCCCCGAGCGCGTACTCCAGTTCGATACTAAACCCGGGGTCGACGGGCTCACCGCACTCCATACAGACGCCGTCGGGCTGCGTATGTTCCTGGGTGAACTGACACACCGCGCAGATGTCAGCCTCCAGCGGCGCGATGGGCGGGACCGTCGTCCGCTCGACCATGCCCGCGGGCTTGGCCGCGCCACAGATGTCGCACTCCTCGGTGGCCGGTTCGGCGGGCGCGACACCGGCGAGTGCGTCGGCCGGCATCGTCGCGACGACCGCGGCGGCCTCGAGGAACGCGCGGCGGTCAGCAGGCATCGTCGCCCTCCTGGCGGACTTCGCGAAGCGCTTGGGCCACGCTCTCGGCGAGATCTGGTCGGGGCGTCGCCGTGTCGGCGCGGGCCAGATACCGGCCGATCACCTCGTCGACACTCAGTCCGTACTGGGACTGCGTTCGTCGCCCGGTCGGCAGGTCGCGCGTCGCCGTCGTGTAGACGCGGACGCCGTCGTAGGGCACGCGCTTGCGGGCTTCGACCGCGCCGTCATCGGTGACCAGCAGGGTGTAATCGTCGTCGCCGGCGTCCTCGATAACCAGCGTCACCGGTCTCCCTCCCTGACCCCAGGGAAGCAGACCCGACAGGGGTCGTAGTGGGACTCGACGAGCCGGCGCTGTTTGCGGAACACGTTCCCATCGTGCTGGCGACAGACAGCCGTGGGTTCCTCGGCGTGGGGGTCTTGCCGGTGATAGATCGAGGACTCCCCGCCGAACGTGACGACCTCGTCGGGGAGGTCGTCGTCCATCGCGACCGTCATCGGTCACCCCGCTGCTGGTGTAGCGCGTCAGCGAGGGCATCGAGCGCTTCGCCGTCAAGTTCGACCGCGACGCGGACGTCGTCGCCGGCCAGCCGGAGCGTGGCATGGGGCTCGGCGCTGGAGAGTGGGCGTCGGTCGGGCGTCTCCAGTCGCAGCGGCGTCTCGATGTCGGCGTTCATCGCGACACGCCCGTCGGCGATCCCGACCGTCGCGTCGACATCGTTCAGGCGCGTCATTCGTCGGCCCCTCCGACGTCGTGGAAGTGGACATGGGCGCTCGCCGGTGCGTACAGCCAGCAGTGGGCACAGGGGAACTCGCCGAAGTACATCCCGCTGATGCCACAACACCGCTCGTAGCCAGCGATGCACGTCCCGGCAAGTGGGGCCTCGCCGTATTCCTCACTGAGGTCGACGGCCTCGTCGAGGCGCTGCTGGTCGGGCTCGTCGTCATCCTCGTCGAGAATCTCGCCGTCGTCGTCGGCCACGATGATGCCGCCGTCAGCCGCCGCGAATCGGAGGTCGGCGTCACAGTGCTGGCCCAGGTCGGGGTCGACGTCACAGGCCGCGGCGGCGTCGGCGGGGATCGCATCAAGGGCAAGGGAAAATCTTGCACGCTTGACATGCTTGCACTCGATGTCTCGGTATTCGGCGTCGGGACACTCACAGGAATCTTCGCGGACATCAACGAGGTACGAGCTCCCGCTCTCGCTGGTCACCAGGACCAGGTCTTCTGCGCCACGAGCGCGGCCGACGTCTGGGGTGACGGTCAGGTACTGTTCCAGAGCTTTGCGCGTTCGGGGGTCGATACTCTCCGCCGTGGCGGCAGTCTTACGTGCCGCGGTGTCCTTGATGGACATGGGTACTCAGTCCAGAGACCCACCAGCCCGCGTGTGTCAGCACGCGGGCATTCTCAGAACGGAACGCCCCGAGGGACTGGTCTGTCTCTACTACCTTGGTACATTTGCCAACCACTTATAGGTTGGTGTTTGTGCCAACGTTGGAATTTGTACCAATGTTTTAGTAGCCTGGGGTGGGCAAATACTACCATGTCCACGCGCACAGAGTTCGCCATGGCGCGAACCCGAGCGTTGATGACGGAGACTGAGCGAGAGTTGATCGCGAGCGAAGAATCTGAACAGCGGCGGTACGAGGCTGTGTCGAGGGTTCGGGGCCGGGTGAGGGACGAACTCACCAAGGATATAGAGCTACTCAAAGAACACCACCCAGAACTCTTCGAAGAACTCCGTGAAGTTGTCTGCGAGGATCAAGAGGGTGAAGATGGGGTCTAAACCACCTGAAGAGATGACTAATGAGGAGTTGCTCCGAGTGGTCGCCTCGCTAGATGCTGAAAAGTATCCCATTGCGACCCACGCTCGAAACGCACTTGGAATCCCGGCCGAGAAACAACCCGACACTCCCGATTTCTACACTAACGACTCGCAAGGGCAAGCGTCTTACTGCCCCCAGTGTGGCGACGGCGTCGACGCTGATGACCAGTTCTGCCGCCACTGCGGACACGAGCTGCCGGAGGACTGACCCATGCCAGGCCTCCAGGTCGCGCCGACGGTCGCGGACTGCTCGCCCAGCGCGAAACTCGTCTATCTCGTGTTGAGCGAGGACGCCCCGATGACGCACGCCCAGCTCCGGTCGCGGACGGCACTATCCAGCACCACGCTCCGATCTGCGCTTGACCCGCTCGAAGAGATCGGGCTGGTTGAGACGCGGCCAGCCGAGGACGCCCGGAGTCGAGTGTACGTGCTCGCGGAGGGGTGAGGGATGTCTACATCCAATCAGTCTGTGTCGCCGTCGGTGGGGTCTGAATCCTCGAAGACATCTTCCCTTTCTTGGTTTCTTTCTTCTTCAGCGGCTTTTAGAAGCGGAGAGAAATCTGCCCCATCTGACATGTTAGCGTACCGGATAAGCGTCTTTAGTTCACCTGAATTCAAATCATCGATATCACGACCAAAGCGGAGTTGTTTGAGGACCTCATCAATCTGTGTGAGAGAGCCCTCTTCCGGCTCTTTAATTTCTCGGTCGAAGTCCGCGCTCACCTGGATTTGGCGCTTCGAGCCTTCTGGTAAGAATCTTTGTTCTTCCAACAGGCTGGGTCCCTTAGAAAAGACAAGGTTGCGTGGGACACCTGTCTCAAGGACTGCTTCGTACAGAATAGCAGCCATCGCCAAGAGTGCCTCGACGCCCTCATCTTCCCGCTCCCCCATCAGATCTACCCCCTCGATGTTCAAATCCTCATATACTTCAGCCCGGCTGTCCGGGTCCATGTGCTCAAAAACAAATCTAAAATCAAGGATTGCGTTTCGCAGCCGGTCTTTGATATCTCTCTCTTGTTGTTGCTGTGCTTGCCGGCTGATGCCGGATTTATTCCCTGTGAGGTATTCGCGGTTCGATTCAGTGAATATCCCACGGCCACGGTCTGTTGAAACCATTTCACTTGACAATCCTCTCCATTTCACTTAACACTATGGGGCGCAATAGAAATAATAGAGCGATGTCAGCAGAAGCCGACCAGCAAACACACACGACTCTGTGGGTCAGCAAAGACCTCGCAGGCAGACTCGAGGAGATGAAACCCTACGACAGTCTGACCTGGGATGAGTGGTTGGCCGAGCTGGCGGACATCTACGAAGAAAACCAGCGATGATTCTACCAGATCAAGAACAGTACGGCACTGGCCTCCCCGTCCAAGAGCGACCAGTGCCGAAGGACCGAGCCACGACGACCACTACGACGGTGACTCACCCGGAGATTCGGTCTCCGACGGCAAAGTCTTTTCGTCGGGCTCGGGGCAGCCGAGAGCTCCGAGACCATGAGCGCCCAGAAATCTAAATCAGACGCCGAGCAACCCGAACAGTCCGCTGACCAGCCCACTGACAGGCCAGACTTGCCGCTGGAGAGGGTGATTCCAGACCCAAGCGACGGCAAGCCGGCCTGGAGACGGGCCAGCCCCGACCTCTCCGCGGGCTACGAGGAGATATCCCTCGCCTGTGAGTGTGGCCACCCTGACGATACCTTTGAGGATGTGACCAGTTCATGACGACCGCCGACACCGACGAGTTACGAGATCACGTTGAGGAATCACTTGGCGACCACCGCGACCTGCTGGAGCTGCTGGCCGATCTCGACACCGATCTGAGCGAGGACGCCCAGCGGGCCCTAGAGATCCTCGAGGACGGTGGTCAGTCGTGACCGTCCTCGTCGAGCGCGGCCTGCACCCGGGAGTCGATCAGCCCGTCGATGACTTCGACGGCGTCGTCCTCGGGGACGTCATCCTCGGCGACGAGCTGGGCGAGCGCCTGGAGGCCCGCCTTCTGCGTGGCCTTGGCTTCGTTGGCGGCTTCGAGCGACAGCGGCTGCCCACACCAGACGCACCGGTCTTTGTCGCGGGGCGTCTCCTGATCGCAGCGGGTGCAGGTGATCGGGCCCAGGGGTTCGGGTTCGTCGTCACCGACGTCGACGCCCAGCGCCATCGCGATTTCGCGCTCGCTTTCCTCGCCGAAGACGGCGATATAGCGTGCGGCCTCGTCGCTTCCGCGCACCCAGCCGTATCTGTTTTCGAGTGCGGTCTGGGAGACGCCACGACGGGCGAGGTGCGACGCCGAGGACTTCCGGAAGCGGGTCGGCGTCGGCGTCGACGGCGGCGTGATGTCGACGCGGTCGACGGCCTGGCGGAAGATCTTCCGGATCATCTCCGGGGAGATCGACTCGGGGCTGTTGAGCTTCGACCACAGCGGGGCGGTCGGGTCGTCCGGGGCCGGGTGGGTCTGGAGCCATTGCTGGACGCGGTTCGGCGCGATCAACAGGACCGGCGAGCGCCGGCCGACCTTTCCATCGACGGTGACCTGCAGGCCGTAATCGTGGTCGGAGAGGTCGCCGATGGTGAGATCCTGCAGCTCCCCGCTCCGCGGGCCGATGTCGAATGCGAGGGCGATGAGCGCCTCGTCGCGGAAGTTCCGGCAGGCGTCGAGCATCGGGACGACGTGGTCCTCCCAGCGGTACATCTTCGACGGGTCGGGGCTTCGGTCGAAGTTGCTGGGATAGCCCGTCGGGATCCACTCGATGCTGTCGGGCTTGCCCTCGTCCTCGGTCGCGTGCTCACCGAACGAGCGCAGCGAGTCGCGGGCGGTCTTGTTGGACTCGGGGTTCTGGTACGTATCTTCGATCCAGCTATTCAGGTCCTTCGCGGCGTCTGTCGACTCCAGGGCGTCGGCGAGGCCGCCGGTCTCTTCGGCCATCTTGACGAGGCGCATGAGATACTTCTCGTGGCTTGCGTCGCCGATTTCGGCCTGCCCGAGGGCGTCGAGTTCGCGGCTGTATTCGAGCAGCGCCTCGGCGTCGGCCTCAGCGATGTCGTCCGACTCGCGGAGACGCTCTCGAAGCCGGTTGATCGAGGGTCGGTAGTCGTTAGCCATTCACACCCCCGTTTTATTCCTGGGCATGAAAACCTTCGGTTGGTTGCACTCCCCGGGCATACCTTATTTATCGACTAAATTGACGAGCGACAGTAGGAACAGCACAGGCTGAGGGTTGCTCACAAGATATTTAAATTAATTTATGACTAAATACACTCTTTTGTAGTATTATCTAAAATAAAAATGCATGAGTAACGATGCGAAAACAGACCTGCAACGTCAGATCCTCCTCACATGGTACGAAAACCCGAATGCAACCAATACAGAGATTTCTGAGATGTGTGACTGCTCCGCGTCGTATGTAAGTCAAGTCAAAAATAGATTTGATAATTACAACGAGATGGAGTACATGATGGACCGGCAAGATGAAGAGCTTGAGGTAATGTTTGGAAGCGATATTTTCGGAAATAGCACAACAAATCCAGTGGGCCTATGCGTAATAACAGGACCGCACAGCGCAGACAGGGATTAGCTGAAGTCTGGGATGAGTTGCCGAACAATCTGTTGGTAATATGGTGAAGCTTCTGATTCTGCTGGTACTGTTATACGTCTTCTACGAAGTCGTTATGATCCTTCTACTGTAGTACGAGGATACATAGTTACGACGACGGAATCACGAACTATTGCGCCAGTTTCCATCTCCTCGATATCTCCAATAGCTCACGCTTGGCACAAAACCACAGTCAGCCCGACGAGAGGCCGCTGCCGGGGAACTGCTGGAACATGGCTTCGAAGTCATCGATCTCCGCAGCCGTGGAATCGGCTGTCTGGCGGAGTTCTTCGAGTCGCTCGCTGACAGTCCGGTACTCGTCGCTGGCTTCCAGTTGCGAGGTGTTCTTCTGTGATTCCAGGGTCGCTTTCTTCGACGCCACTGCGAAGTATTCCTGGATCTGGTCGTCGTATGTGGTCCGGACGAGCATCTCCGAGACGGTTTCGAGGAGGTCCTCGCGGCTGACCGGCTTGGTCAGGTACTCATCGAAGGGCATCTCGATGATGTCGAAGTCCGGATCGACGGCCGTTACCATCACTACTGCGGGGTCGATACCCTGTTCCGCGATGGTATCGAGAACCTCGTCACCGCTCATGTCGGGCATTTGCCGGTCCAGAAAGACGACATCCACGGATCCGTCGACTACTTGGAGCGCCTCCGTTCCGCTGTGTGCGGTCCGAACGTCGTGTGCGGTCACCAGCCACGCCGAATACAGGTCCGCGATGTCTTGTTCATCGTCCACTACGAGAACCGTTGCCCCCTCTGTCTCGTCGCTCTCTTGCACTTGTAGTCCCTCCTGTTGGCCCAGCTACTGCTCTCTCGGTGACTTTCCTGAACATCAAGATAAATCTAGGCGGCGTATTATCGGTTCTGATAATGTTGTGGTATATTAATTGATAGTTTCACGCAAGCACAGATCTATTACTCGATAGTGATTCATCCCAGAGATGTTAACACAGCGGCGACCGTACGGTGTCGGTATGGTGACCGTCTCCGGACCGTGGAGCCGCGAGGAGATGGAACGGTTTCTCGACGCTGAAACTGTCCCACTCCGCCTGGGATGCCGGACGCCCGCTGACAAACCCTGGATGCTCTCGCTGTGGTACCGATTCGTTGACGGAGCCTTCCAGTGTGCGACAGGGGCTGACGCGGCGGTTGTCGACTATCTCGACCACGATGCCACCGTCTCGTTCGAAGTCTCGACGAACGAGCCGCCATACTGCGGTGTCAGGGGCAACGGGACGGCAACGATGACACCGGACGAGGAGAAGACGGTGCTCACCGAGTTGCTACAGCGCTATCTCGGCGGGACCGACTCGCCGCTGGCCGAACAGTTGCTCGCTCCCGACCGCCGCGAGATACAGATCACGATCACACCGGACCGGCTCCACACCTGGGACTACAGCGACCGGATGTAACAGCCTGAACCAATGGAACCCACAATGGACACAGACCCGACCGACATCAACGCAATCGCGATAAGCGCCACTGACCTCGTCGCTGCCATCGAGGCGACTGCGGACGGATCAGAAACCGTGTTACGCGTCACGCCGCCGTTCAGCGGTCGGATGCGAGCGCGTCTGCACGTCGTCCAGCCCGACGACAGCGACGACGAAACGCTTCACATCGACCCCGCCTCGCTCCTGACTGCGAACGCACCGGCGTATCCGACACCCGACGACACCGCCGACGAGCTCCGGGACGCAGACGACGAGACGTACTCGGTGGACCGCCATCGAAGCTACCACGAGCAGCGACTCGACGAGTGGCGGGCGTCCGTTCCGGCCCACGTCGTCGATAGCACGAAACTGGGAGACAGAGGCCATGACGTAACCGTGTCTCTACTTGGGCCGTAGTCGTCCGACTGACTCAGGGACAACTGCGATTTGGCCCAGTAATAGCGTGCTACCACAGGCGGGACCTGAACGGCTTATAAAACGTCTAAGGCCTACTGAACCAGTAATAAAATGGACGAGTAGGAACCGGTTGCGCGTGAAACGAGGCGAAACGGGTGGAAACCTCTAGCGGTTATAAGATATCTCCAGTAGAAGCCGTGGGTAGGTCCCTTCAATGTCAAGTTCGTCCGCATACGAATTACTCGCCCAGTTTGATGAGTCCCTCCCGGCATTCGACGAGCCGCTCGTCTCCGCCGTCCGAGGTATTGCGTTCTGGACAGCGATTGCACTCCCGTTTCTCTATTTGCCGCTGCTGATTACCGGCCTGAACTCCGGGGCGACGCGGGTCGCGTTCGTCGCGCTCGTCGTTTGCAACGCCGTGGCACTGCTCGTCGGCCATTCACACCGCGGGAGCGAGTGAATCGGGGCGATTGAGAACCAGAACCGACGACAGTATTGTGGCCCTCCAGTCCACGTGTCGCCGGCCATGACATACTTTCATCCATCTGCCAGCCGTTCCTGTGTGTATGTCACGGACAGCAGTCATCGCTGGTGTCGGCCCCGGACTGGGCGAATCGCTGGCTCGAACGTTCATCGACGAGGGCTGTCAGGTCGGCCTGTTCGCCCGGTCGCAATCGTTTCTCCAGTCACTCTCGTCGGACCTCGGCGAGGACACGCTCGCAGTACAGACCGATATTACCGATCCGGACGAAGTCGCGGCGGGCTTCGAGCAGGTTCGCGAGGCCTTCGGTCCCGTCGACGTTCTGGTCAATCACGCCAGCGGCGGCGCGTGGAAGGGGACACGGGAGATCACACACGAGGAGTTCCGACGCGCGCTCGCTGTCGGCCCGGCGGGCGGGCTGGCCTGTTCGCAGGAAGCGATCGACGACATGCTGGCCGGCGACGGCGGGACGATCATCTTCACCGGCGCGACATCCGCCGTTCGCGGCCGCGACGGCGCGATCGGATTCAGCGCCGCCAAGTTCGCCGTCCGCGGGATGGCCGAATCAATGGCACGGGAACTGGGACCCGAGGGCATCCACGTCGCCCACGTCGTCATCGACGGCCAGATTCTCCCGCCGAACGGGGCTGAGACGCCCGATCACGACACAGAATCGCATCTGGACCCCGACGAGATCGCGCAGTCGTACTGGCATCTGGTCGAGCAGGACCGCTCGGCGTGGACGCTGGAACTGGACCTCCGTCCCCACGTCGAGGCGTTTTGATCGGCTCGGCTCCGATGCCCGCAGTTACTCTTCGAGGAGGTCGACCCACTCTCTGAGCGGTCCTCTGATGCCATCGACAGATACCGTCACGTCGCCGTCGAACCGCCACGTCGCCTGCGGGGCGTCCGAACCGAACCGCATCGGAACAGAGATCGCCACGTCGTCAGCATCGATGTGGAGTGCCTCGTCGCGGTCGACCGTTTCGTCAAGGAGTCGTTCGACGGCCAGGCGGAGCTGTTCCGGGTCCGGCTCCGGGAGGTCTGTGGATCGGCTCATGGCTGTGACTTGGAACCGGAGCTACCTCGGTGTTGTCCCGCGACGAGTCCGCGGAGTCTTGACGATGGAACCCGTCGGGAAGATATGGACGAGCGCACGGGCGTGTTCCGGGTCTACCGCGTCGTCGAAGCGGTCCCGCATATCAATCTGTTCGACACCGACGCGACGCGGCTCTACACGGTGTATCAGTCCGGCTACGGCGAGCGCCAGCCGGCGGTCGACGATCTCCGGACGGGCGACCTCGTGGAGGCAACGCTCGGCGGCGACCCCGACGACCAGGAGGAGGCGTGGTCGCTGCTCTCCTTCGAGCGGCTGGACAGCGTGGCGATGGACTTCGCCGTGGACGCTGAAGTCCCGGAAGTGGCGGCCGATCTCTGGGAACCGGGCCTCGAACACCCGGCGAGTGCGACGCTCGAAGAGGACGGCGAGCCGGTCGCGGAGTGTTTCGTCCAGCCGCGCGCGCCGCTGCCCGGCGGCGCGTTCGTCCCGAGCGTACTCACCGGCCTCCTGCCGATGGAATCACTGTTGACTGAACTCCCCGCCATCGGCGACCCACCGACTGACGCCATCTTTATCGACCCCGACGCGCCGGACGCGGATGGATACTCCCGACCCTACGGCGTTGCTGTGCTGTTCACCGCCGAGGCTGACGAGCTTCTGACCGAGTTCCGGGAGCGCTACGACCTCCCTGCTGACACCGACAATAGACCCGAGTACGACCCGTACGGGTTGTGAACCACTGACCGAGAAGGCGGCTGCGATGAGTCGCTACATTGTGATGACGAGGGGCACCGGAACGAAACAGAGCATGCCAAGAACGAACGTCACCAGGCCGACAGCCCATCGGCCAGTCCCAATCGGTGTCTCATCCAGCGGCGTCGCCGAGCCGAGCCGACCGAACACCAGCGCCAGCAGCCCCCAGAACGCCCACAGGCCGGCCGCGCGGCCGCCTTCGAAAGCAACGAGGTAGCCGGCCAGCACGAACAGAGCGATGGGGACGGCTAGCTGGACCAGCGACAGGCGGTCGCCAAACAGCGACCGAGCGACGTGTGCGCCGTCGAGTTGCCCCACTGGCAGGAGGTTCAGGAACGTCACGAACGCCCCCACCCAACCGCCGATGACGACCGGGTTCGGCAGCAGTCGGGGGTCGGCGTACTCCAGTTGTTCGCCCATCAGTGCGGCGATGCCCCGCAACAGGAGCGGGTAGCCGAGTTCGATGTTCGTGACGATGCCGCGGGTCACCTCCACCGGTGGCAGGGTCACGCCGATGGCGGTCACGATAACCGTCGCAACGAGGCCCGCCAGCGGCCCGGCGACGCCGATGTCGAACAGTGCCCGCCGGTCGGGGATGTGGTCGTTCATGCTGATGACCGCACCCAGCGTCCCGAGCACGTTCGGAAACGGCAGAAAGTACGGCAGGCTCGCCTCCACCTCGTGGTACCGGCTCATGACGTAGTGGCCGAACTCGTGGATGGTCAGGATGCCCAGTGCCGCCGCAGCGAAGGGCCATGCCTGTAGCAGTGCCGTCGGGTCTTCGAGAACGGACAGCCCGTACCAGCGGGTGCCGGCGTACAGCGTCGATGCGAGCGTCAGGACGGCGAGGCCGACGTTCAGCCACGGAATCCCGTCGACGCCGAGCGAGCGCTCCCGCACAACCAGGACCCACTCGCCCATCTCTTTTTTGAGCGCCACGCGGTATCCGCGCTGCCGGAACGCCGGCGCGATGCGGTGGATGACCTGTTCGGACTCGGTCACCGGCTCGCCGTAGTACCGGACGCCGTCGTCGGCCGTCGCGTCCACTTCGTACACCCGGAAGGTGTCAGCGAGCGACTCCGGGTCCGGCAACTCCGGCGGCGAGGACTGGGTCGCCATTATCGACGCTTAGGGTTCGACCCGTTTGAACCTGTTTGCCGCGTCGCTGCTTGCTGCTTTGCCCCTCGCCGGGGACGGCATCTCAGTCCGCGACAGCCTCGTCCGACCCGGTCGTGGCGCTGGGGTCCTGAATCCAGAGGTCGCCGAAAAGGTCGTCCTGCTGGAGGCGGACTTGGCCGCGGTGGGCTAAAAAGAGCAGCCCGAGGAACGTCTCGACACGAGTCCCGCCGGCGGTGTCGACCTCTCGATACAGCACCTCTTCCCGGCCCTGGTCGTACTGCTCGCGGACGGCGTCGTGTACGTCGGCGATGATGTCGTCGATGTTCTCGGCGTGGGCCGTCCCAGTCACGTCCGCCGCCGACGGCTCCTCGTCCAGTCGCATGTCGTCGGCCCCGCGGTAGTCCAGTTCTTGGGTCCCGCGGTCGAATCCGCTCGGGGAGTCGCTGGTGTCGTACTCCCGGGACTCCTTCCACCACGATTCGCGCTCGGCGTCCCGGAGGTCCCGGACCAGTTCGTCGAGCGTCTGTGGCATCCCGCGGGCGCGGCGGCGTTCGAGCCGGCGGTCCATCTCCGACTCCAAGGCGGCGAAGGGGTCCGGCTCTTCGATGGGGGCGTCCTCGTGCATCGCCTGCTCCCACGGCTCGGCCGGCTCTTCCTCCGTCTCGCCCTCGCCGAGCATCGCGTCGCTTTTCATCCGAATCAGGACGCTCGCGTAGAACAGCGCCCGGCCCGACGTGCGCAGGTCCGCGTCGTCGATACGCTGGAGGAACTTGTCGGTGACCCGCACCACGTCGATGTCCCAGGGGTCGATTTCGCCGTCATCGGCTAGCTGGACCAGCACCTCGACCGGTTCGACATCTTCGTCCTCGCTGTCGTCGGGGTCGCTCTCGGGGCCGTTCTGAGAAGCCGTCTCGGTGTTCGAATCGGTTGATTCGCCCAACAGTTCGGCCGCATCACCTGATTCACCGGGTGGGTCGCGGTCCTCGTGGCCGGTGATATCGAGCGGGATATCCTCGTCATCGTCTTCCGGCTCACGGGTCGCTTCGCTCCCCGTTCGCGATTCCGAGGGCCCTCCGTCGCGTTGCTCCTCCGGCTCGCGGGTCACATCCGTTCCCCGCTCGCTACCCCGAGGCGCTTCCTCCGGGCGCGCCTCGCTCTCCTCGCTAGTCATCCGCCGGCACCTCCTCATCACCATCACCCTCACCGCTGAGGTCAATCCCGGTAACCGCGCTCACGTTGTCGCCCTGCATCATCACGCCGATAGCCCGCTCGGACCGCTCCAGCATAGCCGAGCGGTGCGAGACGACGACGAACTGGGCGTCGCCGGCGAGTTCGTCGACCAGTTCGCCGACGAGGTCGGCGTTGGCCGCGTCGAGGAACGCATCCACTTCGTCCAGTGCGTAGAACGGTGCGGGGTTGTGCCGCTGGATGGCGAAAATAAAGGCCAGCGCCGTCAGTGACTTCTCGCCGCCGGACATCGCGTTCAGCCGCTGAATCGGCTTGTCGCCCGGCTGGGCCTTCATCGTCAGCCCGCCCTCGAAGGGGTCGTCCTCGTCTTCGAGGTGCAGATGGCCGGTACCGTTCGAAAGCCGCTCGAAGATGTCCTGGAACTGGTCGTTGATCTCAGTGAACGACTCCATGAACGTCTCTTTCTTGCGGGCCTCGTAGGTGTCGATGCGGTCGCGGATGCCGTCGGCTTCCTCGACCAGCGTCGCCTTCTTGTCTTCGAGTTCCTGCAGGTCGTCGTTGACCCGGTCGTACTCCTCGATGGCGCGCATGTTGACCGGCTCCAGTTTCTCCATCTCAGTTTCCAGCCGGTCGATCTCCTGCTCGACGGTCTCGTGGTCGGGCACGTCCTCGGGGTCGTAGTCGCCGACCTGCGCTTCGAGTTCGTCGATTTCCCAGTCCAGGCGCTCCTGCGTTTCCTGCTCGGATTCGAGGTCCCGTTCGACTTCGGAGACGGCAGCCTGTTGCTCGTCGCGGGCCTCTTTGGCCTCCTGCAGGTCGTCTTTCAGGTCCTCGCGTTCGGATTTGAGTTCGGCCAATTCCTCTTCGAGGTCGGCGACGGCCTGTTCCTTCTCGGCTTTCAGTTCCTCCTTGTCGTCAACCGTCGCTTCGAGGTCGTCGATACGCTCCTCGTGTTCGGCCTTGCGGTTCTGTGCCGCCTCGATGTCGTCGTGGAGGTCCTCGATGGCGTCCTCGGCGTACTGCTTTTCGAGTTCGTACTCGTTGAGTTCCGCGTCGAGTTCGCTCTGGCGGTCTTCCAGCGCGTCGATGTCGTCCGTGATGGACTCCCGTTGATCGGTCAAATCAGGCAGCTCCGAGTCCTCGACCTCGCTTTCGAGCGCATCGATGTCGGCCTGGAGCGCGTCGATTTCTTCCGTCTTCGATTCGATGTCGGCCTCCAGTTCATCCATCTGGTCGGCCACGTCCTCACGCTCGTCGGCGATCTCTTCGAGATCTGCTTCCAGCTGGTCGATGCGGTCGCGGGTGTCTTCGAGAGCGCCCTGCTTGCGCTCGATGCTCGTCTCGATGTCCCGGACCTGTTCGGTCGCGTCGGATTCGCGGTCGCGGGCGTCGTCGAGGCGCTCTTCAACATCACGGAGGTCTTCACGCACGTCGGCGCGTTCCTCTTCGAGTTCGTTGATGCGCGTGGCGACCCGTTCGAGCTTCCCAGCGCCGCCCGAGAAGGAGTAGCGCGTGCCCGAGGAGGAGCCCCCGGTCATCGCGCCGGACTTCTCGACGAGGTCACCCTCAAGTGTGACCATCCGGTAGTCACCCATGAGGTCGCGGGCGGTGTCCATACTGTCGACGACGACGGTGTCGCCGAGGACGTACGAGAAGATGCCCGCGTACTCGCGGTCGAAGTCGACGAGGTTGTACGCGAAGTCGATAACGCCGTCGGCGCTGGGCAGCGACCCAAGCGAGCGGTTCTGCATCTGCGTGATCGGCAGGAACGTCGCCCGGCCGGCGCTGCGGGACTTGAGGTACTCGATACAGCGCTGCCCGACGCTGTCGTCGTCGACGACGACGTGGGCGAGTCGTCCGCCGGCAGCCGTCTCACAGGCTGTGGCGTACTCGGGGTCGACGCCACCGAGTTGGCCGACAGTGCCATGGACGCCGTCCTGACCGGCGTTGAGTATCGCCGTCACCGCGCGGCCGTACGAGGAGTCGCCGTCCTCGCCGGCCTTGGCCTCTAGCTGGGCGTACTCCTGCTGTTTCGCACTGATTTCGTCTTCGAGGTCGTCCAGATCCGACTGGAGTTCCCGCTTCTCGGACCGCAGGTCGTCGACGACCTCGCCGATGGTCGCCTTGTTCTGCTTTGCCTTCTCCAGTTCCGTCTCCAAGTCCTCGATGTCGGCTTCGAGGTCCGGAATCTCGGCTTCGGCCTCCTCGATGGCCTCGCGCTTCTCGTCTTCGGCGTTCGAGCGCCGACGGGCCTCGTCGAGGAGGCGGTCCTGCTCGCGCTGGAGGTCGTTCTTCTCGCTTTTGAGCGTCTCCAGCCGCGAGCGTTTCTCCTCCAGTTCGTCCTTGACCTCCTGGAACTCCTCGCCGACCTCGTCGATGCGCTGCTGGACCTCGGCGAGTTCGGACTCTTTCTCGGCGATGTCGGCTTTGATGTTCGATTTGGCGACTTTCGTCTCGCGGATGTCGCTTTCGAGGTCGTCGATGGTCTCCTGCTTGCGGTCGATCTGGACGAACGCCTGGCGGCGCTCGTTTTCGGCGGCCTCGACGGTCTCCTCGGCGGACTCGATTTTGTCTTCCAGCCGGGAGATGTCGCCTTTGATCTCCTCGATATCGCGCTTGATGGCGAGCTGTTCGTCCTCGCCCTTGCGCTCGATTTCCCCATTGAGTTCGTGGAGTTCGTCCTCTAGCCGGATGACCGCGCCCTGGCGCTCGTCCAGTTCCGTCTGGAGCTCTGTGAGTTCACTTTCGAGGTCGTCGATGGTTTCCTCGGCGGCAGCCAGTTCCTCGCGCTTGTCTTCGAGTTCCGCGGCCTTGCGGTAGCCCTCGTACTCCTCTTTCTCCTTGCGGAGGTCCTGATATTTGAGTGCCGTCTCGCGTTCGTCTTCAAGCTGGTCGAGGCGTTCCTGTTTCTCCTCGATGCGGAGTTCGGCCTCGTCGATGCGCTCCTGGACGACCTCCAGTTCGTCGAAGGCGTCGGCCTTCTTCGCGTCGAACTGGGCGACGCCGGCGATCTCGTCGATGATCTCCCGACGGGAGCCGGCGGTCATGTTGATGATCTCGGTCACGTCGCCCTGCATGACGACGTTGTACCCCTCAGGGGTGACGCCGGCCTGGGCGAGCAGGTCCTGAATGTCTGAGAGGTTGACCGAGCGGCCGTTGATGTAGTAGTAGGAGTAGTAGTTGTCCTCGGTTTCCTTGACCCGGCGCTTGATGGCGATTTCGTCCACGTCGCCAACGTCCTCCGTGCCGGCAGCGTTAACGACTTGTGACCGCGATAGTGTTCGGTCGTCGTTTGCCAGAATTACCTCGACGCTGGCCTGGCGCTCGCCGTCGTACTCGGCGTCTTCGTCGGCGTGGCCGGGGTTGTAGATGAGGTCAGTGAGTTTCTCGGCTCGGATACCCGAGGTGCGGGCGAGTCCGAGCGCGAACAGAATTGCGTCGATAATGTTGGACTTGCCCGAGCCGTTCGGGCCGCTGATGGTAGTGAAGTCTTCGTAAAACGGAATTCGGGTCTTACGCCCGAAGCTCTTGAAGTTGTCGAGGACGAGCTCTTTGATATGCATGCGGTGGTGTGGCCGACAGCCCTACGCGACGATGATGTCGGACTCCGAGTCCTCCTCGGTCTCGGCCTCCGACGCGGCCTCGGCTTCCTCCCTGTTATCACTCTCGTTGGTATCCTCGGTGTTAGGTGTGTCGGCCTCAGCCGGGGTGGCCGATTCCTCCGAGTCGGACTCGTCGGCGCTGAATCCGTTGTCCTCGTCGACGCTGGCTTCGAGTTCGCGGATACGGACCTTGCATTCGACGAGTTCGTCGGTCAGTCCCTCGACCGACGCTTCCAGTTCTCTGACGCGCGTTTCGAGTTCCTCGACTCGGTTGCCGCACATACCCGAAACCCATCCATTGTGGACACTTATACCTACGTCAGACATTGGCAGTTCGAGTGATACGTCCGCTCCGGTGGGTCCCGGAGGTGATGCCTGTATCGGGTCGTTAGCCTTTAGCCACGCGCCACCGAACCCCGGACAATGACTGCGCAAGCGTCCGAGTCCCGCGAGCTCGCGGCCGTCATCGGGCTGGAGGTCCACGTCCAGCTCGAGACGGAGACGAAGATCTTCTGTGGCTGTTCGACCGACGTGGCCGACGCCGAACCCAACACCCACACCTGCCCGGTGTGTCTCGGCCTGCCCGGCGCGCTCCCGGTTGTCAACGAGGGCGCTGTCGAGGCCGCCGTCAAGGTCGGCAAGGCCATCGACGCCGATATTCCGGAGGAAACCACGTTCCACCGGAAGAACTACTACTACCCCGACCTCCCGAAGAACTTCCAGATAACCCAGTACGACTCGCCCATCTGCCAGGACGGCGAGCTGGAATTTTCCGTCGAGAGCGAGCGCCGCAGCGTCGACATCCGCCGGGCACACCTCGAAGAGGACCCCGGCTCCATCAAGCACGTCCGCGAGGGCACGGGACCGCTTGAATCCCGGACCTGTTCTATCGAGCGCGCGGACTACACGCTCATCGACTACAACCGCGCCGGCACGCCGCTGATGGAGATCGTCACCGAGCCGGACTTCCGCGCGCCGGGCGAGGTGCGGTCGTTCCTCGAAAAGCTCGAAGAGGTGCTCGAATACCTCGGCGTGTTCGATGCGACGCGGGACGGGAGCCTCCGCATCGACGCGAACCTCTCGATGGTCGATGCCGACGAAGTGGGCGAGGACGGCGACATCGACGAGTCTGTTCTCGAAGACGCCAACCGAACCGAGGTCAAGAACATCTCCAGTCACAAGGGCGCGGAGCAGGCCCTCTCCTTTGAGGCCTCCCGCCAGCGGAAGCTCATCCAGTCGGGCCGCGCCGTCGAGCAGGAGACCCGCCACTTCAACGAGACCCACGGCAACACGGTGTCGATGCGCTCGAAAGAAGAGGAGAAGGACTACCGCTACTTCCGGGAGGCCGACCTGCCGCCACTGCGAGTCAGCCACTGGAAGGACGAGGTCCCGATTCCGGAACTCCCCGACGCCCGCCGCGAGCGGTTCGTCGACGAGTACGGCCTCAGCGAGGAGGCCGCCTCGAAGCTCACGAGTACGAAGCAGGTCGCGGACTTCTTCGAGGACGTGGCCGAGCGCTTCGACGCCGACCTCGCTGCGACCTGGGTCGCCGACAATCTGCTGGGCGAACTGAACTACCGCGACATGGAAATCACGGACATCGACGACCGCTTCGACGAGGCGACTCGCCTCGTCGAACTCGTCGCCGAGGACGAGATCACCGCGAAAAACGCCCGTGAGACCGTGCTTCGGGAGATGCTCGACACGGGCGAGGACCCCGATGCAGTCGTCGACCGCGAGGGGCTGGGCAAGACCTCCGGCGACGAGGTCCAGCAGGCCGTCGTGGCCGCCATCGACGAGAACCCCGACGCTGTCGAGGACTACCACAACGGCGAGGGCGGCGCGATCAACTTCCTCGTGGGTCAGGTCATGCAAAAGACCGGCGGCAGCGCCGACCCCGGCGATGTGAACGGGTTGCTGCGCGAGGAACTGGAGAGCTGAGGCCGGCAGTCAGGACTCGCTCGACGCAGGCGGCTCGGTGCTGTCACGCTGGTTGTCCGGAATAATCGCCGGGTCTTTCCACAGCAAGGTCACGAAGATAGCGGCCGCAATCGCTTCGAGCGTCTTGAGGCCGGACTCGACCGGTTCGGTGTTGAAGTGGTCGAGTATCAGCAGGACGGTGCTGCCGCCGCCGTGGTGGCCGCCGCTGCCGGACGATGGCGCGGAGAACCCCTCGACGAGGAAGGCCCCGTGGCCGGTGGCGTGCCAGAACACCCAGCCGGCGATGGCGGCGACCATGAGCAGCGTGCCGGCGATGTAGGCGTTGCGCAGGCCGACGATACCGCGAGTGACGAGATACGGCCCGGCGAGCAAGACCGCGGCGAAAGCGACAAACAGGAACGGGCGGGGGTCCGGCGGCAGGCCCTGGCCCAGCAGTCCGCTCATCGCCTGCGCGTAGATGATGCTTCGCGGGAGTCCCCACCAGAGGTGAAACGCCGCCGTCGCGAACACGAGCGCGGCGGCCGTTCCGCGGAGGAGTTTTGTCGTCCGGCGGTCCATACCGATAGTCGGAGTGTCACCGGCAAGAGTGCATCGAAGTTGTGAGTGTCGCCGTCGGCCAGTGGCAGCCCAGAGACGAACGCCGGACTGGTAAAGGGCATTCTCTACGCGGGCGCGAGCGGCCCCGCAAGCGCCCGCACACCCGCGCTGTCGCCTGAATTTCCCGAAAGCCTTTAGAACAGTTGACTCCGTAGCGACGAGTAATGACAGAGACAGGTGGTGTCTGATGCGGTTGATTATCACCGAGAAAGACAACGCCGCACGCCGCATCGCGGAGATCCTCTCCGAGGGGAGCGCGTCCGCGAGCCGGCAAAACGGCGTCAACGTCTATCGGTGGGGAAACACCCGCGTCGTCGGCCTCTCCGGCCACGTCGTCGGCGTCGACTTCCCCGAGGAGTACAACGACTGGCGCGACGTGGAGCCGGTGGAACTCATCGACGCCGACGTGACGAAGGAGCCGACCCAGGAGAACATCGTCACGACGCTGCAGCAACTGGCGCGCGAGGCCGACGAGGCCACCATCGCGACTGACTACGACCGCGAGGGGGAACTCATCGGCAAGGAGGCCTACGAACTCATCCGCGAGGAGACCGACGCGCCCGTCGACCGCGTCCGCTTCTCCTCGATTACCGAACGGGAGGTCCGTGACGCCTTCGCCAACCCCGACGACATCGACTTCGACCTGGCGGCCGCGGGCGAGGCCCGCCAGATAATCGACCTCGTGTGGGGCGCGGCGCTCACCCGCTTCCTCTCGCTGTCGGCCCGGCAGTTGGGCGACGACTTCATCTCCGTGGGCCGGGTCCAGTCGCCGACGCTGAAACTCATCGTCGACCGCGAGCGCGAGATCCAGGCCTTCGACCCCGAGGACTACTGGGAAATCTTCGCCGACCTCCAGAAGAACGGCTCGGCCTTCGAGGCCCAGTACTTCTACGACGACGACGGCAAAGAGGCCGAGCGGGTCTGGGTCGAGGACGACGCCGACGCCGCCTACGCCGACCTGACGAGCGTCGACGCGGCGACGGTGACGAGCGTCCGCCGCCGGACCCGCACCGACAGCCCGCCGACGCCGTTCAACACCACCGCCTTCATCTCCGCCGCCAGTTCGCTGGGCTACTCCGCCCAGCGCGCTATGTCCATCGCCGAGGAGCTGTACACCACCGGCTACATCACGTACCCCCGTACCGACAACACGGTCTACCCGGACGACCTCGAAGAGGACGCCCTGCTTGATGAGTTCGTCGGGGCCGGCCACTTCGGGGAGGACGCCGAAGCGCTGCTGGAGCAGGACGACATCACCGCCACCGAGGGCGACGAGGAGACGACCGACCACCCGCCCATCCACCCAACGGGCGAGATTCCGCCGAAGGCCGACCTCTCCGACGACGAATGGGAGATTTACGAACTGGTCGTCCGGCGCTTCTTCGCGACGGTCGCCGAGGCCGCGACGTGGGAACACCTCCGCGTCGTCGCCGACGCCGGCGGCCGCTCGCTGAAGGCCAACGGCAAGCGCCTTGTCGAACCGGGCTATCACGCGGTGTACCCCTACTCCAGCGCCAGCGAGAACCACGTCCCCGACGTGGAGGAGGGCGAGGAACTGGCGATCTCCGAGGTGCGGATGGAGGACAAACAGACACAGCCGCCGCGCCGCTACGGCCAGTCGCGGCTCATTCAGACCATGGAGGACAAGGGGCTCGGGACGAAATGCCTCACAGCGGACAGTAACGTGCTTGTCAGGTCCGCAAACGGGGATATCGAGCGGCAAACGGTTGCTTCGCTGTTTAGCGACGGACAGGTCGTCCTCGCTGACGGGGACACGGATATTGCGGTCAGCAATGAGACGCCGACGGTCCTCTCGCTTGACGAAGCGGCTGAAAAGGTCTCCGAACAGGAATCAACGCTTATCAGTGAGCGGCCGCTGAGTGGCGATGAGAACGTTCGAACAATCGAAACCAGTCGCGGGACGATTACAGTTACTGACGACCATCCAATGTACGTCCGGCAGGACGGCGATGTCACGGTCCGTCCAGCGTCGGATATCGAGGCGGGAACCGAGCTTGTCGCGGCTCGTAGACCGCCGGACACGATGGTCGAACCATCCGACGAAACGGTACTTTCGTGGGAAACGTTCGCTACGGGCTGCGACAAGAACTCGAAGCTCTACGGCGTGGATTGCGGAACAGAGCTCGCGGCACAGCGAACGGCGCGTAACGAAAGCCAGGCTGCGTTTGCCGAGCGATACGGTTCCTACGGGTCTGCGGTCGGAAAATACGAACGCGGTGAGAAAGATATCCCCGTCTGGTTGCTCGGCGAGTTGGATATCCGGTCAGACAGAATCCACGGGCTGAATTACGAAACGACCTTCGAGAATCCGTTCCCGTTAGAGTGGTCGCCCGAGCTAGCGCGAGTCGTTGGTTGTCTCTTGGGTGATGGCTCGATACACCGCAACGACGACGAGAACGTCGTTGACGTGCGGTATCACAACACGGATGAGGCATTGATAGAACGATTCGCTCGGGATATCGAACGACTATTCGATATCGAGCCGACTGTCACCGACCGTCCGGGGCGAGAGTCACATCACAAGCGAAAGTATCAGGTCGATATTCCATCAGCGGTTGGGCGTGTCCTCATGTGCGTGTTAGAAGCCGTAACTGAGAACGGAACACCGGTTCTTCCGGCCGCAGTTCGGCCAGCGTTCGTTGGTGCACTGTTCGATGATGAGGGCCATATTTCCCGAGAAGGGAAAGCCTTCATCTCAAACACGGACCACACGCTTCTGACAGGCGTTGGAGAAATGCTCGCGGAGCTGGGTATTGAAACGAAACTGGCACCCGACCAGCACAAGCTCCACATTCGGGGACGGCGGAACCTCGAACAGTTCCTCGATAGGATACCCATTGCGTCAGACGAAAAGTTCTATCGGGGATTCGACGCGCTCACCGCGTATGACGTAACCACGAGGAAAGCAGAGCTACTGGAAGCGATTCGGCGGGAACCGAAGACGAGTGCCGTACTCGCCCAGACTCTCGGCGTCACCCAGGTCAGCGTAAACAAGTATCTTCGTGAGCTGCGCGAGAGCGGCCACGTCGAAAAACGGGTGGAAGGAAGCAATCGAAGTCTGGACGAGAACAGAACTGTTCGGTATGTTGCAGCCGATTTCAAGGAGACGGTGTATGCGACACTCCGCGGCGAACCGTCGTCGGTCACCGTCGAAAGTGTCGAGCGCTGCGAGTATGATGGGCCTGTGTATGACCTCACTGTCAGCGAGAACGCGCCAAACTTCGCCGTCGAGGGCGGTGCAGTAGTTCACAACTCGACGCGCCACAACTCCATCGAGAAACTGTACGACCGCGGCTACATCGAGGGCGATCCGCCCCGGCCGACGACGCTGGCGATGGCCGTCGTCGAAGCCGCCGAGGAGTTCGCTGACCACGTCGTCAGCGACGAGATGACCGCCCAGTTGGAGGCCGACATGACCGCCATCGCCAACGGCGAGGAAACGCTCGATACGGTGGCCGACGAGTCCCGCGAGATGCTCAAACGCGTGTTCGATGAACTGCGCGACTCCCGCGAGGAAATCGGCGAGCACCTCCAGGAGTCACTGAAGGCCGACAAGACGCTCGGCCCCTGTCCCAAGTGCGGCGAGGACATGCTGGTCCGGCGCTCGCGCCAGGGGTCGTACTTCGTCGGCTGCGACGGCTTCCCCGAGTGTCGCAACACGCTCCCGCTGCCCTCGACGGGCGAGCCGCAAGTGCTCGAAGAGCACTGCGAGGAACACGACATGCACCACGTGAAGATGCTCGCCGGCCGAGACACCTTCGTCCACGGCTGTCCCCGCTGTGAGGCCGAGAAAGCCGAGGAGAGCGAGGACGAGGTCATCGGACCGTGTCCCGAGTGTGGCGTTGCTCCGGAGGAGCAACGAGGCGAAGGCGGCGAAGCCGCCGAAGCGGAGGGCGGAGAGTTGGCCATCAAACACCTCCGCTCGGGCTCCCGACTCGTCGGCTGTACGCGCTACCCCGACTGCGACTACTCGCTGCCGCTGCCCCGCAACGGCGACATCTCGGTGACCGAGGCGTTCTGTGAGGAACACGACCTGCCGGAGCTAGTCATCGACGCCGACAGCGACGACCCGTGGGAGCTGGGCTGTCCCATCTGCAACTACGAGGAGTACCAGGCCCGGACCGCCGTCGAAGACCTGGAGGACCTGAGCGGCATCGGCTCCGCGACGGCGGAAAAGCTCGGCGACGCCGGCGTCGACTCGTTGGCGGCGCTCCGGGAGGCCGATCCCGACATCATCGCCACCGAAGTGCAGGGCGTCAGCGCCACGCAGGTCCAGGAGTGGCAGGACGAACTCGAAGCCTGACGCCGGCGGTACCATTAATCGTCTCCCGGGCGACTGTCTGAACCTGTGCCAGCTATTCCCTCGGAGTTCCACGACCTTTTCGAGACCGCCACTATCGCACATGTGACGACGATGACGCCGGACGGCAAGCCACACGCCACCCCGGTGTGGATCGACTACGACAGTGACGACGAGATGCTGCTGATAAACACCGAGCGCGGCCGGCAGAAGACGCGCAACGTCGAGGCCGACCCGACCGTCGCCGTGAGCATGACCGACCCGGAGAACCCGTATCGGTTCCTCTCCGTGACGGGCGAGGTCGAGGAGATAACCACGGAGGGCGCGCGCGAACACATCGACGTGCTGGCACAGCGCTATATGGGCGAAGACGAGTATCCGAACCCGATAGAGACCGAGCGGGTTATTCTCCGCATTCGAGCTGACGAAGTCCGAGGCGGCGGATAGTGAGCCGGCGGACGGGCCCCGCTGCTCAATCAATCACGAACGACACGCCGTCACACACCGGGCAGGCGACGGCCTCAGCGTTGTCAGCCGTCACCGCATCGACAGCGCCGTAGACGATGGCGTGCGTTACCGGTTCGGGAATCTGGCGCTCACAGAGCGGGCACTCGACGACGCCGGCCCGTAGCCGGTCCCGGTCGATACTGTTGCCGGCGGTCACAACTGGAGGTGTGAGGTGGAACTTGGCCCGTCGTCGTCATCGATGCCGCCCTCGTGGGCGAACGTGTAGGCGTCATCTGTGAGGAACACGTCGCCGTGAGTCTCGGATATTTCCACGCCGGGGAGCGTCGTCCCGGCGGCGTCGCCGTTGTCGCAGCCGCCGCTGCAGGCGTCGAACAGCGAGCCGTGTCGGGGGCAGATGAGTTGGTCGCCACGCATCGGGACGCCCCGCCCGGTGTCGAACCGCTGTGCCTCGTGGGTGCATCGGTTCACCCACGCCTCGACGCCGTCCTCGCAGGGGACCAGAACGACCTCTTCGAGGTCGCCGTAGGGGTCTTCGGCGGTGAACAGCCACGACCCGTCCTCGTGGACCGTCTCGACTGTCGTGAGTTGCTGCACGGGCGGCGTATTCGGCCGCCGCCGGTATCAGCGTTGTCGTACGGAGTATGGAGTACCGACGCAAGCCTCATTCGCCGGTTTCTGCGGCGATAAGTCGGACCAAGGCGGTGACGAACACCTCGAACAGACGCCAGACCAGCACGCAACTGACCACGAGAACGGCAAAGACGATTGCGACGAGCCAGACGAGGAGGCCGAACTGCAGTTGGGTGAGCAGCCCCGTCGCCAGCCCGACGAGGAACCCGCCGACGAAGAGGCCGCCAGCGCCCTGGAGACAGCGGCGCTGCCAGTGGTCGAACGCAAGCGTGTCTTCGGCACCCAACAGCGATGGCAAGGCGATGCCGAGCCCGGCACCGCCCAGTGCAAGGATAAAAAAGACGCTGCCGAACAGATACGAGAGTCCTCGGACAAAGCCGTCGCCGGACGACGACGCTGTCGGCATCGTCGAGAAGGAGTACAGTACTGCCACCGTCACGACGGCCCCCGTGAGAACGAGGACGGCCCGGATGGCAGCGACAACGTACCGGTGCTTGTCCGTTGTCATCGTCTCCCGATTGTAACATAGTCATCATAAATCTTCGGAGACGAGGGGACCGAAACGGTCCCGGTCGGGTGCTGTCGGGCTGTCCGACCGGAGCTGTCGGAGACGCTCACCGGGATCGGTGTATCCGAAGCGGTTATACGGCCACGCGCAAGTCTGGCAGGTATGAGCGACTGGGCGGACTGGGACCACATCGTGAAGATAGACCCCGACAAGACGCTGGTCGACGGAGAGACGTTCGAAGATGTCGCGGCGACGGGGACCGACGCCATTGAGGTCGGCGGGACCACCGGGATGACAGAGGAGAAGATGAAGCGGGTCGTCGACGCCTGCGGAAAACACGACATTCCCGTGTACATCGAACCGTCCAACCCAGCGTCAGTCGTCCACAGCGACCGTCACGACGGGTATCTCATCCCGGTCGTGATGAACGCCGGCGACGTGGCCTGGATCACCGGCGCGCACAAGGAGTGGATACGCATGGACGACGAGATCGACTGGTCCCGGACCTTCACCGAGGCCTACATCGTGCTGAACCCCGAGGCGTCGGTGGCGTCCTACACGCAGGCCAACTGCGACCTCGACGCGGACGACGTGGCCGCCTACGCCGAAGCCGCCGAACACCTCCTCGGCCAGGAGATCGTCTACGTCGAGTACTCGGGGATGCTCGGCGACACCGACATCGTCGCCGCCGCGGCGGATATCCTCGACGACGCCACGCTGTTTTACGGCGGTGGCATCCACGACTACGAGTCCGCGCGAACGATGGCACAGCACGCGGATACTATCGTCGTCGGCGACCTCGTCCACGACGAAGGCGTCGATGCGGTTCGAGAGACGGTGAAAGGCGCGAAGGACGCGACGGCGCCCACGGCCGACCGCTAACTCGGAGTCGCGTGTTCGGCGGGCGCGCTGTGCTTGCGTCCCCTGAGCTACTCACGGTTCATTTCGTTCACCGTTCGTCATTTCGAGGGTCTCTCACTGCAGTTTTGCCTTCCGCTGCTCGCGGGTCGCGATGCTCCCCACTCGCTATTTCGGGGGGCACGAACAGAGTGAGTGACCCTCGCATCCCTAGCTGCTCACGGCTCACTTCGTTCGCCGCTCGCCATATCGATGTCGTTCCCTTCGGTCACGACCTCGCCACGAAAGACTGTCCTTAAGTTACGGCCACAAGAACGGACACCCATGGAAAACCGCACCTACACAGCGGACGCAGCGCCGGGTGACACGGTCACCGTCGCCGGCTGGGTCCACGAGATCCGAGACCTCGGTGGAATCGCCTTCCTCATTCTCCGGGACACTACCGGGAAGATTCAGGTCAAGTTCGAGAAAGACGAGATGGACGACGACCTCGTGGACACAGGTCTAGGCGTCCAGCGCGAGTCGGTCATCTCCGTCACGGGCGACGTGGAGGAAGAGCCACGCGCACCGACCGGCGTCGAGGTCACGCCCGAATCGGTCGACGTGATTTCCGAGGCTGATCCCGAACTGCCGCTGGACCCGTCGGGCAAGGTCGACGCCGAACTGCCGACCCGCCTCGACAACCGGACCCTCGACCTCCGCAAAGACGAGGTCAAGGCCATCTTCGAGATCCGCGCGGAAGTCCTTCGGTCGGTCCGCGAGGCGTTCCGCGAACTCGACTGCACGGAGATCAACACGCCGAAGATCGTCGCCACGGGGACCGAGGGCGGCACCGAGCTGTTCCCGATCACCTACTTCGGGCAGGAAGCGTTCATGAACCAGAGCCCGCAGCTGTTCAAGCAGCTGATGGTCGGCTCCGGCCTCGAACGCGTCTTCGAGATCGGCCCGATCTTCCGCGCCGAGGAGCACAACACGCCGCGGCACCTCAACGAGGCGACCTCCATCGACTTCGAGTCAGCCTTCTACGACCACACCGAGGCGATGGACGCCTGCGAACACGTCGTCCAGTCCGCCTACGAGGGCGTCGCCGAGAACTGCCAGGACGAACTCGAAGCGCTCGGCCTCGAAGACGAGTTCGCGGCCCCCGAGGGCGACTTCCCGCGACTCACGTACGAGGAGGCGCTGGACCGCATCAACGCCACCGGCGAACTCGACGAGCCGCTGGTGTGGGGCGACGACCTCTCGACGGAGGCCGAGCACGTCCTCGGCCAGGAAGTCGGCGAGCACTACTTCATCACCGACTGGCCCAGCGAGATCAAGCCGTTCTACATCAAGGACCACGACGACGATGCAGAGGTTTCGACCGGCTTCGACATGATGCACCCGTCGATGGAACTGGTCTCTGGTGGCCAGCGTGAGCACCGCTTCGACCACCTCGTCGAAGGGTTCGAACAGCAGGGCCTGGACCCGGAGGCCTTCGAGTACTACACCAAGATGTTCAAGTACGGCATGCCGCCACACGCCGGCTGGGGACTCGGCGGCGAGCGCCTCATCATGACGATGCTCGGGCTAGAGAACATCCGCGAGGCTGTGCTGTTCCCGCGAGATCGGCAGCGTCTGAGTCCGTAGGAAGCGAGGTTCTTTTTTCGGTCAGAAACTCGAACTGCGAGCGGAAGCGGAGCGACACGCGAGCGCACGTTTACTAACCGATAGCAGTGGCGAGCCACAGGTCTACACACTGTTCCAAGCCGACACGAAAGGGGGAGTGCGACGCCGCTCCAGCTATGCGTTCGACGCCGCCTGTTTCAGAATCTGTGGCGTGACCACAACTTCGAGCGCGGCGATACCGAGTGCGACATACCGTATCGTTCCCTCAAGGAAGAGGAACGCGACAGCCGCGACGACTGCGGCGCTAACCAGTGGGATGCCGTAGTGAACAGCCGGGATTTCGAGAGGGGAGGGCATACAGACTAGTCCATTGGGCGACAGCTCAAAGTGATTTTTGCATCCAAACGAGCCCGCGGTGGGGCCACCGCAGCGGCCGCATTGCCACGTCCGACTCAGTCGTCCGCGGGCGCAGCACCGCCGGACCCGATATTCGTCCCGGCCTGGGAGACAGTGCCTTCGTTGGCGGCGACCCAGCGCAGGAGCAGGAACGCGAAGACGTACTTCGCGAGGATGTCCAGTCCGGAGTAGCCCCACGAGGTGACGCCGACGCTCAGGAGCGCAAGCCCCTCAGAGCCCAGCGCCCACAGAATCGGGTAGCCGAGCCACAGCACCACGGTCAGCAGCTTGAGCGTCCCGAATATCTCGCTCGTGCCGGCGGCCTGTGCATCGGCCGGCCACTCGACGAGCAGAACGTACAGGACGGCAACGAAAAACGCACAGCTGATGCCGTAAAACACCCAGCGCAGCAGGTGCGAGGAGGTGATGAGCGCGGCCGCGAGGCCAGTGATACACATCCCGATGTCCATCGTGATAGCGGTGAACAGCGACGCCATATCGGTGTCGGCCAGCAGACCCAACGCCAGGAGGATCATCGGCGTCGAGAACGTCCAGGTCAGATACCGGCCCCACGGGGACAGGACCTCCTGGCCGGCCAGCGCGTGACCCGGCGGCATCTGTAAGAACCCGACAGTCAGTCCGGACGCCAGGCCGACGTAACTGGAGATTGAAACCAGCGGGACCAGCATCGTCGCGACCCAGATGAGTTTCGCCCGGGACGATTCGAGCTCACGGCCCATCGCGACGAACAGGAGGATCACGACGCCTGCCAGCGCGATGTTCACCCAGAGCGATGAGTTCAGGAGGACGTTCGACTGGATCTCTTGGAGCACTTCAGACTGTGTCGCCTGGAGTACTGTCGTTGCAGTGGTACTGGCAGCTGTCATACATCTGATATAGGGAAGGGCCACTTAAGACCGTATGGCCAAACGGTATCGGTAGTCGGTTTATATTCAGGCTCCAGAAAGCGACGCTCACTCACGGGTTGTGACATGAAAAACGAGTAACAGTCCACTGCCCGGAGCGACCTTACTCGGGGAACAGTTCCTCTTCGTACTCGATAGCTTCGATGCGCTGGATCTCGGCGTCGCTCAACTGGAGGTCGGCGGCGGCGAGGTTCGCTTCGAGATGTGCCTGCGAGGACGCTTTCGGAATCGTGACGACGTTGTCGTAGCTGGTCACCCAGGCGATGCTGACCGCGGCCGGCGTGGCCTCGTGGGCCTCAGCGATGTCGACGATAGTCTGTTCCTCGAACACGCGACCGCCGGCCAGCGGGGAGTACGCGACCAGTGGATAGCCGCGTTCCTGTGCGTCGGCGAGCAGCGACTCACGCCAGTACAGCGGGTGGAACTCGGCCTGGTGTGCGGCTATCGCGTCGAGATGGTCCCGGGCGACCGCTAGCTGGTCCGGATCGAAGTTCGAGAGCCCGACGTACTCGGTCAGTCCCGCCTCGCGGACGGCCTCGACAGCGGGCAGCGTCGTATCGGGGTCGTAGTCGCCCCGCGGTCTGTGAACGTACAGGAGGTCGACGGCGTCGAGGCCGAGCCGGTCCAGGCTGTCCTCGGTCTCTGGCCGGACAGCCGACGCCCCGAGCGCGTCGGTCCAGAGTTTCGTCGCGACAGTCAGGTTGG
The DNA here is from genome assembly GCF_031624315.1 of Haloarcula terrestris. Classification (NCBI taxonomy): domain Archaea; kingdom Methanobacteriati; phylum Methanobacteriota; class Halobacteria; order Halobacteriales; family Haloarculaceae; genus Haloarcula; species Haloarcula terrestris. The sequence goes on along the minus strand of NZ_JAMQOM010000002.1, from coordinate 363,841 downwards.
CCCGGTCGGTGTCAGCGACGGCGATGCCCGCGCCCACGACGCCCTCGTTGTCGTATATCTGTGCGGTGTCGAGATGGCGGTAGCCACAATCGAGAGCCGTTTTGACGACGGCCTCGTCCTCGATACCCATCGTGCCGAGTCCGACCGGTGGGAGATCCATGTATCGGGGTTCGGCGCCCTCGCAAAAAGCAGTAGCATCTCCGACAGGCCACATCCCCCCAGATGCGGCCTGTCAGCCCGTTAGAAGTCTGTGCGTCGCGTGACCGCCTCTGCGTGATCAGCCCACTTTTCGACGGTGGGTGATCCCCAGTACTTGACCGCACCGCTGCGCTCGTCGTAGTCGATGAGGCCGATCCGGTGAAGTATCGGCAAGTGCTCCTCTTCGAGTTGGGTCCGGATCGTCGACGGCGACGTACTTGCCCCACCATTCGTGCTCCTGGCTTCTTTCTTCGAGACCGCCGTTGCCAGCGTCTCGACATCTGTTGCCGTTTGGTCGCCGGTCGCGAAGTAGTGACAGACGGCACGCCGTCGCCAGTCCGCCAAGACCTCGAACACGTCGTCGACCTCCGCCGTGGACAGTGTTCTGTCCGACGGCGTCATCCCACACCACTGGTCACTGCGTGGATTTCCGCTCCTTTGGTTACTCATCAATGCATATAAAATTAATATCTCTATGAGGTATTAACCGTATGCCTAGATGGCTAGGCAGGGTTCGAAAACGGCACGATAATCGCCCTCAACAGCCGGTTCAGTCAATTCAATTGACATCAAACACGGCGTCGATGAGGTTTCGCTCCGCCCGTCGGAGATGCTGATGGAGTGTCGGTGAGGCGATACCGAGTGTCTCCGCGAGTTGCTCGGCGTTCGTGTCCCGTGGCCAGGCGTAGTACCCCGTCAAAAAGGCCGTACGAAGGACTTCCTGCTGGCGATCCGTCAGGTTCTCACGCGGGTCCGTCTCCGTATTGGCCGGCGCGTACTCCCGCTCACATTCCTGTTTGGCCGTCAGTGTGAAGTCCGATGCACAGGTGGCGAGCGCCTCCCGTATCGCTCTGGAATCAGCGTCCGGGGGCGCCTCAACGGTTATTGAGAGCGTCCCACCGTCGACGGTCATCGCCCGGCGGCGAGCACCGACATCCAGCAGGAGCGATTGGATGGTTTCCGCGACCCGCAACTCGACGACGCCCCCGTCATCGTCCGTACGGACGACCCGCGTATCGAGAATCTCCGAGTGAGAGCGGAGGCTGTCCGAGACCGTCTCGGCCGATGCCCCGCTGACAGAGAGATACTGGAGATGGGCCGTCCCGATATCGACACTGCCCGTGGCTTCGAGCCGACAGCCGTGCGCGTTCGCCACCGCGATAAGGGGGGTGTCCGGGCTCTGCGATTCGAACGTCAGTTCGAGAACGGTGTCGTGGGACAACAGCCGTCTGTTCTGGACGGCAGTGAATGCGTACCCGACCATTTCACCGAGAACGGCGAAGCTCTCGACGATCCGAGGACTGAACGCTCCCGGTTGGTCGGCGCACACGCAGAGCACTCCGTGGACGATATCGCCCTGCACCAGCGGAATCGCAGCGACGGATTCGAATCCCCGCGCACGGGCAGCGGTCCCCCACCGCTCGAACTCGGCTTCGTCGCCACAGTCCTGAATGGTCTGGACCGTGCCCGTCACGAGTGCCGTTTCGCACGGGCCGCGGCCAGCATCGTCAGCAAGAGTGATGTCGTCGAGAGCGCCGTCATCGTCGCCGGCCATCGTTGTCGGAACGAGCCTGTCGCTCGCGCCGGCTCGCTCGCCGATCCACGCGACCTCACAGAGGTCCGATTCGACGATACGGTCACACACTATCGCTTCGATCTCGTCGCGTGTCGCCGCCCCGCCCAGGGCGTGAATGAGATCCTGAATCAGCATGTTGACCCCGTTGAGCGTCACCAGTTCGTCGCGCTGTCGTTCGACCGCTTCCTGGCGTTTCCGCTCCTCGGTGATGTCCTGATGGATCCCGACCGCCCGGATCGCCTCGCCGTCGTCGTTCCACTCAAACACCTTGCCGATGTCCCGAATCCACTTCCACTCGCCGTCTTTCGTCCGCATTCGGAACTCGTGCTGATACATGTCGGTTTCCCCCGATTTGAGCTCCCCGAGCGCTTGTTCCGCCTGGTCGATGTCGTCCGGATGGACGAGATCAGCCCACGTCTGGTAGTTCGGTTCCAGTTCGTCCGTGGTATAGCCCAACATCCCGGTCCAGCGCTCGTCGAACGTGACGTTGTTTGTTTTGGGGTTCCAGTCCCAGACGCCGAGTTCCGCGCCCTCGATTGCGAAGTTCAGCCGTTCAGTCATCTGCTGGTACTCCCGCTCGCGTTCGCGCCGCTCCGTGATGTCCCGAGCGACGCCGATCAGTCCGCGGTAGGTCCCCCCGTCGTCGTGAACCAGCGTGTAGTTGATCGACACGTCGCGTTCGGTCCCGTCTTTCCGGCGGAACACCAGGTCGGCCGTCGTACTGTTTTCATCGGGCGTCTCGAGCAGTTGCTCGATGGTTTCCTGCCCCTTCGAGAGCTCGCCGGGAGCGAGAATCGTTGCGACATGTTCGCCCTGTAATTCCGCCGGCTCGTAGCCCAGATTCGTCGCAAACGACGCGTTACAGAAATCGATGACGCCCCGCTCGTCGAGCGTGTAGAGCCCGTCCTGTGCCTGCTCGACAAGCGGCTCAAGCAGCGCCGTGCGGGCGTCCCGCCGGGCGGTTTCGGTGACATCCTCCAGCAGGACGAGCGTGAACCCGCCCGCGGCCTCCGGCAGTCGATAGCCGCGCCGGAGGAGATACCGGTCGCGCTCGCCGCCGGTCACGCGGACAGTGACCGGGTCGGTCGGTGAGTTCCGAAGCCGCCGGAGCTGTCGCTGGCCGCTGGCCGTGTCCGGGAGCACCGCGGCCATGCAGTCGTAGAACGTGTCGTGCTGGCACTCTTCGGTATCGGTTCCGCTGACGAACGCCGTCACTGATTCGCTCGACCAGCGTATCACTCCGTCATCCGTCAGCAGGACCGCGATTTCGTCCGCGTCGGCCCGGCTTTCGATATCGGACAGAGACTCTTGGAGCGCGGACTCGGTTCTATCGCCCGCTGTCGAGACGACGCTGACGATCTTCTCCGCCAGGAACGCCCACCGAATGGCCCCGTCGTGCTTCCGAACGACAGTCTCTGCACAGTCGAAGAGGCCGTCGGCGCTGTCCTGGGCAACGTCGGTGTGGAGCACGACCGGATAGCGGTCGTTCGACACCAGTGCGTCCGGAATCTCGCCCAGCCCAGCCGGGTCGAGGACGAGACAGGACACCGCCGTCGACGCGGCCGCCTCCAGCGCGGCGTCCGTGGTCGCCACGCTCGTCACCGAGATGTCGGCGCTCTGGTCAGCCATGACCTCGTGGATCTCCTCGCGTGCGGTCGCATCGGCGTCGAGATACACGACTTCGATCACGCGGCTGGCCGGCTCGGTCTGGCGAGTTCCCGCTACCGCAGGACCGTCGAAATCGTTCTCTATCATCGCCGTGGCACGGTTTTCACTCACTTCCCCGAGGCGTAATAATTGTTCGGCGGTGACGGTCGCGACCGACGAATGCAGTCGCTGTGAAGCTATAGTAGCCATTGCAAATCAATGCACACCTGATCGCACGACGGCGGTGCGATCAGTGTGTAAATCGGTTCAATTGTTACTATAGACGACACTGGGGAATTAACACGCCGCCTGCGGTACCCGTAGACATGCCTCCAGAATCCGGCGGGACCAACATTGCGGGTGAGTCCCCTGTCACCGAAACCGTCGTCGAGACTGACGAGGCGACAATCACGGACGACGCCGAACTCGAACGGACACTGGGACTGCGCGGCGGTCTTGCGATCGGTATCGGGACGATGATCGGAGCGGGAATCTTCGTGTTCCCGGGGTTGGCTGGCGCGGAGGTCGGGACGGCCGCGACGGCGTCGTTCGCTGTCGGTGGCGTCATCGCGTTGCTGGTGGCGCTCCCGACCTCCGAACTGGCGACCGCGATGCCGAAAAGCGGCGGCGGGTACTACTTCATCTCCCGCGGTCTTGGCACGCTCGCGGGCACCGTTATCGGCCTCTCGCTGTGGCTCGGCCTGGTGTTTGCGACTGCGTTCTATCTCGTCGGTCTCGGGTTCTATGCGCTGGATGGACTCGCTGTGGTCGGTATCACCGTCGGTGCGAGTCCGGAACTCATCGTCTCCGTTATCGCCGTCGTCGCTGGAATCGGGTTCACAGTCTTGAATATCACAGGGACTGAGAACGCGGCGAAGCTCCAGAACGGTATCGTCGCACTGTTGCTGTCGATGTTAGTCGCCTTTCTCGCGTTCGGACTGCTGGATGCAGTCGGAATTGTCGACGCTGGCACGCCACCCGGCGAGGCCCAGGACGTGTGGGCGGTCGGTCCGATCATGTCCGTCGCGGCGCTGGTGTTTACCTCCTATCTGGGCTTCGCGCAGGTGGCAACCGTTGCCGGCGAAATGAAGGCTCCCGGGCGGAACCTCCCGCTTGCGATGATCGGGTCGGTGCTTATCGTGACAGTCATGTACATTGTCACGATCTTCGTTGCCACCAGCGTGTTCGACCAGCAGGCACTCGCCGCCGCCGGCGAGACGGCGATGGTGGAAGTCGGACGGGCACTCCTCGGCACCGGTGGCGCGCTGGTCATCATTGTCGGTGGCTTGCTCGCAACGATGTCCTCGGCGAACGCATCGATTCTCAGCACCTCTCGGGCTATTTACGGTGTCTCGAAAGACGCGCTGCTCCCGCGGTGGGCCAGCCGAATCAACCTGAAGTACGGCACGCCACACGTCGCTCTCGGGCTGGCCGGCGGGCCGGTGGTCGTGCTCGCTGCGACGCGGCAGGTCCAGTTGCTCGCGGAAGTCGCTTCCTTCCTCCATCTCATCATGTACGGTCTGATGTGCGTGGCGTTGCTCGCTATCCGCCGCGACGAGCCGGACTGGTACGACCCGGACTTTCGCGTCCCCGGCGGGCCGGTCATTCCCGTTATCGGCGCAGTTGCGAGTTTCGGACTCATCGCGTTCATGGACCCGCTCTCGATAGGGACCGGTGTGGTCGTCATCTTCCTGACGGCCGGGTGGTACTTCTATTACGCTCGGGACGTAACTCTGAGGGGAGCCCTGTAATGACGCGAGTGCTCGTCCCCGTCGAAGTTCTCGACGGAAAGACTGTGTCACCCGGGCTGATGACGTTGCTCGGGACTGTCGACGTGACTGTGCTGGGCTACCACGTCCTGCCCGAGCAGACGCCGGCAGATCAGGCCCGCCTCCAGTACGAAGAGCGCGCCACCGCTGCGCTGGAGGACCTCAGCGACGAGTTCCAGTCAGCCGGTGGTGCGGCCGACCACCGACTCGTGTTCACCCACGACCGTGAGCAGACAATCAAACGAATCGCCGACGAGATCCGTGCAGACGCCTTCGCAATCTCGGGGATGACCGGCACGGTCGACAACCTGCTCGTCTCGCTGTCGGGGGCGCTCAACGACGACCGTATCCTCCCGTTTGTGACGGAACTGGTCGGCGACCGCGACATCGCGGTGACGCTATTCCTCGCAAGCGACGACACCGGAGCCGACCGACTCAAAGCCGCCGCCGAGGAACTCCGAGCGGCAGGACTTACCGCCCGAACGGAGCACGCGATGGACGGCTCACCGTTCGATGCGCTCATGGACGCTGTGCCCGGACACGACGCCATCGTCATGGCAGAGCAAGCGCCGTCGTTCAGGTCGCTGTTCTTCGGCGACGAGGCCGACCGCGTGGCGTCGGCGTCTGTCGGCCCCGTGCTCGTCGTTCGCCACGAGCAGGAAACTGACGAATAGAACGCCGCCCGCTCAGTCAATAACGAACAGCCGCTCCCGAAGGGTTTCGGCGACATCGGTGAGGTGGGCCTGGCCGAACGCCGCAACGAGGAGCGCCCCGAGCGAGTTGAACATCGTATCCCGGACCGTGTCGTCGAGCCCGTGCTGGGCCAGTGGCATCGTGACGCCCGTTTCGGTGGCGACGATGTCGAGCGCGAACTCGAACAGTTCCCAGGTGACGCCGAAAGAGAGCACGACGACGAAGATGTACACGAAGAAGACACGTCCCGGGATGTGTACCTCGTCGCTGTGGAGGTCGATGGTCCGAGCAGTCGTGTACCCGAACGCCGCGATAAGCGAGGCCGACATCGCGTGGGTGAGATGGTCCCACCACTGGACCTGTTCGTAGAGACCGGCCGAACCGAGCGTGTGCAAGAACACCGCGGTCGTGATCCAGAGGGCGAGCCAGGGGTCCAGCGCGAGGTTGTAGTTTCGCTTTACCACCGCAGGAAGGAACGTGACCAGCAATCCGACACCGCCGTTCGTGATCGGCTTGGGCTGGCCGGCAACGATGCCGTAGCCGACCAGCGTGAGCAATACGAGCTGCATCGCGCGTGTGATCCGTCGCTGGTTCCGCGTCGACGGCCGCGGCAGCCTCATCGCCTCACCGTCCGTCGGATAGCACGCCAGAGACGGCGGTCCCGCCGTCTGAAGTAGCCGTCGAACAGCACACCCGCCGCGAGTCCGGCGAGCGTGACGTACAGCCATTCCGTCATCAGCGCTTCATTGGTCGTGAGGTAGGTGGTGCCGAGGTACCGGTCGGCGTTCCACCGGAACACCGTCCAGGCCGCCACTGCGGCGAGCGTCGTCAAGACGACGAGACAGACGGCGAACCAGTGGGTGACTTCGAGCGTCGTAAACATATGCAGTTCCACGATGACGAGCAACGCCAGGGCAGCCAGCGAGAGGTAGCTGGCGAAGGTTCCGACGGTGCCCCCGACGAGTCCGCGGACGAGGATGGGGAGCAATGCGAGAACCAGTAGTTCCCAGGGGAGCATCACGCGCCACTCGCGGTAGGCCACCGGCGGAACGAGGACGACGATCCCGACGACACCGACGAACAGTATCCACTGGTAATCAACGTCGAGGACGCTTTCGGCGAACACGACCGTGAGAATCGAGACGAACGCCCACGCGATCACCGCATTCGTTCGCCCATCTCGGAAGAGGCGCTCGAACGCGTCTTCAAGATCGAGTGTCCCGTCACTGTCGGGACCACCGGGACCGTCACTCATTGCCTCGAACTGAGATACGACGGTGAATAAACCCAGCGACGTATTTATACCGCGAACAGCCCCTTTAGAGGTATATGATGCTGCCGACGCACGCGATAGCGGGGCTCGCCATCGCAGCGCCGCTACTCGTGCTCGCACCCGGCCACGCGACGGTCGCGCTGGCCGGCGGTCTCGTCGGTGGGATTCTCCCCGACCTCGACCTGTATTCGGGCCACCGGCGGACACTGCACTACCCGACTGGGTACACGCTCGCGGCGGTCCCAGCCATCCTCGGGGCTGCCGTCCTCCAGACCCCGCTGCTCGTCACGCTTGCGTTCGTCCTGCTGGGTGCGGCGCTGCACTGCCGGATGGACCGGTACGGCGGCGGCCTCGAACTCCGGCCGTGGGAAGCCACGTCCGAGCGCGCCGTGTACGACCACGTTCGCGGCCGGTGGCGCACGCCCAAGCGATGGATACAGTACGACGGGGCACCCGCGGACGTAGCGCTGATGGTACTCGTCGGTACGCCGCTACTCGTCGTTCTGGACGGGCCGTTCCGGTGGGTCATCGCTGTGGCCCTCGTCACTGGCGCGGTGTACGGCCTCCTCCGCCGCCGGTTGGCGACGCTCGCCCCGAAGGTGTTCGGAAACGTCCCCGAGCCGGTTACGGAGTACGTTCCGGACCGTTACCAGCAGTAACTCCGCTGCCGAACTGCCACCCGCTCAGTCACAGCCGCCGGAAACGGTCTCTGCAACGCCACGCAGCGTCAGCCACGTGTTGATGCCAGCCCGCAAGGCAACGAGGTCGGCCGCCTCGACAATGATCTCGACCCGCTGTCCGTCCCGACTGAGCCTCGCAGTCGTCCGGTCGCCCTCGATGTCGTCGATTTCGGGGCGGATGCTGCGCTCGATAGCGCGGGCGCGGTCGGCGGTGTCGTACTCGGCAGCGAGACGGGTCTGGTGTGGGGCCGTCATCCTGTGCTGAAGTCGTCGTGGTGGGCGTCGATACGGCAATAGTCGGGAGAATCGGCGTCGGCGACTGTGCCGCCGGCAGTCAGTTGACGTTGATCTCTTTCACGTCGGGGGACCGCTCCTTCAGCAGGACGCGGTGTCCGCAGTACGGGCAGCGAACGCCGCCGTACTCGTCCAGCGTCACGTCGCGCTTACAGCGTGAACACTTGTAGCTCATAACTGAAAGATAGGGATGAAGGTCCTTTACTCCTCGTCTTCGGCCAGTGCGGCACGAATGGAGCGTCGGACGGTCTTGCCGCCGGGCGTCTCCGGCTTGTAGCTGCCGCCGGTGTACTTGTAGTCACAGTAGCTGCACTGCCAGATGCCCGTGCCCTGGCGGTCGACACGGTCCTCGCCGCAGTTCGGGCAGGTGTGATCCTCGTTCATCTCCGATTCGATCTCCGCGACGCGGCGTCGGGACACGCGCCCGTAGCGAGCGCCGAAACGGCCCGAGCTGCCGGTCTTTCCGCTCTTGCTAGCCATAGTGGTCTGTTGTCCGCCGAGCGGCCACATAAGGCCTTCGAGATGCGGTCCGGTCGACCGACTGCGTCTGGGAGCCACAGGAATTAACAGAGTCCGTCAGCAACCGCCGACCGACATGGACGAGATACTCGACATCGTTGACCTCGTCGCGGATTCCGGCTTCGAGGGGATCGTCACGTGGCTCGTGCGACTCGTCGGTCTCGTCGCGCTACTTGGCGGCCTCGGGCTGTGGCTGCTCACGGATATGGGACTGCTCGTCGTGCCAGCGGTGTTGATACTCGTCGGCCTGGTCCTGCTCGTCGCCCCCAGCATCCTCCTGTTAGCCGCGGAGCTAGCCTAGGAAACTCCAAGGGGGAGACGGGCGAACCGCCGTTCGATGGCAGCGTTCGACGCGGTCCGCAGTCGCCTCTGGCGGGTTGCGCCGGCCACGAGCGGGCGGCTCACGGCCTCTGAGTTCCTGCTGTCGGGCGCGGCGGCCGGCCTGCTCGGCTGGGGCGGCACACAGATATTCGCGTGGTCGAGCCGCGCCACCGGGGCGTTGCTCGCTACGGCGCTGTGGGTCGTCCTTATCGGCGGCTTCGTCGGCCTGACGGTCCTTCATGCGCCCGAGTCCGTCCGCTTCTCCGACGCGATGCTCGCCTGGGGGACGGTCAACACCGTCGCGACGGCGCTAACCGTCGGCGGCCTCCTCGGTGTCGTTCCCGAACAACTCGCGTTCTGGCACGCCTGGGTCGCCGCGTTAGCCGTCGGCTACTGCTGGACCGGCGGCGTCCTCGAAGGGGCTGGTCAACCCGTTCGCGGACGGGGCTATCTGGGTGCTGGTGTCGTCGGTCTCGGTCTGCTGTTTGTCGGGGCGGCGTCGTTCTCACTGGTTGCTCCAACAGGCTATCTGGCACTCGCCGCGCTCCACGCAACTCCCATGGTCCTCGACGTGCGGACGGCGCTGCCGGCGATTCATCGGACTGGTGTCGTCGGTGTCGCGGTGACCGCCGCTGTTGTTCTCGGCGTCATTGTGGCCTGACCGGTGTGACGCAGGCGCTACTCCTGCAGGTCGGCCTCTTGCAGCGCCTCGTTCAGGTCGGCCCGGACGTGTTCGCCGAGTTCACGGTCGCCGGCCGTCGTGACGACGCGGTTCTCCTGGACGCTGGAGCCGTCGCGGATGAGAACCCGGACGTTGCCGTTGGCGTCGGCGCGGGTCGCCTTCGCTCGAACGCCTGTCGGCGAGCTCGCGCCGCCGGCGTCGATGGGGCCGGGAATGACCTTCTTGACGTGGGGGTGGCCGGCGACGGTCTGGATGACCCGCTGGCCCGACCGGCCGCCGATGAGCGTCGAGTGGCTCCCGCCGAGTTTCTCCGCCGGCGCGGCGTCGACCACTTCGAGGGCGGGTTCGCCCTGCCGGTCGATGACCCGCTGGACCGGGTCGTCGCCCTCGACGCGGAAGAACTCGTAGTGCAGTTGCGGGCGGACGGCGGCGATAACGTCGCGGTCGCCCGTGACGTACACCTCCTCCGGTCGTTTCCGTCGGACCTCGTCGGCGACCAGACCAGCAAAATTCCGGAGTTCGACGACGACGGTTTCGTCGCTCCCCTCGCCCTCCGGCGTCGTCGTCACCGTGCGCTGGCCAACGACCGACCCGTCCAGCAGCGATGTCACCGTCGCCCGATCACGGTCGAGTTCGAGGACGACAGCGTCCGTGTTGGCAGTGTGACAGACCAGGCAGTAGTCGCCCGGGCGGTCAAGCGGCGTGGCACACTGCCGACAGTCCATAGCAGTGGCTACGGGTCCGCGCTGATAAGGAAGCCGGTTCGTCGACTAGTCGTGGTCAATCGGAAGGACACCAATTCGAACGGCCAGCAAGCCGCCCCTTTCAGTCCCGCCCAGCCTGGAATGTCTGACCTGCTTGAGAGAGCTTGTCGTAGCCGCCAATCTTCGACTAACTACCCCAACTCCGACCTCAGCAACAGGATCAGCCCTCGTCCTCGATGGTTGCGCCGGGCGGGTAGATGGCACATACGTTGGCATCGTAGCCCGCATCGGTGAGGCCAGTCCCAAGCGCGAACACCGTCTCGCCGAGCATCGCCATCGCCGCGTCCCCGCCAGCTTCGGCCACGTCGTCGATGACGCCTTTGACATCCGGTGTCAGCAGCTCCGCCTCGCGGGAGAACTGCCGCGAGGCTTGCACGAACGTCGACAGCGTCGGCTCCTTCACGACAGTCGAGAGCGCGCGCTCGCCGGCAGCCGTCAAGGTCTCCGTGTCGCCGCTGACCACGTCCGCGGTCGACAGTTCGCCGAGCGTCACGTACTCGACGCGGCTGCGGGCCGGGATGGCATCGAGGTAGTTGAACTGCGGCCCGCCGGGTTCGAGTCGGAGCGGGACACCGCCGCGTGCCTGCGCGACAACATCGCCGAGGCCCGAGCCGGCCTGGACTTCCGCGCCGTGGGCAATGGTCACCAGTTCGTTGTACGAGAGCCCGTGGCCGAAGACGGCGTTTGCCGCCAGCGCGGTGCCCAGCGCCAGCCCGCCGGAGACGCCAAAGCCCGACCCGAGTGGGAGCGGCGTCTCGGCGGTAACGGTCGCCGGCGTCCGCAACCCATCCAGCACGCGCTCGACAGCCTCCATCTCGATTTCCTCGCCGTTCAGTGTGATCTCGGTCTCAGTCCCGCGGCTAACGGTGACGGAAACGCCGTCGGACAGGGCCAGTCCGCCCCCGCGAGAGCCGGTCTCGACCGGGTCATCGCCCCGGTCGACGGTAAAAAAGCCCGTGACGTGGCCGGGCACGAACGCGTGTGCTTCGTCGCTCATTGCCTCCCCGTGGGACTCAGTGGCGTTAAGGATTGGTGGTCGCCTTGTGCTTTCGTCTCCCGTGACTGGCAGACGCTCTCTCCGCTCAGAGTTTCAAAAGACCGACAGGCAGTTCTCCGACCCGTAGTTTGATGTGCGTTTACGGCGGATGACTGTGCAAACATGCCGACAATCAGCGCGCGGCTCCCGAGCGAAGAGAAAGACGAACTGGACGACGTTGCCGAGTTGCTTTCCGAGGACCGGTCGACGACGATTCGGAAGGCCCTCCGGGAGGGACTGGAGACGCTCCGGCTCCGCGTCGCCGTCGAGCAGTACCAGTCTGGCGACGTATCGGCGGCCGAAGCCGCACAGCTCGCGGACCTCTCCATCGCGGAGTGGCTCGACGTGGCCCGCGAGCGAAACCTGACAACACAGCTCGAACTGTCCGACCTGGAGCTCGACGCCGACACGGCCGCGGAGCTATGACCCGCATCTACGTCGGGCCGACAGCATTGTACTCGCTGGGCCAGGTGGGTGAGCTATCGCTGCTGGACTCGTTCGACGGCGACATCGTCATTCCCGAGCCCGTCATCGACGAGGTCCAGGTCGAACCGACTGCGACCAATCTGGCAGAGTACCGCGAAAACGACATCGACACCGCCGTCGACGAGGACCGCATCGACCAGGCCGAGTCCCTGCTCGGCGACGCTGACCTCGGTGCCGCAGTGACGGTGCTCGCCGGCGTGCTGGCCCACCGCGACAGCGACGACCGCGCCGCCGTGGCTGTCGTCTCCGAGGACCGCACCGTCCGCCGGATGGCGCAAGGACTCGGGGCCGAAGTGACGAGCAGCTTCGGCGTCGTGGTCCGGGCCGCCATCGAGGACAAGTACCTCAAACCGACCCAGGCAAAGCGAATCGTCAGGCGCATCGATCAGCATGGGATGCATCTGACCGGGGAATTGCGAGAGCGGGCAGTCGGCGAGGTCGCGTAGCTCTGTCGTAGATAATACGGTAACGGATTTCATCGTCGAGGTTTCGGCAGAACAGCGCATGCACCAGCCGCCGCCCGTCCCGCTGCTGAGGTTGAAAGCGTGGGTTTAACAGTGCGGCCCCCAACTCTGGAGATATGCAGGGTAATCTTCCGCCTGAAGCACAGGAGAAGCTCGAGGAACTGCAGGACCTTCAGCAGACAGCACAGCAGGTCGCCGCACAGAAACAGCAGGCCGAGACAGAGCTCCAGGAGTCCCAGACGGCTCTGGACGAGCTCGACGACATCGACGAGGACTCGACCATGTACCGCGAGGTCGGTGAACTACTCGTGAAGACCGAGTTCGCCGAGGCCAAGGACGACCTCGAAGAGAAGGTCAACAGCCTCGAAGTCCGCGTCGAGACGCTCGAAAAGCAGGAAGAGCGTGTCCAGGAGCAGTTCGAAGAGCTCCAGAGCGAGCTCCAGCAGATGCTCGGCGGCGCGGGCGGCGCGGGTCCGGCCGGCGGTCCCGGCGCTGGCGGCGCATAAGGCGATGCCGACAGACGATGAGGTCGTCGAGACAGCCTCGACCGCGGCCGAAGACGTTGTGTTCTCTCGATACGATGTCGGTGCGGTCGAGGACCTCGACGTGACTGTCACCTTCGAAGACGGCGTCCTAGATGTCGACGTGTACGTCAACGCGCCCGACAGCCGGCAGGACGAAGCACGGGTCGCGGACGACGCCGCCCTCGCCGCACGGGCCGCCGTCGACGACCTGTTCGAAGAATAGGGACCCGTACCGGCACGGGCAATCACTCGGTATTTTACGGCTGCCGCGACTGGACCGTCAGTCGTGGCTGTCGACGGCCGGGTCGCCGGTCCGGTCGCTGGCGAATCCGGTTCGGAACGCAATCCAGCCCAGCACTGAGACGAACAGGATCGGCGGGAGAATCATGAACCCCCACAGCGGGTCCAGTCCCCAGCCAAGTAACAGCGCCAGGTCGAGCAGGCCGATAGCGAGAAACGGCGAGACGAACAGGAGGGCGCGCTTCCGGTTCATTCCGTCCGACGACTCCGCTCCCGACGAGTCCTCGTCGCCCGCGAGTAAGTCCGCCGTCGTGCGGTCCCCGGTTCCGTCGTCAGCGTGGACGCTGGACTCGGCGGTGTCTTCCATACAACCCTCTCGGGGTTCAGCAAGCAAAAAAACCGCGCTTGGTCAGTCGGTCTGGGGAGAGCCGTCAGGTCAGGGGTTACGCGTCGCCGTCGGCGTCGTCGTCCGCAGTGGCGTCGTCAGTGGCCGCGTCGTCATCTGTGGCCGCGTCATCGGTCGATTGTTCGTCGTCAGCGTCCTCAGACACTGATTCGGTTTCGTTCTCGGCCTCGTCGCTCTCGTCGCCCGGCGTCAGTTCGCTGATCTGTGCGCCCAGGTCGCCAGTGAGGTCGCCGGCCTGCTTCTGTCCGATGAGGGTGTGAATCTCGCTGACGAAGTCAGGAACCTGTCCGGGGAGAGCCGACGGCGGGCCGCGCTGGTCGCCTGCGTTACCGGCGTCAGCGGGCGGACCGCGGCGGTCGGCCGCCTCGGCAGCGCCGCCCGACTCGTTCTCAGTGTCCGCTGTGTCGTTCGCTGCCTGCTCGGCTGCGTTGCCTGCCTGTGCGTTGTCCGCGTGGTCGTCGACCTGTGCGCCTGCTGCGCCGGGCAGCGCCGCCGCCGAGCCCGTGATGACGAGCACGGCCAGCAGCGCGCCGGCAATCTTTGTGAGTTGCATTGTGGTCGTTGCCTCCGCTTGACTCTCTGGTCCAGTGGCATATGAAGGGGGCAAGCCGAAAACGCGAATTAAGCCGAATTCATTCGAATTAGCGCTCATATCGTCCGTTTTAATTCGGTTTAATTCCGCTTCAGCGTACACTCGTCACGCCGTCGCGCCCAGACTGGGCTGGTGGGTGGGACGGCTGGCGGGCGCGTCGCACGGCCAGTCCGGTCGACAAGAACATCGTCGGGATCGGGCACACGACAGCGCACGGAACAGACCCCTGAAACCACCGGCGGGGTAGCTTTTCATACCCGCGAACCCAACACTGTCCCATGGAACACGATGCCACGGTCGAAGGGGTCGGCGTGGGCGTCAGCGAGGAGGGTGGCGGCACACCAGTCGTTCTGCTCCGTGCGCGCGAGGAGATCGTCCCGATCTTCGTCAGCAAGGACCAGGCCCAGTCGATGCAGTTGGCAATCGCCGGCGAACCGTTCGAGCGCCCGCTCACACACGACCTGCTGGTCGAGATGGTGACGGAGTTCGGGGGCGCCATCGACCGAGTCCGCATCGACGACCTTGCCGACGGGACCTTTTACGGAAAGATCGACGCGGAGCAGTACACCGAGGACCGGCGCAAGGACATGGTGTTCGACGCCCGCCCCTCGGATGCTATTGCAATCGCCCTCCGGGTGGACTGTCCGGTCATCGTCACCGACGAGGTCATCGACGAGGCCGGACGACCACCGGAGCAGTTCGACCAGGAAGGAGGCAGCGGTGAGGACCTGGGGCTGTGAGAACGCGAAACCTTTCTGCGTCTGTCCGCCCTTGCTGGTGTTGATGGGGTACGAATCGGTCATCTTCGACAACGACGGCGTGTTGCTGACGCTGACAGACATGGACGCACACTACGTCGGTGCGCGCCGGGCCTTCGAGGAACTCGGCGTGGTGTCGCCGTCGACGGCTCACGTCGAGGCGATGAGTATCGGCGTGACAGTGCCCGAACTCACCGAGATCTGTACCCAGTACGGTATCGACCCCGATCGGTTCTTCAGAGCCCGCGACGAGGCACTGACCGCGGTACAGCGGGCGCTTATCCGGGCCGGCGAGAAACAGCCCTACGCCGACATCTCCGTACTCGACCGACTGAACTGTCCGCTGGGCGTGGTCTCATCGAACCAGCGGGACACCGTCGCCTTCGCGTTCGAGCATTTCGACATCGGCCACTACTTCGACAGCGTCTGGGCTCGGGAACCGACGGTCGAGAGCCTCCGACGGAAGAAGCCACGGCCGTACTACATCGAGCGGGCGATGGCGGACCTCGGCGTCAGTGACGCCCTGTTCGTCGGCGACAACGAGTCCGACATCGAGGCGGCACACCGGGCCGGAATCGACTCGGCGTTCATCCGGCGGCCACACCGGGTCGACACCCGACTCGACGTGACCCCGGACTACGACGTGAGCGGGCTCGAAGACGTGGTCCGGATCGCCGGCTGAGTCACGCGTGGGTTGGGCCGTACCCGTCGCTAAAGGGCACGCAGTCATGTCGTTCTGGTACGTATACTGAAAGCAACCTTTCCCATGGCAAGTGCCGTAAAACGGTATGGAGAAGCCGGTCGGTGGAACGGACGAGAACGAACAAGCGGCACGTGACACACCGGCACAGCAGTCCCCGCCTGTGCTGTTGGAGACACTCGCCGCGCGAATGCCAGAGCCAGTGGTCGTCACTGCTGCGGACGGGGAGATCCAGATCGGGAACGACCACCTCTGTGACCTCCTCGACTCGGACCCGTCGGATGTTTTCGGGCGTCAGATAGCTGATTTCTTCCCGGACTTAACTGATGTCGACCTCGGAACCCACTGTAATCAGTCGCCGGGCTCGCCGCTGACATCGTCGTGTTCCGTCGGGGACACAGAGCGGTGGGTCGAGATCGCCTTCGAACCCCAGCAGTGGGACGACGAGGAGTTGTACCTGGGTATCGTCCACGATATCACCGAGCGTCACGAGCGGACGGAGATGCTCGAACAGTACGAGCGCATCGTCGAAACCATCGAGGACGGCATTTACACGCTCGATGAGTCGTTCACGATGCAGACGGTCAACAGCGCCGTCGAGTCGATGACCGGCTACGGCAAGGACACGCTGGTCGGGTCGAACGCGACGCTGCTGGCGGACGAATCCGTCATCGAGGAGGCCGCGGAGATGTCGCGGCAGTTCATCGAGGGCGAGCGCGACGTGGGGACGCTGACGACGGACCTCAGAACCGCTGACGGGGACACGCTCCCGATCGAGACCAAGTTCACGACGTACGACCGCAAAGACGGAAGTTACCGACAGGTCGGTGTCGTTCGGGACATTTCAGACCGGAAGCGCTTCGAGGAAACGCTCGCGGCGCTACACGAGTCAACCAGAAAGCTACTCCACACGGAAACCAAGACGGCCGTGGCCGAGCAAATACTCGAGACGGCTGTCGACGTGCTGGCGTTACCCGACGTGGAGATTTACTTGTTCGACCGAAGCGACAACACCCTCCGCAGCGTCGGCGACACCGAAGCGGATCGGAGCGACTCGATTGGACCGGGCGAAAGCACAGTGTGGGACGTGTTCGTGCGGGACAGCGCCGTCGAAGTCGGCCCCGGCGAGAGCATCGACCTCGGAAAAGGGCCGATTACGGCGGACGCGAAGCGGCTCTGTCTCCCACTGGAAGACCACGGCGTATTCTACATCGAACTGGGCGAACAACACGCTGACGCCAGGACCCGCGAGATGGTGGACCTGCTTGCCGCCAGCGCGGAAGCCGCGCTCGCGCGCGTCGACCGCGAGACGACGCTCCGCGAACGGGAGGCCGAGCGCCGCGAGCAGAACCGCGAACTGCGGCGGCTCAAGCAGGTCAACGCGATCATCCGGCGGATCGATCAGGTGCTCGTCGACGCGGACACCACCGAGGAGATCGAGCAGGCGGTGTGTGACCAGTTGGCCGACTCCCAGTGGTTCTCCTTCGCCTGGCTCGGCCGGCAGGACGCGACGGAACTCGTCCCCAGAGCGTGGGCCGGCGACACCGCCAGCTATCTGGACGCCGTCTCGCTGTCGCTGGAACGCGAGGGCGGGCCACCGGCGGTCCAGACTGCACAGTCCGAAGCGATGACTGTTGTTCCGTCTGTCGCTGACAACCTCCGTGGCGATCACTGGCGGACAGAGGCACTCTCCCGCGAGTTCCAGTCGGCGCTCAGCATCCCGCTGGAATACGACGATTTCGTCTACGGCGTCCTGACGGTGTACGCCGAGCAGGAAGACGGGTTCGACGAGATGCTCCAGGCAGTGTTTGCCGAACTCGGCGAGACTATCGCGAACGCGATACGGGAGGTCGAGTCCAGACAGCGGCGGGCCGGCGACGGCACCGTCGAACTCGAACTGTCGCTGTCGGCCCCCCAGTCGTTCCTGACGCAACTCGCTGATCAGATCGGCGTGCAGGTCGTCTGTGAGGGCGCCGTCCAGCGCAGCGACGGGGCGATCCGTCTTTTCCTCGCTATCTCGGACTGTGACCCGGCCGTCGTCGAGGAGCAGGTGACATCGATGGCTCGCGTCGACGCGATGCGGGCGATCTCGACTGACCAGCTGGATGGGCTCTACGAAGTCGTCGTGACCGGCCAGACTGTCGCGGAAACGCTGCTTGAACAGGGCGGGCGGTTGAAATCGCTACGAACCGCTCCGGACGGACTCACGGTGACGGTCGTCGTCTCGGGAGAGACCGATGTCCGACAGTTCGTCGAGCAACTCGGCGAGCGGTACGCGGGCGTCACGCTGATCGCGCGCCGTGACGGCTCGCAGTCCGACGGGCAACGCGACGGAACGGTCCGGTCGGCACTTGAAGAGCAACTCACCGACAGACAGCTCGAAGTGCTCCAGACGGCGTATCTGAGCGGCTTTTTCGATTGGCCCCGTGAGACGACCGGGCAAGAGGTCGCGTCCAGCCTGGACGTATCACAGCCGACGGTCAACCGGCATCTCCGCGTCAGCGAGCGGAAACTCCTCGAACTCGTGTTCGGCGATAGCTGAGCCGGTGCTATACTGTTAGTGGCCCAGTTTGGCCGGTCGTATCTGTATAGCCACAATCACCTTTTGTACTACTGGGGTAGGGAGAAACAGCGACGAAGCATGTCCCAAGCAAAACTGGTCTACAGACCGTCACCCAACGAACCGCTGAGCGAAACGATCGTCCACGCAGTGGCCGACACGCTGGGTGTCAATCCCGTCGACCTCGACGACCGAATCAGTGATTGCATCGACCCCGACGCGCTGGACCGACTGTTCCACCCCAACAGGGGCGACACGCCGAGTCCCAACGGGCTCGTCGTGTTCAGCATGGCCGGCTGTCGCATCGAAGTCGAAGGGAACCGGTCGGTGCTGGTGACGCCGTCACGCGACGGTTCGACGGCTGCTAGATTAGAAGCGTAGCGGTTCGCGGTTGTTCTGACTCTCACTGCCCCCAGCGGTGACCTTATTTAACAAGCGTAGATCAGATAGCAGCAGTAGTATTGTTCCCTTATTTTCTCTTCTTTCGAGGGTATGGTTCGGAGATTTCAGTAAGCCAATATTTATTCCACGGTGAGAACTGAAGAACTGGTACGTAACTCAGAATAAAACCGGTCAAAACATGCTGTTAATAAGATCTTACTAACATCCTACGCGTCAGTACCACTATAAGCGCAACTTCACCTCTCGATTGTATGGACCGCGGACACCGACCGACCGAAACCGACACGATCTCCGAGCGGATGACCGACCGACCGGAAACAGTAGAGACCGCCAAAATTCAGTTAGCCGGACATTATTCCACCGGCTGTGCCGGGATTCAGGGTGCAAGCATCGGAGGACTGAAACAATGAGCGTTGAGTCCCCCGCGGAGGCACAGGACCTCCTCGAAGAGGTTCGGACGACGACTCTCCCGGACCGTGTCGAAGAACTGGCAGACGAGTACGAGCTCGTCTGTGGCGAGCGCGACCGGTTCCTCTGGCAGTGGATCTACTCGCTGTTCCCCGAGTTCACGCTCTCGTCGGTCGACACGGACCACGCCGACCACGTCCGGACACAGAAGACGATTCTCACGATGTACGTCACGATCCTGGACGACATCGTCGAGAACGACGGAGACCGTGATACCTTCGCAGAGGCCCGGCGGCTCGTCCAGAACCCGTCGGGCGTGGACCCGAGCCGTGCGGCGGTAAGTGAGGAATACTTCTCCTTCATCCAGCGTGTCTGGCGGGAGTTCGAGAGCGGCCTGACTGACGCGCCGCGGGTCGACGAGTTCTATGACGTGTTCACCTACGATATGCGACAGACGCTGAACGCAATGGACTACAGCGCGGTCGTCAACGAGAACCCACGGATCGCGAACCTCAGCGGGGCCGAAACCTACGGGGCACACAACATGGTAATGTTCCCCTACGCGGCGGTAGACCTGATGTACTCGCCGGAATTCGACCTCGCCGACTACGGCACGGTTCGGGACCTCATCTGGGATCTCCAGGAGATGGCCCGCATCGGTAACTGGCTCACGACCTGGGAGCGGGAGGTCAAAGAAGGGGATTACACCGCGGGCATCGTCGTGCTGGCGCTCCAGGAAGGGTTCGTTACCCCCGAGGAACTGGAAAACCCCGACGGGAAGGACGAACTCATCGACAAGATCAAAGCCGAACAGTTCGAGGCGAAGTTCCGGGACCGGTGGGCCGAGATCTACCAGTCCGTCCGCGACCGCGAGTTCGACACAGAGAGCGTCGACCTCGACGCGCTGGTGCGGGGGATGGAGACGGTGTTCCAGTACCACGAAGCCAGCCGCGGCTACAAGTAACGTTAGGGGATCGACCCACGTGGTCCACGGGCAGCGCTGACATCTACTTCTACGGAATATAAATTAAAACGGGTAGCCGCTGTGTCGTCAGTCGTCGGCGACGAGCGGATCGTCGTCGTCGGCGACGAGGCGGTCCATCGCGTCGACCATCGCACGCACGGACGCCCGAGTGATATCGGAGTCGCTGGCGGAGACAACGACGTGGTCATCGCCGCGTGACATCTCGATTTCGACGGTCACGAGCGCATCCGTTCCGCCCGTAATGGCGTCGACGTGGTAGTCTTCGAGCGTCGCGTCGGCAGTGTGAGACAGCGCCGCCTCGGCGGCGTTCATTGCGGCATCGACCGGCCCGGAGCCGACTGCCGCTTCTTTGCGCTCCTCGCCGTCGACGGTGAGCCGAACACTCGCCGTCGGCGTATCCGATCCGGAGACGGCAGTCAGCCCGAGCAGTTCAACCCGGCGGTCCCGTGCGTCGCCGGTCACCTCGTCGGCGATTGTCAGCAGGTCGGCGTCCGTGACGCGCTTGCCGCGGTCGCCGATCTCCTTGACGCGGCTGACGATGGCCGAAAGCTGGTCTTCGGTGACCTCGACATCGTGCTCGTCGAGCGCGGCCTGCACGCCGGCCCGACCCGCGTGCTTGCCGAGCGCGAGCCGCCGCTCGCGCCCCACCTTCTCCGGCGGGTACGGCTCGTACATCGAATCGTCCTTGAGCGTGCCGTCGGTGTGGATCCCGGACTCGTGGGTGAAGGCGTTCTCGCCGACCACCGCCTTGTTGGGGGCCAGCGGGATCCCGGTCCGGTTGGCGATAAGCTGTGCGAGGTCGTACACCTCGGTGAGATCCATTGACTCGACGCCGTAGCCGTGATCGAGCGCGATGGCGACCTCTTCGAGGGCGACGTTGCCGGCGCGTTCGCCGATGCCGTTTATCGTCCCGTGGACGAGGTCCGCGCCCGCCGCGATAGAGACCAGGGCATTCGTCACCGCGAGCCCCAGGTCGTCGTGGGTATGGGTGCTGACCGGCCCCAGGTCCGAGAGCCGGGAGACGCATTCGAGCGCGCGGTCCGGCGTCGCGTGGCCGACGGTGTCGGCCCAGCAAATGCGGTCCGCGCCGGCCTCGACTGCGGCCCCGAGTAACTCTTCGAGATAGTCGAGGTCGGCCCGCGAGCCGTCCTCGCCGATGACCTCGACCCACAGCCCGTGGTCGGTGGCGTACTCCACCAGTTCGACTGTGGTGTCGACGTTGTCGGCTTTCGACGTGCCGACCTTCTGCTCGACGTGCTTGTCGCTTGCCGGGACGACGAGGTTGACCCCGTCAACGTCACACTCCAGTGCGAGGTCGATGTCGTTCCGGATACCGCGACAGAAGCTGGTGACCGTGCCGTCGAGGTCCAGTCCCGCGACGCGGGAAATCGTTTCGCGCTCGCCGGGACCGGTACAGGCGCTCCCGGCCTCGATAACATCGATACCCGCCGCATCGAGCGAACGGGCGATGTCGGCCTTGTCGTCCGGCGTCAGCGAGACGCCGGGGGCCTGCTCGCCGTCACGCAGCGTCGTGTCGAGAAACTGTACTTCACCGACATCTGAGAGGGCACGCATGGCTGGGTGCCCCCCAAATAGTGTGTTCTGACTCACAGAAGATGCTCCATCACGCGCCACGAATTTCGCGGCCAGCCGCCTCGTGGCGACTTCCTCTATCCTCCGTCGGGTGTTCCGACATAGTGGTGAGTACTCTAACCCTCATGGTCTAAAAGGTGACGAAACCGACCACGACGGCCCCCGACTGGTCGCCCTCAGCGTTCAAGACGGACCGTATCACCCGCTGAAACACCTGAAGCCGCGCCGCCGGGGAGTTCGACAACGGTGTCCGCGTTCGCGTAGCCGACCGACCGCCAAGGCTGTAAGGTTTTGATCTTCTGGACCTCCTCGTCAACGAGCCAGAGTACATCGAGCGGAAACCGGACAAACAGCATGTGAATGAACTGTCGGCTGGCGCGATCAAATGGGAACACGAGCGCGTAGTCGTCCGGAATCGACGACCGGAACATCAGCCCCCGGCCCTGTTCGAGTATCGACTCAGCGTACTCTACCTCCGTCGCGAGGGGGCGAGCCGCGCCGTCAGGGTCGTGGACGAGGTGCATACCACCGCGGAAGTCAGGGGTAGGGAAAAGCGTTCTGTCGAAACGGAGGGTTTGAGAGGTCACAGGCCCACACCGAGATGTATGGAGAAGGCTCCCGGGGGCACGTCCGTCGGCGTCGATGACCCGTACGACCACGTGACGCGGTGTGACTTCGTCACCGATGAGGGGAAGTGCCGCTGGGCCCGCGAACACGGCCGTCACGACCCCGAGTTCGCAAACGCCCGGAGCGCCGAGGACTTCCGCTGTCCGGCGGCAATCGCGCCGGAAGACGCGGACGCAGACGCGTCGCCGGAGTGGGACTGGGCCGACTGTCCGCATTTCCGCTCCCGGAACCACGACCGGGAGTGCGTTCGCTGCGGACTCGAAGAGCGGCGGATGGCCCACTCCGAGGAACGACCGCTACTGGAGGAACACCACCTCTCGTACCGCGAGGGCGGCGACGAGCTGTCACACGAGATCACGGTGTTTCTCTGTCGATGGTGTCACGCGAAGATCCACCAGTCGTGGGCGAGACTCGACGACGACGCGAACCCGGACCCCGAGGCCATCGCTCAACGCGAACAGCGCCGCTCCAGAGAGCAGTCTGAACTCGGCTTCGAGTCAGCCGCCGACCGATACGACGATTCGTAACCATCTCTACTATCAAATTTGAGAATCAATGGTCGGTCGATAAGTAGGCTCACAGTAATCAATTATTATAGTGACCTCTCCGGCGATCACGAAACAGTCGTTGGGGACGGGATATGTCGTCGCAACCGGCGTCGTGCTTTCCGTGGCGTTGCTTGCGCACGGTCTGTCTATCGTCCAGCCGTCCCCGATTGATGTGGTCATCCTCAGCGTCGGGTTGACACCGGCGTTAGCCCTGGTAGCGGCGAACTACTGGATCCCGATAAGCGGGCTCTCGGGTGACCAGATCTGGACCGCCGCGGAGTGGTGCGGGTTCGGCGTCGCACTGTTTACTGTTATCAAACTCCTCGTGTTGCTGGTTCCGGTCCCGCAGTCCTCAATGGTCCCGTCGATACTCGCAAGCGGGGTTGCAGTCGGCGGCTTCGGCGGCATCCTGTTCGGGTGGCTGCTTGAACTCCGGCGGTCTCGACGCCGGCTCACCCAGAGCAACGAAGTGCTGTTTCGGGTGTTGCGCCACGACCTCCGGAACGACCTCAACGTCGCGCTCGGACACATCGGCGAACTACAGCGGTCGGCTGCGGAACGGGGCGAGATGAGCCCAGAATCGAAGGCACGCGTCGAGCGCCTCAACGACAGCATCGACGATATCATCACCACGACGGAGAAAGCGAGACAGATAGAGTTCGCCTTCGACGCGGACCGACGCGCACAGCAGCCCATCGATCTCGTCCCGTACGTCAGGGACCACGTGCGGACGATCACGGAGGCGCACCCGGAGACGACCGTCGAACTCGACCTGCCGGAGCAGTCGCGGGTGTACGCCGACTGGATGCTCGACACCGTGTTACAGAACGTCATCGAGAACGCGGTCATTCACTGCGAGGAGAGCCCGACGCTGTATATCACCGTTGAGGAACACGACAGGTCGGTGTTCGTCCACGTCGGCGACAATTGCCCGTCGATTCCACAGCACGAGCGGGACGTTCTCGGCAGTGGAACTGAAACGCCGCTCAAGCACTCCAAGGGCGTCGGGCTGTGGCTGACGACGTGGATTGTCGAGAGTTACGGCGGGGCGGTACACCTCACGACGACAGACGACGGCAACACCGTGACCCTGGAGTTTCGCGGGCCGACAGTCCTCGACGAGATCCGCGAGACCCTCCGAGAGTGGCCCTGAACCCGGACGCGTGCGGGACTGTCCGGCCGCATCAGGAGATATATACGCCTTCGTAGCCTTTCGCCGATAATGACCCGAATCGACGTTATCGACAATCACGGCCAGTTCACCCACCTGGAGCAGCGCGCGCTCCGGGACATGGGCGTCGATGTCTCGCTCAGGGACAACACGACGCCGCCGGACGAGATCGACGCCGACGGTATCGTTCTCTCCGGCGGCCCGGACATGGACGACATCGGCAACTCCGCCGCGTATCTCGACCTCGACGTTCCGGTGCTGGGCATCTGTCTGGGGATGCAACTCATCGCCGCCGAGCTCGGCGGCCGGGTCGGCGGCGGCGAGTACGGCGGCTACGCCGACGTGACAGTCGAGATCCTTGACGACGAGGACCCGCTCCTCGGATCGCTGTACCCCGAGACGCGCGTGTGGGCCAGTCACGCCGACGAAGTGAAGGAGGTCCCGCCCGGATTCGAGCGAACCGCGACCTCCGATGTCTGTGGCGTCGAGGCGATGAGCAACACGGACGAGGCGATATTCGGCGTCCAGTGGCATCCGGAAGTCGCCCACACCGAAGAGGGCGAGGCAGTGTTCGAGAACTTCCTGTCCGTCTGTGACCGCCAGTCCGTCGCCCGCCAGTAAACCGCCACAGGGCGGATGTGACTGGTTTTATATTCGCTCGTGGGGTGTGATAGATAAATGACGGCGACACAGGGCAATCTCGCTAGCCTTTCGCGGTTTATATTCCGGGCGCCGACCTGGTACACGAGCCTAGCGTTCGCGCTGATCATCGCCGCAATGACGGGCATCGCTGCCTTCGATTCGCGGTTCATCCTCGACGATGCCTGGCAGGGCGTGTTCCTCATCGGCCTGCCGACATCAATCGCCAGTGCCGTGACGCCGTGGGTCGACCGGCGGTTGGGCGGCCAGCTAACCCCGAACCGGGCCACCCTGCTCGCGGTCATCTGTGAGCTCATCACGATAGCGATGCTGACCGTCGCCGGCGTTATCGCCCTCGTTACCGTTCGGCTCGGGCAGAACTTCGTCTTCGACGTGCTGCTGGTCGCGCTGGCGTCGATATTCGCCTTCCGACTGCTGATACTGATGGCCGTCTCGCGCCATTCGCTGCCGAAAGCGGCGATCCCGGCGAGTATCCAGACGGTCGCCGCCGCCGTCCTCCTGGCGATATACAGCGGGGCGACCGCGTTCATCCTCGAAGACCCGATGCTGCGGGAGTACCTCTCTCGCCCGGAAGAGGTCCCGCCGCAGGTACAGGGGTTCATCCCACAGGACTTCATCATTCTCGCGGTCATCTGTGTCATCTATGCGCTGGCGGTCTGGCTGTTTCTGGTCGTTATCGACCAGCCGTGGCGCTCCTCGCTGGGCGTCTCCGCGCTCGATTTCCTCCGGGGGTTCATCGGCCACATCGCCGAGGGCACGCGCGAACTGGAGGAGTTCTTCGAGGACATCGGCGAGCAAGCCGTCGTCCCAGTCACCGTGCTGTCGGTCCGCCGGCCGGGCGGCGAGGAGAAAGCCCGGTTCGTCCTGCCGATGATCCATCCCGGTCCGATGGGTGAAATCGGCGGCGGCAACCTCCCCAAACGCGTCGCCGAGTCCGCCGACGGCCTGGCCTTCCCGCCGCATGCGACCGCCGGCCACGACTTCAACCTCGTCACCGAGCGGGAGGTCGACACTATCCTGTCGACGGCCGAGACAGCCTACCAGAACCTTGAATACGACGACCAGGCGACGCCGGGCCATCGCGTCACCGAGGGGGAAGCCACCCTGACCGGCCAGGCCTTCGGCGACGACGCGCTCGTCGTGAACACGTACGCGCCGGGCTGTGCAGACGACGTTGAGTACGCTGTGGGCCTCTCGGCCATGTCTGAAGCGCGGGTCGACGGACTCGACGACGTGTTGCTGGTCGACGCCCACAACTGCAACGACGGGCTGGAAGGGGATGATCTCGGCCACGTCGTCCCGGGGAGCGAGCGCTCGTTCGACATGCTTCACGGGGCTGGCAAACTCGGCGGTCTGCTTACCGACGCGAAGACCGATCAGCTTCGCTGTGGGGTCGCCTGGGACAAGACCCCCTGGGAGCCCGAAGATGGCGTCGGCCCGCTAGGGATTCGGGTCTGTGTCTTCGAGGTTGACGGCCACCGGACGGCGTACGTCCTCATCGACGGCAACAACATGGAACCTGGACTCAGGGAGGAAATCATCGACGCCGTCGAGGGCGTCGACACGATGGAAGTGATGACCAGCGACACGCACATCGTCAACACCGTCGAGGCCGAGAATCAGGTGGGACAGGCCATCCCCGAGAAGGAAGTCATCGCCCTCATCGGGGACCTCGTCGACCGAGCCGTCGCCGACCTCGAACCCGTCGAGGCCGGAATGGCGAGCGAGCAGGCGACCGTGACGGTGTTTGGCAACGACCGGACCGAGACGCTGGCCTCGACCGCCAATGCCATGGTCTCGATGGGCGGCGCGCTGGCCGCGGCGTTCATCCTCGTCGTGATGACTGTCAGCGTCCTGATTTTCCTGTTGACCTGAGCGCAGCCGTCTGGAATCGGTCGCTGTCGCTCGTCGGTGACGGTGCAGAGAACGCCGAGGAGGAGATTTGAACTCCTGAGTCCGTGAGGACAGTTGCTCTCGAAGCAACCGCCTTGGCCAGGCTAGGCTACCTCGGCTCACCCGATAGTTCCGCTGTTTGCTCTTTAGGGGTTTCGATTTCGGTCTCGACATTCCTTTACCGGACCCGTAACATGACAGGCTATGGACGCTACTGAGGCAAGTGACGCGTCGAGTCAGATACTCGATGAGATCGGAAGCGCCGTCATCGCCGACCGCGGATTCTTCGAGACCGTATTGCTGGGAGTCGTCGCAAAAGGCCACGTCCTGCTCGAAGACGTTCCCGGCACAGGCAAGACGCTGACCGCCCAATCGTTCGCGACCGCCCTTGGATTGTCCTTCTCCCGCATCCAGTTCACGCCGGACCTCCTACCGGCTGATATCACGGGGACACACATCTTCAACGAGCAGTCCCGGAGCTTCGAGTTCTCCGAGGGACCGATATTTGCCAACGTCGTGCTGGCCGACGAGATCAACCGCGCGCCACCAAAGACCCAGTCCGCCCTGCTCGAAGCGATGGAAGAGGGACAGGTCACCGTCGACGGCGACACCTACGACTTGCCGTCGCCGTTTTTCGTCATCGCTACGCAGAACCCCGTCGACATGGAGGGGACCTTCGAGCTGCCGGAGGCGCAGGTCGACCGGTTCCTCGCCAAGACCTCGCTTGGCTATCCCGACGGTGAGGGCGAGGTCGAACTGCTCCGGCGGCGCGCCGGTCGGGACACGCAGAGCCCGACCGTCGAGCCGGTACTCGATGCGGCGTCGGTCGAGGACCTCCGGAGCGTCCCGGAGACGGTCACCGTCGACGACGACTTGCTGCAGTACATGGCCGACCTCGTGCGGGCGACCAGAGACGACTACCGCGTGGATGTCGGCGTCTCGCCGCGCGGGACCCAGCGGCTGTTCGAAGCGACGCGGGCGATGGCGACTATCGCCGGCCGCGACTACGTCGCCCCGGACGACATCAAGCGGGTCGCACAGCCGGTGCTGGCCCACAGACTCGTGTTGACTCCCGACGCACGCGTCGAGCAAGTCGACAAGAGAACGGTCATCCAGAGCGTGCTCGACGAGGTCCCCGTCCCGACTGTCTAACCCCAGGTCCAGCGGGCGTCCAGCGCGTACCGGTACACGCCCGTGATGACGATAGCCGCGCCGTTACCGACCAGCGGCACGACGCCACCCCAGGTGACAAAGGCGTAGAGGAGGCCTAACTGAAGCGGGATCGCCGTCCCGCGGACGAGATTTGTCTTCCCAAGCCCCAGCATGTACTCCCGCAGGGTCGAATGTTGTGACCGGTGAAACGTCCAGGCGTTGTTGAGAACGTACTGGAGCAGGATCGTACATTCGATGGCGATTGCGGCCGCAAGGATATAATTCAGACCGTTGACATCGGTGAACAACCACAGCAGCGCTTGCTGTACCGAGGCCGCGAACGCGCCGACGAGGAAAAACCGGATGAGTTGCTGTCGCCGGGCCGGTGTGACGACAGCGGACGCCATACAGTCTTACTGGTAACCGAGCGCTTTTAGTCGTGCTGTTATCTCCTCGGACGCCTCGGTGTCGCCGGTGCCGGTTCCGTCGCTGTCGAGGGCAGCGAGGTGGTCGGCGACGGCCTCCGACAGCCGGTCCAGCACCGTCGCCGGCGGGTCGGCATCTGTCGAGTCCGCACAGAGGTCCACCTGCTCCTCGGGGTCGCTCCTCCGGTCGTACAGCTCCCGTTTGCCGGACTCCATGAACTCGATGTAGGTGTAGCGCTCGTCGCGCGCGCTGAGGAGGAGCTCGCCGTCCGCGCGGCTCCGCGGAATCGGCTGGCTGGTCACGCTCTCGCCGCGAACCGCCGCGGAAACGACGGGACCGCGGTCCTCGATGGTCTCCCCGTGGACCGCCGGGGCGACGGACGCCCCGTCCCACTCGGACGCCGGCGTGAGCGACAGCAGGTCACACACCGTCGGCGCGATGGTTTCGAGGCCGACTGGCGTCTCGACCGACTGGCTCTCGCCCCCCGGTGTCGAGACGATGTAGGGCACGTCGATGAGTTCCCGGTAGAGCTTGGGATAGTGGGCGAGGTGGCCGTGTTCGAGGAACTCCTCGCCGTGGTCGCCGGCGACGACGACGGCCGTCTCGTCGCGGTGGCCTTCGGTTTCGAGCGTGTCCAGCAGCCGACCGATACTGGCGTCGACCTGCCGGACCGTCGCCTCGTACAGCGTCCGGAGCGTCTCAAGCGTCCGGTCGTCGACTTCCCAGCCCAGCCCGGTGCGGAGGTGAGAGCCAAGCATCCGCAGGACGCCGAAGTGGTTGTCCGACACCTCGCGGATGTAGCGCGGGGCCGGCACGTACGGCGTGTGCGTGTCCATGTAGTGGACCCACAGGAAGAACGGCCCGTCAGTCGTCTCCAGAAACTCGGTGGCGCGGTCTTCGAGGTCGCCCATCCGCGAGACATCAGCGAAGGGTCGCTCGTCGGAGCCGCCGCTGAGGACTGTCGCGGCGCGCCGGAACGGTGAGGTCCCCAACTGGACCCACGCCTGGATCGTCGGGTGGGCGGCCAAGTACTTACTGTAGCCGCCGCTGTCGACGAACGGTTCGAACTCGTCGAATCCGCGGTCATAGCCCCAGTGGTCCGTGAGGAAGCCGTTGGCAGCGTTGAATCCCGCCGTTTCGAGACCCGCGTCCGATACCTGTTCGGCCAGCGTCGGCGTCGACGCCAGGCCGATGTCGTCGCTCTCCGCGAACACCGGCCGTGACCCGTGGATGCTGGGGAAGGAAAACGGCGTCCAGTTCCCCTGTGCGACGGCGTTCTCGAAGACGACGCCCGAATCGGCAAGCGAGTCCATGACCGGCGAAACACTGTCATCCCCACCCAGTGCGTCCGCACGCAGCGAATCCACCGTGACCAGCACCACGTTCTCTGTCGCGGGGGCTGTCATTATCGACCCACACTCCCCCGAGACGGTAATGGTATCGACGTATCGCGTCCGCGAGCCGGGGTTTGCACCCAGCGAGTGCCACCTGATTCTCTCATACCCTCTATACTAGACACTGAATACTGAACGTTCCGGATAAATTCAGCCATGTATAACCGAAGCATACGCGTGTGTCGTAGTATTAAGCACTTTCTTCGACGATGGACAGAGCATACCCGATGACAGATCCGATCCAGTTTCGGCCCTACGACGACCGGGACGCCGACGCCGTCTGGACTCTCCACGAGTGGGCGATACGCGAAACCGGAAACGATCCCAGTGACATTCCCGGTCTGGCGGACCTGAAAAACGTCGAGGAGCGGTATCTCGCCACTGGCGGGGATTTCATCGTCGGTGTGGTTCCCGACGCCGACGATGCCCTTCCGCAGACGTTCGACGGTGGCCTGGCCGCGATGGGCGGGTTCCTCCCAAACGAAGTCGGCCACGAGGACGAGCGGACAGTTCCGGGCGCGGCTGAACTCCACCGGATGCGAGTCGCCCCGTCTCAGCAGCGGCATGGTTACGGACGAGTACTGCTGCACAAACTCGAACAGCAGGTGGCCGAACAGGGGTACGAACTGCTGCTGGCGACGACGGCACAGAGTCAGGCGGCCGCAGTCGCGTTCTACCAAGACGAGGGGTACGACGAGGTGGCACGGTCCCGACAGGGAGAATACGAACTCGTCCACTTCGAAAAGCGGCTCTGACTGCCATTCCGGGGTCGGTGGTGAGGCGTTCAGTCGCCGCTGTAGGCGTCGTCCCCGTCCTCGCCGAAGGAGGTGTTGAGCCCGCCCGGGCTCTCCCGGTCGCGTTCGCGCATACTCTGTCGCGTGAACTGCGGCTTGGCGCGGACGGCCTGTTTCGAGCGGAACGACCACCACAGCGCCAGGGACAGGCCGACGGTGCCGACGATGCCGACAGCGGTGGCCGGCAGCGACGCCTGCGTGTACAGGAACGCCGTCGAGAACAGCGTGCTCGCGAGCATCATCCCGAGGATGAGCCGCTTTGTCATCGTCGCAAGCAGGCCGTCCGAATCCTCGATATCGGCCTGGACGCGGAAGTCCTCCCGCTCGACCCGGTCGAGGACGGACTCCAGTTTCGGCGGGATTCGGACGGCTGACCGAGCGGCGTCGGACACTTCGGTCGCTCTGTCCTCGACGAAGTTCCGGACCCCCTCGGCGATGTACCCCTCCTCACGGAGGTAGTCAGTGGCGACGCCGATGAAGTCGAAGTCCTCGTCGAGGGTGACACAGACACCTTCGACGACCGTGGCGACGCGCAACACGAGCGCTAAGTTCGCCGGCAGCCGAAGCGGGAACTCGTAGATGGTGTCCTCGACCTGCTGGATGATCTGCTGGACGCGGTACTGCTCGATGTCCTCGCCACGAGCGTCGGCGATGGCCAACTCCATCACGTCGCCCATCACCTGCCGGTCGGCCTCCGGCGAGAGCGTCCCCATCTCGATGAGGGCATCGAGGATGGCGTCGATGTCTTGCTCGGCGACGGCGGCGTAGAAGTCGATGATCTTGTCCTGTACGAACGGGTCGACCCGCCCGGACATCCCGAAGTCATAGAAGACGAGCGTCCCGTCGTCCTGCACGGCGAGGTTTCCGGGATGGGGGTCGGCGTGGAACACGCCATCGTCGATAATCATCTTGAGGTACGCCCGCTGGAGCGTCTCGGCCAGTTCCGTTCGATTGATGCCGCCCGCGTCAAGGCTGTCGATGTCGTTGATCTTCGTGCCGGGGACGTACTCCATCGTGAGGACGCGCCGCGTGGAATGAGACTCCTTGACGTTGGGGATACAGATGCGGTCGTTGTCCCTGAAGTTCTCCCGGATCTCGGTGAGCATCCGACCCTCCCGCTGGTAGTCCATCTCCTCGCGGATGGTCTTCGAGAACTCGTCGGCCAGTGTCTCCAGCGAGAACGACCGGGAGTCGTCGATGAAATACATCAACAGCGGGAGCGACCAGCGGACGACACGCAGGTCTGCCTCGACGAGTGCTTCGATACCGGGGCGGCGGATCTTGACCGCGACCTTTTCGCCGTCGATCTCTGCCAGATACACCTGGCCGAGCGACGCACCGCTTATCGCCTCTGTCTGGAATTCGTCGAAGCGGTCGTCGACAGAGCCCAGTTCGTCCTCGATGACAATCCGTGCCTCGTCCCAGTCCGCGGGTGGCACGCGGTCCTGCAGCTTCGAGAACTCCTCGATGTATTCGGGTGGCAGGACATCCGGTCGAGTCGAGAGGATCTGCCCGAGTTTGATGAACGTCGGCCCGAGGGTCAGCAACGAGTCAAGCAACTGCTGTGCCCGCTCCCGGCGCTGTTCAGGCGTGACACGGCGCGATGAGCCGATCACGAAGAACCGCTTTCGGTCTCGTGCATACGCGACCAACAGGGGCAGGAAGTGGCGAGCGACGACGAGGAACCGCCAGTACGCGCGAAGATTCACCGGCTTGCCACCTCTGGGTCAGTTCCCGTCGATTGGAATTGTCGTGCTCGGTGCGGCTGTCGCCTTCGGCAGGCGGAGTTCGAGGACGCCGTTTTCTACGGTCCCCTCCCCGCCCTGCCCGGTCGTGTCCGGCGGAAGCGGGAGCTCGGCGTCGAGGAACACGGAGCGGTCCTCGCGGACGAACGTGAACTCGCCTGGGACATCTTTGCTCCGTTGTCCGTCGATACGAAGGCGGCCCCCTTCGACGGTCACGTCGATTGTGTCCGCGGTCACACCCGGCAGGTCGAGCACGAGCAGGTATTCGTCCTCGGATTCGAGCACGTCCGCGAACACGGCGTCGGGGAGGTCCCGAAGCGCTTCACGCAGGGCTGACATACGCCCGTCTAAGTGGTACGCTGTGGTAAACCCGACGGTCCCGGCTACTACAGGAAGCCGGACAGAAAGACGGCACCCCCGACGACGATAGCCAGAAGCCCGCCAACGGTTTCGGCGATAGCGCCCCGTGCGATCCGCCGGGCAGTACCTCGCTCGCTGGTGTCGGAGATGACGAACACCGGTGTCCCGTCGCCGTCCCCGACAACGGCGTCAACCAGATTGCTTCCCCACTCCGTTGCGGGGCCGCGCATCGCCTGGCCGTAGACGTACACGTCCTCGCCAACGTCCAGTCGGCGCTCGGTAAAGCGCTGTTTGTTCCCCAAACTGATCTCGGTCACGAGCAGGTTCACGGAGCCGTCCTGTGCCTCGACGGCCTCCGTTCGCTCGACGTAGTCGGCCAGTCTGTCCGGGAGTTCGGTTCCGGGGGACACCGTCACCGACTGCGGTTCGAAGCGCACGTCCGCCCCGTCGGGATTCACGCGGACGCGAGCGCCACCGTCGTCGACGACGAAGTCGACGCCGGCCTGCCCCTCGTCCAGCGTCTCCCAGCTTGAGTGTTTCCCCGACGACCGGTACTCCTCGACCTCGTAGGTGTAGGCCAGACACTCGCTGCCGGTAAACGGGGCCGTGACCGTGCCGGCCGCTTCGTCAGCGACGGCCGTTCCGGTGATTTCGACCGGTCCAGTGTGCCCGTCGAGCGAGCGCACCGGGACCGGATCGTTACGGAGGATGTGAACCACTGTCCGGAGTTCCCGGCCGCCACGAACGAGGAGGAACCCGCCGATAGCCAGGAACACGACAGCGATCAGTTGCGCGAGGACCATATGGCCACTCCAATCCGGACCGAACAAAAGGGTTCCCAGTCCACGGAGACTGGTGAGGGACGGAGCGTGACCACTCGGGGCGTTTTTGCCACCGTATCCACTAGCGGGAGTATGGCTGGCCCTTCGCCGTCGGACATGGATTCGGTCACGCTGGAGACTGCACGCAGACAGCTCGGAAGCTTCGCGGTCCCCGTCGACCGCACAGACAGGATTCCGCTTTCGGTCGCTGTCGGACGGATCCTGGCGACGGATGCGACGGCGAACAGCCCAGTCGAGGCGGCAGACATCTCGGCCGGTGACACCGTTTTCGAACAGGGCCAGCAGGTGCGGCCCGGCGACGTGGGGCTGCTGAAAGCGGCCGGTGTCTCCGAACTGCTCGTCCGCCAGCGACCCCAGATCGGGATTGTGCCGACGGGCGACGAACTGGCTCGACGAGATACCGGTGAGGACCAGCAAATCGAGACGGCGGGGTTCACGCTGGCGCAGTACGTCGACCGCTGGGGCGGAAAAGTGACCTATCGGGACCCCATCGCTGACGACGCGCCGGCGCTCCGGATGGCCGTCCAGCGCGATCTCACGCGCGACGCCATCGTTATCACCGGGACCGAGCCGGGGGATACGCTGCGCGAGGTGGTCGCGGACCTCGGCGAGGTGTTCACCGACTCCGTCGACATCGACCCGGGCCAGCGGACCGGGGTGGCCATCGTCGAGAAGCGCCCCGTCCTGCTGTTGCCGGAGTCGCCGATAGCGGCCCGCGTCGGGGCGGTACAACTCCTCCGACCGCTCCTGAAGGCGTTTGCCGATGCGCCGCTGTCGGACCACCCGCACCGATCAGCCCTACTGACCGACGGAATCGACAGCGCCGAATCCGTTCGCTCGTTCGTGCCGGTCACCATGAGCGACGGCGCAGCGACGCCACTGCCGGGTGCTGATCTGGCAACGGCGACCCGAGCCGACGGCTGGGTATCCGTGTCCGCAGACGAGACAGGCTACGACGCCGGAACGACTGTCGCCATCGAGAACTGGGACTACCTGCCCTGAGACGACGCCAGATCGAGTAATGAGGCGACTCGCCTGTCGCCCCGCACACATCGGCCCGTTTCTGCCGGTGACCGACGGCCGACGTGAACGCCGTCGAGGCCCGCGTTCCACGCCGCGCCGATATCCGAGGGGTTGTCGCCCGCGAGCACGCCGCGGTGACCGTTGTGCCCGACGTTCATCTCCCGCATCGCCAGTTCCACCGGCTTCGGGTCGGGCTTCCAGCCGATGTCGTCGTCACAGCAGACGACCGTGTCGAACCAGTCGGCGATGTCGAGGCGGTCGAGCACCGGGTCGGTGAGATACTGCTGGCAGTGGGTAACCAGCCCGATCGGGGCATCGAGGGTTGCGAGGAACTGCTCGGCGTCGTCGTAGAGGTACGTCGCCTCGGCCCGCGCGATGGGGTCTTCCTCCTCGTGGAACAGCCGCCAGAACTCCTGCTGGTCGATGCCGCGCTGTCTGAGGGTCTGTGACCGTGTCCCACCGAATCCGTACCAGAGCGCGTCCCGCTCCCGGTCCGTGAATTCGACGCCGAGGCGGTCACCGACGGCGCCCATCACTTTCCGGGGATACGCTGTCTCGATGTCGACGAGCGTCCCGTCGAGGTCAAACAGCCAGAAGTCGTAGTCGGTGGTCATGAGGGGTAGATTTATTGGCGGTTCTCAAATAAAGTCTTTCTGCGCCTACGGTCAGTTTTGCGACAGCTACGACGCCGTTAGAGACTGACTACGGCGGCCCGCGTCACTCGACATGAACCGAACTGCCGAGGTATTTGCCGAGCACCTCACGGACCGAGTCGGCGTTGAACGGGGCCAGGTCGTCGGCGATTTCGGCTTTCAGTGCATCCAGATACGACTCGTCGGTCCGAAGTTCACTGAACGAGGCCGAGACGACCGGACAACCGAGTTCGTCTTCGACGAGCCGGCGAAAGTGTGGTTCATCGGCTAGCTCGCCCCGCCAGAGGGTGTCCCTGAAAAACAGCCATCCGGCCGTCCCCGGGTCGTCAGCCGCCCGGTACAGCGTCGTCTCGACCCGGTCGGGGTCGGTCCACAGCCCGTCCGCATCCGGCTCCAGCCCGACCTCGATACGGAAGACGTACCGCGCGGTCGCGCCGTCGGGGTCAGTCGGCTGAAGCGACGTGAGGCCATCGGTCGTGTCCACGCGCACACCGTCAGTCGTGGATGCCGTTGAGCCGCTCGGCGAGGTCGATATCGTTTTGGGTGATACCGCCGGCATCGTGGGTTGTGAGTCGGACTTCGACTTCGCCCCAGGTGATGGTCATCTCCGGGTGATGCCAGGCGTCCTCCGCGAGGCCGGCCGCGGCGCTCAGAAAGCCCGACGCGTCCAGGTAGCCGTCGAACTCGAAGACACGGACGATCTCGTCGCCGTCACGGCTCCACTCGTCGGGTAGCTGGTCACTAATCTCCGTATCAGAGAGCAGGTCTGCCATACCAGAGACATCGAGCGGCGCGGGCAAAAAGGTGGGCGTGGTCAGTCGTCGGAGAGCTGGTCGAGCATCGCGTTTGGGATCTCCTCACGCATCCCGTCGGGGATGTCCTCGACGGCCATGTCCTTGGCGAAGGCCGGCATCTCGGCCTGGTCTGGGCCGCCGAAATCCGGATCGAACAGCTGAAGCGCCGTGTGGATCGTCGACCAGTCGTCGTCCTCCGCGGCGTCGCGCAGGCTCTTGGTCGGCGCGGCGAGGATCTGCGAGACGATGGCGTCGGCCATCGATTCGACGACTTCCGCCTGCTCTTCGTCGAAGTCGGCCGCCGAGAGCGCGCTGTTTATCTCTGCGGCCTTGACCTGCTCGGCGCTCTCGTACATCGTCGAGATGACCTTGTCGGCGCGCTTGCGCTTGTACTGCGTGAGCAGTCGGTCGAACTCCTCGTCGACGATCCGCTCGACCGCCTCCGCGGCTCGCTGTCGCTTGTTCCGCGTTTCGGCGGTCACCGACTCCAGTGCGTCGAGGTCGTACACCGACACCGACGGAAGGCGGTCCGCACCGGCCGGAACGTCACGCGGCTGTGCGATATCGACGATAGACACCTCGCCGGCGTCGCTGAACGTCCCGATCTCGAACACCTGATCGCCGCTCCCCGTCGCCGAGACGACGACGCGAGACTCGGCGACTGCCGCTTCGATACCGTCGAGCGCGACCGCGCTTGCATCGACATCGACCGTTTCGGCGACGTGCTCGGCGTGTGGTACCGTTCGGTTGGCGACCAGCAGGCGGTCTACCTCCTCGCTGAGCGCCTTCGCGGCGAGTTGCCCCATCTCGCCCGCCCCGACGACGAGGGCCGTTTCGCCCGAAAGCGAACACTCCTGATCGAGCAGGCGAACCGCGGCGGAAGCCAGCGAGACGACGCCTTCGTTGATTTCCGTCTCCGTGCGGGCGCGCTCGCCGACGTGGATGGCTTTCGTGACGCCATCCTCTAGCATCGGCCCGATGCCGCCGACGCCGCGGGCGGTCTCGTAGGCGGCCCGGAGCTGGCCGAGAATCTGGTCTTCGCCCAGCACAATCGATTCGAGGCCGGCCGCGACCCGCAGCAGGTGGCGGAGGCTCTCCTCGTGACCCATCTCGACGACGACATCGTCGGGCACCGCGCGGGTAAACAGTTCGAGGGCCTCGAGCCCGTCCTCGTGATCCGAAACGACGACGTACCCTTCAGTTCGGTTGCACGTCTGGAGGGCGATTGCCTCTTCGACCTCGGGGTTTGCGAGCAGCGATTCGATGGCGTGGCGCTCGCTGTCCGCCGCAGCGGTCTCTAATTGGTCGACACTCGCGCGCTCGTGGGAAATACAGACCCCGACGATTGCACCAGTATCCCCTCTCACGTTTGATCACCAGGTAACTCTCCGATCACGTCTCTAGCTACTTGCTCCCCATTGGACCTGCCACTATCTAAAGCCTTCCAAACTTCCCGTGATCTGACAACGAGCCTGACGGCGTCGCGCCGTTGGGCCGGTGGGACCCCTCGGTCGCGGAGGTCCTCCCGGAGGTCGCCCACCAGCTCCGCCATCAGTCCAGCGGTGCCGAACTCGTCCTCGAACCGCTCTCGCAGGTATTTCGACAGCGCCGGTGCGCGCCCGCCGGTGGCAATCGCCAATGTCACGGGGTCGTCCCGCACCGTCGCCGGAACGACGACGTTGCCAAAGGACTGCTCGCCGTGGTCGTCGGCGCGGTTGACGAGCGCGCCGTGGTCCGCCGCGGCCGCCTCAAAGGCGTCGTTCAGGTCTGGGTCGTCCGTCGCAACGACGACCAGCACCGGGTCGGTCCGCTCGACCCAGTCGGCGGCATCCTCTGGGGCCGGTGCGGCCCGGACCGTCTCCGCGTCCGCGAACGCTCTGTCGGCGAACTCGGGACTGAGCACGACAACGCTCGCCTCCGTGGCGAACGTTCGGGCCTTGCGCGCGCCGACCGGGCCGCCGCCGACGACCAGCACCGTCTCGCCCTCGAAGTCGTGCATGAGCGGGATCACCGGCGACCACCTCCCGCTGGGAGCCGCTGCATCGGTTCGGTCACGCCGTCTCTGCGTTCTGCCGCGCTCGTTCGTCCAGCCTGATCCCCGTCTTCTTCAGGATGCGCGTCGAGAACAGCGTGTCCCAGTCTTCGTCGGCCACGTCCCAGTGGTCGGCCATCCGGTCGCGGACCTGCTGGATACGCTCCTGGCTCTCTGCTTCGCTTCGCCCGTGGGTCATGGCGAAGAAGTTGTACGGCCAGACGCCGTCGTGGCGGGGCCGCTCGTAGCAGTGGGTCACAAAATCGAACTCGGCGATGGCCTGGCCGACCGCGTCGATTTTCTCGTCGGGCACGTCCCAGACGGTCATGCCGTTCTCGCTGTAACCAAGCGCGTAGTGGTTCGGGATGACGCCGACGCGACGGACCTTCCCCTCCCTGTTGAACCGCTGTATCGTCTCCAGCACCCACTCGACATCGGCGTCGATCTCGTCAGCCACGTCGGCATACGGTGTGGCGGTAATCGGCAGGCCGTCCTGAATCGCCAGGACGAGGTCCAGTTCGTCGGCGGTGAGCGACCGCTGCTCGGTCGGCGTCACGTCCGGTCCCAGGTCCGAGCAGTCGACGGCCTGGGTCTGTGGCCCCTCGACGGGGAATTTCGCGCCGACGTGGAACTCCTGCTGTTTCGGGAGGTTGTACGTCTCCTCGCCGGTTTCGGCCTCGATTTCGGCCAGCACCTCATCGACGCGGGCCTCGTCGGCCACCGAGAGGACGAACCACATGTTCAGATGTGGGTGCTCGCGCTCGTAGTTGTGCGCGACCTCCGGGTGGGCGTTGATTAGCTCGGCGTGTTCGTCGTAGCTGTCCTCGGGGGCGTGGGTCGCGACGAGCGTCGCGGTGCCACCGATGGCTTCGGCGTTGATGAGTGCGCCAAAGCGCGTGAGCA
The DNA here is from genome assembly GCF_031624315.1 of Haloarcula terrestris. Classification (NCBI taxonomy): domain Archaea; kingdom Methanobacteriati; phylum Methanobacteriota; class Halobacteria; order Halobacteriales; family Haloarculaceae; genus Haloarcula; species Haloarcula terrestris. The sequence goes on along the minus strand of NZ_JAMQOM010000002.1, from coordinate 325,254 downwards.
CACCCGCGTCGTCGAGTTCCTGGACGCGCTGTAACAGTTCATCGGCGTCGATATCGACGCCGTGGTCGGCGAGGGCCGCCGCGGCCGGTTCGAACGGCCGCTCGACGACCGGGAAGCCGCCCTGGAAGGCGTTCAACACTGCCCGGTCTACTGTCCCGAGGTCTTCGCTCATGCTGAAATCTGGGGGTCCTGCGAATAAAAACAGTCCGGGACAGTCGGTACCAGTATCCGGTTCGGCGGAGTGTTTTACCCCCTTGCGCCCCTACCTCGCGCGTGGCAATCTCGACAGCCGAACTGGCGGTCCGGCTGCTGGTCTACCTGTTCGTCCTGATAGGCGCACCGCTGTCGTTCGTGCTCATGTTCCGGCTCCTCGATTACGCCGCCCACGACACCCTGGTCGAGCAGTTCAGCGGCCAGCAGACCGGGCCAGACACCGGCCAACTCAACGCTTACTTCGAGCAGGCCGCGGTCGAGGCGACGACGTGTCAGTTCTGTGGCGCGGCCAACGGTCCGGACTACACGTACTGTCACAACTGCCAGGAACGGCTGTCACCTCGCAACTGACGCAGCTACTCCCCTTCGACACCCGTGACCGCGTAGCCGGCGTCCTCGATGGACGCAAGAATCCCGTCGTGGTCGGCGGTGGCCTCGTAGTAAAACACCAGATCAAAGGAGCCGTTGCGCAGGAGCTGCTGGCACTCCCAGACGAACTCCTCGCTGTCCAGCGTGAGACCCTGATGCTGGTTCGACGCGAACTCGGCGTCGTCGCTCCCGGAGTAGACGTACGTGTCCGTCGGGTCAAGACCTGCACCCTCGGCGATGAGTTCACCGACCTCAATGGTGGCCTGCATCATCTCGATCTCGTCGCTGCCGTCGTACTCCGTGTGGACGACGGCCCCGTTGAGCTGGATCTCGCCCGGCTCAAGCAGCTGTTTGGTCCGGCGGTAAAGCTCCTCGTCGAGTGCCTCGGCCTCGCTCATACCATGCGGTCGGCGTTGCTGTCCCTAAGACGCTTCGGATTCCGAGCGCTGGTCGGCTCTATCCGAAGATATTCGGTTTGAGAGCGGTCCGAACGAGTAGCGGTGCAAGCACGCGCTACCCGGCCGCGCCGCTCGAACTGCGAACTGCACCGAAAAGCGAGTCGCCTCGTCTACAGTCGAGTGAGGTTCGTCGCTCGCGGGCCTTTGTCTGCCTGTTCGATGTCGAATTCAACTTCTTGCCCTTCTTCTAAGTCCGGGCCGCCGACGTCTTCCATGTGGAAGAACACGTCTTCGTCGGCATCGTCGGTTTCGATGAAACCGTAGCCACCCGTATCGTTGAAGAAGTCGACAGTGCCTGTCGCCATGGTTACAGCCGCGTGAGGTTTTTCGCGCGCGGGCCTTTATCGGCCTGCTCGATCTCGAATTCCACTTCTTGCCCCTCTTCGAGGTCAGGACCTTCGATGTCCTCCATGTGGAAGAAGACGTCCTCGTCGGAGTCCTCGGTATCGATGAAACCGTAACCGCCTGTGTCGTTGAAGAAGTCTACCGTACCGGTCGCCATTGCAATTCGAACGTTAAGCCGGGGTGTATTAAAACTATGCGCATATATTTCGATAGATTAGGGAGGAAATAACTGTAAGCGGGCGCTTCCACAAAGCCCTTATTGAGTGGTTGAAATGTATTCAATGATGCTATCGAGGGGGAAGCGACTGGGCTATGCGGCCTACGAGCGATTGCTCCAGTGGGAACTGTCGGGAACACCGGACCACGTCGCCGTCATTCAGGACGGCAACCGGCGTTACGCGCGGAAACAGGGGACCGAGAAACAGCAGGGCCACACAGAGGGAGCCGAGACGACGGAAGCGCTCCTGAACTGGTGTGACGAACTCGACATCCGCGAAGTGACGCTGTATGCGTTCTCGACTGAGAACTTCGACCGCGACCCCGACGAGCGCGAGCACATCTTCGACCTCGTGGAGCGGAAACTCCGGACGTTTGCCGACGCAGACCGGGTCCACGAGGCCGGCGTCTGCATCCGTGCCATCGGCGAGACGGAGATGCTCCCCGAGCGGGTCCGGGATGCCATCGATTACGCCGAGGGGCGAACGGCCCAGTACGACCAGCTCAACCTCAACGTCGCGCTGGCCTACGGCGGCCGAGCCGAACTGCTCGGCGCGGCCCGCGACGTTGCCACTGCCGTCGAAAACGAGACCCTCGACCCGGCGGAGGTTTCCGCCGAAACCATCGAAGAGCGGCTCTACGAGGGACCCACCCGCGATGTCGACCTCATCGTCCGGACCGGCGGCGACGAGCGCACCTCGAATTTCCTGCCGTGGCACGCAAACGGCAACGAGGCCGCCACGTTCTTCTGTGCTCCCTTCTGGCCGGAGTTCCGGAAGGTCGATTTCCTGCGGGCGATCCGCACGTACCAGAACCGCGAGCAATCCTGGCGGACGACCCGTGCCGAGCGGTCGCTTGCACTGGTTCGTGCCATCGAGCAGTCGGAACTACCGACGGCCAAACGGATGCTCGGGCGGTTCCGCGACACGCTCCCCAGTGCCGAGCGCGAACAACTGGACGAAGAATACGACCTCGTGGACTAGCTACCGACCGAACCGACGCTGGCGTTCCTGATAATCCCGCAGCGCCCGCAAGTAATCCCGCAATCTGAAGTTCTGCCAGTTCACGTCCGTGAAGTACAGTTCCGAATACACGGACTGCCAGATCATGAAATCCGAGAGCCGTTCGGCCCCGGTCTTGATGACGAGGTCCGGGTTAGTCGGGAAGACGAGATGCTCCTCGACCGCGGCCTCGTCGATGTCGTCCGGGTCGAGGCTGCCGTCGTCGACGCTTTCGGCGAGTTTCTGGACGGCCGTCGCGAACTCCGATTGCCCGCCCAGGCCGATAGAGATCTGGATCGGGGCGTCGGCGGTCGTCTCGTCGTCCGGCACTCTGACCGCTATCTCCCGGGGCGCGGTGACGTTTTCGAGTTCGCGCTGGAGCGTCGGAATCGCCTCCTCGTCGAGAACGCTCACGTAGACGACGACGGTGTCGGTCCCGTACTGGACGGTCCAGTCGAAGAAGCGTTCGAGCGTGGCATAGGCACCGTCGCCGAGCAGGTCCCGCTCCGTGATGACCAGCGCGACCGTCTCGGGGAGGGCGGCGTCGCTCATCCGCACGCGCGTAGCGAGATATCGGTCGTATAGTCCCACGCCCGCCGGTATGCTGACAGCCCCAGTAAATCCAACGGTACCGTCCCCACAGTTCGGAAAGGGTAAGTGCCTCTCGGGGATACCGGTGGCACGTGACTGGCACAGTCCGTCGGGCAGGCGCGTTCGCCGCCGTGGGGACCCTCGCGGTCGCCGTCCCGGCCGCAACGGGCCTTCGCTCGCTCGAATTCGCGACTGTCGCCGCTATCGCACCCTTCGTCCTCGTCGCCGCGCTCGCAGTGACCGCCATCGGACAGGACTCGCGGCTGTTCGACCTGTTCGCGCGCCCCGGTGACTACGAGGACGGGAAACTGTACGGCCTGGCGGCCTTCTCGCTTGCCGCCGCCGGGCTCGCGCTGCTGGCCGTTCGGTTCAGCTTACCGGTGCCGTTGTTCGTCGGCGTCGTCGTCATCGTCGCCTACGGGAACCTCGGCCAGCGGCTCGCCTACACCGTCCGCTCCGACGAGGTGGTCGCGACCGCGGGCTTCGTCCTCGTCGGCTTCGTCGCCGGCGTCACGGGGCAGGTGCTCGGAACGCAGATCCAGGCCGCCGTCGGTGAGGGGACGGCCGCCATCGACCTCCCGTTAGTACTGTTTCTCGCCGCCAGCGGCGCGTTCGTCGCCGCACTGCTTCGCTCGGTGCTGTTCGAGCGCGACGACCCGCTCGTGATGCTCACGGTGGGACTGCTGCTGTGGCTGTTTTTCGAACTCGACCCGTCGGTGACGGCCCAGCGCGTCGTCATCGCACTCGCCGTGACAGTACTGCTTGGCTATCTCTCCTATGCGCTCGACACCGCATCGCTTCCGGGGATGCTCACCGGCGTCCTCCTCTCCTTTTTGACCATCGTGCTCGGCGGCTTCGGCTGGTTCGCCATGCTGATCTCCTTTTTCGGACTCGGTGGCCTCTCGACGAAGTACCGCTACGAGGAGAAACTTGACCGCGGCATCGCCGAGGAGAACGAGGGCGCACGCGGGAGTGGGAACGTGCTCGCAAACTCCATCGTCGCGCTGTTCGCCGTCGTCGCCGCGGCGGCGAGCCCGAGCCACATCGCCGTCGACCCGCTGCTGTTCTTCTATGCCTTCGCCGGAGCCGTCGCCGCCGCGATGACCGACACCTTCTCCAGCGAGTTCGGCGGGCTCTACGACAACCCGCGACTTATTACCACGCTGAAACCCGTCGAGCCGGGCACTGACGGCGGCGTCACCTGGCAGGGCGTCGCCGCCGGAGCCGTCGGCGCGGGCATCATTGCCGGCATCGCCGCGCTCACGCAGGACATCGGCACGGTCGGCGGCGGCGTCATCCTCCTGTGTGGGCTGGTCGGCATGACTGTCGACAGCCTGCTGGGCGCGACCGTGGAGGGGTCGGTCGTCGGCAACCAGGGCGTCAACATGCTCGCGACGCTGGCGGCCGCGCTGGCCGGTGCCGGCCTCGTCCTCGCCGTCGGCCTGCTATGATTCGCGAAGCCCGTCCCGAAGACGAGGCCCGGATCCGGGCCATCCAGACGAACGCGCTCGACGAGCCGTGGCCGGAACTCCTCGGGGTCGGAATCGATGGCCCGCCGCTCGTGCTAGTGCTCGACATCGGTGAGCCACTCGGCTACGCGCTGGTGGTTCCGGACCACCCGGTCGCGTACCTGGCGGAGTTCGCGATCACGCCCGGAAAACAGGGGCAGGGCCTCGGGACGACACTGATGGACGGCTTACTCGACCGACTCCGGGTCGGTGGGTTCGAGACGGTCAGACTCACGGCCCGCGCAGACGACGAGCGGGCACGCTCTTTTTATAATGGGTTCGAGTTCTCGATGGCTGACGACCTACCAGATCACTACGACGACGGCGACGGCGTGTTGCTCGTTCGGGACCTCTAACCTTCGATGCGAACTTGCACGGCCGTCGGCTGTTTGACGTACTCGCCGTGACCGGCGGCGACGACGACTCCGACGCTGCGCTGGGCGGCAACATCGAGGAGTTTCTGCGTGCAGTCGCCATCGATGACGACAGTCCGGGGGACCTCGTCGGCGGATTCCAGCAGCGAGACGACATCGTCGGCGTCGCCCTCCGCGAGCAGCGTCGCGTCCTCGTCGACCAACCTGGCGGTCCCGCTGTGGGCCTGGATAACGGCTTCGATGTGGTCCGAAAGCGAAGGGATAGCTGGTTCGTCGCCACCCGCGTCCGTGTCCTCGTCTGGAGCGGCGTCCGTTACGGCGACTGTCTCCGCGTCCTCGGCCACAGTCCCGTCACTCGTCTCGGCCTGCGCCGTCTCAGTCTGGACCGTCCCGGCTTGCGCATCGGGCGCGGACTGGCTGTCAGCGGTGTCCTCCGACGGCGTGGCCGTCACGGCACCGCCGTCGGCAGTTGTCGACTCACCGGAGTGGGTCATCTCCTCGCGGATGCTATCGAGGCTCTTGGCGCTTGCGACCGTCTCGTAGGGGACCTTATCTCGCAGTGCGGACATCACCTCGCTGCGGGAGAGGTCCTCGACGGACTTGCCGCCAGGTGTGACGGCGACGTAGTCAACGTCGCCGACCTGGGCGAGTTCCTTCAGAATGAGATCCCCGCCGCGGTCGCCGTCAAGGAACGAGGTCACCGTGCGGCCGGCCGTCAGGTCCGCGATGGCGTCGGGAACGTCCGTTCCCTCGACCGCGACGGCGTTCTTGATCCCGTATTTGAGCAGTTGCAACACGTCAGAGCGGCCTTCAACGATAACAATCGCGTCGGAGTCGGCCACCCGCGGCCCGGCCGGGAGTCCCTCGTAGTCGGTCACGTCGGCGACCCGGACCTGCTGTCTGACCGTCTCGACGATGTCCTCGGTCCGGATCGATTTCTCCTCGAAGTCGTTCAGCAGTTCCGTCGCGCGCTCGACGACTTCGCGTCGCTTGGCGCTCCGTACGTCCTCGATCTCCGCGACCTCGATCTGGGCACGGCACGGTCCCACTTGTTCGATTGTCTCTAACGCGGCCGCGAGGATCGCCGTTTCAACCCGATCGAGGCCGCTCGCGACGGTGATCTCGCCGAAGGACTGTCCCCCTTCGGAGTGGATCTCCACGTCGATGCGGCCGACCTTCTTCGAGTCCTGCAGGTCCCGCAGGTCCAGTTCGTCCCCGAGCAGCCCTTCCGTCTGGCCGAACACCGCGCCGACGACATCGCTGCGCTCGACGACCCCCGCCGCGGTGATGTCGGCATGTATCAGATATTTCGCCGTGTCTTGCATGATTGTCCTGTTTTCCAGCCCGTCGAACGGTGTTCCGACGGACTGCTGTCACTATACTGATGTTGGATAGTACAGCGGAATAACCTTGCGCACGCGAGCCGACGGCCGACGGTGTTGTAGTGGAGCGGCAATCTACACCGTCTCGGTGAACCGCGGACGACGCTCTCCCGCAGACTGGGCCGGCCGAGCGGTCGGCTGTTACTCCAGCAGCGGGCGCATCCCGTCGATACCGGCCTGGATAGCGTCGAGCGGGTCCTCGGGGTTGTCGTGTTCGAAGACGAGCCATTCGGTGCCGGCCTCGCGGGCCGCGTCGACCACGGCCTGCAGCGGCACGACCCCCTCACCGAGGGCGGTCGGCTCCCCATCTTCAGTCATGTCTTTGAGATGGACGACGGGAACGCGCCCGTCGAGCCGCCCGAGCAGTGCGACCGGGTCCTGACCCGCCGCGTGCGCCCAGCCGGCGTCGAACTCGAAGCCGATATCCGTCTGGTCGACGAGCGCATCGAAGGCGGTGCCGTCGCCGAGCGGGACGAACTCGTGGTCGTGGTTGTGATACAGTAGCGGGCGGTCCACATCTTCGGCGAGCATCCCAAGCAGCGTCGCCGTCGACTCGACGGTGCTTTCGCTGGCGAAGTGGTCCTCATCGAGATATGGGAGGACGACGTACGGGGCATCGAGCGTGCGAACCTCATTGCGGACCGTTCGAGCGTCGGACTGCAGGTCCTCTAGTTGCACGTGGACGCCGGCGATGCCGAGTCCCGTTTCGTCGAGCGCGCGCCGGGACGCGCCCGGGTCACCGATGCCGGCGAACTCGACGCCGTCGTAGCCAGCGGCCGCAATGCGGTCGAGTACGGCCGATAGCGGCGTTTCGAGGTCACGGAGCGTCCAGAGCTGGATCGCTGTTTGCATACCATCGCTGAGAGCGCTGTCGTAAAATAACTGGACATACTACCGGGGGATATGGGATTTACTGAAACCGAGATCGATCCCGCACGGTTTCTCGAAGACGTAGAGATGCGTATCGGCGAGATCGTCGCTGTCGAGCCGTTCCCCGAAGCGCGCAAGGACGTGTACAAACTCGACGTGGAGTTCGGCGACGAGACCCGTCAGTCCGCCGCGGGACTGACCGACGTGTACGACCCGGAGGACCTGCTGGGGTCACAGGTCGTCGCCGTCGTCAACCTCGGGACGGTCTCTATCGCCGGCTTCGAGAGCGAGTGTCTGGTCACCGGCGTCGACAGCGAGGAAGGCGTCGTCCACCTGACACCCGAGCGGGAGGTCGAACCCGGGACACGGGTGTATTGAACACGATTCTGTGACGCGAACGCATTGAAGACGATTGTTCTTCAACGAGAGTGAGTGAAGGTTCGTTACCCATTAGTACCGGCAGTGGCTAGTCAGTCGTAATATGAGTACGGTCAGGGCTGTTGGGTGGACAGTCGTCGCGCTCGTGTTGATGGCGCTGGCAGTGCCGTGGTTCCTCTGGGACAGCAGCGCACTCGCTGCGGGGCTGCCGGTGTGGCTGTGGTGGCACGTCGGCTGGATGGCGCTGGCGAGCGTCGTCTTCGCCGTCTTCGCGCGCACCGACTGGGGACTTGGCGTCGAGGAGGTGAACTGAGATGGCCGACACCGCGCTCCGGTTAGGCATCGTCGCCGCGTACATGGTGGTCGCGCTCGCGGTGGGCGCTGTCGCCTACCGACTCACCGAGCGCACCGCCGAGGACTACTACCTGGCGAGCCGGACGCTTGGCACAGTCGTCCTGCTGTTCACGACGTTTGCGACGCTGCTGTCAGCGTTTACCTTCTTCGGCGGCCCGAACCTCGCGTTCAGCGCCGGCCCCGAGTGGATTCTGGTGATGGGGCTGATGGACGGCATCATCTTCGCCGTCCTCTGGTACGTGCTGGGGTACAAGCAGTGGCTGGTCGGCAAGCGCCACGGGTACGTCACGCTGGGGGAGATGCTGGGCGACCGGTTCGGCTCGACGGCGCTGCGGGTCGTCGTCGCCGCCGTGAGCCTGTTCTGGCTGTTCCCGTACGTGATGCTCCAGCAGAAGGGAGCCGGACAGGCCATCGTCGGCCTCACGAACGGCGCGGTTCCGTTCTGGGTCGGGGCCGGCGGCATCACCCTGTTCATGATCGCCTACGTCGCGCTCTCGGGGATGCGCGGCGTCGCCTGGACGGACACGCTCCAGGGGCTGTTCATGCTCTCGCTCGTCTGGGTCGCCGTCGCCTGGGTCCTCTCGGCGGTCGGCGGCGCGGGCGCAGCGACCGCACTGGTCGCCGACTCGAACCCCGAGTTCCTCTCGCTGGGCGGCGGCCTCTACACGCCACAGTACATCATCTCGACCGCGGTCAGCATCGCCTTCGGCGTGACGATGTTCCCCCAGATAAACCAGCGCTTCTTCGCCGCCGGGTCGAAGAAAGTGCTCAAGCGAACGTTCGCGCTCTGGCCGGTGCTCGTTCTCCTCCTGTTCGTCCCGGCGTTCATGCTGGGCACGTGGGCAGCGGGACTCGGCGTGACGGTGCCGGAGGGCGGCAACGTCATCCCCGCGCTACTGGGCGAGTACACGCCGACGTGGTTCACCGCGCTGGTCATCGCCGGCGCGATGGCCGCGATGATGTCCTCCAGCGACTCGATGCTGCTGTCGGGATCGTCGTACTTGACGCGGGACCTCTACCGGCCGCTGACCGGCCGCGGCGACGCGAGCGCCGAACAGACCGACCGACGCGAGGCACTCGTCGCCCGTATCGGCGTGGTCGCCTTCGCGACCCTCTCGTTCGTCGCGAGCCTCTACACGCCGGGGACGCTGGTCCAGATCGGCGACACCGCCTTCAGCGGCTTCGCCCAGCTAACCGTCCCCGTCGCGCTCGCGCTGTACTGGCAGCGGACCACTCGCTCGGGGATGTACGCCGGCGTGATCGGTAGCCAGGTGTTCTACGGCCTGCACGTCTTCCCGGTGATCGGGACGATTGCGGGACTGCTCGGCCTCAATGTCGCACTGCCGACGGCGTACCTGGGCTGGACGCCCGGCGTCGTGGGCATCCTGGTCGGCCTCGTGCTGACGGTCGCTGTCTCGCTAGTGACCGCCCCCGCCGCGACCGAGAACCGCACCGCCTACGCCGTTTCCGGCATCGAAAGCGACTGAGGCGCTCTGGGACCGAGTGCCGACGCTCGGCGGGACAATCACCGGACAGCAGCCGCCGGACATGTAAACCTACAAAAGCGTCCAGACCAATGTACCGATATGGACTCCGATAAGAACGTCGGCGGTCGCGACCGCCTGATCCGAGCCGGACTGGCTGTCCTCCTGACAATCGTCTCCCTGCGCTGGCTTCGCAGCGGGAAGCGCAAGCGCGGCCTGCTCGCCGGCATCGGCGCGCTCGGCCTGGGATTCAACGCCTCGACGGGCTACTGTGGCCTCAACGACACGCTCGACATCGACACGACGGCCGGTGACAACGATGACGTGTTCGCGCCGGACGACGAACCGGCGACCGACGAGTCGGCGGACGTGAGCGTGGATTTCAGTTCCTCCGACAACACTGAGACCTCGAAGGTCCACGCCAACGGCACGCTGACCTGCGCCGTCTGCGAGGATCCCATCGTTCCCGGCGAGCGTCGCGGTCCGAACGACCAAGGCGACACCGTTCACGAGACCTGCGAGTAACGCGCTGTCGAACGGCGCGCTGGACGGAGTGAGTCTGGTTCTTTTTATAACCGCCGCCCCAGCGTTTCAGGTATGCAGACCCACATCGTCCCGGTCGGGTTCGACTACGACCGGCTCATCGCGCCGCTCGTGCGCGAGCAACTCGACGTGGACCGCGTCGTCCTGCTGGAGGGCGCGGTCGGCAGCGAGGCCAACGTCGAGTACTCGCGCAACCTCGCCGAAAAGTTGGAGAAAGACTACCAGAACCTGCTCGGGGCCGAAACCGAGCGGTTCGTCGTCGCCGACGTGTACGACTACGACGAGGCCTTCGAGCAGGCCTTCGAACTCATCAACGCCGAACTCGACGCGGGCAGCGAGGTGTGGGTCAACGTCTCCGCGATGCCCCGGACCGTCTCCTTTGCCTTCGCGACCGCGGCCCACTCGATCATGGTCGAACGCGAGGGCGACCGGGACCGCATCCACACCTACTACACGGTTCCCGAGAAGTACCTCGAAACCGAACTCGCCGAGGAGCTACGCAAACAGATCGACATGCTGGAAGACATGCGTACCGGCGAGGACGTGGACGAGCGCGTCGACGAGCGGCTCGAAACCGCCCGGGACCTGCTGGCGGAGTTCGACGAGCGCGGGACGACCATCGGCGCGAAGGAGATCGACGGCTCCCACATCGTCGAACTTCCGGTCGCTTCCTTCTCGAACGTCAAGCCCTTCGAAGAAGTGATTCTCTTTACGCTCGGCGAACACGGCGAGTTCGAGTCCGTCTCGGAACTGGCCCAGCAACTGGCCCGGGACATGGGCGAGGAGTACACCGACTCCTTCCGCTCGAAGGTCATCTACAACGTCGACCGGCTTGGCCCCGGCGGGAAGGGCTACATCGAGCAGGAAGACCACGGGAAGTCCTACCGGACGACGCTCTCACGCATCGGGCAACTGTGGGTCCGTGCCCACTCCGCCGAGGACCGCGAGCATCGCGAGCCCGACCTGCCGTGAGACCGTTGTGATTCGTACCAACACTTTTCGTGTTGGAGGTCATACCAACACCTATGTCCGGGGGCGACGAGGCACAGCGTGTCCTCGAAGTCACGAAAGACTTCGGTGACCGCTACGCCGAAATCAGCGCCTACCGCGTCCCCGAGTCAGACCGCTATCCGGAGGGCATCAAGTACTCGATGCAGTACGGGAACGCCGCGGGCGAGACCATCGTTCGCTACGACAATTTCCCTGACCATCCCGACGCGCCGCACCATCACAAGCACCACGCTGACGGGACAGTGACGGGCATCGATTTCGATGGGCTTCGGCCCCTCTTTCAGCGGTTCAAATCCGAGGTGAACGAACATGGCCACGACTGGTAACTCCGATACGACAGACAGGACACTGCACATCCGGTTCCGCGAGGGACGAGACGACCGCATCGAAGACGCCCTCGCTGCGCTCGACCGGGACGAAGCGCCGGAGCCGTACTTCGAGGTCGTGTACAACGATCCAGCCGACGTTCATCGCGTGACGCGGCCAAAGTCTCTCGAACTCCTGCGAGCAATCGTCCAGCACGACCCCGGGAGTATCCGCGAGACGGCACGACTCGTGGACCGGGATGTCAGCCAGGTACACCGGAACCTGAAGGAACTCGAAGAGCTTCACCTCGTAGAACTCCTCGACGACGGGCAGTCGAAACGGCCGTCGGTCTGGTACGAGGCCATCGATATCGACCTCCCGCTCGTGTCACCGGACACCGGCTCCGACGAAGTGACAGTCTGAGTACGGTGTCGGATGTCCCACAGAGATACGGCCTCGCTCCCATCCGATAATATGGGACAACCATCCACGGAACGCCGGCGAAAACCGAAGTCGTTAATCCTGCCGTTGGCAGACTACTAGACAGATGGTGCGTCGACTCTCCCGAACGCTGGTTCTCGCGCCCGTCGGTGTAGGGGTCCCCACGCCCCACACCACCCCCACCTATCGACGCACGCACCGCTGATAACCACGCCGCAGTCCGCTGCTATCCGGGTGTTACACCCACCGTTTGAATATGAGTGACACACAGGACCCACCGCAGGACGAATCGACCACAGACGAATCGGAGAACGCCCTCGACGGGGAGTACGACCCCCGCGAGATAGAGCCGGAGTGGCAGGACCAGTGGGTCGCGGACAAGACCTACGCCTACGACGAGGACGCTGACACCCGCTTCACTATCGATACGCCACCGCCGACGGTGTCCGGCAATCTCCACATGGGCCACCTCTATCAGTTCACGCTACAGGACTTCGTGGCCCGCTTCCACCGGATGCGCGATGACACCGTCTACTTCCCCTTCGGCTACGACGACAACGGCATCGCCTCGGAACGGCTCACCGAGCGCGAACTCGACATTCGACATCAGGAGTATCCGCGACGGGAGTTCCAGGAGAAGTGCCGCGATGTGTGTACGGCGTTCGAGGACGAGTTCACTGAGGACGTGCAGTCGCTGGCGATTTCCATCGACTGGGACAACACCTACAAGACCATCGCGCCGGATGTCCAGCGGGTCTCGCAACTATCCTTCCTCGACCTCTACGAGCAGGGCCGGGAGTACCGCCAGCGCGCACCGACCATCTGGTGTCCGGACTGTGAGACCGCCATCTCGCAGGTCGAACAGGAAGACAAGGACAAGTCGACGCTGTTCAACGACATCGCCTTCGACCTCGTCGAGACCGGCGAGGGGGCGGCCGACGAGGACGCGACGTTCACCATCTCGACGACCCGTCCGGAACTGCTGCCGGCGTGTGTCGCCGTCTTCGTCCACCCCGACGACGACGCGAACCAGCACCTCGTCGGCGGCAGTGCGCGGGTGCCCATCTTCGAACAAGAGGTGCCCATCATCGCCGACGAGCGCGTCGACATGGAGACCGGCAGCGGCATCGTGATGTGCTGTACGTTCGGCGACCAGAACGACATCGAGTGGTATCAGGCCCACGACCTGCCGCTCCGCCTGGCCATCGACGAGTCCGCGACGATGACCGACCTCGCCGGCGAGTACGAGGGGATGCACACCACCGAGGCCCGCGAGGCCATCATCGAGGACCTGCGCGAGGAGGGGTCACTGCTCGAAAGCCGCGACCACGACCACACCGTCCAGGTCCACGAGCGCTGTGAAGAGGAAGTCGAGTACCTCGTCACCGAGCAGTGGTACATCGAACTGCTCGATAAGAAAGAAGAGTACATCGAAGCCGGCCGCCAGATGGAGTGGTTCCCCGAGAAGATGGCGACCCGCTACGAGCACTGGATCGAAGGGCTCGAATGGGACTGGTGTATCTCCCGCCAGCGCGACTCGGGCATCCCGATTCCGGTGTGGTACTGCGACGACTGCGGCGAACCCGTGATGGCCGAGCGCGAGCAGCTCCCGGTCGACCCGCTGTCGGACGATCCGCCGGTCGATGCCTGCCCCCACTGCGGCCACGACTCGCTGACGCCCGAGGAAGACGTGTTCGATACGTGGGCGACCTCATCCCTGACGCCGCTCGTGAATGCCGGGTGGGACTGGGACGCCGACAGCGAGGCGTTTACCTGGGACAACCCCGAACTCTACCCCTTCGATCTCCGCCCGCAGGGCCACGACATCATCTCGTTCTGGCTGTTCCACACCGTCGTCAAGTGCTACGAGCACACCGGCGAGGTGCCCTTCGAGAACGTGATGATAAACGGGATGGTGTTAGACGAGAACCGCGAGGCGATGTCCAAATCCAAGGGCAACGTCATCCCGCCGAGCGAGGTCTTAGAGAAGTTCCCGGTCGACGCCACGCGCTACTGGGCCGCCGGCACTTCCATCGGCGACGACTTCCCGTACAAGGAGGGCGACCTGGAGGCCGGCGAGCGCCTCCTCCAGAAGCTCTGGAACGCTTCGCGGCTGGTCGACCAGCTCACGCCAGCGAGTCAGCCCGACGAGCCCGAGAACCTGGCCGCGGTCGACGAGTGGCTGCTGGCCGAGCTGGACGCCACTATCGAGTCGATCACGACGAAGTTCGAGGACTACGAGTTCTCGAAGGCCCGGAACGAACTCCGGTCCTTTTTCTGGAACACGTTCTGTGACGACTACCTCGAAATCGCCAAGCAGCGGTTGTCCGAGGGAGGCGACACCTCGACCGAGTTCACGCTGCTGCAGGCCCACCGGACCTTCCTGCAACTGTTCGCGCCGTTCCTCCCGCACATCACGGAGGAGCTGTGGGACCGTCTCTACGACGAGGACAGCTCGATTCACACGACGGACTGGCCGACGGCGGGCGGTTACGACGCCGACCTCGAAGCGGGCGAGACGGCGATGGAAGTCGTCTCCGCGCTCCGGCGGTACAAGACCGAGAACGGCCTGCCGCTGAACGCCGACCTCGACCACGTCGAGGTGTTCGGCCACATCGGCGGCTTCGAGGACGCCGTCGCCGAGGCGATGCACGTCGCCCAACTGGACACCTACGACGAGACTCCGGACATCACGACCGAAGTCAGCGGCATCGATCTGGACTACTCCATCGTCGGCCCCGAGTTCGGGAGCGAGGTCGGCGCTATCGACGCCGCCATCGAGGACGGTGACTACGAGATCGACGGCGACGAACTCCACGTGGCCGGCGTCACGCTCACCGACGAGATGTTCGCCGTCGAGGAGTCACGGACCTACTCCGGAGAGGGCGAGATGACCGAAACCGAGAGCGCCGTCGTCGTGGTTCGGTAAGCGCGGCGCGGTTTTCTTGTCGCAGCATCACCGCGTTCGCACCCATCGCCGCGACCAGTAGCATCAAGGCCTGCGGTCCGGTCATTTGGACCATGCGAACGGAGGAAGCTATTCGGGACCGAATCGAGACGCTGCAGGACGAGTACGACAGGCACGACCCGCCATCAACCGAGATGGAGGACGAAGCCGAGGTCGCCATCTTGCGTGCTATCGAGGAACTGGAGTGGGTCCTCGATGAGCGCGAGGCCGAAGACGGCTTCACGACCTGAGCGCGGCCAGTGAAACGGCGGGTGCAGGTCCAGCGTTCACGCCTGCCGCTTTACCTTCTCTACGCGCGTCGCCAGTGCCAGAAACGTCGCCATGAGCGTCAGCACGACCGCCCAGCCGGCCGCAAGGTCGTGGGCGAGCACCGTGTGGTCGAACCCGCCGGCTGCGACCAGCGGCTCGGCCCGTAGCCAGGTGTGGTGTGGCCCGTCGAGAATCGGGACGAAGTAGTCCACGATATCGTTGAAGCCGTACCAGCCGACGGCGACGGCGACGGACGCGACCGAAAAGCTCGCGTAGCGGTGGATGAGGAATGCTTCGGCGGCCATCGCCAGGTGGCTCAGAATCAGGAACCAGTAGAGCCAGATCGGGATCCCGCCGGGACCGTTGAGGACCAGCTGGACGTACGGCGTCCAGAGGCCGAGCTTGATACAGCCGAAGAAGCCGAGCATGTGGAGCCACTCCGTGTTCCAGTCGAGCCGCCACGCGACCAGCGAAAGCCCGATGAACAGCGTCGCGACGGGCGAGTCCGGAATCAGGGGGTAGGCAGCCAGCGGGGCCGCGCCGAGTTGGCCCTCCACGAGCGGCGGGGCCGTGTTCAGCGGTCGGCCGGCGTAGTACCAGAAACCGAACAGTGTCCCGACCAGATTGACCAGCGCGATAGGCCAGGCCAGTCGGAGCCCGACGTTTTCCAGCCACGCCGGCAGCGGTGCGACGTACCGCGGTAACCCTTCGGCGTCGGGGAGCCGCCGGCTGAACACCCGTGCGACAGCCGCGTCGATGCGCCCGCCGACACCCTCGTCCGGAGCCATGTCGATGCAGTGGGGGGACGCGATGAAAACGGTAGTGGTCGATGGCGTCCGTTGGAAGGACACGCGTTAAGTAAATCCAGTCCCAATTCCGGATAATGAGTGACGAAACCGATATAGAGGACCTCCGCCGCGGGACCGACCTCGTCAAACGCGGCTTCGCGAAGATGCAGAAGGGCGGCGTCATCATGGACGTTGTCAACCGAGAGCAGGCCCGCATCGCCGAGGACGCCGGCGCGGTCGCCGTGATGCACCTGGAGTCGGTGCCGGCCGACATCCGCAAGCGCGGCGGCGTCGCCCGCATGGCCGACCCCGGCATGCTCGAAGAGGTCATCGAGGAAGTGTCGATTCCGGTGATGGGCAAGGCCCGCATCGGCCACACCGCCGAGGCACAGATTCTGGAAGCCGCGGGCGCGGACATGGTCGACGAGTCCGAGGTACTGACCCAGGCCGACGACCGCTACCACATCGACAAGCGCGAGTTCACCGCGCCCTTTGTCTGTGGCGCGCGCAACCTCGCCGAGGCGCTCCGTCGCATCGACGAGGGTGCAGCGATGATCCGCACGAAGGGCGAGGCAGGGACTGGCGACGTGAACCAGGCCGTGACTCACCAGCGCAACATCCAGCGCTCCATCGGGATGCTTGAGGGAATGGCCCACGAGGAGCGCGACGAGTGGGCACGCGAACACGGCGCACCCCGGCGACTCGTCCACGAGACGGCTGATCGCGGTCGGCTGCCGGTCGTCAACTTCGCGGCCGGCGGCATCGCGACGCCCGCCGACGCTGCCCTGATGATGCAACACGGCTGCGACGGCATCTTCGTCGGTTCGGGCATCTTCGGCGCGGAGAACCCCCAGGCGATGGGCGAGTCCATCGTCGCGGCGGTCAACAACTACGACGACCCCGAACAGCTCAAGGAGATCGCGAAGAACCCCGGCAAGGGAATGAAGGGACAGGCGAACGCGGACTTAGACGAGGAAGAGCAGTTGCAGGGCCGCGGCGTCTAACCGGGCCAGCCCGCGTCGGAGCTTTTCTGTTCGCTGTCAGGCGGTAGCGACAGCCTACTCGAGCAAAGACGAAGACACAAGTTCCTACGGTGGCGATAGGTGGCTGTGCAGACGGCTACGCCCACACCAGCGGCTAACGAGACCGGTGAGGGGCTTCTGGAACTCTTTACCGCGTTACAGCGGTCGCTCGAACAACTGGCTGCGACGCAGGGGCGACTCGTTGCGACGCTCATCCTGCTCGTTGTCCTCCTTCTCAGCGTCGTCGTGATTCCGGCCGCGCTCTCCCGGCTCCGGGCCGCGACAGCCGACCGAACCGGCGACTGGCTGCAGGTCATGGCCGACTACACGCCGACGACGATACGGGGCGTGTTCCTCCGGATCGCCCAGTTCTCGATGATCGTCCTCGTCGTCATCTCGTTTCTCATCGTCTGGGGCGTTCTCGATGTCGTCGGCACGGTCGGGCCGTACCTCGACGGAAGCGACCAGTCCGTGCTGGCGACGATACAGACGGTCGTCCTCGTCATGCTGGCATTCGTCCTCTCCGACCAGATGCAGCGGTGGATCGCCCGGTTCAGCCAGGCCGTCACCGGCTTCACCGAACACCAGGAGGAGATCCTCCTCCGACTGGGGCAGGTCACCGTCTTCGTCACTATCGGCGCGACGATCTTCGCCGTCTGGGGGATCGACCTCAGCGGCCTGCTCGTCGGGGCGGGGTTCCTCGGTATCGTCGTCGGTCTGGCCGCCAGACAGACGCTCGGGTCGCTCATCGCGGGCTTCGTCCTGATGTTCTCCCGGCCGTTCACCATCGGTGACTGGGTGCTCATCGGCGACCAGGAGGGGATCGTGACGGACATCACCATCTTCAACACGCGCCTTGAGAACTTCGACGGCGAGTTCGTCATCATCCCCAACGACAGCGTGAGCGACCGCGCGGTGACGAACCGCAGTCGCAAGGGGCTGTTGCGCCTCACAGTCGACGTGGGCGTGGACTACGACGCCGACGTGGATCGGGCGATGGAACTCGCCCGCGAGGCGATGACCGACATCGAACACGTCGTCGACTCGCCGACGCCGGACGTGGTCCCGAAGAACTTCGGGGACTCCGCCGTGGGGATGGAACTCCGGTTCTGGATCGACCACCCGACGCCGCCACGGAAGTGGCGCGCCATCTCGGCGGTGGTCCGAGGCGTGAAGGCCACCTTCGACGAGGAGGACATCTCGATCCCGTTCCCACAGCGAACGCTCTCGAATCGCGCGGATGCCGCCGAAGGGGCGGCACAAGAACACGGCGTGGAAATGCGTTCGGACGGCGACAGCTGACTCACAGGTCGAGGCCGTCGAGAACGAGTCCCAGTCCGAGCACCCAGCACCCGAGTACGGTCCCGAGTGCGCTGACGTAAAACAACCAGGACAGCCCCTGCCCCGCCGTCAACGGCCCGCTCATCGCGGCGGCCGCGGCGTCACCCGCGGCCACCAGCGATCCGGCGTCGAGGGCCATGCCGGCGAACGCGCCGACAGCGACCGGCAGCGCCAGGGCAACCAACGCGAGACCGACACGTTCGGCCAGCGTGGCGACTGCAGCGATGTCGAGCGGGCCGTCGTAAGTCTCGGTCGGCTGCTGCTGTGCCATGGTATTTCATAACATGTTTGAATGACATAAAAGTGCGTCCCCTGACGGCGGCCGTGACATGCGGTTGAACTCCATAGGCCGACCGAGAAGCCGCCAAAATAGCCGTATTCGGGCCTGCAAGCTCAGTTTCCAGCTCGATCCGATTGCCGGAGAGTAGACAGCGGAGTGGCCGCCGGTCGAAACTACTATCCCCAACGGGACGAACGGAGTGGTATGAGCACTCCGCCGGGGGAGTATTACACCGAAGAACGCTGGCAGAACTGGCTAGACCGTATCGAGGAAGAAGATGTCGACCCCGAAGACGAGGATTCGGCGCGGCTCCTGTTGAACCTCCAGGACGACGCCGCGATCGCGGTCGCGAAGATTCTCACCGACTACGAGGACGGCGACCTCGACGAGGAGACGACCATCGACGAGCTTGCTGGTGTCCGTGAGATCGTTCTCGACGATATCGAGATCGACGACGAGGAGACCGTGATGCTGATCGACGGCGTCCAGACCTCGCTTTTGTGCGTCTTCTACGCGGCCGAGGAGTTCGTCGCGGAAGGCGCTGCGAACGACGCGACCATCACCGACTACATCGAGGCCGCCGCGGAGGCGGAAGCCGAGGAGGACCTCGATGCGGCGCTTGGCTACTGTGTCCAGGCCGGCACGCAGATCATCGGCGGGTCGGAGCTCCCGATGGAGGTCGCCGAAGACCTCGAATACGGGCTCGTCTCCGAGTGGGTCAACGGACTCGACAGTCTCCAGACCGCGATGAGCGACCCGGAAGTCGTCGAAGAAGACGAGAGTTGATAATTCGGCAGTCAGGTTTTTACCGCCGTCTCCGCAACTCACCGCCATGACTTTCACGGGCGATGAGCGCGCACAGTCAGTCCAGGTTGGGGCTGTACTGCTGTTCGGCGTGCTTATCATCGCCTTCTCCTCGTATCAGGCCTTTGCCGTGCCGGAGCAAAACCGGGAGGTGGAGTTCAACCACAACCAGCAGGTCCAGACACAGATGCAGGACCTGCGGAACGCTATCGTCTCCGTGCCGGGACAGCCGAGCCGGCAGGCCGTCTCGATTCAGCTGGGGACCCAATACCCGTCCCGACTCGTGGCAACCAACCCCGGGCCGCCGTCGGGGCTGTTGTACACGGACGGGACCGACAACGAGTCGCAGAACCTCACGGTTCGCAACGCCGAAGCACTCGAACCTGAGACGGTAGACTACTGGAACGGAACGCCGAGACACTACAACACTGGAGCCATCGCCTACAAGCCGGAGTACAACGTCTACGGAGCGGCCCCGGAAACCGTCTACGAGCACTCGGTCGTCTACAACCAGTTTCGGGAGGGGAACCTCACGCTCTCGGATCAAGCAATGGTCGACGGCCGCAAAATTTCGCTCGTCGCGCTCAACGGGTCGATGAGTCGGTCCACGAGCGGTTCGGTTGCGGTCGACGTAGAGCCGAAATCACAGTCATCCCGAACCATCCGTATTACGAATGCGACTGAAACCTCGAACGTGTCGATCTCGTTTCTCAGCAGACTTCCGAACTCGACGTGGAACGAGACGCTCAGTGACGAAATCGACCCGAATCCGGGGAATAAAAGCAACGAACGGTACATCGCAAACGTTACTCACACCGAGGGGCCTGGCTCGCTCTACAACGTCACGATCATCTTCGAGCGTGGCTCCACATACCACCTGCAGATGGCGAAAGCCGGCGTCGGCACAGGCGCCACTGACGAGAGCGAGGCGTACCTCACGACTGTCGGTGACGATGATATCAGCGTCCAGCAGGGCGACAGCGAGGAAATTGTCCTAGAGGTCCGGGACGCGTACAACAACCCCGTAAGCAATGATGTCTCAGTCAACGGCTCAGTCGAGGGGAGTAACGCAGGGTCGCTTACCACGGGCACAGAATCATCCGACAGCGACGGTCGCGTCAGGTTCGTCTACAAGACAAGCGAGTCGACGGCAACTGGAACAGCCACCGTCCAGTTCAGCCTCGATGAGATTAATGATTCGTTCGAAGGCAAGTCTCCAGAAGACGTTTCAGTGCCGGTGACGGTGACAGAAGTAAATCAAGGATCCGGTGGCGGGTCCGGCAACAGCGGTCTCATCTACAACGAAGACGCCTTTGCGCTTGACAGTGACGGGAGGATTGATGGGGGCGTGCAGTTCAGCGTCACAAATGAGTTAGGTGAGACTATCACTATAACAACGGTTGCGGTCGACGCCGTAGACGAATATATAGACTATCTTAGTGACAGTTACCGCAATGACCGCGACCCGGCGCCCCAAGAAAACGAGTTGTACATCGAAGCGGACACCGATGGCTACACTGATTTCGGTGGCGGGACAGACATTCCACGAGTCATCGATGTCGACAATCCAGATCGTCCTATATCCGGGCCGAATCCAGTCATGTCCGACGGCTCGATTGCGACGTTTCACTTGTTCGAGTTCGAACGGTTCGGGGGCCAGACGGACATGAACGGCGAGAGCGTCACGATAACCGTGACGTACGAACTATCGAGCGGCGGCACCGATTCAAAGATGTTTACGGTCACTCCAGGTGGTGCAAACACGAACGAGCAACCGGATGCCGATTTCACTATCACCTCCAACGGCCCGGAGTCGAACGGAAAGTGGGACTTCGATGCTAGCCCGTCCAGCGACCCGCAAGAAGATATCGCGACCTACGAATGGGACTTCGACGGAGACGGCATCTTCGACGATGCGACCGGCCAGACGGTACAAAACAGAAAGGTGGACTCCGGCACGACGGTCTCGCTCCGCGTCGTTGACTCGGAAGGGAATGCCGACACTGTCCGCAAAGAAGTTCCGTAACGGCCTTTCTCACCAAACCTCAGCAGAGATTCACGGTGATGTAGACGACGCCATCAGCGGTTGCCGCACCGACGCCGATGTGGTTCGCATTCGGCATGTACAACGTATCGCGGGGGCCGGAGAGGTCGAACCAGTGGTCGGCGACGGCATCGGCCGTCCGGGTCGCGTTCGCGCCGTTAGGGTTGATGCTCGTGACCAGTTCAAGGTCGGTCACCGGGCGGATGTAGGTGTTCTCCACGTGGCGGAGCCGACACCGGTCGGACAGCCCAGCGGCCGCGTACCGGTCCCGCGTGTCTGACCCGTTGGCTATCGGAGAGGCAAGTCTCTGCGCGGCCATTCGTTCGCTGTGGTTACCGGCCATGGCCGAGAGTGTCTGTCCGGTCGTTGTCTCAGTCGAGAGAGTTTCATCGACCGCATCGTTGGCAAGCGGGTCGCCGCGTCGGTCGTTGATTGCCGCCACGAGCGCGCCTTCGAGGCGGTCCGTATCGAGCGGCGGTTCTGTGTCCTCCGGCGTGGTCTGGCCCCGCTCCGGTGTCGAAACGGGGTTCGCCGACTGTGGCTGCGTCGCTCCGGTCTCAGTCCCCTTGCTACGTGGCATCGCTGGCGACGCACTCTCAGCACTGGGTGTTGCCGGTGACGCACTATCCATACTGGGGGTCGCTGCTGGTGGCCTGTCAGTCGTCACCGCCGGCGCTGGTTCGGACGGAGATGTCCCGACAGTCCCTGCGACTGCCATCCCCGCGAGTAACGAAACGCTGATCGCCGCCAGGACCACGAGTCCGAGTGAAATACCCGATCTGTTCATGTGAAAGGTTCGTGTGGCGTTCCGAGAAATGATACTTGGGCGACCATTCTCTCGAAATAGGTTCGAACGGCGTAGAATCAGCTTTCTCTCTACAAATATGTTTGGACAGCATCACAGCTCCGATTACCAGTGACGAAAACCCGCCCGTAAACATCTTTACGTTGGATGCGTGTGCTGAGGTATGGGTGACCTGTCGCGGCGCGGCTTCGGAGCATCGTTGCTCGTCGCGCTCTCTGCCGGCTGTCTCGGAAGTCGTTCTGACGAGGCGTCCGAGACGACGCCGGCCCCGGAGCCGACAGCGTCACAGCGGGCCGTCACGACTGATCGTGCTGATACTGTTTCCACGCCAGCGGCAAACAGTGCCGCTCCGTCCGCAAATACGTCGACAGCACAGCGCTCTGGGACGGGCCAGGCAAACACCTCGACGGAGACCTCGGCGCGCCTCCAGGTCGAAACCGAGACCCCGACGGCAACGCCCGAACCGAACGGCCGGTCGGTCGATACGACGTTTCGTCTGGAAGAAAACGAGTACGAGGACTACACGATTGAGGCGACCGGGCAGACCACGCTGCGCTACGACCTCATCGTGCGGCGTGGTCCGGCTGTCGACGTTATCCTGTTCCCCGAGGAAGAGTACCGAGCGTTCCAGCGTCGCTATCGGGCCCGATACGCCAGCGAGGTGTCGCGGTTCCACCGGACGAACATCCGCGACAACCGGATCACTATTGCGCCGGGAACGTATCGACTTGTGGTTAACAACACGGACTGGCCACGTGCCATTCCGTCACCCGACGAACCGTACGATGCTATCGAAGGCGAATGCATCGTCGATTTCTCCTTCAGGACGGAACCGGCAACCGACGAGTAGCCGTCTGCCGCGTGCTGCTGGCTCGCGTCCTGTCGGCACAATACTAGACAATCGTCGAAACACCAGTCGACAAAGCCATATACATCCGCGCTGACGTTGAACCCATGACTGCTGTCGGTATCGACGCCATGGAAATCTGGACCGGGAAGCTCAAACTCGACCTCGCGGAGACGTTCGCGCCGGCCCAGGGGGACGATCCGGGCAAGTACACGAAGGGGCTCGGCCTGCGCGCGTCATCGTTCCCGGACGTGTACGAGGACATCGTCACGATGGGGGCCAACGCGGCCTACCGGCTGATGGACCGCAAGGGACTGACGCCTGAAGACATCGGCCGCATCGACGTGGCGACCGAGAGCGCCTTCGACAACTCGAAGCCCGTCTCGACGTACATCGCAGGCTGTCTCGAACAGGTGTACGACGAGAACTTCCACCACGCCAACAAGGGCGAGCGGAAGTTCGCCTGTATCTCCGGGACACAGAGCCTCGACGACGCGTACAACTGGATCCGCGCCGGGCGCAACCGCGACCGGGCCGCGCTCGTCATCGCAACGGACACCGCACTGTATGCCCGCGACGACCCCGGGGAGGCCACGCAGGGTGCCGGCGCGGTGGCGATGCTCGTCGACGAGGACCCCAATCTGGTCGAACTCTCGACTGAGCAGGGGTACGGCAGCGCCGACGAAACCGACTTCCTCAAACCAAATCAGCAGTTCCCGTCCGTCGACGGGAAACGGTCGGTGAACGTCTACCTCGCCAGGATGCGCGAAGCGCTTGAGGACTTCGCCGAGGTGGCCGGCGATATCCACCCGGGCGACTACGAGATGATTCCGTTCCACACGCCGTTCCCGGGGATGGTCCGAAAGGCCGCGGCGCTTGGATACCGACACATCATCCGCGGCACCGACGTGGGCGATCTGATGGCCGAAGAGATCGGCCACCAGCCCATGCGCGCGGACTTCGAAACTGACGACGAGTTCCACGCCGCCATCAAGGAGTACACTGACGCACTCACCGAAACCGAACGCTACCAGGACTGGTACGCAAACACCATCGAGCCGACGCTCCAGATCTCCCGCGAAGTCGGCAACTGGTACACCGGTTCCGTCCACATCGCCCGCGCCGCCGGCCTGAAACACGCCCGCGAGAACGGGCTGGATCTGGACGAGGCCCGATTGTTAGTCGCCTCCTACGGCTCCGGCGCACAGGCGGAGGTCCACGCCGAGACCATCGTTCCCGGCTGGGAGGAGGAAATCGGCGCGCTCAGCATCGACGAGCAGATCCGGAACCGCTACGAGCTGTCCTTCGCGGAGTACGAACAGATCCACGACGTGCACAACCACGAGGCGGAAAGCGATGTCGAGGAGTTCACCGCACCCGAAGACGAGTTCGCATTCGACGGCTGGGGGCGGATGGGTGAGCGGAAGTATCGGTACGTGGAGTAGCGAGGACTCGACCGGAGGGAGAGGCCTCGAATCGGAGCGGCGACCGCAGGGAGCCGTGGAGAATAGCGAGAGCCCGAGCGAAGCGAGGGGTCTCGTACACGTCGAGCGGCGTAGCCGCGAGAGTAGGCGAGGGTCGGAGCGAGAAGGAAACCCCATCCCGATGGCACCCGTAGGTAGTCCCGTATGTCAACGACGACCGGAGCCAGCGTGCAGTTGATTCGCAACGCCACAGTTCTCGTGACCGTTGGTGACACGACGTTCCTCGTCGATCCGATATTCTCGCCAGCCGGTGCGAACCCGCCCGTGTCGAATTCGCCGAACGACCGCCGAAACCCGCTCGTCCCGATGCCCGATGTCGACCTGTCCTACGACGCCGTGGTCGTCACGCATCGCCACCCGGATCACTGGGACGAGGCGGCACAGGAGGAGCTTGCCGACGACGTACCGCTGTTCTGTCAGCCCTCGGAGGCAGACGCCTTCACTGAGGAGGGCTTTGTCGATGTGCGCCCAGTCGAAGACGAGGTCTCGTTTGCGGGCGTCACCATCCACCGGACACCCGGTCGCCACGGCCATGGAGAGTTAGCCGAGGACATGGGGCCGGTCTCCGGGTTCGTCTTCGAGGCCGATGAAACGGTGTACGTCGCGGGCGATACGATCTGGTACGAGCCGGTCCAGGAAACGCTTGACCGATTTGCCCCGGAGCTGGTCGTCCTCAATGGCGGCGAAGCGCAGTTCGAGCAGGGCGCCCCCATCACGATGGGCATCGAGGACATCGCCGCTGTCCGTGACGCGACCGATGCCATGGTCGTCGTCGTTCATATGGAAGCGATTAACCACTGCTTGCTCACCCGCGACGAGCTTCGGTCGGCGACGGAGGCTGTCCACGTTCCCGAAGACGGAGAGCAGATCCGCCTGTGAACACAGGCGCGTCATTCAGGGGGCCGACGGCGGTTCTGTTGTGTCCGGCGGAACTGACGCCGCCTTCGGCATTGGATTCCAGTCCTACGGCGCGGATGTGTCACCCTGTTTGACGAATACCGCAATCCGTACCCGGGCAACAGTTGTTTGCCAAATCGGCGGGCTCAGGGAAGCTCTCGCAGACCGTCCAGCAGGTCTTCCAGATCGATATCGGTGATGGCCAGCGAGAAGTCATCGATGCGGGCGAGATCCTGGGCGTGCTCCCAGACGGCGTCGTCGTCGAGGCCGTGGAGGATAACCGCGTTAGGCGTCGGCGAGACGACACGGAGCGCGACCAGTGGGGATTCGCCGCGGGTCACGTTCGTGAACACGAGCGCGCGGTTGGTCGACTGGCCGTATAGCTGGTAGAACTCGTCCGAGGAGAGCCGCGTGATGGCAGCGATAGAGTTAATCACGGTATGGCCCGCCACCGTGTCCTGGCTGCCCCGGAACAGTTCTTCGGCGTCAATAGCGTCGTAGACGCGTTCGACACCGACGTTGGCCGAGTACTCTCGGAGGTCATGGACCACATCGCTATCGAACCCGGCCGAGAGCACCCGGGCGTGTTGCCGGATGTGGTCGCCGCCGCGGCCCTCGTCGATGTCCAGTAGCGCGACGACGAGCCGCCTGACGACGCCGATACCGGGGTTGTCACGGCGGCCGCTCTCGTAGTCCGAGACCACGGACGGGGACACGTCGAGTTCGTCCGCGAGTTCCGTCTGTGCAACGTCGAAATCAGTGCGCCACTTCCGCAAGGTCGCCCCTGGTTCGTCACTCAGTGCCACCTCACCCGCCATTTTCTCCGCGAGGTCCTCGCGTGCGCCCCCTGCCATTAGTTCACACGGTGGGCGGACGCGAATAAAAGGGTATCGGAACCACGAGCCCTTACCGGCGGGCAGTCAGTTCGACCGCGGCCAGTACGCCGTTCGAGGGAGCGTGAACGACGCGCACGTCGATAGTGTCGCCCGGCTCGACGGTGCCGCCGCCAGCGTTCAGTTGGAAGGCGATCATGCGGCCGGCCGACCAGGGCTGGCCGCCGTCGGCGATGACGCCACCGACGCAGTAGTCGTAGACAACGTTGTCCGGGTCGTCGGTGTTCGCTGCTGAAAGCGCCGTTCCCGAAACCGGCAGGTCGACGAGACGGGCGCGGGTGTCGGTGTCCGGAAGCCGGACCGCGATCTCTATCTCGTCGGCCGGGACCGAATCACCGCCGGCGTGTCGAATCGCAACCGTGTTCTCACCGCAACCGCCCGAGGGGCCAGTCGTGAAGCTCCCCGTCGACCGGGCGACGGTGGGCGTCGGGTCGTCCAGGGCAGCAGTCTCGCTCAGCACAAACCCGCCGACTGTCGCGGCCAGGAGGACGGTGATCGCGAGCATGAGGACTACGCCGATGACGGGGCTGACGCCGCGACGGTCTCGACTGGGGACAGGGAAGTCCACGGCTGTCGCTCTCTATGCCCTGCCTTCTGTCAAAAACCTCAGCAGCGGGTTCCCGCTACGAGTCGCCCAGCGCGGTAGCGATTGCGGCCCCGACAGTTCCGAAGACAGCCGGGTAGACGATACCGGCGAGGACAACTGCCGTCAACAGCGTCGGCGCGCCCTGTCCCGATTCGCCGGCGCTGACGGTAAACAGCACTGCCCCAAGCACCGCCAGCGGGAGGTAGCCCAACACAACAGCGGGACCGACACGAACCGCGCGGCCGATGTCGGCCGCCCCGTCGAGACGAGCCGTCGCGATGCCCGCTACCGTCAGCACTGCCGGCGGAAGCAGGTACAGAATTGACGACAGCGACTCGTTCTCGGCGATGAAGTTGACCGCCGACGTGCCCCCGAGGAACGGGATATTGACAGTAATCGTCGTCGTCACGAACTGGGCGTTGAAAAACACCCAGCCGACGATTTTCCAGGCCGCCCGGTCGTCGCCGAACGACTCGGCGATGTTCGTCAGCAGAGCGTCCTGCACGGTGGAGATACTCAGTGCGTAGACGAGGACGTACGTCAGAACGAACGCCGCGGCACCCGCGAGGGCGCCGACGGCGTAGCTCCGACGGGCTGTATCGCTCATGACGGTTAGGCCGCGGCCAGTGACGGGGATATGTCTTCTGGCTGGGAAGGGAACTGCACCACTCACTGTCAGCGACTGTAGCCGTGTGGGGAGACAGTGCGAAAATTGTGGGTACAAATCTATTCTACGGGAACTTTCTTTATCCTACCCACCATCTAACTACGTATGTCTGAGGCGACGCTCGACGACCGCGGTCGCCTGACGCTCCCCAAAGAGTTGCGCGAACGCTACGGTGACCGCTACCATATCGTCGAACTCCACGACGGAATCAAACTGGTTCCCGTTGCAGAGGACCCGCTCGATGCACTCCGAGACGAGTTCGCAGATGTCGAAAAGACAGCGGATGAACTCCGTCAAGGGGCACGTGACACGGCACTAGATGAGGCTGGACGTTGAATGTACGTTGAGACTGATTTTTTGCTCGCCCTCATCAAGGACGAAGATTGGTTGGGTGAGGCTGCCGAAGCGGTGTACCGGGACCACCGGGACGAACTGTGGACCTCACAGTTCACACTGATCGAACTCCTCATGGTCGCCTATCGGGAGGAGCGAGACACCGAGCGAGTCGTCACGAACGCTGCGACGCTTGTAGAGGTGCGCGGTGACGTGGACACAGTGGTAGCAGCAGCGACGTACGTCGAGGACCACGGATTCACGCCCTTTGATGCGCTGCATCTCGTCGAATCCGACGGCGATACAATTGTCTCCAGCGACGAGACGTACGAATCTGTCGCGCCGCATCTCGACCTCAAGACGGCGGACGAGGAGTAACGCTCCGCAACCACTAAACGCCGGTCGCGCCAACCAGGATTCAATGGATTGGACGGAGAAGTACCGCCCGACGACGCTGTCGGAGGTGCGGGGCAACGACAAGGCCCGCGACGCACTCAAGAAGTGGGCGGAGACGTGGGATGACCACCGCGAGGCGGTCATCATCCACGGGTCCCCGGGCATCGGGAAGACCTCGGCCGCCCACGCGCTGGCAAACGACATGGGGTGGCCGACCATCGAACTCAACGCCAGCGACTCCCGGACCAAGGACGTTATCAATCGGGTTGCCGGCGAGGCTGCCAAATCCGGGACGCTGACCGCCGGCGGTGGCGGCCGGCGACTCGTCATCATGGACGAGGCGGACAACATCCACGGCAACGCCGACCGCGGCGGGGCGCGGGCCATCACCGCCCTCGTGAAGGAGGCCAGCCAGCCGATGGTTCTCATCGCCAACGAGTACTACGAAATGTCAAACGGCCTGCGGAACAACTGCCAGGACATCGAGTTCCGGGACGTGTCGCCCCGGTCTATCGTCCCGGTCCTCCGTGACCTCTGTCGCCAAGAGGGCGTCGAGTACGAGTCCGACGCGCTGCAGGAACTCGCCGAGCAAAACAGCGGTGACCTGCGGGGCGCGGTCAAGGACCTCCAGGCCATCGCCGAGACGACGGAACGGCTGACCGCTGACGATGTGGTTACCGGCGAGCGCGATACGACCGAGGGCATCTTCGAATACCTCGACGTAGTACTCAAGGAGGCCGGCGCACAGGAGGCCCTGGAGGCCAGCTACGACGTGGACGAGACGCCCGATGACCTCATCAACTGGATCGAGGACAACATGCCCAAGGACTACGAGGGGGCCGAACTGGTCCGGGCCTACGGGTTCCTCTCGAACGCCGACCAGTGGCTGGGTCGCGTGCGCGAGACGCAGAACTACTCCTTTTGGCGCTACGCCGGCGACAACATGACCGCCGGCGTCGCCGCAGCGCGGGACGGAACCAAGGGCGGCTGGACCCGTTACGGCCCGCCGAGCTACTGGTCGAAGCTCGGGCGGTCGAAGGGGACCCGCAACACCCGGGACTACGTCGCCCAGCAGATCGCGGCCATCGACGGCGTCTCGATGCGGACCGCTCGCCGCGAAATCATGCCGTTCCTCGCGACGATGACCCACCACTGCCGGAACCGTGACCTGACGGTGGCGATGGCGGCAACCTACGAGCTTGAGTCCGACCACGTCGCGTTCGTCACCGGGTCGGGCAAGGACACGAACAAGGTCCAGGACATCGTCGCCGACGCCGAAGCGCTCCGAGAGGAAGCCGCCGTCGAACACTCCGGCGGGGCCTTCGAGGGAGCAAGTGTCGAAGGCGGTGACGGTGCGGCTGGGGCGGACAGCGGTGCCGACAGCGAGACTGATGCCGAGGCTGGCGACGAGAGCGGCGACCAGCAGGTGACGCTCGCGGCCGACGACGAATCGGGGTCCGATGACGCCGGCGCGAGCGAAGCGGCTGACAGCGACACCGAATCAGCCAGCGAGGCCGCCGAAGACGACGACCAGCAGTCCGGCCTCTCGGATTTCATGTAGTCACCGGCCGGACGTGCCCAGGCCGGGAATCGCGACTCGCCCTTCGACGTACTCCATCAGGAGCGACGCCGAGATGACCAGCGCCAGGTAAAACAGCCCGGCGAGGACGAACAGCTCCGTGTACCGGTAGGTTTCGCTGGCGATGGCGTCGGTCCGCTCGAACAGCTCGCGGACGGTGATAAAACTCGCCAGCGACGAGTACTTGATGAGATACACCAGCTCGTTCGACCAGCCGGGAATCGCATACCGAAGGCCCTGGGGCAGGACGACGTGGCGTATCCCCTCAACCTTCGAAAGGCCGATCGAGCGCGCAGCGGTGAGTTGGCCCTCCGGGACGGAGTTCAGCGCCGACCGGATGTACTCGGACTGGTAGGCGGCGCTGTTGAGGGTGAACGCGATGATGGCCACCCAGAACGCCTGGGCGGGGATGAAACCGGTCCCCACGGCGGGCAGTTCACGGATGACTGTCGTTAGCGGCGTCGCGAAGTAGAGGACGAATAGCTGGGCGAGCAGCGGCGTCCCGCGGAACAGTTCGGTGTACCCCAGCGCAACCAACCGGGTGATGGTCCCGCCGTACACCCGGGCGACACTGAGCGGGACGGCGATGACGAACCCGAACGCGATGCCCAACACTGTCAGGAGTATCGTCGCCCACACGCCGGTCGCCAGTTGGGGCAGGTAGGGGATCGACGCCGCCAGGAACTCGAAGAAGCCGGCGACCCAGCCGACGGGGAACCCGACCGGACCGAGACTCGTTGCGACAGCGCTGAGTGTCGACGCGGCCGCCTCGAACGGGGCCGTCGGGAAAAACGATGTATCGCGCTCGATGAGCGCGCCGTCCAGCAGGAAGTCGTTCGTCCACCGGACGACGAGCCACGTCCAGAAGACGGCGACGGTAAGCAGCGTCAGCGGCTGGTCGGTCAGTCCGGCGGCGCGAGCGCGTATCGTCCGTCCGCTGGTCGACGTGGCCTCCGGCGTTCCCATGGGTCACTCCCCCTCGTGGGTCGTCTCCAGGCGGCTGAGGAACTCGCCGGTCCGGGCCGCCTGCGGGTTCTCGAACAGCTGTTCCGGCGGGCCGTGTTCGACGATCCGCCCCTCGTCGAGGAAGATGATGTCCGAGGCGGCCGACCGGGCAAAGCCCATCTCGTGGCTGACGACGAGCATCGTGATGCCCTCGGCGGCAAGGTCCCGCATCACCTCGACCACTTCGCCGACGAGTTCCGGATCCAGTGCGCTCGTCGGCTCGTCGAACAGCAGGAGCTTCGGGTCCATCGCGAGCGCGCGGGCGATGCCGACCCGCTGTTTCTGCCCGCCGGAGAGTTCGGCGGGGTAGGAGTCCGCCTGGTCCGACAGGCCGACCTGTTCGAGATGTTCGTAGCCCCGCTCGCGGGCCGCTGCTTTGTCCATCCCGCGGACCTTCCGCAGGCCGAGCGTGACGTTGCCGAGCGCCGTGAGGTGGGCAAAGAGGTTGAAGTCCTGAAACACCATCCCGACCTGCTTCCGGAGTTCGTTCACGTCGGTGTCGGCGTCGGTAACGCAGTCGCCGTCGAGGTAGATGTCGCCGCTGTCGATCTCGGTGAGGCGGTTGACACACCGTAGCATGGTCGACTTGCCGCTGCCACTGGGGCCGATGACCACGTCCACGTCGCCGGCGTCCATTTCGAAGCTGACGCCGGAGAGGACCTGTTCCTCGCCGTAGGATTTGTACACGTCGTCGAGTTCCAACAGCGGATCGCTCACGTTCGCTCACCTCCGGGAATGCTGAAGCGGTCGTCGGCGTAGTCGAGCGAGCGGTTCGTCACGAACGTGAGGACGAAGTAGATGAGGCTCACAGTCAGGAAAATTTCGAGTGCGGCGGTGCTCTGACCGCCCTGATAGAGGTTCTGACCGACGGTCAGTAGTTCGCCGAGGCCGATGACGATGGCGATACTCGTGTCTTTCAGGACGATGGTGAACTCGTTTTGGAAGCCGGGAACGCTCCGGCGGAGCGCCTGCGGGACGACCACGCTGCGGATCGCCTGAAGTCGGCCCATGCCGACAGCGCGAGCGGCTTCCAGTTGCCCCTCATCGACGCTCTGGAGCGCCCCGCGGAAGATCTGTGACTGATAGGCGGCGCTCCGGAGGCCGAGTGCGATGGTCGCCGTCACAAAGGCGCTGCGTGACACCGAGAGCCCGAAGAACAGCAGGATGATGATGACGAGCAGCGGCGTGCCGCGGAGCACGACGCCGGCCGTCTCGACGGCGCGTTTGAGCGGCCCGCGGCCGTACACCTCGACGGCTCCCGCCGGGAACCCGAGCAAAAAGCCCAGCAGGATGCTCGCCGCTGTCAGGGCGACCGTGACACCAGTGCCGGCGATCAGCAGGTCAAGGTTCTCGACGACGAACGCCCAGTCACTCTGCAGCGGGAGGGGTAGCATCGGTTACTGCTGGCCGAACCACTTGTTCGTCAGATCCTGGTACGTGCTTCCGTCCTGCACCGTCGCCAGCCCGTCGTTGAGCGCCTGCGTGAACTCGTCGTCGCCCTCCCGGACGCCAAAGCCGAAGTTCTCCCCAGTCTCGTACGTGAAGGCGATGGTGACCGGCCGCTGGGCGGCGAAGGTCTGGGCGACCGGTTCGTCGATGACGACCGCGTCGATGTTGCCGTTCTGGAGGTCCTCGACGGCCAGCACGTAGTTGCCATAGGAGTTGTAGTTCGACTCGTCGAGGTTGCCCGGTTCGATGAGTTCGTCCTGAATCGTGCTCTCGCCGGTGGTCCCCTTCTGTGCGCCGATGGGTCGTCCGGAGAGGTCCGAGAGCGATGACGGCGAGAAGTCGCCGTCCTCGCGGACGACAATAGCCTGGTTCGAACTGTAGTAGGGGTCAGTGAAGTCGATGGTCTCGTCGCGCTCGTCGTTAATCGTCATGCCTGCCGCGACCACGTCGATGTTGTTGTTCGTCAGCGCCGGAATCAGGGACTTGAACTCGTACTCCTCCCAGCCGGCCAGGGTGTAGTCTGTCTCGTCGATGACCGCCTCCAGCAGGTCGATGTCGAACCCGACGAGTTCGCCGTCCTGTTTCATCTCGAACGGTGGGAAGCCGGGTGCAGTGCCCGCGGTGACTTCGGTGGAGCCGTCGCCGCCGTTGCCGCCACCGCCGCCGAAGCAGCCGGCGAGCGAGACGGTTACTGCGGTTCCACCGACCGTGGAGAGATACTGGCGTCGTGAAAGGCCGTCGTCTGACATAATCCCGACCACACGACAGACCGGAATATATCTTACGTGTTAACCACGGGAGTGGTACACATGTTCAATCGTCGGCACGCGCGGTGTGCTGGCTGTCGGCCGACTGTACTGATGGTGACTCAGCCGTGTCGGTGTATGCCCACGCCGTCGCGGCGACCATCGCACCGAAAATAAGCTGTGCGGCTCCGTGGTGAAGCACCTGTGCCGTGGCCCCGAAGTTGAAGATGGTGTTTGCGCCCAGAAGGACCTGAACGGGGAGCACGACCGTTGCGACGGCGGTTGCGAGCTTGATCCGTCGGCTGTAGTCACCACGCCACGCGG
Organism: Haloarcula terrestris; assembly: GCF_031624315.1. NCBI lineage: Archaea > Methanobacteriati > Methanobacteriota > Halobacteria > Halobacteriales > Haloarculaceae > Haloarcula > Haloarcula terrestris. Next base: position 291,903 of record NZ_JAMQOM010000002.1, on the reverse strand, counting down.
CGACCGTCGAACCGAGGATGCCGAAGCCGGTAATCATCGCGACAAGCCGGTGGAACCACTCGACGAAGCTCGCCCAGTTCGCCGGGAACAGCCCCATCCAGCCGTCACAGAACGGCCAGCGCGCCTCACAGGTCAGCCCGGCACCGATGGCACCGGTGTACACGCCGAGCAGGATGAGTGCGAACGTCAGCACTGTCGTCGTCGCCACCAGTCGGCGGAAACGGGTGGTCATACCTACACCTTCGGTTGCACGTACTTATGCTCTCTTTTCGTTCCCGCTCGCTGGATGCCATTATCTTTGCTGATATTTCCGGAGTTACCTTTATTTACGGGTCTCATGGAATCGAACGTAGTTACCCTATGCTCGACCAGATCCGCACCTACATCTACGGCCAGGGATCCCAATCTGGCGATGTTGCGGCCCAGCGGGCGGACGGAGGTCTCGTCGCGGGCGACGGGCAGACTCGATTTCTGGCTGACGCCATCGACTCCGACTCGCCGCGACTCAGCGACCGCTTCGACAACCCCGAGAGCGCCGCAATCGGGTCCCAGCACGTCGACCAACAGTTCGAACTCGGACCCGACGAGCTACGGGCGCTGATCGAGGAGTACGAAGCCGCCGGCATCAGCCGAAGCGAGTTCGTCGCCACCCAGGGATTCGTCACCGAATCGCTCGTTCAGGGCGCATTCGACCAGCTCCGGGACGAACTCGGCCCGGACGCACAGGCGGCTATCGACTCCGTCGAGGCCGAACTCAAGGAAGGGCTGGACACGGCCCAGTACGTCTCCCGAACAGGTGTCGAGGCGTTCACTGACGGGTCATCGGACACCGACACGTCGTCGGACAGCGACGCCGACGGCGGTCTCAACTATCACGACGTGTTACACCACATCGGGACGCCACTCTTTATTCTGGATACGAACGGCGACATTCTCACCTGGAACAGTTCGCTGGAGAACCTCACCGGCGTCTCCGAGTCCGAGGCACAGGAGATGGAGATGGCAAGCATGGCCTTCTACCCCGACGGCCGGCGGGGGAAGACCCTCGCCGACAAGGTCCTTGACGCGCCCGAAAACACCCACACCGAGTACGACGTGCCGAAAGTCGATGACGAAGACTTCACGCTGTACCGAGACACGAGCGTGATGGCCGACCAGCACGGGAACGAACGCAACATCTCGTTCAGTGCCGCCCCGATCTACGACGACGCCGGTGAACTCATCGCGGTGGTCGAAATGGTCCAGGATCGGACCGACGAGGCCAACCGTCACGAGGCCGTGACGGGCCTAGTCGAAGAGGTCAAATCGACCATGGCCGCGCTCAAGAACGGCCAGCTCGACGCCCGGGCGTCGTTCGACCGGACCGACGGCGGCGAGTACGTCGACGACCAGCTGTACGAGGTCGTCGACTCGCTCAACGACATGGCCGAGCAGGTCGAGCAGTTGGCGGACCAAGTGGACGAACAGGCCCAGCAACTCGCAGTGACCATCCAACAGGCGAACTCATCCGCCGAAACCGTCGAAAGCCGGGTGGCCGAACAGACCGACTCCCTGTCGACGGCCGCTGACAACATCCAGAACATCGGGGCCGGGATGGAAGAAGTCGCCGCGACATCGAGCGAGGTGGCGTCGGCGGCAAAACGAGCGAAAGACGCCGCCGAAGACGGCTCAGACGCCGGTGAGGCGGTCATGGAGGTCACCGACGGACTCACTGAGACGAGCGAGGACCTCGTCGACACCGTCACTGCTCTCGACAACCAGATGGACGAAGTCAGCGAGATCGTCGAGATCATCGCCGACGTGGCGGAGCAGACGAACATGCTGGCGCTGAACGCAAACATCGAAGCGGCCCGGGCCGGCGAGAGCGGGAGCGGGTTCGCCGTCGTGGCCGACGAGGTGAAGACACTCGCCAACGAAACGAGCGAGTACGCCTCCGAGATATCGACGAGTATCAACACCATTCAGGACCAGGCGACTGAGACGGCCCAGATGGTCGAAACGTCCCACGAGCAGGTCGAGCACGCGGAGTCCGAGATCGCGGACGCGCTGGATGCGCTGGACGAGATTTCCGACGCCGTCGAGGAAGCGACCAGGGGCATTCAGGAGGTCGCCGACGCAAACGACGACCAGGCGAGCGCTATCGAGGACGTGACCTCGATGGTCGAAGACGCACAGAACCACGCCCAGGAGGCCGAAACGGCGACCAAGGAAATCGTCGAAGCGACCGACCGACAGGAGGACGCAGTCACCGAACTGACCGACCGCGTCGGCGAACTCACGAACGCCCGTTGAGCACAGGACAGCGGTTATCACGATCCTGTCGAGGAGTGCCGATTTTCCAATTGGTGGAACGGAGACGGGGCGAAACCCGCCGCAATCCATCGGTATTCGACAGCTGTCGTTGTACCGCTCGTCCGTTGACGGTAAACTTGTCTTTTTTACAGTTGGGTTCGACCTCCGTGTATGGGACTTGACGAGGACGCACTGGAGTACCACCGGAGTGAGCCGCCGGGGAAGATAGAGATTGCGACGACGAAACCGACGAACACCCAGCGGGACCTCTCGCTGGCGTACTCGCCCGGCGTGGCCGCGCCGTGTAACGAGATCGATAAAGACCCCGAGAAGGCCTTCGAGTACACCGCGAAGGGGAACCTCGTCGGCGTCGTCTCCGACGGGTCGGCCGTGCTCGGCCTCGGTGACATCGGCCCGGAAGCCGGCAAGCCGGTCATGGAGGGGAAGGGCGTGCTGTTCAAGCGCTTCGCTGACATCGACGTGTTCGACATAGAACTGGACACGGACAACGCCGAGGCGATGATACAGACCGTGGAAGCGATGGAGCCGACTTTCGGGGGCATCAACCTCGAAGACATCGCCGCCCCGGAGTGTTTCGAAGTCGAGCGCCGACTCAGCGACAAACTGGACATCCCTGTTTTCCACGATGACCAACACGGCACTGCGATCATCTCCGGCGCGGCGATGGTCAACGCGGCCGACATCGCCGACAAGGAACTCGAAGACCTGGAGGTCGTCTTCTCGGGTGCTGGGGCCTCCGCAATCGCGTCGGCGAAGTTCTACGTCTCGCTTGGCGTCTCGAAGGACAACATCACGATGTGTGACTCCTCGGGCATCATCACCGAGGAGCGGGCCACCCACGAGGACCTCAATCGGTTCAAGCAGGAGTTCGCCCGCGACATCCCCGAGGGCGACCTCGCCGACGCGATGGCGGGAGCCGACGTGTTCGTCGGGCTCTCCGTCGGCGGTATCGTCGATCAGGAGATGGTGCAGTCGATGGCCAGCGATCCGATCATCTTCGCGATGGCGAACCCGGACCCGGAAATCGCCTACGAGGACGCCAAAGCCGCCCGCGACGACACGGTCATCATGGCGACCGGCCGGTCGGACTACCCGAACCAGGTCAACAACGTGCTCGGGTTCCCGTTCATCTTCCGCGGGGCCTTGGACGTGCGGGCAACCGAAATCAACGAGGAGATGAAGGTCGCGGCGGCCCGCGCGCTCGCCGACCTCGCAAAGCAGGACGTGCCCGACGAGGTCGTCAAGGCCTACGGCGACCAGCCGCTGCAGTTCGGCCCGGACTACATCATCCCGAAACCGCTGGACCCGCGGGTCCTGTTCGAAGTCACCCCCGCAGTCGCTGAGGCAGCCATCGAGAGCGGTGCCGCACGGAAGGAAATCGACACTGACGCCTACGTCGAGAAGCTCGAAGCCCGGCTCGGCAAGTCCCGCGAGATGATGCGCGTCGTGCTCAACAAGGCCAAGAGCAACCCTCAGCGGGTCGTGCTCGCGGAGGGCCACGATGAGAAGATGATCCGCGCGGCCTACCAGCTCGTCGAGCAGGGCATCGCCGAGCCGATCCTCATCGGCGACGCCGACCGCATCGAGTCCACGCGCCGGAAGTTCGGCCTTGAGTTCGATCCCGTCGTCGTCGACCCGGAAACGGCCGACGTGGCCGACTACGCCGACCGGCTGTACGAACTCCGCCAGCGCAAGGGCGTCACGCGCCGCGAGGCCGAGGAACTCATTCGGGACGGGAACTACCTCGGCAGCGTGATGGTCGAGATGGGCGACGCCGACGCGATGCTGACCGGATTGACCCACCACTACCCCTCGGCCCTGCGCCCGCCGCTGCAGGTCATCGGCACGGCCGACGACGCTGACTACGCGGCCGGTGTGTACATGCTGACGTTCAAGAACCGCGTCATCTTCTGTGCCGACACCACGGTCAATCAGGACCCCAACACGGACGTACTGGAGGAGGTCACCCGCCACACCGGGGAACTGGCCCGCCGGTTCAACGTCGAACCGCGAGCGGCGATGCTGTCGTACTCGAACTTCGGCAGCGTCGACAACCCCGGGACGAAGAAGATCCGTCGCGCGGTGTCCCGCCTACAGGATGACGACCGCGTAGACTTCCCGGTCGACGGGGAGATGCAGGCCGACACCGCCGTCGTCGAGGACATCCTCACCGACACGTACGACTTCGCCGAACTCGACGACGCCGCAAACGTCCTCGTGTTCCCCAACCTCGAAGCCGGAAACATCGGCTACAAACTGCTCCAGCGACTGGGCGGCGCTGAAGCTATCGGGCCAATGCTCGTCGGCATGGACAAGCCGGTCCACGTCCTCCAGCGCGGCGACGAGGTCAAAGACATCGTGAACCTCGCCGGCGTCGCCGTCGTCGACGCACAGCAGGAATAAGCGACCACCTGTCTTTTCTTAGGACCTTACCGTTTGTGAGGGTGGCATGGAACAGTTGTTACACCCAAGCTGAAACGGTCAGTACACAGTGTTTACTGAACAGGTCTTTGGCCGTATCCAGCCTGATTATTGGGACCAATCAGTGTCTGCCAGAACCAGCATGATAGATACACCGTAGAGAGCTACTGAAAGCCTTAATATCTTCGATGTCCTCGGGCCGAAATCAAAATGTACTTTGGGGTATCAGCCGCTCGGATTAGTGCATGCCCTCTAGAACAGTGGTCCCCTTTGGTGGCGAGCGTGACGGTAGCGTCCGCAAGAGCGAGTGTGGTACATGCCAGCTAGGGGAACGATGACCGCGAACAGATGGTGGGTCAAACTCGCGGCCCGATGGCTGGCACGCGTTGACGGTGTCTCAGGGATGATCCGATTGGCAATGCTTGGATTGACCGGGCTCTCGACGGCTACCTTGACGCTCAGGCAGTACGGTCACGGTGAATACGCGTGGCCGCTTATTGGTTTCGTAAGTTGTGGTGTGCTCGCATTCACATACCTCTATACAGAAGGTGGGGTCTGGAACCAAATGGCACGGGATCGAAAGGACCTCTCGACGAATTTCGCAGGACCGTCGATGCGGATGGAGAACGAACTCATCGCACGGGGAATCCTCGCGGCACAGGAAAATCGAGAACTCTCCGAAGAGGAACGGACGGCAATCAAGCGAGAGCTTAACGAGGCCTTTGAGGAGTATCGCGACGGAATCGAACTGGAGGACTAGTACCTCTTCTGCCCTGAACCAGTCTATATAACTGAAGTACAGCTACTAATTCCTTCCTGGACGAGATTCCCGGTTAGGTCGGTTTTGTCGCTGAGTGATTGTGGTCGGCGCGTTAGGCTTTGAGTACGACGGGACAGACAAACCAGCCTATATACGCCGAAACAGTTCTATTCGCAGTCCTACTGTGCAGTCTATTCAGACGATTCTGACTGAAAACACCACGCTGTGAGGAGTTGTACGACACTACGGGTCGTTTCTATCGAGGTACGCAAAGTGGCCCCTTTAAAAGACACAGCGTTCAGGCCCGTCGCCGGAACGCAATGTCACGTGTCGCCTCGCCGTCAACCGCGGGTCGGTGGGTGGAGGAAAAGCGCGTCGACAACGGCCACAGCCCCAACAAGTGATGCACCGGTGATTGCCGTCCGGAAGGACAAATCCAGAACAGCGGCAGTGACGAGCGTGAGCAGGAACACCGCCGGGATGACGGCGAGGACGAGGTCGTGCCGCGTCGGCGACTGACGCGGCACCAGCTGCTCGAAGAACTGTCCGCCGAAACCGTCTGGTCCGTCAGTTCTGGTACTCAACGAAACTAACCTCCCACTGCATACTATTCTAATTCTACCACTTAAAATTTGGTCGGTGTGACGTTCTTCGAACGTACGTGAGAACGTCGTAGATAATCGCTATAAGTTATGAGAAATATAATCCGTGATGGGTTACTGGTACAACAACACGGAACTGGTCGTTACGGTGTTTTCTGCCGGTGAACGCATTTTCTCACGGAAGCGCCGATGTATGTAACTATCCGTAGTGGTTCATAGCTGCAAGTGACCGACTCTCAAAACAGAGCGCAATAACAGTCACACCGGTAAGACGGCGGAGAAACGAGGTGTAGCCGGCCAGGGCCGGCTACGTTTCGTCAGTCGGACGCGCCGCCACGCTCCGCGCGTGACGGCGGCGGGACGCGTTCGTTTACGGTCGGCGCGTCAGGGAGGACACACCGGTCCGGTTCGGTGTTGACGTGGGCGTACTGGTCTGGCGCGTTCGCCAGTGGATGGGCGGGGTTACGGTCGCCGGAGATCCGCGCGGCGCGGATCTCATCGAACCCGTTGATGCGGGCCTGAATCCCCCGCCAGTGCAGCCCTGTCGCCGGCGGGACCGAGACGGAGTGTGGCGGGTCGTAGGCGGAGCCATGAGAGGCCAGCACTTCCGCGTTCACGTTTTCGGCGAGCTGATCGTGGTCGATGAGCAGTCCGACGCGGGCGTCGGGCGGGGCCCGTCTCGCAAGCACGTCGAGTCCGAGGTGGAGCGCCCGGTACTCCGCGACGTTGTTGTCGGGACAGGTGTCGGGAACCGACAGCCTGACGACGCGCTCACCGTCGAGGGTTTCGACGACGACACCCAGCCCGCCTGTCGGGCTGTCCGACTCGCTGTCGGTCGGTGTCGTGCCGCTGTGGGGTCTGAACGACCCGTCTGTAGCGATGTAGAAGTCTCGATGGTGACTCCGCGGGGGATGCGCGATGTGCGGCGTCGGTGATTCATCGAACAGGTCTCGAAGTGACGGCCGGCCGTAAGCGGCCATAGTTTCTATAGAGTTAGCAGGGTATTAAATATATTCCCTCGACGGGGGTTGTTGTCCCGGTCCAGCGGTTTGGGTCGCTTCTGGCGCGTACGAATCCATTTCGGACGCCCCTCCAATTTCATTTCAGAACCGCTGTGACGAAGCGAAGATGTCGGTCGGTGAGAAAGAGTTATACTTTCTTAGTACCATGTTATCAATACACATGACACCAACGAAAATTCGTGAACGACTCGAAGAGTCAGAGGACCGAGTCGACAAGGAGCTGTTCGTCAGTGCGTTAGAGTACGTCCGGGACGACGGTCGCGGCCGTCGCTGACCGGGTTTTTATTCAGGCTAGCGAAGAGCTGGCTGGGTGCTAGCGGCAGTGAGCGGAGCGACTAGCGGGTTCGAGGGGCACCGGTGGCCGACCGCAGAACAGTCCGACAGCGTCTCTCAGTCGTCGGTGAGTTGCCAGCCGCCGCTGACAGGGTTGACGACGCCGCGCCGTTCCATCTCCGTGGTGACCTCGTCCAGTCGGTCGGGCTGTGCGATCTCCAGGTCCGTGCGGCTGACGCCGTGGTACTCCCGGAGTAGGTGGCGGATGTCGGCTTCAGTGTGGGCCTGCTGGTCGCTCTTTTCCATTACGCCCGCGACGAGTTCGACCATATCCTCGACGAAGTTCCAGGGGTAGACGACCCAGGTCCACTCGTCGAGGCGCTCCCCGACGAACTCCGGTTCGTGCTCGCTGGTCTGGAGCAACTGGAGCGTCGCTGTCCGGACGCTACTGGGGTTTCGGTCACGCACGCACTCGGCGGCCGTCTCGATTGACTGGCCGGTGTCAGCGATGTCGTCGACGACCAGCACGTCCTTCCCCTCGACAGCGCCGTCGGCCAGCGGGTACTTGATCTGTGCCTCCTCGCCTTTCGCCGCGGTGCCGACGTAGTGTTCGACTTTCAGGCTCGCCAGGTCGTCCAGCCCGAGGAAGTCACAGAGGCAGCGCCCGCCGAACCAGCCGCCCCGTGCCAGCGCGACGACCACGTCGGGCTCGAACTCGGCGGCTTTCACGTCGTCGGCCACGTCCCGGCAGAGGCCGTAAATGTACTCCCAGTCGGTGATGGTACACGAAAACTCGTCCGGTAGCTCGCCCATACGAAATGGCGTGTGTGGCCGGACTTAACCGTTGCATATTCCGCGTCATTTACCGAGCCAGGGGTGGCCCCTACGTGTCCGGGTCGCCCTTCCGGAACTCCCGGAGGAGGACCGTCGCGTAGCTCCCTTTCGGGAGCGAGAAGGAGAACGTCAGGTCGGCGTCGTTTCGTTCAACGCCGAGGGCCGTCCGGAGCAGGATCGCACGCCGCGTCCCGTCGCTGTCGAAGGCACCGGGGAGGTCGAAATCGCTCTGTTCGAGGCCAACGTCGTCGAGGACTTCGCGGGCGATGTCGCCCGGCTCACCGCTACCGAGTTCGGTGTCGGTCCCGACCAGCGGCGCGGTGACGAAGGCCCGGCCGCGCTCGCAGTGGCGCTCGACGGTCGACAACCGCTTGGCGGTGACCTGCTGGGTGCGGTCGGCGTCCGGAATCGGGAAGTCCTCCGGTGCATCGCTGTCCCGGAAACAGACCACGTCGCCCTCGACGGGTCGGTCGAACGGGAGCCCCCGTTCCAGCCGCTCCGAGAGGATGCGGTTGAACACGTAGGACTGGGCGGCGTTGACGAACAGCGACTGGAGGTTCGACGGCAGCGCCTCCAGCGCCTCGCGGAAGTCAGCCAGCTCGTCAGCCCCGTTCTCGACCAGCCGGTGACAGATTGAGCGTTCGTAGCCCAGCGCGCCGGGCAGCTTATCGAGCGCGCCGGCCCAGTCGTGGGTTTCGTCGACGTACCCGCGAGCCTCCTGCGTCGACTCCGGTTCGCGCTCGTTTGGGTTCCCGACGTAGGCGAGGACGGCGTCCTGCCACTCACCGCGGGCGATAGCTAGCCCGACTTCGTGGGTGACCGGCCGGCGCGACCCGAACCGCTGCTGGCCGAAGTAGTTGGGGACGCCGACCGTGGTTTCGCCGTCCGGTAGCGTCGCTTCGCCGTCCAGTGGTGTGGAGTCACCGGACTGGTTGCCGCCCGATAGCGTCTTGTCCCCGTTGGCGAAGGCCTGGAGGTCCGCGACGACACTGGCGGCGTTGTCGGTGTTTTCGGTGTCTCTGACGACGATTTCGAAGGCGTTGCCCGCCAGATCGCCAAACAGGATCGGGCGGCCGGCGCGGCCGATGACCTCGATGTCCGTACCGCCGATCTCCGGCAGGTCCGCAGCCCCGACGCCCTTCACCGAGAACAACTGCGTCGTGACCGCACGCTTGTCCTTCGTCCCTGCCCACGACACCCGCTCGCGGGAGATGCCCAGCCGGTCCGAGAGCTTGCTAGCGAAGTCGTTGGTCTCCCAGTTGCGAAGCTCCGCCCGGAAGACGAGATGCGGGTACGCGCCGGTATCGGCGTCGACCGGCTCGGTGCCGAACGCCTCCAGTTCCCGCACGCGGAAGTCCGCGGGCGAGGCGCGGAGGCGGCCGCCCACCCCGTCGGCGTCGCTGACGTAGTACTCCATGCCGACCGCCTGCTCGATTGGGTGGGCGTCTCGCATTGACTGGATGTTTGCGGGTCGGCGCTTAGGGTTGGCGTTTGCGGACTCGCCATCGGCCCGGATCGCACCCAGCACCTAGTGTTATCACAGCACACATTCTATCTGTGACTAGGTCGTGGCGGTGTTGGCGACCGGAGAGTACGATGCCAAAGCTAGCATGTGAGAGCTGTGGACGAGAGATAACGTTCGACAGGGACGGTCAGGAGGCCCGCGCACCGATGCGGTACTGTCCGCGCTGTGGCGACGAGTTCCCGCCCCGCGAGGAGTGGTAGGCACAGCGCGGCAACTCTATTCGTAGGCCTCGAACTCCCGGCCGAAGACAGCGAAGTAGGCGACCCCGGCGAGACCGACGGCGGTAGCGACGCCGAAGGCGAGTCTCGGCCCGGCCTGAATCGTCCTGTCAGCGACAGTGGCGGCCCACTCGCTGCCGTAGAGCCAGCCGCCCAGCGCAGCGCTGGGGATGACCAGCGTGTTGCGGATCAGGTAGTAGGTCCCGGTGACGCGGCCGCCGGCGTCTTGCTCCGCCGGGCCGACGATGAGCGCCTTGTGTGCTGGCAGGCCGGCAAACCGTAGTCCTGAAAACGCGAACAGCAGCACCAGCACCCACTGGTCGTCCGGCGCGAAGATGAGCAGGAGCGGGAACACGGCGTAGACGAGAAAGCCCAGCGCGACGGCGGGTTTGAGACCAGCCCATTCGGTGAGCTTTGCGACAGGGGCCATCGAGAGGATGGCGACGACCATCTCGACGCCCAGTAAAACGCCGAAGAAGGCGTCGGGGCGCAGCTGGACGCCGAAGCCGGTGAACCCAACGGAGAGGAATTCCGTGACGACGATGACGAAGAAGACGTACACCATGCCGTTGGCGAAGCGGACGAACGTATCGGCGATCAAAAGCGGGCGGAGCGTCGCCGGCATCGTTCGCAGATCCTCGAGTATCTGATCGATGCCTTCGAAGGACTTCCCCAGCGTGTCCTCGCTGGCGTCGTAGAGGACGTGCTGGGCGACGGTGGCGACGAGTCCACAGGCCAGCGCGACCAGCAGCACGCGCTGGAAGCCGTCGACGAACGTCGCGGTCGTCGCAAGCAGTGCCGCGGCGGCGAGCGGCCCGAGCAGGAAGCCGATGCGGCGGAACATCTCCGTGCTGGCAAACCCCATCGCCAGCCGCTCGGGCGGGACGCTCTGTTTGACGATGGCGAAGGTCGCACCAAGCCCGAAGGACTTCCAGGCCTGTGCGAGAAAGAGGCCGACGAACACGAGCGTCCAGGCCGGCAGCGTCGTCGTCCCGAGCGTGATGTCGCCGACGACTGAGGCGAGATACCAGATGCCGAAACCGACCGTCGCCAGCGTCGCAAAGGCGGTCAGCGCCAGGCGCGAGCCGATACGGTCCGACACCGCCCCGCCGGGATAGGGGTACACCGCGCTGATGAGGTTCCCGACGCTGCCATAGAGGCCGATGACACCGGCGCTTGCACCCAGAAGACGCATGTATTCGGGGATGTACCGGCTGGTCATCTGGAACGCGAGGCTAAAGGCCAGCATCGACAGCGACAGGACCAGCACATCTCGCTCCAGCGCGAAGAACTGCCGGAAGGAGTCGAGGAGGTCCACGTCCTCCTCGGCTCCCGTCTCCGTTGCCATTGTCGGATGGCAGTTCGCGCAGGGTCTTAATCCTCGAAGAAGGGGCAATCAGCTATCGCTGTCCCGTCGGTGCCCTGCTCAGTACGGCAGGACGAACAGGACGACCGCCAGGAACGGCGTGAGCGCGAGCATCATCGCAATCGCGTAGCCGAACATTTCCCGGGCCTTGATCTGGGTAATGGCGAGCAGCGGGAGCGCCCAGAAGGGGTTCAGCAGGTTCGTGTGGGCGTCGCCGACGGCGTAGGCCATCGTCGCCTGCCCGACCGGGACGCCGAGGTCCTGGGCGGCTTCGAGGATCGGCGGGCCGAGGATTATCCACTCGCCGCCGCCGGAGGGCGCGAAGATGTTGACCGTCGCGCCGGAAAGCCAGGCGATGACCGGGAAGGTCTGTGGGGTCGAGACCGAGATGAGGGCGCCGGCCATCAACTGCGCCAGCCCGGAGGCCGCCATCATGCCCTGGATGCCGGCGAAGAAGGGGAACAGCAACACGATGCCCGACGCGGCGGTGGCCGCCTCGCCGAACTTCTCCCGGTAGGTCTGTGGGTCCATGTAGATGAAGATGCCAATCGTCAGGAAGCCGAAGTTGACGATGTTCAGCCCGAGCGCATCGATGCCGGACTGGACGAACTGGGCGACGACCATCGCGATACCGGTCAGGCCGATAATCCCGCCGAGGACGCGGCTGTGGTTGATGCGCTCGGCCGGGACCTGCGAGGACCGTTCGTCGGTCGCTTCGACGCCGCCGTCGCCCGCGGACTCGAACAGTTCGTCTTCGGGAACGTAGTTGGTGATACCCCTCGCACGGTCGCCGGTCGGCGTGATGACGTAGAGGACGACGAGGGCGTACGCTATCGACACGCCGGTCAGAATGAGACCGTAGGGATGGAAAATGGTCTCCGAGGCGGAGACGACAACGTCGATGACGCCCTGCTGGATGAACTCGTTGCCCTCGGTCGCAAGCAAGAGCGGTGCAGACCCGGACAGCCCCCAGTGCCAGGTGAGGCCGAGGCCGAGATAGCCAGCCACACAGAGAACCGGATAGTGGACATCGATACCGTTTTGGTGGGCAGTCTTGCCCATCTCACGAGCGAAGATAGCGCCGAGAATGAGGCTCAGTCCCCAGTGAATCCAGCCAAGCAGCATCGTCAGCAGTCCGACGAGGACGACTGCCTGTTTCCCGGTGTTGGGGAGCTGCGTCAGCCGGCGGATGCCGGCGTTGATCCGCGGGTGATACGCCACTACGAAGCCGGTCATCAGAATGAGGACCATCTGCATCGAGAACGTCAGGAAGGCCCAGAAGCCGTCGTACCAGAACCCGACCATCTCGACCGGGCCGGACCCGGTCAGCCCGACGCCGGCCAGGAACACGACGTAGCTGAGGATGAGCGCGAACAGGAAGGGGCTGGGCATCCACCGTTCCACCCACGCGGAAAGTCGGTAGCCGATACGTTCGAGAACCGTCTCGTCCGTGTTACTGGTCGACATACTGTTGCCATATCGACACGAATGTATCATAAACGTTTGCTAATATTTTGTCAGGTCCGGAGTGGTCGCCGTGTCGCAGCGGCGTCCCTCTAAGACGGTTTCGATGGTCGAAACCCGGTCTGACGGGTGATTTTATTTCGAGTCCGCGGCAAGACAGGGTATGTCATACAGAATCGTCGTCTCCGACACCAAAGTGATGGACGAGGAGACGCGGACAGCGGTACTGAACGCGATCGATGCGACCGTCGAAACGACGGGGGCGAAAGAGCCAGCGGCCGTCGCACGCGCAGTGGCAGGCGCGGACGCGCTGATCGTCGACGCCGGCACGCAGGTCACGGCCGAGGTCATCGACGCCGCTGACTCGCTGGCAGTGGTGGGTCGGGCCGGCATCGGCGTGGACAACATCGACGTGCGGGCGGCGGTTGAGGCCGGCGTGACGGTCGTCAACGTCCCCGACTACTCCGTCGATGAGGTGTCAACTCACGCGTTCGCGCTGCTGCTCGCCTGCGTGCGGAAAATACCCACGCTCAACCGGTCGGTCAAGAGCGGCGAGTGGGAGTGGTCGGTCGGGCAGCCGATCCGTCGCCTCGCCGGCAGCACCGTCGGTCTCGTCGCCTTCGGCAAACTCGCCAGCCGGTTCGCCGCGAAGCTCCGGGGCTTCGATGTCGATGTCATCGCCTACGACCCCTACGTGCCCGAGTACCGGATGGGCGACCTCGGCGTCGAGTCGGTCACGTTCGAGACGCTGCTGGCCGATTCCGATATCGTCTCGCTGCACGCGCCGCTGACCGACGAGACGCGCGGGATGATCGACGCGGACGCGCTCGACCGAATGGCTGACGACGCGCTGCTCGTGAACACGGCCAGGGGCGGGCTCGTCGACGAGACGGCGCTGTACGACGCGCTCGTCAACGGCGACCTCGGCGGGGCTGGACTGGACGTGCGCGAGTCGGAGCCACCCGGAGAATCGTCGCTACACGACCTCGACAGCGTCGTCTGTAGCCCCCACGTCGCGTGGTACTCCGAGGAGTCACGAACCGAACTGACACAGACCGTGGCCGAAGATGTCATCCGGGTACTGCGCGGCGAGGAGCCGGAGAACCCCATCGATCCCGAGACCGGCTGGTTCTGACCGGTTCGGCAGTCGAGGGGGGCCTACGTGGCGGCTACGTCGGAGAAATCTACGTAGCGGCTGCGTCGAGGAGTTCGACCGCGAGTTCGGCGGCTTCGACCGCCGATTCGCCGAAGACGTAGGTTATCGGTTCGACACCGAACGCGCCGCCGTGGTAGATGACGCGGGGGACTTCGCCGCGTTCGCGGAAGGCCGCTTCGAGCCGCGCGTCCCGGTCCTCGTAGTCGGCGTCGAACTCCAGTGGTTCGATTCCCCGTTCGTGGGCGGCGTCGAGGACCGCCTCGTCAGTAGACAGATTGAGCGCCGCCCGGCGCGAGGGGTCGACGGTCATCGCGGCCAGTATGGTCCGCGCGACGTGTTCCGACGCGCCGAACTCGGGATTCGACGGAACGTTGACCCGGCCCCGCAGGTCGTGAATCCGGCCGGGAACCGCCGCCACGTCGAGGGCGTCCGCGGCGTCGGGCAGCGCCATGCCGACGTTCATTCCCACGTTCGGGATGGCGGCGACGACGGCGGTGCTATCGGCTAACAGTCTGGTCGCTCGCCGGACCGACGACAGCACGGCCCGCTCCTCTAACACCGCGGTGTCGGTCCCCCGAACGCAGAGATCACACCCCATCCCCTGGAGCGCCGGCATCTCCTCCTCGTGGACCGCACAGATCGGCCCCCGGTCCTCGAACTCCCGGACCAGGGCGAGCAGTTCGCCCAGCACTGCGTACTCGTCCATCTCGCCCGCCGCTAGCCCGTCGGCGATCCGCTCGATGGTCTGTTGCATCCGGGCGTCCTCGCGGAACCGCTCCTCGACCGTGACCGACCCGCTGGCGTACTTGCTCACCGCGGCCTGTGTCACCCCGAGCTGGTCGGCGATCTCCTGCTGGGTCCACCCCTTCTCGTCGAGTTCCGTGGCGAGCATCGCCCGGGCGGTCGGGAGGAACCGCTCGACCACGATTTCGCTCGGCAACTGCAGTGTCATTGCCGGGAGTGAAACGCCCCAGCCTCAAGTACCCTGCCGGCCGAGTTCTCCCCGTTTCGCGCGCTACAACTCAGTTATATTAGCAGAATATAATGCGGCGGGCTGTGTTGTCTCGATTACTAATGGCGTTCAGCGACCACCTGCTCGACATCGGCGAGGACATCTGGACAGCACAGAAGGAGCACCCGTTCGTCCGCGAACTGGCCGATGGGGCGCTCGATGAGGCGGCGTTCGAACACTGGGTGACACAGGACTACCGGTACCTGCAGGACTACGCGCGGCTGTTCGCGCTCGCCGGCGCGACGGCCCGCGAGGAGTCGACGATGACGCACCTGATCGGGGTCGCCCACGAGGTGCTCAACACCGAGATGGACCTCCACCGGGAGTTCGCGGCGGACTACGGCATCTCGGAGCGTGAGTTGGAGTCGACCGAGAAAGCCCCGACCTGTCTGGCGTACACGAACTTCCTCGTCCGGACGGCCTACGAGGGCCACGAGGCGGAAATCGCCGCGGCGCTGTACCCCTGTATGCAGGGCTACCTCGACATCGCCGAACACATGGCTGACCTGGCCGACGAGGAGCATCGGTATACGCCCTTTATCGAGATGTACACGGGCGAGGACTTCCGCGAGGCGACGGGCTGGTGTCGGGCGTACGTCGACCGCTGTGGCGAGCGCTATCCCGGGCAACACGACGCGATGGAGGACGCGTTCCTGACGAGCGCGAAGCTTGAACACCGGTTCTGGGAAATGGCCTACACGCAGGAGGGGTGGGAGATATGACGGCCGAAACGTACGACGCCTACGCCGACCGCGTCACCGACCCCCGATTCACCGACTGGCTCCGCGAGCGGCGTCAGTCGGACTGGGACGCCGCCGTCGAGCACCGCTTTGTCAAGGAACTCGGGGCCGGCACGCTTGACGAAGACGCGTTCGCCAGGTATCTAGTGCAGGACTACGCCTTCGTCGACGAACTCGTCGGGACGTTCGGTCACGCGGTCGGGCAGGCCCCGGACATGGCCGCCAAGCGACGCCTCGTCGAGTTTCTCGATACCGTGACCGACGAGGAAGACGACTACTTCGAGCGCTCCTTTACCGCGCTCGGCGTCTCGGAGTCACGGTGGCAGGACCCGGAGACGACGGCGGCGACCGCTGGGTTCGTCGACCTGCTCGGTCGTGCCGCCCGGGAGGGCGGCTACGCCGAGACGCTGGCTGTGCTCGTCCCCGCCGAGTGGATATACGAGTCGTGGGCGACGGCGGCCGCGGAAACGCATGGCGACCCCAATGCCGACGGACCGCCCAGCGCCGGCATGGGACTGCCCTTCTACTTCGCCGAGTGGGTGGACCTCCACGCCGTCGACTCGTTCGTCGCGTTCGTCGACTGGCTGCGGTGCGAACTCGACGCCGTCGGTCCGACGCTCTCGCCCCGGCGGGAGGCCCGCGTGGTGTCGCTGTTCGACCGTACGGTCACGCTCGAACAGCGGTTCTTCGAGACGGCCTACGAGACCCATCCAGCGACAGTCGACAGCGAGGTACGCCCGTAGATGGTCTCCTCGGCTGTCGTTCTCGGCCTGACCGCGGCGACCGTGCTCGTGTTCACGGGGGTCGGCCTCCTCGCCGCACGCGGCCGCATCGATTCGGTGGAGACGTACATTTCGGCCCGGGACTCGGCCGGCAGCGGGACCCTCGCCGCAACGGTCATCGCGTCGATGATGGGCGTCTGGATCCTGCTGAGTCCGGCCGAGGCCGGGGCCGCTTTCGGCGGGCTGCCGGCCGTGCTGGGCTACGCCATCGGCAGCGCGATTCCACTCCTGTTGTTCATCCCGGTCGGCGCTCGCATCCGCGAGGTGATGCCCGCGGGCCACTCGCTGACGGAGTTCGCCTACGCCCGCTTCGGGTCCGGGATGTACCTGCTCGTCCTGCTCGTCTCCGTGTTTTACATGTTCATCTTCCTCGCCGCGGAGATGACCGGTATCGCCAGCGCGCTCGCCCTCGTGGCAGACGTGCCCCTCTGGCAGACCTCGCTGCTCATCGGTGGCTTCGTCCTCGTCTACACGACCTACGGCGGCCTGCTCGCCAGCATCGTCACCGACACCGTCCAGACGCTGGTCATCCTGCCGCTGCTGGCTGTCGGGTTCGGCGGCGCACTGCTCTCGCTGGGCGGGACAAGTGAATTCCACGCGACGGTGGTATCAGCCGACCCGACGTTGCTGGACCCGACCTTCGGCCCCGGCCTGGAGTTCGGGCTGTACGTGGCCTTTGCGTTGCTGGGCGCGAACATGCTGAACCAGGGCGTCTGGCAACGCGTGTACGCCGCCGACGGCGAACGCACCTTGCGGCGCGGGCTGGGCATCGCCGCTGTCGTCGTCGTGCCGATGCTCCTGCTCTCGGGACTGTTCGGCATCGCCGCCACGGGGCTGGGACTCACTGAATCCGGCTCTGCGAGCATCGCCTTCTTCCTCGTGGTGGCGGAGGCGTTCCCGACGTGGGTGACCCTCGCCGTCGTCGTCCTCGCCGTCCTGCTGGTGATGAGTTCGGCCGACACGATGTTCAACGCCATCGCAAGCGTCGTCACCGCGGACCTCGCTCGACTGCTTGATGACCCCGACCAGCGGACCCTCTGGCTGGGCGGGCGCGGGCTGACCGTCGCCGTCGCGCTCGCCGCGATATTTATCGGCGCACAGGGGTACAGCGTCCTCCAGCTGTTCCTGACAGCAGACCTGTTGGCTGCCGGCGTGTTCGTGCCGTTCCTCGCCGGCCTCTATACAGAGCGGCTCACCGGTCCGGGCGCGATGGTCTCTGGCATCGCGGGCCTCCTCGTCGGATTCACCTACTTCCCGTCGCTGCGTGGCCTCGTCGCCGCCGTGCCGGGCATCGGGAATCTGCTGCCAGCGCCGTCGTTCCTGATCGCCTTCGCCGGCGCGACACTTGTCTCAGCCGGCCTCACCGCAGTTGCGACGCTGCTGGGCGGGGCCGACGCCGACCTCGACAGCCTCGGACGGGAGGTCCGCGCGCTCGATGACCCGGTGGCTGACGGGGGGTCCGAGCAATGACTCCACCAGCCGTCCTCCCCCTCGCCGCGCTCGGATCGACGGCGTTCGCGGCGCTGACCTGGGGATCGATTCTACTCGTGCTCGCCGTCTTCCTGGCCGTCGGCTGGCTGATCGTGACAGAGTAACAGCCACGGTTAGCAGACTGTTCTGGATTGTGTTTTTGGTAACCTGACACACACTTATAATGACAGCGGACAGACCACTGCACATGCAGACCTTCGTGCTCGCGACGAACTCCGAGACAGTCAGCGAAACGCTGTGTTCGTATCTGGAGACGGTCCTCGACCCGGACGACAGCGTCTACGCGGTCAACTCACAGCGCGGCGGTGACAGCACACGGTCGGCGGCGGTCGCCGACGGAAAGGCCGCGCTCGAAGTCGTTTCGGACCGGCTGGGCGACCTGGTGTCCGTCGAAACCTACCAGATAATCCGTGGTAACAGTCCGGCGACGGACATCTTCGATATCGCCGAGGAGGTCGACGCCGACGAACTCGTCATCGGCGTCCGCAAGCGGAGCCAGACCGACCGGCTCATCTTCGGCAGCGTCGCACAGGACATCATGCGACACTCGGACTATCCGATGCGGGTCGTTCCGCGGGAGTGAGTAGAAACTAGTCGCTGACAACTAACCGCAAAAAAGCCGAAAACCAGGGCAGCCGGGTTATTCGGCCGACTCGTAGTCGTCGAAGGCGTCGATTTCGACGCCCTCGCCGGTGATTTCCGCGAGCACGACGCCGTTGCCGGACCCGGTGTCACGCTCTGCCGCAGCGTTGACGGCGCGGATCGCCAGGTCACGGGCCTCGCCGAGGCTCATCTCGGGGTCGTACTGTCCCTCGATGGTCCCCGTCGCGACCATCGTCCCGGAGCCGGTGACGGTGTAGTCGTCTTCGAGTACGCCGCCAGCGGGGTCGACGCTGTAGACGTGGCTCCCCTCTTCGTCAACGCCGCCGACGATGGGGTTGATCGCGAAGTACGGGCCGCCGCGGGCGAAGTTGCCCGCCAGCGTCGCCAGCGCGTGAATCGAGAGCGGTTCGTTGCGGCGGACCTCGTAGAGATCGGCCTCCGCGCGCAGCGAGCGGATGAACGACTGGGCCCCGCCGACGCTGCCGACCAGCGTCATCGCGGCCGTCGGGTGGATCTGCTCGACCTTCTGGACCTGCTTGTTCGAGACGAAGCGGCCACCCAGCGAGGCGCGCCGGTCCGTCGCGATGATGACGCCGTTCTCCGTCGCGATGCCGACGGTCGTCGTCCCGGTCTTGACGACGTTCTCCTCGTCGCGGCCGCCGTCCTCATTCGGTAGGTTGCCGACTTCGGGCTCGTAGGCATCGGTCAGTCGGTTCTCAGGGTCGTACATTAGTTCTCACCTCCGAGTTCGAACTCGTCAAGGCGCTCTGCGATGTCCTCCTCCGAGAGCTTCCGGAACTGCTCGGTCTCCACGTCGATAGTGGCGATGTCGACACCGGTCGCGTCGAGGCCGTCCTCGTTGACCGAGGCCAGCGCCCGGAGCGCGAGTTCGATGCCACCTTCGAGGTCCATCTCGTCGTCGTACTCGTCCTCGAGGAACGACTGGATGTCCTCGCGGGAGCCGCCGATGGCGACGGCCTGCCACTCGTAGGGCGTCCCCGAGGGGTCCGTCTCGAAGAGGCGCGGCTGGCCGTCCTCGATACCGGCCACGAGCAGCGCGACACCGAACGGGCGCGCACCGCCCGTCTGGGTGTACTGCTGGATGTAGTCCGTAATCTCCTTCGTCAGCGACTCGACGGAGGCCGGCTCGTCGTAGCGCAGGCGGTTGACCTGAGCCTGGCGGCGCGCCACGTCGATGAGCTGGCGCGCGTCGGCCACGTGGCCCGCGCTGGCGACGCCGACGTGGGAGTCGATCTCGTGGATCTTCTCGATGCTGTCGCGCTCGATGAGCGGCGACCGGGCGTGGCGGTCTGCGGCGATGACCACGCCGTCCGCGGTGCGGACCCCGACGCTCGCGGTTCCGCGCTTGACGGCTTCTCGTGCGTACTCGACCTGATAGAGGCGTCCGTCCGGGGAGAAGATGGTGATCCCGCGGTCGTAGGCCTGTTGTTCGTTTCCTTGCATGATGTGTGGTGTTGTTGTTCACCTGAGGTTAGGGTTACTCCTATATAACCGTATCGTGCACCGCTGCCCTCAGAACAGCGGCAGGTCGCCGGTAACGCGGTCCACCAGCTCGTCCTCGGCGGGGCCAACGGCGAGTGCCGTCACTGTCCCCGGGTCGAGCTGTGTGTGGCCGGCGTCCCGGACGACCGCATGCGGCAGGCCTTCGCGCTCTGCCACGTCCGCGAGTTCGAACAGCTCGGACTCGCTGGTGGCTTTCAGGACGACTTTCTTCTGCCCCGCGCCCTTCCAGGCTTTGCGGGGCTTCGGGCCGGCGTCCTCGTAGGCCGACAGCGAGGCGTGGGCAACCTGGGCGGCAAGCTTGCCCTCCCCCATGCCGATGTCGGCCCGCGCGACGATAGCCTGCTTCATACGATTACATGGCCACCCGTACTTAAACTCCCGTCGGACTCCCTCCACGGTTGCACATACCACAGAGTACATACGCCCTGGCCGAGCACACCCCGGAGATATCCTCCAGCGTCCGCCTAACCAGCTATCACGGTGTCGACCTTGTCGTCGTTTCTGCGACCATGCTGGTCGGTAACTCGTAGATGCACACACTGCACTGGCATCTCCTGGTGCAACAGAACAATCACTACCGGACCTATTTCTTCCCAAAGCTTCATTCAAAATAACGGCCGAAAAACCGGCTGGAAGTGGTATCTTACTGGGATAAGTTGGATACTAACGAAATAAATACCCTTCTCAGTAATGCTTGATGTTCTCGATAGTGTCAAAAGTAGTACAGAGAACCACCAGTCTGTGTCTGGATGCGGCCGTCCCAGGCCCGATCAGTGAGAGCGAGTATGAGTGACGATGCAAGACGTGGCGAGGTCCCACTTGTAGCTGTCACCGCCTTCATAATCCTCATTGTTGCCGGAACGACGGTGGCCGTCGCTGGGCTCGGCCTCCCACAGGTAACTCAGTCCGCACAGTCGTACTCCCTGCAATCGGACGCACGGAGTCCGTCAAATCCGTGCGTAGGCGATGAGGTGCTACTGGCGAAGTACAACTGGGAATCGACCGACAACGGGTTCGGGTTCGTTCTTGGCCAGGGCGAAGACGTGGTGACGTTCACGCCAAACGCTTTCGACGAGGGGCCATCTGAAGGGCCGATATCCGTCAACTGGTCCTCACAGGAGCCCGTTGATGTCGTGGTAGTGCAAGCGGGCGGCGGGAGTCAGATTGAACAAGCCAACGAGCTTGACCCGCCACAAACGTCGGGGATGGTCACGACGAACCAGGGAATCAGCTTCCTCGCGTTCTGTACGATTCCATCGACACCGACGCCGACCGAGGAACCAACGCCGACGCCGGAGCCTACGCCAGAACCAACGCCTGAACCAACCGAGGATCCTACTGAACAACCCACTGAACAGCCGACCGAGGATCCCACTGAGCAGCCGACCGAGGAGCCGACTCCTGAACCGACGCCGGAACCAACTCCAGAGCCAACTCCGGAGCCAACCGAAGAACCGACTGAAACCGAAACGCCTGAGCAACCAACTGAAGAGCCAACGAGGACCCAAACGGAAACGCCTGAACCGGACACGGTCTACTGGCAAGTGGACTTCGGTCCCGGTGCAGAACCGCCTGCCCCGCCGTACTACGGCGAAAACGACCGCGATCTGATGGCTGCGCTGGGGAACTCAGATGATGGGGTAACAGAGAACCCCTCCGTTCTCCACCAGAACAGAGAAGGCCAACTGAAGAACGTCACAATCACCGGCCAGTCGTTCACCTTCGACGACCGGAACGCGCCGACGCAGGTCACCGTCAAGTTCGAACTGCCGGAGGACGGCCAGAACCGAACGCTCCACCTCGCGGCGTTCACGCTCCCCGGACCGTTCAACTATTCCGAGGTCGACCAACAGGAACTCCAGACAGTCACGAGCGAAACCTATGCACCGGGCGAGCAGGGAACGCTGACCATCAGTATCCCACAACCCGCTAGCGGGGCCGCCGCCGCTCTGTCCGAACCGGCTGCGTTCTCACTGTTCGGGTTTAGTGGATTACTGTTTGGAGTGACGTTCATGGGTCGTCGGAGGGGGTTCTGACTGTGCACTAGTCCAACGATTGCCACCCAGTCCCCTCGATAACACCAGTCGTGTACGGGGGAGATTCGTCCCTCCAGCAGCGGCAAACGCACCGCACAGTCCCGAACACGACGAGAGAAACCGCGACCGGTCTGCTGGCCCATCCCCGAGCACACGGGTCCGAATCCGACGACGTGTTTTGCTGTGCCCTGAGAACCGGGAAGTTTAGGCCCGCGGCCGCAAACGCCACTCTCATGATACTCTCTGATGCGGACATCCTCCGACGGCTGGAACAGGGTGACCTCGTCGTCGAACCGCTCGACGACCCGGACATCCAGATCCAGCCGGCCAGCATCGATCTCCGTCTCGGTCGGGAGTTCCTGGAGTTCCAGCACGCCAACATCCCCTGTATCCACCCGAACTCCGAGGACGAGGTCGCCGACTACGTCGACGAAACGGTCGTCGCTGAGGACGACGAGTTCATCCTCCACCCCGGCGATTTCGTGCTGGGGACGACCCACGAGCGCGTCGCCATTCCCGACGACCTCATCGCCCACGTCGAGGGGCGGTCGTCGCTGGGCCGGCTGGCGATTGTGGTACACGCGACGGCGGGCCTGTGCGACCCGGGATATGAGGGCCAGATCACGCTCGAACTGTCGAACCTCGGCACCGCACCGGTCGCGCTCACGCCTGGCATGCGAATCTCCCAGCTCACCTTCACGGAACTCAAGACGCCCGCCGACCGCCCGTACGGGGCCGAACGCGGCTCGAAGTACCAGGGCCAGTCCGGGCCGCAGGCGAGCAAGATACAGGGAGATCGCGAGTTCGGAGGCGATCAGTGATGCCCGCGACGCGTGGCATCATGGTCTCGGTGAGAAACGAAGTTGCGTTCGGAGGCGACCAATAGATGCGATTCATCGAGGAGATCGTCGTCGACGACTTTCTGCCGACGTTTCGTTCGCTGCTGGCTGACGCCCTCAGGGAGCGCGGGCTGACACAGTCGGAGGTCGCCGACCTGCTGGGAATCAGCCAGAGCGCGGTCTCGAAGTACGTCCACGGCGACGTGGCGCGCCACGACGACCTGCTGGCCCACCGCGGACTGGCCGAACTGGTCGAGCGGCTGGCCGACGGGCTGGCCGACGGCGATATGAGTTCCGTTCAAGCACTGGTCGAAGCCGAAGTGTTCATCCGCGAACTCGAACAGGGCGGCGTGCTCGCGCAGTTACACGAGGACGCGGTTCCGGAACTGGGCGATTACGACGACGAGTTCGCCGTCCACGACCCCGACTCGCAGCTCCGGTCGGCCGAGCGGACGCTCGCGTCGGTGCGGCGCGGACTCAGCGTGCTGGAAAACACGAGCGGGTTCGCCACGCTCATCCCGGCGGTCGGGTCGAACCTCGTCCAGTGTCTCCCCGAGGCCGACAGCATCGAAGACGTGGCCGCCGTTCCGGGGCGGATTCTGGACGTGAAGGGACGAGCGACCATCCCGGCGGACCCTGAGTTCGGCGTCAGCGAGCACGTCGCGTCGCTGTTGCTGGCGGTGCGGGCCGCCGGCAGCGACGCCCGCGCGGTGTTGAACGTCCGGTACGACGACGCTGTCGTAGCTTCACTGCGAGACTCAGGTCGGACCGTGGTCGAGTTCGACGCCGAAGAGAGCGTCGAGCCCGCCGTCGCGGCCGCACTGGCAGACGAACCGGGGGCCGACGCGCTCTATCACACCGGCGCGATGGGTATCGAACCGGTGGTGTACCTGCTCGGGGACGACGCCGTCGCGGTCGCCGAAACGGCGCGCGAAATCCTGTGACCGACGCCCGCTCGTTCTACGGCCGATGGGCGCGGGTGTACGACTGGCTGGCGAGTGCCCCCGGTGTGGCGTCCTGGCGCGACCGGGCGGCGGACGCGCTGGCGCTCAGACCCGGCGACACCGTCGTCGAGATGGGCTGTGGCACGGGTGCGAACGTCTCCCTCCTCCGCGAGCGAGTAGGCCCGTCGGGCCGGGTCGTCGGTGTCGACGTGACGCGGGAGATGCTCGACCGCGCCCGCGAAAGGCCCGCGCGGACGGGCGAGACCATCCACTACGTACAGGCCGATGCTGCCAGACCGCCCGTTCGAGAGGTCGACGCCGTGCTGGCGACGTTCGTCGCCGGCATCTTCGAGGACCCCGCGGCGGCCGTCGACGCGTGGTGTGACAGCGTCGCTCCCGGCGGCCGGGTCGCACTGTTGAACTTCCAGCGGAGTCCCAGCGCGCTCGCCGCGCCGCTGAACCTGGCGTTCGAGGGGTTCGTCCGCCTTTCCGCACCGGGGACGCGACTATCGAGGCGATCACACGCCAGCGCGTTCGAGCGCCGAGTCCGGGTGGCCCGCGAACGGCTCACCGAGCGGACGGTCGACCGACGCTACGAGACGCTTGCCGGCGGGTACCTCGGCCTACTGTCGGGCACAGTCGTGTAAGCGGCACGGCACGGCGCGTGCGTCAGGCCTCCGCCGGGTCGTCGCCAGTAACGGTCGGTAGCGAGAGGTCGCCGGTTTCGACCCGGTAGACCAGACAGCCAACGAGCGTCAGCAAACAGCCGTACAGCACGGGCGTCCCGAAAGTGAAGACTGGCCTGAGAGCCGCCGCAACGGCATCAGCGTGTGCGGCGTCGAGGAACAGTCCCAGAAGTGGCCGAACAGACCGGAACGACAGCGAGAGAGTCGCGACCAGCGTCCCGCCGACGAACAGCCGCCGTCCCCAGCCCCGAGGCAGATGATATAGGAGTGGGACGAGCGGGAACGTCAGGTAGACGTAGTACAGCAGCAGCGACGGGAAGAAAAGCAACATCGCGGTCAACGTCCCGTACAGCGCCACGAGGCGGTCGGTGAGGCCGGTCGGCCGCCAGTACAGCGCCGCGAGCACCGGCGCAAGCAGAGCCGCCGCACCGACGGCGAACCACGTCGGGTCCGCGGTCGGAAAGAGGACCGACAGCGGCCGGCGGAGGGTCACGTAACTCACCGCCGGGTCGAGCCCGCCAGCGAAGGCCGCGCCGTCCCGCCGAGGCAGGAGTACGTCAAGGACGTACGTCCGGTAGGTTGCGGGGCCGAACGCGGCCAGTCCCGCCAGCGTGAGCGCGATGGCGGTGCCGACCGCGGCTCCAATAGCCCGCCAGGCCCGCCGGCGGAGCAGCCAGAGGCCGACCGCCGCCGGAAACACCTTGATGAACGCCGGGACAGCGAGAGCGGTTCCGGCCCGCCATCTCCGATCCTGTGTCAGCCAGACCAGTCCGGCGACGAAGGCCGCCACGAGCAGGTGGTTCACCTGGCCGTACGCGAGCGACGGCACGGCGTGGACCGACGCGAGGACGTACGCGCCCAGCAGGACTCGCTCGCTCAGTGGGACGGTGTGGCCCAGCGACTCGACGTACCGGACCAGCAGCCTCGCCGTGACAGCGCTCGTCGCAACCGAGGCGAGCGTCACGACGGCGAATCCAACGGGCCAGGGACCGAGCGCCGCCAGCGGGACGAACGCGAGCACGGTCACCGGCGGGTAGAGGTAGCGGAGGCCGCTGTCCGGCGTCGCGGCGTAGAAGTCGCCGCCGGCCAGGACCGCGCGGGCCGCGGCGTCGTAGACGCGGTAGTTCAGGCCGATGCGTTCCGGACGGACGAGGGCGTAGTGTACGCCGAGCGCGACGCCCAACAGGAGGGCGGACCCGAGGACGAGACGGACATCGCGCCGACGCGGTGGCGCTGACTCGGACATGTATGCAGGGCGGATACGGGGGTCGGTACCTACCACTGGCGCGACCGGTCACTTCACCGTACTGGTCCGTGACGAGCAGCGGATACCCGAACCCGTCCGCTACGCAGTCACTCCACCCGGTACCGCTCGGCGTGGGCGGGACAGAACGCGGGGCTCTGAAGCTGTGCGGCGACGACGCCGGGCTGGCGGTGGGGATTGTGGAGCCGGCAGGCCTCCTCATCACAGAACGCCTCGCCCGTGTCGAGATAGTGGTATGCCTGCAGGACGTACCCCTTGAGGGCGTCGGTTGTTCGCGGGTCGTCCTCGACTAGGAAATCGCCCTCGACCTCGTTTTCCAGCACTTCCCGGGGCGGTGCCCCGCCGGATACCAAGGCGTGTTTCTGCTGTTCCTTGTAGTACTGCTCGGGCTTGGCCGGGGCCTCGTACAGCCCCGGCACGGAGACGACCGCGGGCTGGCCAAGCACGTTCACGCGCTTGTGCCAGCGGCCGTCGTGGTCACCCCAGGTCCCGAGGACGCGGTCCAGCAGCGGAACGTGAAGGTGGTCTAGCGACCGCTCGGACTCGGGGATTCGTTCGTGGAGTGCCCGCTGGACAGCCAGCCCGTCGTAGATGACGCCGCCGGCCCGCTCGGGCGACTCCAGCGCGCGTTCCTCGTAGCGAACGATACCCAGCATCGTGTTCCCGGTCTCGCGGTCGTACGGCGAGAGCACGCGCGACTCGGCGAAGGACTCCGCCAGGGCCGAGTCCCCGTGCAGCGAGAGAAACCGGTTCCGGACGGCAACCTCGGCGTCCACCCGCGAATCGAGCCAGTCGGCGATGGCCTCGGCGTCGGCGACCGTCGTCGGGGCACGGTACAGCGTGACAGCCTCCATGATATTTTCCAGTGGTACCGCCAGGTAATACCGTTTGTGTCTCGACAGTTCAATGAACATAACCGTAGCACCTTTCGATAAATTATCGGAATAGATATCGGCAATAGGGAGTGTCCCTTCGACCGCCTGATTGTTTGTTTTAGTGGCTTATTGGTCTCAATAGCCTACGTTTGTAATATGTGTTAGTTCCTCACATACCTCGTCTAAGATCATTAGCGATAATCGAGTGCTAGCACTCATAATCAGCAGGACCCATTTACGACATACCTTGGGCATACTCTACGTCTACTTGCTAGGCTTGCTGGTCACTGCCGCCGTCTCAGCCCTGACAGCGGTCTGGGTCAATAGACGGACCGCTGATAGAGCCGGGACGATTATGATTGTCCTGCTAGCTATCCACACGGTGATGGCACTGCTGGCGGCGGGACAGTTACTCGTGCCGTCGCTCGAACTGAAAGTTCTCATCGCGCGACTGTGGTTCACGCTGGTACTCGTAACCCCGATAGTATGGGTCGCGTTTGCGGTGTATTTCACCGGCCGGGAGTTTTGGTTAACGAACCCGGTCTGGGCGGTACTGATCGCGTTCGCCGTCGGCCTTGCCGGGATACTATGGACGGAACCAATACACGGCCTACTGTTCGTCGAACACACTATCGTTGCGGAGCCGTTTCGACACTACGCACCCACGTGGACGAGTGCCACAACCGCATTGATACTGGTCTCCAACATCCCGGTGGCGCTGGGCTTTGGCCTTCTGTTTCATATGCACCTGTTTTCCCGTCGCGCGACCTGGAGGCAAAGCGGGGCCCTGCTGTTCGGGATGCTGGCGATTTTCGTCCCCAGTTCCCTGTCAACGACGCCCTATGTCCCGATACAGGGGTTCCCATACGGTGTGTTCGGAACGGGTATCTTCGGCGTGGTTATCTCTTATGGGCTGTTCAAGCAGCGAATGTTCGGCGTCGTCCCGCTCGCTCGGGATACGATATTCGCGTCGCTCGATGACGGCGTGTGTATCGTCGATGCCGACCACCGAGTCGTCGATTTCAACGATGCGATGGCGGCGTTGTTCCCAGGGCTCGACGACGCCGTCGGCGAACAACTGAGCGAGACCTATCCTGAGTTACTCGCTGACAGTACCCGGGCGACGGCAGGCCCCGGCGAACCGCAGAGACTGCTGCCGATGCAAGCCGACGACGAGCAGTCCGGTCCGTTCGCGTCGGTCATAGAGCTGTCGACGGCCACGGGCCCGCGGACGATACGGGTCCGGGTGTCGGATATCACGAGCGGTGGTGAGCCGCGTGGCTACGTGCTCGTACTGCGTGATGTCACCGCTCTGGAGGCCTACGCGTCGGAACTCGAACAGAAGACCGAACAGCTCGAACAGTTCGCAAGCGTCCTCTCACACGATCTCCGGAACCCGGTGTCGGTGGCCCACGGTAGCGTCACGATAGCGCAAGACCAGCGTAACTCAGAGCACCTCGAAACCGCGCTCAATGCACTGGAACGCATCGACGAAACCATTAGCGACATGCTCACGCTAGCGAAAGACGAGGTCGCGGTGGCCGAAACCGAACCTGTTTCGCTACGTGCCGTCGCCGACGACGCCTGGGAAACCAGCGAGACGGGGCCGAATACGCTCCGGAATGAAGTAAACGAAAGCGTCAGTATCCAGGCGGACCGCTCACGACTCCAGCGATTGCTTGAGAACTTGTTCCGGAACGCCGTCGAACACGGCGGCGACACAGTCACCGTCGGAACCGACGACGACGTGTTCTTTGTCGAAGACAACGGGTCCGGCATTCCCGAGGCGGACCGCGAATCCGTTCTCGAATACGGCTACTCCGGCGGAGACAGTACCGGTTTCGGACTCACAATCGTTGCATCCATCGCTGACGCACACGGGTGGTCACTATCAATCACCGACGGGGAGGACGGCGGTGCGCGGTTCAACTTCGAGACCGTCACGCCGGATACATCCGAGACAGCACCGCCAGCAACAGACTGAGCAGTACAGCCGAGCGCGTCACGCCCCGGATTCGTGCGGAAGCGCAGCCGGTTCCGCAGCGAGCGCATCGATGCAATCGGTGACCGACCACGTGGTGTCGCCGTCGGTACACGGATACACTCCGACCAGATCGTCGTCCGCGTACACGGCGGCGGCCAGCATCGGGAGCCGCAGCACTTCCGTGCTTCCGCCGACCAGTAGCGACGACGTTCGCGTCTCGAATGGGGGTCTGAGACTCAGCCCCTCGTCGTTTGCCCACTGTTCGTACCGATCAACAGTCGCCAACACCTCACCGTGCTCGCTCCGCTGGGACACCGGGATCTCCTCGGGCCACGTCTGGACATCGAAGTCAGCGATAGCTCCTGTTGTAGCTAGTTCCGTGAACCGGTCGATAGCCGTCGTTCGAGGCCCACAGACCGGCCGTCTGCTCCAGAGTTGGACCGCGATCTCACCGCCGACTGACTCGCCGGGCGTGTGTTCGTCGCCGCGCTGCATCTCCTCTGACATTGGTTGTCAATCACTATCATATGCGCTCTTCTATTGTTTAATTGTTTGTTTCAGCGCGATATTCCGGCCTTATTTGTCACCTATCCGCTGAAAATGTGAACAATTAGAGATCGGAAGTGAGCAGAGGGTGCTCAGTCGTCAGCAGGGGAGGCCGCGTCACGGCTCGTCACGTCGACTGGGTCGGCGTCGACTTCCAGTTCGTCCAGGGCGACCTGGGCGGCGCGCTTGCCGGAGACGAGCATGGCACCGAAGGTCGGTCCCATGCGCGGGAGGCCGTAGGTCGTTGCGGTGGCCATGCCGGTGACGATGAGGCCGTCGTGGGCGAGACCAGTGTGTTCGACGACTGCGTCCTCGCTCTCGCCGACCCACATCGAGTCGTGACCGGGCGAGTCGTGCCCGGGCGCGCCGTAGGTATCGGCGTCAGTCTGGTCCATCCCGCTGGCCTCGTCTACGAGACCGGGCGCGTTCAGGACGCCGCGCTCGTCGAGTTTCTTGACGGCCATCGCGTCGTGGCCCGTCGCGTCGATGACGAGGTCGGCTTCGACGGCGATGGGGTCGACGCAGGTGATTTCTCGCGGGAGTGCGTGGACCGGCGTCCAGTTCATAACGATGCCGCCGACGCGGTGGTCCTCACGGATGACGATGTCCGTGAACTCCGTCATGTTCTGCATCTTCGCGCCGGCGTCACAGGCGGCCTTGATGAGGCCGGAGCAGGCCTCCGGCCCGTTGGCGACGTAGAGCCCCTCGCTGTCCTTGGACTGCTTGTGATCGACTTCAAGTTCGTCAAGCACCTGCTGGGCCGGGTCCCGCACCGTGACCTTGTTCATCAGGAAGCCGCCGAGCCAGAAGCCCCCGCCGAGGTAGTTGTTCTTCTCGACGACCATCACCTGCACGCCGCGCTCGGCGAGTTCCTTCGCGGCCATCAGCCCCGACGGGCCGCCGCCGACGATGATGACATCCGAGTCCGAGAAGTCCATGAACTCCTCGGTCCACTCCTGACCGATTGCGCGTGTGACCTCTGCTTCGCCGACATCGCTGAACTGTTCGAATGAATCGGAATCGCTCATACCACCTAGTGATATTCTTTGGTGGTACAAAGTCGTTCTGGTACTGTGACTTGTGGGAAGAAGGGCTCGAACGAGCAATAGCGGTCAGTTCCGGGCCTGGAGACCCGCGTTGGTCAGTACGTCAGCGCCGCCGTCCGGCTGGCAAACTGCCCATCGGGAGCGGTCGCCATCTGCGGGAAACAGGTGTTCGGGGACCAGCGGCATCGGCACGGGCGGGTAGCCGCCCCGCCGCATCGCCGTCGGCCCGGGAAACCGCGTGACCACCCCGTCGCCGTCGGTCACTTCGAACTGGCCGTTGTCGGCTCGGCGGTAGGCGTGCTGGAAGGCGTGGCGGCCAGCGTCAGCCAGCGAATCGACGTGTTCGAGGACGGCGACCACCTCGGTTCCGACGCCCAGTTCGAGCCGGGGCCGGTCCTGATCGACCTGCACCTCGCGCCACTGCAAGTCATCTTCCGGGGCTCGCGCGCAGGCGTAGGTCCCGTCCGAGAGCGGCACGCGGTCGGGGCCGTTGTAGAACTGTCGCCCGTCAGGGCTGTTCGCGGCGAGACAGGCGGGGTCCCCGAGTACCGTCGCGACAACCTGGGTCAGCGTCGTGCCCATTTCCGCCGTGGACGGGACGACGAACAGGCAGTCGCGGGCCTCCCGCACTGCGTCAACGAACCGGGGCACGAGTCCGGACGGGCCAACGTCGGCCTCGGTCAACGGCTCGATGGCGATTGGCTGTGGGTCTGCCCTGTCGACGAGACCGGTGGCGTCGCCGGTGGGCGTCGCGAGGGCCGGTGGCCCACGGCTGTCGTCGCGCACTGTCACGTCGTAGCCGGCCCGCTCACACAGCGCGACGCCGTGGTCCCGGACCGAGGGGTAGAGAAGCATTCATCCGCAGTAGGGGCTCTCTACGCTTGAACCCTCACAGTCGGAGAGGGGACGAGAAAGCCAGGGTATCGCCAGTTACGACCCCAGTCCCAGATCAGCGGTCCCGTCGGCCCCCTGATACCGGTCCCGGTCGTCCCAGTCGGCGATGCTCGAATGGGTCTCCCAGACGGCGGTTTCGAGATGACCCTGCGTTATTTCTGACCCGTCCCGCAGGGCGTGGCGCGCCGCGTCCTCGGCGACGAGTTCGAGGTCGCTGGCGGCGTAGCCTTCGGTCGGTTCGACGATGGCGTCCCAGTCGATACCCCCGGCAACCGGGCGGTTCCGCAGGTGGATCTCCAGAATCTGTTTGCGGGCTTCGGCGTCCGGCGGGGGGACCTCAACGCGCTCGTCGAAGCGCCCGGAGCGCCGCAGCGCCGCGTCGATGTCCTCGACGAAGTTCGTCGCGGCGACTACGACGATGTCCTCGGCCGCCGCGCCTTCGAGTTCGGTGAGCAGTTGATTGACTAGCTGTTGCTCGCTCGTGTTCATCGACCCGCGCCGTGAACCGGCGATACCGTCGATCTCGTCGATGAACAGCACGCAGGGGGCGTTCGCGCGGGCCACCTCGAACACCTCTGCGACGTTGCGGGCCGGCTCGCCCATCCACTTGCTGGTCACGTCTGCGGGGCTGATTTCGACGAAGCTGTGGCCGAGTTCGCCCGCGAGCGCACCGGCGAGATGGGTCTTCCCACAGCCGGGCGGGCCGTACAGCAGCAGACCCGACAGCACGTCGATGCCGTACTCGGCGTAGGTGTCGGCGTTCTCAAGCGGGTCGAGGACCGTCTCCTCAAGCCGCTCTTTCAGTTCGCCCATCCCGCCCACGTCGGCGAAGTCGCGGCCGGCGTCAGTCTCGACCAGCGAACTGGCCTGCAGGTCGACGCCGTCGGGCTGGACGACGCCGTTCTCGGCCACCATCTCGGGATCGACCCAGTCTTCGATGCTTGTGGCAGTCTCCGTGGCGGCCTGCATCAGCTGGGCTGTCCCAATTGGGGCATCCGCTCGTAGCGCCTTGCGGGCAGCGTCCTCGGCGAGGAGTTCGATGTCGCTGGCCGCGAAGCCGGCCGTCTCCTCGACGACGGGGTCGAGGTCGATGTCGGCCGCGGTCGGTCGGCCGGCCAGATGGATCTCCAGAATCTGCTTTCGGGCTTCGGCGTCCGGCGGGGGGACCTCCACGCGCTCGTCGAACCGGCCCGAACGGCGGATCGCGTCGTCCACGTCCTCGACGAGGTTCGTCGCGCCCAGCACGACCACGTCCTCGTCGGCGATGCCTTCCAGTTCAGTGAGCAGTTGGTTGACCAGTTGCTGCTCGCTGCTGTTCATGTTGCTGTCGCCGTCGCGCGCGCCGGCGATGCCGTCGATCTCGTCGATGAAAAGGATGCAAGGGGCGTTCGCACGGGCGATCTGAAACAGCTCTTCGACCTTCTGTGCGGGTTCGCCCATGTACTTGCTGGTCACATCGGCGGGCGTCACCTCGATGAAGGTGTGGTCGACTTCTCCCGCGAGCGCGCCCGCGACATGGGTTTTGCCACAACCGGGCGGCCCGTGCAGCAGGACGCCGTTGACGACGCCGATGCCGTACTCCTCGAAGGCGCTCGGGTCCTGCAGCGGCCGGACGACCTTGTGGTTGAGCGTCTCCAGCAGTTCGGACATTCCGCCCACGTCCGCGAAGCTCCGGGACGGGTTCGGGTCGACCAGCCCGTCGGCCTGCATGTCGACGCCGTCGGGCTGGACCACTGTTCCGTCATCGGACGGTCGCTCGCGGTTTATCGAGGGTGCGCCGTCATCGTCGTCAGCGGAACTGCCACGACCGGAAGGGGTGTCCCGACCCGTATCGGCCGACCCGGAATCGTCGGACTGGTCGATCCGCTCCCGGATGTTCCGTTCGAGCCGGTCGGGGTTGACCTCGTAGCCGTAGTCGGCCAGCCGGCGCGGTTCGGCGCTGAGGAACTCCGCGAGCCAGCCGTGGCGCTTCAGGTCCTCTGTCGGGGCGTCCGGGTCCCGGAACGTGACGAGCTTGACATCGGAGCTGTCGGGCGAGTGGTACTCAGCGAGCCAGAAGGGGAGATACAGGCGCTCGACGCCGGTCACGCTGTCGAAGCCGTCGGGATCGAAATCCCCGGGAAGACCGTACGAATCACGGAGCTTCCGGAGGAAGACGTTGGCCGCGCCCGCGGCACTGTCGTGGCGCTGCTCGCGGTACTCCGCGACGCGCTGTGGTAGCAGCGACCGGGCGTCGTCGTCGGTGACCTGGAACTGCATCAAGACAGAGCGGCCCAGTGCCGGGTCGCTGCGGCCGAAGTCGTAGTCGCCCGTCGCCCGGCGGACCACCGCGTCGGTGTCATCAGCGTACTGCGCGACGGCCCGGTCGTTGTCCGCCCAGAGGCCGTCGAGAAACGCCGTCTCGGATTTCCTCGTCGTGCCGAACAGCTTCCCCTCGCCGGTCTCGTACTCGTAGTCGACCTTGAATACCGGGTAGAACACGCGGTGGAGGCGTTCCAGTTGCTCGGCGTCGCCGAAGGCCGTCATCGTCCGCTGGTCGAGGACCTCCCTGACTGTCTCTTCGTCAGGCACCCGTCGGTCGACGTAGATGTAGGGCGGCAGGCTCATTCGAGGTCACCCGCACGAATCGTCCGCTCGGCGTCGGTCAGGGCGCTGTCGGCGTCGAACGTGTCGATGGCGTCCCGCTGGGCGTCGGGATCGCCCCGGAGGTCACGGGCGTGTGCGGTGATGTTCGGTATCGCGCGGATGATGTTGTCGATGATGGGGACCGTCGCCACCTCAGCCGAGCGGCTCTGTGGGTTGAGGTCGATGACCAGTTCGGTCTTGCCCATCTCACCCAGGGCCTCGGCGCGGTCGCCGTCTTCCAGCGGAACAAGGACCACGTCCGCCGCGCCGATGCCGTCGGCGTCGACCTTCGCGCGCTCGTGGTCGAGCCCGGGGATGCGACCGTCGGCGGTCAGCCCTTTCACGTCTGTCGCACCGTGCTCACGGAGGTATTCGGCGATAGCTTCGATGCGTTCCTCGGTCCGGTTGAACAGGTTCACTTCGAGGTCAGCGCCGGTCACCTCGGCCAGTTCGACGAGTTCACCGGGCACGAGTGCGGCGGCGTTGCCGTTGACCGAGACGACAGGGTGCTCGGCGGAGAGGAGGTGTGCCGCGGCGGCGCGCTCGGCGTCGTCGGCGCTGTCGATGGTGCGCTCGCCGAGCAGGTAGTCGAAGGCCTCGCCGCGGCCCTGGGCGATGAGACCCTGTCGGGAGGTGATGCCGCGGTCGACGCCCGCCTCGATCCGGTGGCGGGTCAAAAGCGACTCGTAGCGGGGGTGGCTTTCAGGGAGGTCAACGTCCTCGCTCATACGTTCCAGTGATAGCCCCCTGTACTAAAGTCGTCCGTCAGTAGCGCGTTGCCGTCGCCGTGGCGTCTTGGACGGGATCGACCGCCGGACGACTTCGACTAGCTCCGGAAAAGGTTATCTGCGGGTCAACACAACTCCGAGCCATGGATACCCGACAGGCGTTGCTTGTCGACGCGTTCGCCGCGGAGCCGACAGCCGGTACAGCGGCCGGCGTCGTGCCCGAGGCCGACGGACTGGCCGACGACCAGATGCGGGCCATCGCCAACGAACTGGGAGCCACCGAGACGGCGTTCGTTCTACCGGCGGCGGACGCCGACCGCCGGCTTCGCTGTTTCTCGCCGGACGGGGAACTGAAGCAGGCGGAGACCGCGACAGTCGCTGCCCACGCGGTGCTCTACGAGCGCGGTGAGATCGACGACGACGAGTGGACGGTCTCCACCGATGGCGGTGAAGTCGCCGGCGAGACGAAACAGAACGGGATGGTCTGGGTCGAACAGGGCCGGGCCGACATCAATGAGGTCGACATCCCCTACAGCGATGTCGCGGACGCGCTCGGACTCGACGCGGCTACGCTCAAGGATGTGGGAGCGGACCTCCCCCTCGTGACGGCTGGCACGGGCGAGTCGTGGCTCATGGTCCCGGTCAACTACTTCGAGCATCTAAGTAGCCTGTCGGTGGACGTGGCCGCCGTCGCCTCGCTCTGTGACCGCACGGACGCGGTTGGCGCGTACCCGTTCACGTTCGACACCGTCGGTGCCGATGCGACCCGCCGGTCGACGCTGCACGGGCGAGCCTTCCGGGCCGGGAGCCGAACGGAGGAACCGGTGACCGCCACAGCATCGGGGGCCTGCGCGGCCTTTGTCCGCCAGTACGGCGCACTCGATGACACCGTCGAGCAGATCACCGTCGAGGGCGGTCACTTCCGGGACCGGCCCGGAATCGTATCAGTCGATACGGATGGGACCGAGGTGTGGGTCGGCGGCCGCGGCGTGACCACACTTGATGGCACGGTAACAGTCCCGTCTGTCGACGAGGACGACATTATCGAAGCGTGATATTAAGTCACACATCGTCGGTATGGGTGCCTGATTCACTCGAAATCGAGTGAAGAGGAATTTCACACCAGCTATAACCGGAACATCCTTAATTGTCGTTGAAGATCATACAAATGAGTCCATGCCAACACTGTGGCTCGACGAAATCGGTGCCGACGATCTGTCGCGGGTCGGCGGCAAGGCGGCGTCTCTCGGAGAACTGACCGGAGCAGGACTGCCCGTTCCGTCGGCGTTTGTCGTTACCGCCGACACGTATCGGTCGTTCATCGAAGCAACTGGAATCGACGAGCCGTTATTCGAGGCCGTCGATGTCGACAGCGACGACTCGCAGGCGCTGGCCGAGGCGGCCGAACGCGCCCAAGAGTTGATCTTAGAAACCGACACCCCACCGTCGGTCCGCGAGGACCTGCTGGCTGCCTACGACGAGATGGGCGACGAGGACGTGGCGGTGCGGTCCTCGGCGACCGCCGAGGACCTCCCGGACGCCTCCTTCGCCGGCCAGCAAGACACGTATCTGAACGTCTCGCGTGCCGACCTCCTGCAGCGAGTCAAGGAGTGCTGGGCGTCGCTGTTCACCCAGCGTGCCATCTACTACCGCAACGAGAACGACTTCGCCCACGACGCCGTGGACATCGCCGTCGTCGTCCAGCAGATGGTCGACGCGGAGAAATCCGGCGTCATGTTCACCAGCCACCCCTCGACCGGCGGCCCGACGGCCATCATCGAGGCCGCGTGGGGACTTGGCGAAGCGGTCGTTTCCGGTGCGGTTTCGCCTGACAATTACATCATCGACCGGGAGACCGGCTCCATCGACGAGGTGACCGTCGCCGACAAGAAGGTAATGTGTGTTCGGGGCGACGACGGGGAGACCATCGAACGGTCCGTCCCCGAGGAAAAGCGCAATGAGCGCGTCCTCTCTGACGAGGAGATCCACCGGCTCATCGAAATCGGCGAGCGCGTCGAAGACCACTACGATACCCCACAGGACGTGGAGTGGGCGGTCTACGAGGGCGAGGTGTATCTGCTGCAGTCCCGCCCGATTACCACTATTGACGACACTGAGGAGAGTGGCGGGTCGGCCACGGAAGCAGAGAGTCAGCCCCCGGGTAGCAAATCGGGTGTTGCCGACGGCGGGGCGATGGAGAGCCAGTCCGAGCCGGTTCGGCTCTCCGGAATCGGCTCCGCGCCGGGCCGAGTCACCGGCGTCGTCCGCATCGTCGACAAGCTCGACAACCTCGACAAGGTCGAGGACGGCGACATCATCGTCGCCGAGATGACGACGCCAGACATGGTACCGGCGATGAAACGCGCGAACGGCATCATCACGGACGAGGGCGGGATGACCAGCCACGCCGCCATCGTCTCCCGGGAACTCGGCGTCCCAGCCGTCGTCGGCGCTGAGGACGCCACCCAGAAGCTCCGGGACGGCGAAACGATCACGCTCGACGGCGACAAGGGGACCGTGGAGAAAGGGGCAAAGGTCCCGGAAGACATGGCTGACGAGCCAGAAGGGGCCGACCAGCCGGTCGAGACACATTCGGCCGTCAAGCCGATGACTGGAACGGAAGTGAAGGTCAACGTCTCCATTCCGGAGGCCGCCGAACGGGCCGCCGCGACCGGAGCCGACGGCGTCGGCCTGTTACGCATCGAGCACATGATCCTCTCGACGGACAAGACGCCCGCCCGCTACGTCGAGGACCACGGCGAACGGGCGTACGTGGACGAAATCGTCGAGGGTGTCCGCTCGGTGGCCGAAGCGTTCTACCCGCGGCCGATCCGCGTCCGAACGCTCGATGCGCCCTCCGACGAGTTCCGCCAGCTCCAGGGCGGCGAGGACGAACCCAGCGAACACAACCCGATGCTAGGCTATCGGGGTATCCGGCGCTCGCTTGATCGCCCCGGTGAGTTCAAGCTCGAACTCCGCGCGTTCGAGCGCCTGTACGACCTGGGCTATGACAACGTCGAACTGATGCTGCCGCTGGTGACCGACGCCGAGGACATCCTGCGGGCGAAGGCGCTGATGCAGGAGGTCGGCATCGACCCCGAGAAGCGCGACTGGGGTGTCATGGTCGAGACACCGGCCAGTGCCCTCTCCATCGAGGAGATCTGTGATGCCGGCATCGACTTCGTCTCGTTCGGGACGAACGACCTCACGCAGTACACGCTGGCCGTCGACCGCAACAACGGCAACGTCGCCGACCGCTTCGACGAACTCCACCCGGCCGTGCTTGAGCTCATGAGTCAGGTCATCGGCACCTGCCGCGAGCACGACGTGTCCACGAGCATCTGCGGCCAAGCCGCCTCGAAGCCACAGATGGTCGACTTCCTCGTCGACGAGGGAGTCACCTCCATCTCGCCGAACATCGACGCTGTCCGCGACGTGCAACACGAGGTCAAGCGCGTCGAGCAGCGCCTCCTGCTGGAATCGGTCCGGTAACGCCCCGGTACCGGAGTAGCCAGCACACTTTTCCGCTCCGTTCGCTACGTTTCGGTATGGCATCCGAATCGACACCGGAAGCCAAGAGTATCAGCTCCGGTGTTTCCTACATCCCCTTCGGCATCCCTGGACTGGACGGACAGGTCCGAGGGATTCCGACCGGGAGCACGGTCCTGTTGGCCGGGGCGTCGGACGCGGGCGGCGATGCGTTCACCTACACGAGTCTCGCAACGCTAATGCTCGCAAAGCACCGCCCCGAGATGGTCCCGAACGGCATCGCCCGGCGCAGCGAGGCGATCCCCGACTCGGTGACCTATATCACGCTCTCGCACGACCGCGAGCACGTCTACAGCGAACTCGACGCCGTCCTCGACGGCTACCAGTTCGAGACGCTCACGGAGCACATGACGGTCGTGGACTTCTCCCAGCGGTACATGGAACTGCTCCCGGTCCCCGACACGCTGTTCGATGCCAGACGGAGCGACGACGACATCGAACAGCCAGACGCGGAACCGGACCCGTCTGTGACCGAACCGTCGGACGAGACCTTCGAGAAATTCCTCGAAGACCTTAGCGAGCGAGTGACCGACGCCGCGGACACGCTCGTCGTCCTCGACTCGCTGACCGACCTCGAACGGGCGACGGAGTTCGGCCTCCCGAGGAACCACGAAGTCGCGTTCCTGATGGGGCTCCGGGAAGCGGTCGTCAACTGGGGAAACGTGGCCTTCGTGAAGCTCGACCGACCCGCGGGCGACGTGCGGTCGGACGAACTCATCCACGGCCTGCTGCACGGCAGCGTCTACTTCTACTCCAACGACAAGGGCTTTGAGACGTATCGGACGATGCGTGTCGGCTCCTTCGGCGGCGCGCTCGATACCGAGCGCCAGACCGTCTTCGAGTCGCTGATCGGCCCCACAGGGTTCCGTGCGAAGGCGACGAAGAAAATCGGGCCGTCGAACTGGTAGCCCGAGCACAACGGCTAAACCACTCCCCCGCTATAGTCGGGGTAGATGCTCCAGCGGGCAGAGCCACAGGAGTTCGAGCGTGTCCTCTCGTCGATGTGTACCGTTCCCCATCCAGCGGCCCGTGAGGCTGCCGAGCGGTTCCTCGCGACGAACCCCGGGGACCCGGGCACGTACGAGACCGTCGCCGACCTGGAACGCGAGGCGGTCGACTATCTCGGCGAGGTCACTGGGCTCTCGGACCCGGCGGGCTACGTGTCCTCCGGCGGGACGGAGGCCAACATCCAGGCAATCCGCATCGCCCGCAACCGCGCCGACACGGACGACCCGAACGTGGTCGCGCCGGTCCACGCGCACTTTTCATTCACGAAAGCCGCCGACGTGCTCGGCGTCGAACTGCGGACCGCGCCGGCGACGGACTACCGCGCCAACATGGAGGCGATGGCCGAACTCGTCGACGAGGACACGGTGTGTGTCGTCGGCGTCGCCGGATCGACTGAGTACGGCTACGTCGACCCCATCCCGGCCATCGCCGACCTCGCCGAGACGGTCGACGCGCTCTGTCACGTCGACGCGGCGTGGGGCGGTTTCTACCTCCCCTTTACCGAGCACGACTGGCATTTCGGCCACGCCGACGTGGACACGATGACGATTGACCCGCACAAGGTCGGGCAGGCGGCGGTCCCCGCTGGCGGGCTGCTCGCCCGCGACCGCTCGCTCCTTGATGCACTTGCCGTCGAGACGCCGTATCTGGAGTCGACGGACCAGCTCACGCTGACGGGTACGCGGTCGGGCGCTGGCGTGGCCTCCGCCGTCGCGGCGATGGAGTCGCTGTGGCCGACTGGCTACAGGCAGCAGTACGAAACGTCGATGGCCAACGCCAACTGGCTGGCCGACCAGCTGTCGGCGCGGGGCCACGACGTAGTCGGTCCCGAACTCCCGCTCGTCGCCGCGGATCTCTCGGTGCCGATGACCGATGAGCTTCGGGAGCGGGGCTGGCGCGTCTCCAAGACCGGGGCCGGGGAAATGCGCGTCGTGTGTATGCCCCACGTCACGCGGTCGATGCTGCGGTCGTTCGTCGCGGACCTCGACTGGTACTGAGAGCAAACGATTAGCGTCTCAAAAGCACGGAAACAGATTGCTGATGGGACCGTATCGGTGCGAGCACAGCGAGCAGCGTTCACGACTGCGAGGACTGTGTCCGAGCAGTCGCCTTTTTCGCCCACGTTTTTCGGCGGGGGTT
Source organism: Haloarcula terrestris (assembly GCF_031624315.1). Lineage (NCBI taxonomy): Archaea > Methanobacteriati > Methanobacteriota > Halobacteria > Halobacteriales > Haloarculaceae > Haloarcula > Haloarcula terrestris. The sequence goes on along the minus strand of NZ_JAMQOM010000002.1, from coordinate 251,633 downwards.
GAGCGCTCGCCACCGGCGAGCGCGATGCCCCCGTAGAAAAAGGTGGTGCCGCAGGTCACGCGGTCGATGCTGCGGTCGTTCGTCGCGGACCTCGACTGGTACTGAGGCAGGGCCGCGGCTGTGGCCACATTACGGCCACCGGATATAGAACTCTCCCGAGAACACATACGAAGGTTTAGAAGTGCCGGTTTGCTACAGGGGGGTGTGGATCTGGTAGTAACGACCCCAGTGCTCATTTCCTTCATCGGCGACTGTACGACCGCCGGTACTCCCTTGTCCCCGCTGGAAGAGGCTGTCTGTACGGCCACCGGTCCGACCGGACTGGGCATTATCGCGGTGTACTCGTTTCTGATCGCGTTCATCCTGCCGCTCCCCAGCGAAGTCGTACTGGTTCCGGCCGAAACGCTCCGGCTCGGCCTCTCTACGAACGGGAACCTGGTGGCGATTATCATCGTCAGCGGCCTCGGAAAGGCGGTCGGGAGCCTCTTTGCGTTCCACATCGGACAGGAGGCAAAGGAGTACGGTCCGCTCGTTCGCCGCATCAAGCGGTCCCGGTTCGACCTCATCGAATGGTCCGAAAAGAAAACGATACAGATTGCCAAGAAGTACGGCTACGTCGGGCTGGCGCTCGCGCTCTGTGTCCCCTTCTTCCCCGACACGCTGTCCATCTATGCGTTCACCGTCCTCGAAGAGGACTACCTCCGATTCGGGGCGGCGACGTTCTTCGGCAGTGCCGGCCGGCTGGTTGTGACGCTGGGTCTCGCCGGCGGCACGCTTGCGCTGCTGTAACGGGCGGACTCGGATCGCTGCTGGCACGCCGAAACCAACCCCCTTTTGACCCGTCGGTGGCACACGAACAGGTATGAGCCACGACGAGTTTCCGACGGACCAGCCGGCGGTCGTGACCTGTGGGTTGCCATACGCGAACGGCGACCTCCACGTCGGCCACCTCCGGACGTACGTCGACGGGGACGCGCTGTCGCGCGCGCTACGACGCATCGGCCAGCAGACGGCATTCGTCTCGGGGTCGGACATGCACGGCACGCCGGTGGCGGTCAACGCCGCCGAAAACGGTGTTGCGCCGCGGGAGTTCGCACTGGACTTCCACGAAACCTACGCCGAGACGTTCCCGCAGTTCAATATCGAGTTCGACAACTACGGTCACACCGACGACAAGACCAACGTCGAACTCACCCAGGAGTTCGTCCGCTCGTGGGTCGAAAACGACCACGTCCACGAGAAGGAGATCGAGGTCGCCTGGGACACCGAGGAGGACCAGCCCCTTCCCGACCGCTACGTCGAGGGCACCTGTCCGTACTGCGGCGAGCAGGCCCGCGGAGACGAGTGCGACGAGGGGTGTCAGCGCCACCTCGAACCCGGCGAGATTGAGGACCCCGTCTCGACGCTGACCGGCAACCCCGCCGAGTACCGCACCCGCGAACACAAGTTCCTCCGCCTCTCGGACTTTCAGGAGTATCTCCAGGGCTTCCTCGACCGCCTAGAGGGGACCGACAACGCCCAGAACCAGCCCCGCGAATGGATTGAGGGCGAACTGCAGGACCTCTGTATCACGCGGGACATGGACTGGGGCGTCGATTATCCGGAGGATGTCGACGGCGGCGACGAACTGGTGCTGTACGTCTGGGTCGATGCGCCCATCGAGTACGTCGCCTCGACCAAGCAGTACTCGGAGCGCGTCGGCGCGGACGAGTACGACTGGGAGCAGGTCTGGAAGGTCGGCGGCGAGGAGCGCCACGGCACCGCGTGGGACGACGACTGGACCGACGAGAACGGCGAAATCATCCACGTCATCGGCCGGGACATCATCCAGCACCACGCGGTGTTCTGGCCCGCAATGTTGCGCGGCGCGGGCTACAACGAGCCCCGGTCGATTCTGGCGACCGGGTTCGTCGGCATCGACGGCAAGGCCCTCTCAACCTCGCGCAACCGCGCGGTCTGGGCCGACGAATATCTTGACGCTGGCTTCCACCCCGACCTGTTCCGGTACTACATCGCCACCGGTGCACAGATCGACACTGACGTGGACTTCTCCTGGGACCGCTTCCAGGAGCGGGTCAACGGCGAACTCGTCGGCAACGTCGGCAACTTCATCTACCGCTCGCTGCTGTTCGCCGAGCGCAACTACGACGGCACGCCCGACGCCGCGGTCAGCGACGACGTGCGCGACCGCATCGAGTCGGCTATCGAGGACTTCGAGGCCGCCGTTCGGGAGTACGACGTGCGCGAACTGGCCGAAATCGCCATCGAACTCTCGAACTACGGCAACGAGTACATCCAGCGCAACGAGCCCTGGAACCTGGTCGACGACGACCCCGAGCGCGCCGAGCAGGTCATCCGCGACTGCGTGCAGCTAACGAAGGCCGTCGCGGTGCTCATGCAACCGGTTCTGCCGGGCAAGGCCGAGCGCCTGTGGGGCCAACTGGGTGAACAGGGGTCCGCTGCCGACGTGACACTCGACAGCGCGCTCGAAGCGCCGCCGGCCGAGTTCGGCGAGCCCGCGGAGCTGTTCGAGCAGGTCGAGGACGACCACATCGAGGCGCTGAACGAAGAGCTACAGGAGCGAGTCGAGAGCGAGGCGTCGGCCGACGCCGGAGATGACGGAGATGGAGCGGATGACGATGCGGACGCCGCCGACCGCCAACCCCTCGTCGAGGACCGCATCAGCTTCGAGGACTTCGAGGGCGTCGACATGCGCGTCGGCGAGATCCGCAGCGCCGAGCCGGTCGAGGGCGCGGACAAGCTTCTCAAATTAGAAGTCGACATCGGCCACGAGGTCCGGCAGGTCGTCGCCGGCCTGCGACAGCTCCACGACGCCGAGGACCTCCCCGGGACACGTGTCATCCTCCTGGCGAACATGGAGAAAGCCGAACTGTTCGGCATCGAATCCAACGGCATGGTGCTGGCTGCCGGCGACGAGGCCGACCTGCTGACGACCCACGAGGACGCGCCGCTGGGAACCCGAATCAAGTAATCGCAGTCGCCAGCGCTTTTGTAGTCACGGCACGTATCGCGACCCATGGATGAGGACGGGGCCCCACAAGACGACGCGGCCGCTGCGGGTGACAGCTTCACCGAAGAGTACGAACTGGCGACCGAGGCCGACGTGATTCAGGTCGGGGAAAACGGCAGCGGCGACGGTGACGCGGCCGACGAGGAGGAAGGCGCGGTCGCCGGCTCGTTCGCTCCGGACCTGGACGTAACGCCCGGCGTCCCGAAGCCAGAGAACGTGGTGTTCGTCGCGCTGGGAGTCTGCATCGCGATTCTCGCGTTCGGTCGGATGTTCCTCGGGGCGGACATGTACGCCCCGACTATGCTCGGCGGCGTGGTTCTGGCGGTTGCCGTCGGAACGGCGGCGCTGTACGGGTTGTTCGTCCGGACGAGCGACGCCTGAGACTGCACCGGTGGCTGTCGCGCGTCGCTTTCCGACCCCGACACTTAATCCTGCTCCGACACTAAGTCGAGGTATGGTGAACCCGCTGGCGGCGGTTGCTCCTCTGCAGGCCGAACCACTGTTAGGTATGTCGCTCTCCATCCTGCTGTTTCTGGCCGGCGCGGGCCTCATCGTGGGCGAGGCCCTCGCCCCCGGGACGCACTTCTTCGTCCTCGGCGTGGCCCTGCTGACAGCGGGGCTGGTCGGCCTGTTCATCCCGGCGAGCCTGGGCCTTCTCGCGCCGCTCATCCTCACCGTCGTCGTACTGGCGACGACAGCGGTCACGCTCTGGGGGTATCGGAAGCTCGATTTCGCCGCACCGGGCCGCGGTCAGACGCTCAGTTCCGACTCGCTCACGGGCCAGTTCGGGACCGTGACTGAGCGCGTGACCCGCAACGACGGCGAGGTCAAACTGGAAGACGGCGGCTTCAACCCCTACTATCAGGCCCGGAGCACCGGCGACCCGATCGAGGAAGGGGCGGAGGTCATCGTCATCGACCCCGGCGGCGGGAACGTCCTGAAAGTCGAAGCGGTGGAGTCGGCGGGCGACGAGATCGACCGGGCGCTCGAACGCGACCGGACCCGCAACGACGAGCGCGACGACGCCGAGCCGGAACGAGAGTCCGAGCGGGCGTAGGTGTGTGATTCGGTAGTTTGTGACAGGGACACCGAAGCCTTTTCCTTGAGCGCTCCGGAGGTTTGACTGTCATGTTCCCCGCGACACCGCTGCAAGGTCTGGGAGGACTCATCGGCTTCGTTACGGTGATTTTCCTCCTATTGGCTATCGCGCTGGTGTACTCCAGCGTCGTGATCATCCGCCCGTACCAGAAAGGTGCCTACACGGTGCTTGGTACCTATCGCGGCGTCCTCGACCAGGGGATTCACTTCATCTATCCCTTCGTCTCCGACGTGACGCGGTTCGATATGCGTACCCAGACGCTCGACGTGCCCCGGCAGGAGGCGATCACTCGTGACAACTCGCCGGTGACCGCCGACGCCGTCGTCTACATCAAGGTGATGGACCCGAAGAAGGCCTTCCTCGAAGTCGACAACTACGAGCGTGCCGTCTCCAACCTGGCCCAGACGACCCTCCGCGCTGTGCTGGGTGACATGGAACTGGACGACACGCTGAACAAACGCGGCGAGATCAACGCCCGCATCCGGAAGGAACTCGACGAACCCACCGATGAGTGGGGTGTCCGCGTCGAGAGCGTCGAGGTCCGCGAGGTCAACCCCTCCAAGGATGTCCAGCAGGCCATGGAGCAACAGACCTCCGCCGAGCGGAAACGCCGTGCCATGATCCTGGAAGCCCAGGGTGAACGGCGCTCCGCCATCGAGACGGCGGAAGGTGACAAGCAGTCCAACATCATCCGCGCCCAGGGTGAGAAGCAGAGCCAGATCCTGGAAGCCCAGGGTGACGCCATCTCGACCGTCCTCCGCGCGAAATCCGCCGAGTCGATGGGCGAACGTGCCGTCATCGACAAAGGGATGGAGACGCTGGCCGAGATCGGCCAGGGCGAGTCGACGAAGTTCATCCTCCCCCAGGAGCTCACGTCGCTGGTGGGCCGCTACGGCAAGCACCTCCAGGGCTCGGACGTGAAGGAGAACGGCCACTCGCTGGAAGCGCTTGACTTCGACGACGAGACCCGCGAGATGCTCGGTCTGGACGACATCGAAGAGATCCTCGGCCAGATCGACGAGGAAGCACAGGTCGATGTCGAGGCCATGGAAGAGGAAGCCCAGAAGATCAAACACGGCGAAGACTCCGGCGTCGACAGTGCTGACGACGTTATCGAGGAGATGGACGCCGAGTTCGAGAGCGACGAGCAGACCGACGTAGCAGGCGGCCCCGACGACACGGCCCAGCCGTCCGAGGTCGACAAGGACGACTAAGCCTGATAATCAGGCGAAGACGTTTTATTACCGACCCACCTTTTCGGTAGCAATGACACGTAAGGGCGACGTGGACGAGGACAAGCGGGCGACGCTCCGTCGCTTTGCCGCCCTCGGCGCGGCCAGCCCGTTTGCCCGCTTTGGCGACAGCGGGAGCGAAAGCGACGCCCCCGACGCCATCGCCGGCTACGTCTCGGCACACCCCGGCACGCACTTCTCGAAGCTCCGGGACGACCTCAAACTCGGGACCGGCGAGGCCCAGCATCACCTCCACCGGCTGGAAAACGAGGACATCGTCGCCTCACAGAAGGACGGCGACTACCGGCGCTACTTCCCGGCCGACCAGTTCTCCGAGTTCGAGCAGGTGGCGCTTGGCTACCTGCGCCGGTCGACCGCCCGCGGGATGCTCGTCACGCTCCTTCGCCGTCCGGACGTGACGGCCTCTGAACTGGCCACTGAATTGGACGTTTCGCGGCCGACGGTGAGCAACTACGCCGGCGACCTGGAGTCGGCCGGACTCCTCTCCCGTGAGGACGGCTACGCGGTGACCGAACCGGAAACAGTGTTGACGCTTCTTATCCGATACGCCGACTCCTTCGATGACGATGTCGCCGAGCTAGCGGGCGAGGCCGACTCGCTGCTGCGGTACGACCCCTGAGCTGATTGCGGCCGTCAAATCACGCCTCTCGGTCAACACCGGTGATTTCGAACCTGGCCCCGCCCGACTCGCTGTCGGTCACGCTGACCTCCCACCCGTGGACGGCGGCGATATCTGCGACGATGGCGAGGCCAAAGCCCGTGCCGTCGGAGGCGGTCGAGTAACCCGGCTCGAAAACCGTGTCCCGCTCCGCCTCGGGGACGCCCGGACCGTCATCGGCGACGTAGAAGCCGCTGCCGTCGTCGAGGTCGCCGACAGTTACTGTTAGGTCGGTGCCTCGTTCGGACTGGGTCGGACTGGTTGTCGCCCCGCGTGACTCGCTATCCGCATGGGTCCGGGAAAGCGCGGCCGTCGAACCGTGCTCGATACTGTTCCGGAACAGATTCGACAGCAGGCGCTGTAGCCGACTCGGGTCGGCCAGAATGACGCTGTCGGTATCGGTTATCAGCGTCGCGTTCGCTGCGTCGACGGTCTCCCAGCACGCGGCCGCCACGGTCTGCAGGTCGACGGGTTTAGTGGTCGTCGCCTCGCGCCCATCCCGTGCTAGAGTCAGAATATCGTCTATCAGCGTCTGCATCCGCTTGTGAGCCCTGTTGATACTGTCGAGGTGGTCGCTGTCAGTTTCCTGTCGGGCTAGCTCCAGGTGACCGTTTGCAACGGTGAGTGGCCCCTGGAGGTCGTGGCTGACGACGCTGGCGAACGACTCCAATCGCTCGTTCTGAACACGGAGTTTGCGTTCGCGCTCCTTCTGCTCAGTGATGTCCTGGATGAACCCCCGGATAATCCGTCTGTCCGTGTCCTCGACCCGTTTGCCGCGCGTCCGAATCCACCGCTGGTCGCCCGTCGCGGTGATGAGTCTGGCCTCGATGTCGAAGGGGTCGCCGTCTTCGAGCGCCGCATCGACGGCCGCTCTGACCCGCTCCCTGTCGTCGGGATGGTAAAACGACAGCCCGTCCTCGACCGTCGGGTCGAAGTCGTCGTCGACCTCGTGGATGCGACGAGTCCCTGCCGTCCAGGTCGAGACGCCGGTCTCGTCGAACTCCCACGCGCCGAGGTCACCTAGTTCCTCCGCCTCGGCGAAGAAGTCACGGAGCTGTGCGAGGTCGCGTTCGTGTTCGATGCGCTCCGTGACATCCTGGCACTTCGAAAAGATAGTCACAACATCGCCCGAGTCGTCCGTCACGAAGCGGTTGTGCCACTCGACGATGATACGCTCGCCGTCCTTCCGAACGTTCTCGTCGACGCTGTGGTAGCCGCCGCTGGCCTCGCTGAGGGCGGACGTAACCTCGTCGACATCGGCGTAGCTTGCGTCGCTCACGAACACCTCCCACGTCTCCCCGAGTAGTTCATCCTCGGTGTAGCCGAACATATCCGTGAGGGTGTCGTTGACGCGAATGATCTCGAAGTCCTGATTGTATTCAACGAACCCGAGCGGTGACTGGTCGATGAACAGCGAGAGCCGCTCTTTGCTCTCTTCGAGGGCGCTTCGAGACCGGTACTGTTCGACGGCGTTGACGATTCGGTTCGCGAGGAGGGCGTAGTGGCTGGTGTCGGATGTCTTCTGCAGGTAGTCAGTCACACCCGCGGAGATAGCATCGCCAGCGATCGCCTCGCTGCCGCGACCGGTATACAGGATGAACGGGAGGTCGGGGTAGCTGTCTCGGACTGATTCGAGAAAGCCGATACCGCTCTGCCCGGGCATCTCGTAGTCCGAGACGATACAGTCGAACGTCCCGGATTCGAGGCGAGTCAGCCCGTCCGATGCGCTCGTCGCGATCTCGATGTCGAACTCCGGCTCCGCTCGGTCGAGAAACGCCGCCGTCGTCTCCGCGTACTGCAGGTCATCGTCGACGTGGAGGAGCCGAATCGGAGAACGAGCCTCGCCCATTGCTGACTCGAACTATGGATTCAACTGTTATCAAGATGGACATTCACCAAATCTAAGGCAGCCGTGTATATCAGGGATAGAAGCAGTGATGCGCGAACAGAAGTTCCGACAGCAAAATAATGCAGTCCAAGTGATGTGAAGCGCCGGTCCGGAGACCCACCGTGTCCGCGTCAGAACGTGCCCGAAACGAGCGGTCGCTCTAGACGGACTGCTAGACGGCATTTCCGGCTGTCGCCGACCGAAGTGGGCGAACACCGGGAGCAGTTACAGCGTCCAGTATCAGGCCTCGACCATCCACGTCGTCGAGGAGGAGTAGCCCCACTTCTCGACGGCCAGGTCGTGGTCGCCGTCGGCGATAGCGGTCATGTTCGTGCCGACTTCCTTGGCCGAAAGACCGAGTTCGTCACCGATGAGCCGCGACTTGAAATACGTCTGGTCGTCGGCGTTCGACCGGAGATACTCCAGAATACGTCGCTGCTTGTCTGAGAGGGGGCTGTCGGCCGATTGTGCGGTGGCGCTCATTAGTACACCTAGTAGCAATGCCGAGACACCTTTATGGGATTTGGTACAGACGGTTAACGGCCCGCAGTCTTGCGGTTTTGCCCTGCTCGAAGCGGGGATACAGCCGTGAGTTGGACCACACGTCGGGGCGTTGGTACAGGCGGGAAACACCGCAGGGACGCGTGGTGACCCGCCAGACGGGACCACAGCGACCGATCTCTCCGGCAGTTCTTTAATAATGGCCCGTTTTGTGGCCGAACGGAGGTCTATCACATTGGAAATCTCGGAGCAACTACTGTGTCTGTTCAGTGCTGATATCCGCGACGAGGGGGACCGGTACGTCGTGGAGGTACCGCGTCGAGAAGTCGAGACGGGCGCAGTCGACCCGGGCAGTACCTACCGTGTTGCACTCATCTCAGCGGACAAAGCGTCGGAAGTCGAGTCGGAGACGGTGTCGGACACGCCGCCGGACCAGCCACAGCCGCCGGTCGAGCCGGGCGAGACGCGCTACGTCGAGATCGAGGACATCGGCAAGCAAGGCGATGGCATCGCCCGCGTCGAACGCGGCTACGTCATCATCGTCCCGGGGGCCGAAATCGACGAACGAGTCAAGATCGAAGTCACCGAGGTCAAGTCGAACTTCGCGGTCGGCGAGATCATCGACGACGTTTGAACTCACTCGTAGGGGCTCCCATCGGGTCGCTTGGCCCCTTCGGAATCATGGACAACGACCTGTCCCGAGGACGGGTCGACGGGCCGATAGGTATCCCGGACGCCGATGGCCTCTTCGAGTTCTCTGACGGCGCGTTCCTTGAGCGCCGCAGCCAGTTCCTCGGCCTCGGCGCTGGAGATGTCCCGGCCGAGGCCCTCGCATTCGTGGGCCCGGACCATTCCTTCCTCGTCGACGGCCTCGCCCATCGGCTGGCTCGTCCCGCCGAGCGCGACGCTGAAAGGGTATGTGCGGCAGATGAGCGGGCGGTCGCCGTGGACCGTACAGGCACCCATTCCGTCGTCGTCCTCGGCGTAGAAGGTACAGTCGCCACAATCGTCGGTCTGGAGCGCCCACTCGAAGGTCTCGCCTTCGGGACCGTCCGGGCCGTCCGCGAGCCCGTAGGGCATCGGTCGGGCCACGTCGCGGAAGTCGTACTCCCCAGCCGCCTGTAGCTGCCGGATCTCGTCGGGGAACACCGTCGCCGTGTGGGGTTCGGGGTCGCTCTGGGCTGACTCGTCGGTCCCGGAGCCACCATCGACGACTCCGGCGGTCTCGTCGGCGCTCTCACCGTCTTCGCCACACGCCGATTCGGCCTTGCAGCAGGCCCCACAGCGGGTGCATTCGAACCCGATTGCCTCGATAGCGTCAGCCAGTTCCGACTCGTCAAGCGCACGAGCCCGTTCGAGTTCCGTTTCCAGGGAGTCCACAGCCGTGGTAGCGGGCCGACGGGGAAAAAGGCGTCACCCCGCCGAGTTCGGTGCGGCCCGCTCGCCGTCCCACGATATCGTCCCCTCGACAACGAGTTTCTCGATGTGGGCCAGCACCGTCGCACGGGCCAGGTCGCGCACGCCGGTGAGGTCCTTCTCGTAGGCGGCGTCGAGGATATCGTCCAGCGTGGCGGCTCCGGCGTCGACAGCGCCCCGAACGCGGCGCTCGCGCTCCAGTCGGTGGGCGATGAGTCGCGCACAGGTCTCCCTGGCGTTCTCGATACGCGGGCCGTGGCTCGGCAACAGCACGTCGGGATTTCTGGCGTGGAGGCGACGTAGTGACGTGAGATAGGCCCGAACATCGCCCTCAGGCGCACCGATGACGACGCTGCCCTCGGCGACAGCGAGGTCGCCGGAAACGACGGTCCCGCCGGTTTCGAAGGCGACGTGCTCCGGCGCGTGGCCTGGCGTGTCGAGGACGATCACCGGGCCGGTGTCGGTCGGAATCGTCGTCCCTTCGCTGAACAGTCTGTCGGGACTGATTCCGGTCGCGGCTTCGAACGCGCCTGCCCGTCCGCGGCGCGCCCAGACGGTCGCGTTCGTTTCCCTGGCGTAGTGTGCGACGGCACCGGCGTGGTCCGGATGGTGGTGCGTGAGTGCGATGTGGGCGAGCGTGCGATCAGTGAGAAGCGTATCGAGCGCATCGCTGGTATCTGCGGGGTCCACGAGAAGAGCCGCTTCGTCGCCACAAACGTACGCTGCCGTGCTGCCGGTCGGTGCCCGCGTCGGCACGGACACGTCGGCCCGCTGCCAGTCCATGCCGGCCGGTCAGACCGTGAGGAAATAAACCTGTTTGCGTGCGTCAGTGAAGCTGTACCGCGAGTCGACCAGGTCCGATTCTTCGAGTCGGTTCAGGGCGTATCTGACAGTTCGGTCCGGGAGCAGTGAGTTCTCGGCCAGTTCGCCCTGTGACAACGGAGCATCGTCTTCCAGCACCTTCGCGACGAGTTTCGCGCTCGGCGGGAGTTCCCGAAGCGTGTCGCGGAACTCCTCGTCAGTGAAAGGTGCTGGCGCGGCGTTTTCAGTTAATGCGCTCATAGTGGCTGATATTCAAGACTTACTGGTAAAACTTGGCTATATGCATGACCAAACAATACAGATTCTATGAAGTGTTTAATGTATCCTTATACAGGGCCGCCATCGTGTGGTTCTGACCAGTAGCGGAAAATAGCGCCCGTATCAGTCAGGCTCGACACCGCGGGAGAATTCGACTTGATCGAAAGACAGCCGAACCGGTGAGCGGGGATTCCAGTATCGTTTTATCCCCCGCGGGGTGAGCAATACACCGTGAAAGGGCAGGAGTGGTATCAGACCGACACCGTGGCCGAAGAGTACGAGGCCAAGCGGTTCTCCCGCGGCGGTCGGCTGATCGACCGACGCGAGAAACAGGCCGTCCTCGACGCCATCGGTCCCGTGGCCGACAAGGACGTGTTAGAGGTAGCGTGCGGGACCGGACGGTTCACCGTGATGCTGGCCGAGCGCGGCGCGAACATCACCGGGCTGGACATCTCCGGCCCGATGCTCCAGCAGGGCCGGGAGAAGGCACAGGCGACCGGCGTCGACGACCACGTGGAGTTCATGCGGGGCGATGCCGCCCGGCTCCCGTTCCCGGACGACCACTTCGATACGGTGTTTGCGATGCGCTTTTTCCATCTGGCGGACACGCCGGCGGCGTTTCTCGCGGAGATGCGCCGCGTCTCGAAGGAACAGGTCTTTTTCGACACGTTCAACCGGTTTTCCACCCGGTCGATATACAACTGGGCGCTCCCGATGGGGTCGCGCCTTTACTCGCGCTGGGAGATCGACCGCCTGCTGGACGGGGCCGGGCTGGAACTGGCCGACGCGAACCACGACTGGCTGCTTCCCTACGGCTTCTACCGCAAGATCCCGAACGAACTGGCCGCCTCGTTCCGCTCCATCGATACGGCGCTGGGGGGGACGCCCCTCGGCGAGAAACTGGCCTCGGTGTCGTACTGGAACACCCACGTGTAGCGTCTCGGCCGCCCGAGCGGCCCGTTTTCCCTGATAAATTGCGTTGGCGACCGTCGCCCGCGACTTTTAAGCGCCTTCGCCGTCGTACCCTGTGGTATGGATATCTCGGTAGTGGTCCCGACGTTGAACGGCCGGGAGGAGCTTGCCGGCTGTCTGGACGCACTCACCGAGCAGGTTCCCGACGCCGAGGTTATCGTCGTCAACGGTCCCTCGGCTGATGGCACGACGGGGATGGTCCGGGACCGAGACGACGTGTCCATCCTCGTCGAAATCGCCGACCGGTCCGTCACGGTCGCCCGCAACGCCGGAATCGACCGGGCGACGGGCGACGTTGTCGCGCTCGTTCACCAGTCGCTCTCGGTCGAGTCGGGCTGGGCAGCGGCCATCAAAAGCGGGCTCTCAGAGGCGGCCCGTGCGATCACCGGCCCGACGCACCAGCAGCTGCGCGCCGGGATGACGACCGAAACGGAGGAAACGCGAACGATAGCCGGCCGCGATGTGACGTATTTCAACCCCGGAAACGTCGCATTCGACGCGGAGGTGCTGGAAGCACTCGACGGGTTCGACGAGTACCTGAACGTCGGCAGCGCCCGGGACTTCGCCCACCGGATGGCCGCCGGTGACTACGGTGTCGCCTGGAGCACGGAGATGTGCGTCAGCCGTGAGTTCGAGGCCGACGGCGGGACCACAGCCACCGACTGGAACTGGAAGTACCGCTCGCTCGCCTATCGGCTGGTCAAGAACTACAACATCAGGCCGACCGTGTTGTGGCGCATCCTCAGCCACGCCGGCGGCGACGCGAAGGACGCGATGCTGGATGTCGCGCGCGGGGAGACGACGCCCTCGCAGTGGCTCGGCAACGGACAGGACGTGTTCGGCGGTGTGGGGTCCGGACTCGTCGACGGCCTCCGGGCACGCGTGACCGACCGGACACCCCGTCGGAACCCGAACGGTCGGTCCGCGCGCGCCGACCGCGCGGTAACCGTGTACGATTGGCGGTAGTCACGCGACCCCGCTGTGGCAGTCAGGGAGCCAGCGCCTCGATCACGCGATTGGGGTTGTTCGAGAACACTTTGCGCATCGAGTCTTCTGGGACATCCAGTGTCAGTATCTCCATCACGGCCACGTTCGGGTGGACGCTGGGGACGCCGCTCCCGAAGAGAACGCGGTCGGGATGCTCCAGAATCGCTCGCTCCATCGGCCGCCGATAGCGGACCGCGCTGGTGTCAAGATACAGGTTGTCGTTGGTCTCCAGCAGGTCGATAGCCCGATCCATCAGGTCCCGCCGGAGCGGGTACGCGCCGAAATGCGAGAGGATAACCGGGAACTCGTACGCCAACAGCGACTCGGCGACGGCTTCGGGCGGGAACCCCTCGCCGCCGTGGACGATGACAGGCAGTGACACTGACTCCAGTTCCGCGAGGACCTCCTCGTCGGGCAGTCCATCGGTTGGCGGATTCAGCTTGAAACCGTAGAACCGGTCGTCGTAGGCGTACTGCTCGATGTCCGCCGGCGAGGTGTGCTCCTCCGTGCGACTGCTTGCGAGGTTGCGAAGGGTCGATCCGGGACCGCTCCCCGGATCCCGAGCGCCGTTGACCCTGGCGAAGGCGACCATCGGCCGCTCGACGGTCATCCGGGCGACGGCGTTGTTCGCTTTCAGATACGACCCGTCTCGCTCATCGGGAAAGACGACGGAGCGGACGACGCCGGCCTGGTGCATCTCCCGTTCGAGTTGCTCCGGGTCACCCATCCCGTCTCGGGGGCGGCGCTGCGCGTCGGGTTCTAAGCGTGCGTGTACGTCGACGACGCGAAACCCGTGCTCCAACTCCAGCATCTACTATACGGTGTGGATACCCCTCTATTAAAACATGTGCAGGTCCGGCCCGGATTCAAGGACAGCACGGCGCTGGCGACCGACGAGCGGCCTACGGTGTTAGAAAGTTTTATATAGAACCGCTTGCCTTGTCTTAAGTGAGGTTCAACACATATGTCATCTGGCCAGCGACGCATGGGCGGCCAGCCTCTTTTCATCCTTGATGAGGACGCCCAGCGCACACACGGGAAGGACGCACAGTCATCGAACATCTCCGCCGGAAAGGCCGTAAGCGAGTCCGTACGGACCACGCTCGGTCCCCGCGGCATGGACAAGATGCTCGTCTCCGACGACGGTGATGTGGTCATCACCAACGACGGGGCGACCATCCTCTCCGAGATGGATATCGAACACCCCGCGGCCCAGATGATCGTCGAAGTCGCCCAGACACAGGAGGACGAAGTGGGCGACGGCACGACGACAGCGTCCGTGCTGGCCGGGGAACTGCTGACGAAAGGCGAGGACCTGCTCGACGACGATGTCCACCCGACAACAATCGTCGAGGGGTACTCCGCCGCCGCCGAACTGGCTCGCGAGGCCATCGACGAGATCGTCCTTGATGTCGATCTCGACGACGAGACGCTCGTCGAAGTCGCGGAATCCTCGATGACCGGCAAGGGCACCGGTGATGTCGAGGCCGAGAAACTCGCCGAAGTCGTCGTCGACGCCGTCCGCCACGCCAAGAGCGCTAACGGCGTCCGCCGGGACAACATCGAGGTCCACACCCAGACGGGTGCGGCCTCCTCCGCAACCAAGCTCGTCGAGGGCGTCATCGTCGACGAGACGGCCGTCCACGACAACATGCCGACCTCGGTCGAGGACGCGTCCATCGCGGTCATCGACACGGAACTCGATGTCCGCGAGAGCAACATCGACGCCGAGTACAACGTCTCCAGCGTCGACCAGCTCAACGCCGCCCTCGACGCCGAAGAGAGCGAGCTGCAGGGCTACGCCAAGGAAGTCGTCGAAAGCGGCGCTGACGTTGCCTTCGTGACCGAGGATGTCGCCGACCGCGTCGCCTCCCAGCTCGCCAAGGAAGGCGTCTTCGTCGCCGACAGCATCGGCTCCTCGACCGCGAAGGACATCGTCGAGGCCACCGGCGCAAAGCGCGTCGGCTCGCTCGAAGCCCTTGACGAGGACGCACTCGGCCACGCCGACAGCGTCGATGTCGAGAAGCAGGGCGACGACGACGTGACGTTCATCACCGGCGGCGCGACTGCCGAGTCCGTCACGATCATCGCCCGCGGCTCCACCGAACACGTCGTTGACGAGCTCGAACGCGCGCTCAACGATGCGCTCGACACCGTCATCGCCGCGCTCGACGCCGGCGGTGTGGTCCCCGGCGCAGGCGCGACCGAGATCGCCATCGCCGACCACATCCGCTCGGAAGCGGCGTCCATCGAGGGCCGCAAGCAGCTCGCCGTCGAAGCGTTCGCCGACGCCGTCGACGTACTCCCCCGCACGCTCGCGGAGAACACGGGCCTCGACGCAATCGACGCGCTCGTCGACCTCCGCGCCGAACACGAGAGCGAGGGCATCGCCGGCATCATCAGCGAAGGCCAGACCGGCGTCGTCGGGGACCCCGTCGACTACGGCATCCTCGACCCCGCCGCTGTCAAGCGCGAAGCGGTCGACTCCGCCACCGAGGCGGCGACGATGATCGTCCGCATCGACGACGTTATCTCGTCGAGTTAGAGACGCGAGCGAAGCGGTCTACAGTTTCAAAGCCCCTTTTCTTTTGACGCTGCCGAATAGCCCCGCGACCGCCGACAGAGAAGACGTTATCAGTCGCTACGTGGTTCGACGGACAGCGTCAGCGTCGCATCGTGGCCGTCAGCGAGCGCGTCGACGAGGTCCCGATCCACGTCCCCGGCCGCCGCGTCGGCGTTCACCATCACGGTCCGGTCGTCGACGTAGTCGCTCGTCCGCAGGACGTGGCTCCGGTCGTTCTCGAAGGACAGGTCTGGGTGGCCGGTCCCGGTCACCGTGACGGCGTGATCGCCGGCCTCGATAGTCGCCGTGATCGTCGCGTCGGCGTCCTGGCAGGCCGCGACGAACTCGTCGTCGAAGTCGGCGGGGACGCGGTCGGCTTCGATAGCTAGGATGCAGTCGCCTGCGGGGGTCAGAAAGTCATCGCTCGTCACTTCCAGCGTGCTCGCGTGCTCGCCGGAAACGTTCTCGTGGCCTTCTGCGTGGACCACTTCCTCCAGTGTCATACCTCCCGGTCACTGCCGGGCGTACTTTAGCGGGACGACTCCGACTTGACGACGGTAACCGTCACCGCACCGCAGGTACACTCGTGGGCCTCGCGGCGGCCGGCCTCGGTCTCGAACACCAGCGCTGGCTCGCCGAGCGGGCGCTCGCAGTGCTGGGCCTCACAGGTCGGTGTCGCCGCCTCGTGCAGTTCGGTGAGCATATCTGGATAGTAGGTGGCTACCTATGTCAAAGCGAGCCATCCCCGGAGTGAAAGTGAAAGTGAAGCCGTGGGGCAAAGGATATGCCCACGCGGAACGGGCCACAAGGTATGTCGCTGGAGTGGCGCGGCGCGGCGGTTGCGCCGGACGACGAGATGCCGTCCCCGGAGTCGTGGGAGCCGGTGTCGGTGCCCGGCCGGCCCGAGCAGTTTGCCGGGGCCGAGGCCGTGGCCTACGAAACGACGTTCTCGGACCCGCGGGACGAGAGCGACGCACACGCGCTCCTTGTCCTGAACGGGACGTATGCGCACACACGCGTGTGGTGCAACGGCGACCTGCTCACCGAGCACGACGCCTACTTCGAACCGCTCCGGGTTCGCCTCCCCGAAAGCGAGGAGTACCGGATCGTCGTGGAGTGTCGCTCGCCCGAGGACCGCTTCGGCGGCCTGCACGCGACTGACCAGCTCCCGCCGGAGCGCTGCGTCCCGGGCGTCTGGTGGGACGCACATCTCGAAACACGGCCTGACCCCTGCGTCAGCGAGCTGTCGGTCCAGCCACAGGTGTCGCTCGACGACGCGGACGAGACCGCTGTCGAAGTCTCCGCAACGGTCCTGACCGAGGAGCCACTCGACGACCGGATCACGCTCTCGCTCCGACCGGAGGGCGACGTGCGCGGCGGGGGGATGATGGACCGAGCCCGCGTCTCGACCGACGAGGAGACGGCATCGGTGGCCTACACGATGGACGTGCGCGATCCGTCGCTGTGGTGGCCCCACGACCGTGGTGAGCAGTCCCGATACGTCCTGCGAGCGAAGCTCGGCGACGACGAACACTCCGTGACGACGGGCCTGCGGACCGTCTCCTACGACGACGGCCTGCGGGTCAACGGCGAGGACGTGCCCGTTCGCGGCGTGACACTGCTCGATCCGACCGTCGAGGACGTGGCCCGGGCCGTCGACGCCAACGCGAACCTGATCCGGGTGCGTGCCCAGGGGACGCCGCCCGAGGTGGCCCGCGCCTGTGACGACCATGGCGTCCTGCTCTGGCAGGACCTGCCGCTGTCCGGCCCCGGCTCGTTCGACGGCGACCGGGGAAGCGACCTCGCAGCCCGCCTCGACGGGACCTACGCAGCCCATCCCAGCTTCGCGGCGGTCGGTGTTCACGACGAGCCAGTGGCGTCGTACGCCGATGGCCTGGGGTCCGGTTTTCTGGACCGGTTGCGCTTTCGCTGGCGAGCCTGGCGAACCAGCTACGACGACACGGACGCCGAGTCAGTGGCGTCGGCTGTCGACTCCGTGCCGACGTTCCCGGTCGTCGGCCCACCGGGAATTGCCCCCGACGGAGCCACACTGTACCCGGGGTGGCGGTACGGCGACACGGCCGACCTCCCGTGGCTCTGTTCGCAGTTCGGTGTCGGCGATGTCGTGGCGGGCTTCGGGGCCGGTGCGCTGGGAACGGCTGAGCCCAACAACAGCCCCGGATTCGATAGCGCCTGCCACGACCGCCATGTCGACGGCGGCCTCGACGCGTCACAGGCGTATCAGGCCGGCGTCATCCGCGAGGTCGCCGAGACGCTCCGGCAACGGAACGCGCCGCTCATCGTCGTGGACAGCCTCCGAGACGTTGGGGACGCAGGGATGGGGCTGCTCGCTGCAGACGGGGCGGAAAAGACGGCGTTTAGCGCCCTCGGCGACAGCTATGAGCCCACACAGGTAGTGCTCGCGGACGCATCGCCCGGCGAGCAGGATGTCATTGTCCTCCACGACCAGCCGGAGAGGGCGGACCTCACCGTGGAGTGGGACCGCAACGGCGACCGCGAACAGGCCGAACACACTGTCGGCCCGTTCGGCCGCGTCACCGTCGGCACCCTTTCGCTTTCCGCCGGTGACGACGTGACACTCGCCGTCACTGACGGGGAAACGGTCGTCAAAAACGAATACCGTATTAATGAGTAATATATGTCCGTGATATACAAGGGAAAATAGGCATCGTATCGACCGGTCATCCCTCGAAATAGGGCGTGTGAGGAGTTAACGCGGTATTCGTTGCACCGGAATGTTTAAACAATATCCACCGCTACTTGTAGACACCAGAACGCTTCCGCGTTCAGGCAGTATCGCTTTCAGCCCAACATGAGAGGGAACCCTTGTTATTGGTGTCAGCCCCTCAGTAGTGGGCCGACTGTCTGTGCTGAAGCGGTGATGGCATAGAGGATTCAACAATGGCAGACTCGATAGACGAATCAAAGAACGTTACAGTAACAGAAGAGGATCTCGAAAACAAATCGAAAGGCGAGCTTATCAAACTCGCCGGCCAGCTCCGCGACCGGCGCAACGAGCTGAACCAGATGGCCTCCGAGCGGGCCTCCGCCCGTGACGACCTGAACGCGAAGACCCGCGAGAAGGTCGACGAAGCCCAGGAACACCGCGAGAAGCGCGACGAGCTCAACGAGCAGGTCCAGGAACACAAGGACAAGCGCAACGAGCTCAACGCGGAGGCAAACGAGCTGTTCGACAAGGTCGACAACCTGAAAAACGATCTCGAACTCGACGAGGGTACGTCAGTCGAACAACTCAAAGAGGAAATCGAAGACCTCGAGTTCAAGCAACAGACCGAAGTGCTCTCCTCGGAAGACGAGAAGGAGCTCATCGAGAAGATCGAGACCAAGCGCGAGAAGCTCCAGGAGAAACAGGAGAAGCTCGACCAGGGCGGCGACCTCGAAGAGCTCAAAGAGGAAGCGGAAGAGGTCCGCTCGGAAGCCTCGAAGCACCACCAGAAGGTCACGGAACTGGCCGACGAGGCCCAGAAGCACCACAACGAGATGATCGAGGCCTACCGCGAGGCCGACGAGATCCGTGACGAGGCCGACGAGAAGCACGAGGAGTTCGTCGAAGCTCAGGAAGCGGCCGACCAGCACCACGAGGACTTCGTCCGCGTCCAGAAGCGCCTCCGCGAGCTCGACAAGAAGGAAGAAGAGCAGGAGCGCTCCCAGCGCGAGGAGAAGCAGGAGGCCGCACGCGAAGAAGCCGAGGAGATCTATCAGAAGTTCAAGGAAGGCGAGACCCTCGACACCGAGGACCTGATGAAGCTCCAGAAGGCCGGCAAGCTGTAACTCTGCGGAACTTTCTCTCTGTTTTTCCCGACTGTAGATGCTTCACTCACTCGGCTTGCTCCAGCTCGGCGCGCTCTCGCTCGCCCCGACAGCCCTCGGTGGCGTGCTGTTCGGGCTCGCACTAGCCGCACCGCCGGGGCCGATGAACGCCGTCATCGCCGAGGAAAGTGCACTGCGGGGCTGGCGGGCCGGCTTCTTCGCCGGCCTCGGCGCGATGACTGCCGACGCCTGTTTCTTCGTGCTCGCACTGCTTGGCGTCGCCACGATCATCACCGAGACGCCGGGGGTAGAGCGGGTGATGGTCGGTGCTGGCGGGCTCCTGATGCTCTGGTTCGCCTACGGGGCGGTTCAGGACGCGCATACGGTCGCCGGGGCGGACCTGTCGACCACGCCCGGAGAGAGCCGGGGCTTCCGCAAGGCGTTCGTGTTGGCGCTGACAAACCCCTATCAGGTCGCCTTCTGGCTCACCGTCGGCGTTGGCCTGCTCGAACCGGGCGTGATTGACGTAGCGTCGTACGTGCCCGCAGTCGGAGCCGACGCCGTAGTGGTCCAGACCGGTCATCCGGTGTTGCTGGCGGGGTTTTTCGGCGGTATCGGCCTCTGGATTACGGGGTTTCCGGCAGCAATCGTCGCTGCGAGAACGCGTATCGAGCGGCTCGCACCGCTGATCGCGTGGATCAGCGCCGCCGTGCTCGCCGGAACCGGCGTTCTGTTCCTCCTGCGAGCGCTATGAATCGCCCATTCCGGTCGCTACGTCGTCGAGGTCGTCCTCAACGGACATTTCGGCGACCTCCATCGTCAGCCACTCCTGGAACCAGCGGGTCCGCTTGAGTCGCTGGTGGACGATGGACTCGGCCGTATCGCTCTCGACGCGCTCGCGTGCGTCCTCGCCGCGCTCGATGACTCGGTCGACCATCTCGGCCGAATCCATATGCGTCCGAGATTCGTAGCCCATACGCAACAGCATCAGGGCGGTCCCGTTCGCGCCGACCTTATCCAGGATGTCCGCCTCGATGAGACACTGGACCTCCAGGGGCAGATCGTCTAGTGGCCCCTGGTAGGAGTGGACCTCGATGGCGGAGCAGACCTGTTCGATAAACGATTCTGGGTAGTCACCGTGTGCCGTCAGATACTCGCGTGCGATCCGAGCGCCGGCTTCCGCGTGAAGGTCCTGCTCGGCTTCCAGTTTCGCGATGTCGTGAAACAGCGCCGCCACGCGGGTCACGTCCACGTTCGCCCCCTCCTTGCGGGCGATCTTCGTTGCGATGTCGACGACGTTGAGGATGTGATTGAAGCGGTACTCCGCGGAGTGCCACGGGTACCAGCGCATACGGCCGCCCTCTTCTTCGTTCTCGACGCTCGCCGCGAGGTAGTCGTGGACGAACTCCTTCATGTCCTCGAACGCGTCGGCTGAGACAGGTGACTCCCTAATCTCGACGCCCACAGCACCACCTCCGGCGACGGTTTCCGATATTCATCTTACACATATAGAGGTACGTTCGACTCTTTAGCGTTACGACAGGGAAAACGGCTGGCACACCCCTCATTTGTGGGTGCAAACAGCGTCGAAAAACCGCATCCGACACTGCGTTATTCAGAATAGTAGATAGAAATGACCACCACCGGCGGCGTAGCATCGGACAAATCCTTTATCAGGGACACTCGATGCTAGTTCCCAGCGGCTGGGAACCTTAATCCGGCTTTTTAGCGCTAGTGAATAAAGCAGAGCATATGCCTCTCCAGCCACTCCACATCCCACTCGGCGACGTATCGATCGTCGCCCACGCGATGAACGAACACGCGGTGACTGACGTACTCGTCGGCGTCGGCATCGCTCTGTGTCTGTTCGGACTGTACTACAGGCTGATACTCCTCCCGGCCAACGAGCGGGAGTCGTCACAGCGTACACAGGAACAGTCGCCGCCCTGAAACCTAGAGGTAGGCGGCGTCCCACCGCATCGGCTTGCGGACGTTCCCGCAGTTGTCACATTCGATACGGCCCATCGAGTCCATCGCGTTCGCTAACGTCTCACAGTTACTGCAGTAGTAGCCGTAGCGGTCGCTTCCGTCCTCTGTGACGTGGACGACGTGGAACGGTGCCATCGATCCGGATTCGTGGTTGTTGTGGTCAACGTAGACCGTCTGGCCGTCGTCCGCTACCGGTTCGCGGCCGAGTTCCGCGGCGTCGGTGTAGAGGTTCTCGACGTAGGTCCGCCCGGCGATGTCGACCTCGCCCGTTCCGGCGCGTTCGAAGCCGCGGTCCTCGTAGAAACTGTTGCCCTCAACGTTGTCAGCCAACACGCGCCCTTGAAGCGTTTCGGCGCCGCGCTCGTGGAGCATCCGGTGGGTCTCGTCGAACAGCGCCGACCCAATGCCCTCACCGCGGTACGCCGGATCGACGTGGAGCCAGAGAATCGTCCCGATGCTATCACTCGACAGCACACTCTCGGACAACCCGACCACCTGTCCGTCCTGGTCGGCGACGAGAATCAACCGATCCTCCTCGTCGAGTGCCTCTGTGATGCGCTCCTCGTCGTACCACTCCTCGATTGCGCTCGTAATCGCTTTCGGCCCCAGCGAATACGACGCCTCCAGTGATCGTCGTGCCACGTCACGGATAGCTGGCCTGTCCGGCGGCTTCGCCTCTCGGAGTTCCATATAGTGTTAGTTGGCACGAAACATCATAAATCTACAGTTCGATGTCAGGATTTGAGACAGGCGCTAGGCTATGCAGGTCTGGACACCACGATTTGTGGTATCCCTCAGTTTGTATCTGACTACTGTCCATTCGCTGGTACGGTTGTTCCCTGCTTACGAAGGCGGCCACATGGCGGGCGGATTCGAACCGCGAAGACTCGAATCCTCTCGTCTTCTGGGTCCGAACCGCTGGAGATATTTGCGCCTCACGAGTTTGTTCGGCGCACAATAGTCCCGGGCGGATTCGAACCGCCGTCAAGGGCTCCAAAGGCCCTTATGATTGGCCACTACACCACGGGACTGCACTCACTGTGTCCGTTCGCCCGTGTACCTCGCAAATCCACCGGATTTGCGCACCACGACGGGACATCGCTCACTGTGAGCAAGCCAACCGTATTCGGAATAATCGACGGAACGCACTTGAACGCTTCGAGAGCGGGCGGTCAGTCGCTGGTGACTTCGGCTTCGACTTCGAGCAGGCCACAGACATCGCCCTCGGGGTCGAAACAGTCCGGACACTGTGGTTCGCGGTCGATAATCGTGTCCAGGCGATCGGCGACCGTTTCGTCGATGACGCCCTCCAGTTGTTTGGCCTCTGTACGGAACTCCTCGACCTCCAGCACCTCGATGAGGAACCGCTCGATGATACAGTAGTTCTGGAGCGCATCCCGTGCCTGTGTGATGCCGTCGTCGGTGAGATCGACGCCCTTGTACTTCTCGTGGTTCAGCAGTCCACGGTCTTCGAGCTTCCCGATCATTTCGTTGGCGCTGGCCGGGCTGACATCCAGCATGTCGGCCACGTCGCCAGTCGATGCCGGTCCGTCTTCTTGCTGTTGCGTGAGATAGATCGCTTTTAGATACTGGGCCTGCGTGTTCATTGGTGGTCCTCCATCAGATCGGTCACGTCTTCGACTCCCTCCGCCTCGTCTTCGCGGATCTCCGAGAGCACGTCAAGCAGCCGCTCGCGGTCGATAGTGAACGTCACGTCGGACGCCTCGATGGCTTCGATCAGGTCGTCGTAGAACTTGTACGCCGTCTCCTCGTTACAGAGCTGGTCGTACAGTACGCCATCGAAGTCCTTGTCGGCCTCGTACTGGGCCTCGACCAGCATCTCGATCTCCTCGAACGGGACGGTGTCGGCTTCGAGGTCGTCGATGAGCTCCTCCAGTTGCCGGCGATGCTCGGCCGACTCCAGTTCAGCGTGTTCAAGCAGATCGAGTATCGCCTGATCGTGTTCACCACTCGTTTCCTCCGCGTGCTTTGCGGACCGCGCCTCGACGACTTCTTCGAGGACGATACCGATCTGTAGCAACCGGGCAAGCTGATGGTCGGAGACGACCGGCTGCGTGAGACTCACGGCAACACCCCCATTCGGCGCTGTGCTGCAGTCATACACGTAGCTCGGGGAGGGCCGGACTTAAGCGGTTCCCTGTTGTCGGACCGGCGTATCCGTTCGTCGGAGGGCACCCCGTTCCACTCTCGGCCTGCTGCCTGGTCGTATCAGACGGACCCAGCGCTGCCAGTGAGTACTGGCCTCCCAGTGGCGACGGGCTGAACACAGCCCGTCGATCTCCGTGAATAGCTGCGTCCGCAGAAAACTACTATCGAAACGGCTCCCGCGAGCCGTCGTTCATTGCCCTACGGGCTATTCACGCAATCGCTCGTAGATCAGCTGGTCGAGGTCCTCGCGGAGCTCGTCCACTTCGACCTCTTCGAGCACGGGGACGTAGAACCCTTCGACGAGCATGTTCTTCGCGCTCTCCGGGTCGACACCGCGGGAGGTCATGTAGAACATGTCTTCCGCATCGACCTGCCCGACCGTCGCGGAGTGGGAGGCCTCGGTGTCGTGGTTGTTGATGATGAGCTTCGGCGACGCGTCGGCCTCGGAGTCGTCCGAGAGCATGAGCGTGTTCTCACGCTGATACGACGACGTGTCCCAGGCCTCGCGACCGACATCCTGAACGCCCTCGTACACCGAACGGGCCTGGTCATCGAGGACGCCGCGGGTGACGAGGTCGGCGATGGTGTGTTCGGCCTCGTGCCAGACACGCGACGCGATGTCGAAGTGCTGGTCCTCGTGGCCGAAGAACGCACCCAGGATCTGGGATTCCGAGGAGTCACCCAGCAGTCGGGTCTCGACGTTGGACTTGGTCAGCCGGGAGCCGATGTTGCCGTCGATCCAGTTGACCGTGGCGTAGGTGTCGGCGTGGCCGCGCTTGGTCTGGAAGTTGTAGGTCTCCTCCGAGAGGTTCTGGAGCGCGCCGTACTGGACGTAGGCGTTCTCCTCGGCGACGACCTCCACGATACCGGAGTAGTACTGGTCGTCATCGACCGTCTCGCCCGTCTGCTGGCGCTCCAGAATCGTGACCGAGGAGGACTCCTCGGCGAGGACGAGCGTGTAGTTGAACAGCGACTGGCTGTTCATCGTCGTCCGGATCTTCACGTCCTCGGCGTCGACGCCCTCGGGGACGTAGACGACCGTGCCGGCCGAGAACAGAGCTGTCGACAGCGCGGTGAGGTAGTCCCGCTGCGGGTCGACGACGCTGCCGAAGTGCTCCTTGACGAGGTCCGCGTGCTCGTCGAGGGCCTCGCTCCAGGACAGCACCTCGACGCCCTCGGCGTCGACGCGGTCCTTGTCCTGTGCGTAGTCGAGCGGGTCGACCAGCGACTCGTATTCGAGCGCGTCGAGGTTCGTCCAGGTGCGACCCGGCGTCCGGATGACATCCGGCATGTCGAGCTCGTCGAGTGCGGCAAGGGCGTCCTTGCGTGTCTCCAGCAGCCACTCGGGCTCGCCGAGGTCCTCTGAAATCTGTTCCACCTGACTCTCTGACAGTGTGGCGTGTACCTGCGTGCTCATGGTTATCCGAGCGACCCCTCCATCTCCAGCTCAATGAGGCGGTTCAGCTCAACGGCGTACTCAATCGGCAGTTCCTCCGTGATCGGCTCGATGAAGCCGGCGACGATCATCTGCTTTGCGTCGTCGTCGTCCAGTCCGCGGGACTGGAGGTAGAAGACATCCTCGTCGCCGATCTTGCCGACGGTCGCCTCGTGGGCCACGTCGACTTTCGACTCCTTGATCTCCATGTACGGCATCGTGTCCGACGTGGACTCGTTGTCGAACATCAAGGCGTCACACTCGACGGAGGTCGAGGAGTCCTCGGCACCGTCAGCGATGTGGACGAGACCGCGGTAGTTCGTGCGGCCGCCGTCCTTGCTGATGGACTTGGATTCGATAGTGGACTTCGTCTCAGGGGCGTTGTGGTACACCTTCGCGCCCGTATCGATGTCCTGACCCTCGCCGGCGAAGGCGATGGTGATGTGGTTGTCCGTCGCGCCAGGGCCTTTGAGAACGGTGGAGGGGTACAGCATCGTGGCCTTCGAGCCCATGCTACCGGAAACCCACTCCATCGTGCCGTCGGCCTCGCAGATGGCGCGCTTGGTGTTGAGGTTGTACGTGTTCTTCGACCAGTTCTGGACGGTCGAGTACTGAACGTGGGCGTTCTCCTTGACGAACACTTCGACGCCGCCCGAATGGAGGTTGAACTCGGAGTACTTCGGGGCGGAACAGCCCTCGATGTAGTGGACCTCGGAGTTCTCCTCGGCGATGATGAGCGTGTGCTCGAACTGGCCCATGCCGTCGGAGTTCATGCGGAAGTACGCCTGCACCGGCATGTCGACCGTGGTGTCCTCGGGGACGTAGACGAACGACCCGCCGGACCAGATGGCACCGTGTAGCGCCGCGAACTTGTTGTCGCTCGGCGGCACGGCCTTGGTCATGAAGTACTCTTTGAGGATGTCTTCGTGTTCCTGGACGGCCTTGTCCATGTCACAGAAGATGACACCCTTATCCTCCCAGCGCTCCTGCATGTTCTGGTAGACGATCTCGGACTCGTACTGCGCACCGACGCCCGAGAGGGCGTTCTTCTCGGCTTCCGGGATGCCCAGTTTGTCGAAGGTGTCCTGAATCTCCTCGGGGAGGTCGTTCCAGTCGTCGACACCGCCACGCGTCTCGATGTCGGGGCGGATGTACGGAACGATCTCGTCAACGTCGACCTCCGAGAGGTCGGGTGCGCCTGGCCAACCGGTCGGCATCGGCATTTCCTGGTACTGTTCGAGGGCGCGAAGACGCCGTTCGAGCATCCATTCGGGCTCGTCCTTGTCTTCGGAGATGACCCGAATGGTCTCCTCCGTCAGGCCCTTCTCGGCTTCGAAGGCGGACTTCTCCTCCTTCTTGAACTCGAAGCGCTTCTCCGTGTCGGTCTCTTTGAGGTGGTCTTGATCTGAACTCATAGTGTATGTAATGTTATCGCTGTGTACGGAAGGGCGTTACGCGGCCTCGTAGGCTTCCTCTCGGACCCAGTCGTAGCCCTCGTCTTCGAGCTTTTCGGCGAGTTCAGCGCCACCGGAGGTGGCGATCTGGCCGTCGAGCATCACGTGGACGTGGTCGGGTTCGACGTAGTCGAGGATGCGCTGGTAGTGCGTGATCTGGAGGATGCCCGCGCCCTGCTCGTCACGGAGCGCGTTGATACCGTTAGAAACGTCCTGCAGGCGGTCGATGTCCAGCCCGGAGTCGATCTCGTCGAGCACGGCGATCGAGGGCTCGAGGATCGCGGCCTGAAGGACTTCGTTTTGCTTCTTCTCGCCGCCCGAGAAGCCAGCGTTGAGATACCGGGAGGCGAACTTCTCGTCCATGTCCAGTTGCTCCATCTTCTCCTGGAGGATCTCCTGGAACTCGGCGACGCCGATCTCGCCCTCTTCGACGTTGCCCTCCATCGGGGAGGTGTCGTAGCCGGCGGCGTCCTCGTTGGTGTCGCCGCCCTCGGCTTCGACTTCTTCCTCGTCGTCGTCCTCGAATAGCTCTTCGCGCTCTTCGAGCTTGGCGTTGAGCGCGGTTCGAAGGAAGTTCACCATCGTGACGCCCTCGATCTCGGCCGGGTACTGGAAGCCGAGGAAGATGCCGAGCGCGGCGCGCTCGTTCGGTTCGAGGTCGAGCAGATCCCAGGTGCGGAGGTCTTCAGGGATCGGCTCGTCGCCGAACTCATCTTCTTCAAGGTGGATGAGTACTTCCCCGTCGGTTACTTCGTAGGCGGGGTGGCCGGCGATGATCTTCGCCGTCGTCGACTTCCCCGAGCCGTTGGGACCCATCAGCGCGTGGATCTCACCGGACTCGACTTCGAGGTCGACACCGCGGAGAATCGTCTCACCGTCCTCTTCTGCGACTGCTGCGTGGAGATTGTTGATTTCGAGTTTCGCCATAGGTATCTCTTAGGTCAACCGAAAGAAGGTCCGTTTCACCCATGAACCTTTCGCATCGAAGCGAACTCTAATTCTGTATATAGAAATAATATTTCTTTCAGCGAAAAACAACTGCCGTCTGTGGGTTACATGAAGTTGCCCAGACCGGTCTGCTCCTGGCCGGATTTGACCTCCTCCCAGGAGATGTCCATCGCCTCCAGAATGCGGGCAATCGGGCCTTTCAGCGTCTTATCCAGCATCTTGTCCCAGTCGATCTCGAACTCCTCGGGGATCTGGTCGGCGTACTCGAAGCAGATCACGTCGGGGTCCCGACGGAATTCCCCGTACAGTGGGTCCCGCTGTGGGTCCAGTCCCTCCTCGTCCTCAATGCGCTGGAAGAAATCGGAGTGGACCCGGTCGAGATACAGGCGCTTGGGTTTCGAGCCGCTCTGGAAGTTCGTCCCCAGCAAGAGGTTGGCGTACTTCGCGCCCCGCACCTGCGCGGTATCGGTGTCGTAGTTGTCGAGTTTCTTCCCGATGCCGCCGGGGATACCCACGTCGTCGTAGTCAACGTTGCCGTCCTGATAGTCCTCGATAACGTCGCTGACGTACTGCTTGATCGATTCGGCGTCCTCTCCGCGAACGATGCGGTCGATGACTTCCTTCTGGACCCGCTTGGTGATGGGCGCGATGTCCGAGCGCTGGTACTCGAAGCCCGTGATGTCGATGTCGTCGACGTGCTTGCCCTCTTTCCAGACGATGTTGCCCGCGTAGCGTTTCTTCTTGCCCGCCTGGAAGAACCGCCGGTAGAGCTTCTCGAACTCGATTTCGAACCGGTGGAACTGGGCGTTGAGCCGCTCCATCGCGAATTCGTCGTAGGACGCGTTGATGGTTTCCTCCAGTTCGAACCCTTTCTGAATGGTCGCTGCGAGGGTTTCGAGTTCCGCCTCGTCCATCGTGGGGTGCTTCTCCCGGATTTCGTCCGTGACTTCGACATCGGTTTCGACATCCGCAGCTGTTATATCGCCCAACTGCAGCATAACAGAGTCTGTATCTCCGTAAACGACCTCGTACCCCTCGTCGGCGACGACCTCGTCCGTGTAGTCGATGACCTCGCGGCCGGTGGCGGTAACGGCGGCTCCCATCTCCTTGTCGTAGAGGCGGAAGCGGTCCCACCCAAGGACGCCGTATAACGACTGGCCGACGAACTGGAATTTTCCGTTTCGGCCGGCCATGAGCGTGTGATTATCCGCGACGGTGACACAGTAGACGCCGTCGTCGGCCATGCTCCGTGCCCCGCTGCGGTGCATGCGAAGCGTGTTCTTGCTGTCTTCCGTGACGTAGATTCGCCAGGAACCGCTGTCACGGTTGTAGTTCGCAGTCAGTCCGAGGTGCGCACAGAGTCGGAGCACGTCGTCGCGGAGTTGGGCACTGGAGGTGGTGTACCGCCAGGAGTTCTTTTGTCGGTCACCATCACCGGCAATGAGTGTGTCGAGGAACCGCCGCTTCTGTTGCTGGCTCAGGTCGAAGACAAACTCGGGAATTCGCTTCTCAAAACTGTCCCCGCCACAGATGTCCCGGAGCAGGTCGCCCAGCAGCGCCGACGTGAACTGGTAACTCCGGTCGTCGACGTAGTAATCGAATCCCAGACGGTCGAGCAGGTCACCGATGGCTGCGTGGTCGGACTCGCCGCCATCGGCGATGGCCTCCTGAGCGATTTTGACCGTGGTCGATGCTCCCCGGGTCTTCTCTCCGAACTGTTTCGTCTCGGACGTGTAGACGTTCCCTTCTGTGATGTACCACGCGAGCAGTTCGAGGAAGTCGTCGCCGTCGAAGGTTCGCGGGATCCACTTCCGACCCGATTCGGCGTGGATATACGTCCGTTCGGCGACCGACTCGATATACTCGCGGTTGGCTTCGAATTCCTCGGGATCAAAGACGTACCCTTCCTCGCCGATGTCGTTTTTCAGAACCGTATCCGGGTAATGCCCGATTTCGGCGGCGAACGTGTGGCCGTGGACCGACGGCCGGACCCACAGCTCGTAATCGTCGACGAACTCGGTCAGGTCCACCGTCTCCAGCGGATCACCGTCCGGCCCGTCCCAGTCATGGGGGAGTTCGTAGTTCGTGGCGTCGTCGAGGTCGCCGGCTTCGACGAAGCGATACTCGTTTTCGGTGATGCCGTTCGTCTCGTTTTTCCGGACGAGCATCCGGTGGTTCGGCGTCACCCGGAAGTCCGTCTTGCTCGTCTCGATGTCGACGAGTTCGCCGCGATAGTCCGGATATGACTGCGTCTCGATAACGGGCTTGATCTCCATCTCCATCGTCTCGGGGTCCAGCGAGTACACCTCGTCGCCGATGTCGAGATCACGGATGTTCTGAACACCGGACGGCGTCAGCACGTCCGTATCCGGCGTAAAGCAGTTCATAATTACTTTGACAGCTGCCTGCTGCCGGTCAAAGCGCTCGTACTCCGGGTTATCGGGGTCGAAACTGTTTCGCTGGGCCTTCTTTTCTTCGCGTTCTGACAGGAGTTCGTCGACCATCTCCCGGATGACGCCGTCCGGTTCCTTCCGGAAGTGGGTGCCGTTGGGCGCGCGGTAGGTGTCGCCGTCGTAGGTATCCGGGTCGACTTTCGTCTCCGGGCTGGCGTTGGTCGTCACCATGCACATCGGATAGAGCGATTTCAGGTCCAGTACGGTGACGTTCTCGCGGACGCCCGTGATGGGGTCGAACACCGCGCCGCCCTCGTAGTCCTCGCTCTCCTGTTGGCCCTTCGAGGGGAGCGCGAACTCGCCGTGAAGTTTGTGGAGGACGTACATGTCGACGGCGTCGCCGGGGGTCGTCGCGTCTTCGAGTTTGCAGCCGACGAAGGTGCGGACCTCGTCCCAGAAGTCGATGATGTCCTGTTCGCGGTCGAGTTCGACACACAACTCCACGTCCCGGAGATTGTACTCCAGTAACTGTTCGGGGTCCTGTTCCCAGAGGTCGCCGATGTCGCCGGTGTACCGTTCCTTGCCGACGCCGAGTTCCTGTTCGCCGACGGCGTCGAGTCGATAGGATTCGAGTTCGGTGAACTGCGTGCGCTTGTAGGCATAGAGGAGGTCGAAGACGACCCGGCCCTTGATGTCCGGGCCGCCCCAGCCCGAGCGCCAGACTTCGTCGACCCGCGAGAGGCGGTCGATTTGAAGGTCGTAGTCGTGGGTGTAGCTCTGGAGTTTCTCCAGGCGGTCGAGGAAGTACGGCGCGTCGAAGTCGTCGAAGTTCCAGCCCGTCAGTACGTCCGGGTCGGTGTCGACGATGTAGTCGACAAAGGCCTCCAGCATGGCCTCCTCCTTGTCGAAGACGCGCACGTCGGCCTCGAAGTCCTCCCGGATTGGGTCGTAGCCGGCCAGCGCCTCGGGGCCGTCAATGCCGTCGGGGGACTCGTACAGCCAGACGACGTACTCGTCGCGGTATGAGTCGTGGGAGGTGAGACAGATGATCGGCTCCTCGCCGTCCTCGGGGAAGCCGTGGCGGTCGTCGACCTCGATGTCGAAGGTGTTGACCCGCGGGTCGGCGTGGGCCTCGACCGGCGCTATCTCCTCGTGGTGGACTTTCAGGCTGTCGTCGTCGAGTTTGCGGGCGGGGACGCGAATGCCGCTCGTGATGTCCTTGTCGATGAGCAGGCGGTTCGGGAAGAGGATGTCCGCCTCGTAGTGGTCGAAGTCGTCACGGATCTGGCCCACGTCGCGGGGCGTCTGGCCGAATATCTTCGTCAGGCGCTCTCCCCGGATCGACTCGTAGGGCTCGCCGTCCTCGTCGGCCTCCTCCCAGTCGGTGATACTGTCGTACTGGCGGAGTTCGTCGTCGGTGACGCTGTCGGTCGGCGCGTAGAAGTAGGGTTTGAAATCGAAGACCCGCGCGTGCATCGGTTTGTTGTCGTCGGTGCGGCCGAAGACGTGGACCACCGGGAACTCGTCGTCGCCCTGCCCCTCGATGGTGTAGTCGACCTGCGTGACGACGAACTCGACGGTTTCCTCGACCGGCGGGAACTGGCGCTCGTCGAGGTCGACAACGCTCGTCCCGCCGTCGCTGCCGCCGTTGCCCGCGATGGCTGCCGCTTCGTCGGCGACCGGGCGGTCCTCCTCCGCGCCTTGCTCGAAGTCCCCCAGCGTGCCCTGGGTCCCGTCACTCATTCTTGGCCATGCTTCGAGATGCCGCATAAAAACACCGACGGTCCGCGGGGTATTGCCACAGGCAGAAAGTATATGCTATCGAGTACCATACCCAAGTTTGACGGCCAATGTCGCACCACGCATCCCCCGACGGCGAGGCGGATAGGTCCGAAGAACTGCGGTCGGAGCCGGCGCTCCCGGATGCCATCCAGACGACCGAGACGTACGAGACCGAGGAGGGGACAGTATTCTATGATGCCGAGAACCCCCTCGCGTGGATGCAGACCGACACAGCACTCACCTTACAGGAGATCGCCTGACAGGAAGTACTTTTACCCTCCACTCGTCGTAGCTAGTGTGATGGATATCCCCGGCGAGGACGACCCCAACCAGAGTCCGGGGGTTCTCTCCGAAAAGAGCGAGTACGAACCCGAGGAGTTCGACCCGGAGAGCCTCGGCCCGGACGTTCCGTCGCCGTCAGACAGCGATTACAGCGGCGATGCCACGGGGCTGTTCGTCCGGCTCGTCATCGTGTTCAACGTCGCGCTGCTGGCGCTCTCGCTCGGGCCGATGCTGGCCTACTTCGAGGGGCAGGTCGATCTCGGCATCCGAATCTTCCTCGTCGGTCTCATCGCGTTCGGCTACGGAACGTTTCGGTACGTCAAGTTCGAGCGGGAGCGCAAGTCGGACGACGACGGGGGCGAAACCGTCGATAGAACGGATACCCAGACCGACGATGCGGAGTCGGGCGACCACAACGGCTAACCGGACCGGTCCGCTACGAACGGCCATGCGTACTGTGCGGGACGACGACGGGACGCGTTACTTACTGCTGAAGGAGTCCACTGAGTCGAGTCTGGTCCGGAACCCCGAAACCGGCGAACAGCGCCACGTCCCGAACGCCGACCTCGAGTCTGTCGATGGAGAATCACCGCTTGCTACAGCCGCCGATGCCGTTCCCGAGGCTGCCCGTCGCGTCCTCACCGCGGCCCACGACGACCGGGCGCTGGGCCTGCTCGTCGAACTCGACGACCGCGGGCCGCTCTCGGTACAGGAACTCCTGTCTGCGTACGACCTCTGTGAGAGCGACCTCCACGGGCTGCTGGGCGAGTTCCGCGCTGCCGGCCTGCTCACCGAAGCGAAAGTCCACGGCCGGCGGGGCTACGACACGACAGAGACCGCCAGCGACGGCTTGGCCCACCTCCGCGACTGAGCGCAAGTTAGTATTGTGACTGAGGTCAGGCCAGTTCTGCGACCGTCGCCTCGACCTGTTCGACCCGAGAGCGGTTGGTCGTGGCGTCCTTTTCCACGCGGACGAGGTCATCGGCTGCACCGACCAGTTCCTCGTCGTGGCTGACCACGAGAATCTGCTCGACGCCGACCTCGTCGCGCATGTACTCCACGAGGTCGAGCAGTTGCGTGACGTGACCCGAATCGAGGAACACCGTCGGCTCGTCGAGGATGAGCGGCGGCATCGGCGCGGCCCCTTCGATGCCCTCTGCGAGCAGGCGGTAGATGGCACACCGGAGGCTGAGATTAAACAGCGCTCGCTCGCCGCCGGAAAGCTGTTCGGGCTCCAGCGGTTCGCCGTCCTTCTGGTACACCGTGAGCTGGTACTGCCCGTCAAGTTCGATGTGGGAATAGGAGTCGTTCTGGTACACCAGGTCGAACGTCTGGTTGAGCATTCGCTCCAACGTCTCGACGTTGCGCTGGCGTAGCTCTGCCCGGAGCGTGCCGTACATCTCCTGTAGCTCCTCGGTCTCGTCGTACAGCGTGTCCAGCTTTTCGAGGGTCGCTTCGAGGTCTTCACGACGTTCTCGCAGCGACTCCAGCTCCTCGATTTCGTTCGTGACGCCGCCGATGGCGTTCTGGAGTTCGTCACGCGTTTCGCGTTTCTCCGCCAGCGTCTCCTCGGCCTGTTCGATGTACTTTTTCGCCCGTTGCTTCTCGCTTCGAGCTTCCTCGATTCGTTCCTCGTCGAAGGACTCCGCGAGGTCCTGCTTGCGCTCGCGCTTCTCCGCGAGTTGGTCGCGGCGCTGGTCGTTCAGTTCGGCCTGTTGCGTGCGCTTCTCTCGCAGCCGCTCGATGTCGTCGTCGCAGTCGTCTATCTCCGCAAGTAGGTCCTCGACCCGCTCCAAGCGCTCAATCGACTGCTTGACCTGCTGGCGTTCCTGATTACACTCGGCGACGACCGAGCGGCAGTTCTCGGCTTGTTCACGGGCTTCGGCGGCCTTCTCGCGTTTCGTCTCGGCCTCCGTTTCGTGTTCCGCCGCTTCCTCGCGGAGCGTCTCGATGCGCTCCTGGTCCGCGTCCAGTCCGTCCGCCTTCTCCTCGACCAGTTGGACGATGTTCGAGCGGTTGTTTTCGAGCGTCGATAGCTCGTCCGCTGTCTCGACCAGTTCCGTCGCCGTTTCGTGGTTCGATTCCAGTTCCGAAACGTCCTCGCGGGCGTCCGCGAGCGTCTCCTCCAGTTCCGAAATCCGCTCGCGGTCCTCTTGGATAGAGTCGACGTGTGGGGACTCGCTCACGTCCTGGCCGCACTCGGGGCACTTGCCGGCCTCCAGCAGCGCCTCGGCCTCCGCGAGCGTCTCGCGCTCGCTCTCCAGTTTCGTCTCCAGTTCGGTCACTCGCTGCCGGGCGTCGTCGAGGTCGCTAGCGACGGATTCCTTGTACGCGGCCGCTCCGTCGCGGTCGGTCGGTGCGTCCTCGAATCCGGCTTCGAGATCGCCGATCTGATCGTCGATGTCGCTGATCTGCTCCCGGCGCTCGGCGATGGTCTCCCGCGCAGATTCGAGATCGGCTTCGAGTTCGTCGGCCTCCTCGCGCTTGTCCCCGGCCCGTGATTCGAGGTCGGCGGCGCTCTCGGCCAGCGCGTCGGCGGTGCTGCTGTGTTCTTTCGCGTCCACGCGCTGGTCCTCGATTCGACTCTGGAGTTCGTCGTCGCGGGACTGGAGTTCGTCGAGTCGCGCATCGACGGTGTTCGGGTCCGGCTCTGCACTGTCGAGGTCAGTTTCGGCCACCGTCTCCGAGAGCACCTCCTGTAGCGATTCCCGCCGGTCCTGCAGGTCGCTAATCTGTTCTTTGAGCTCGGTTCGTTCCGTCTCCGTCTCGGTAATCGTCGTCTCCAGTTCCTCGATGTCGTCTTCCAGCGCCGACAGTTCCTCGCGTTTCTCCTCGTACTCTTCGAGGACGGACTCGGCCTGCGTGAGCGTCTCCTCGGCGGTGGCCTTCTGGTCCTCAATGTGATCGATTTCGTCCTGCAGATTGGACTCCTTCGTTTCGAGGCTGTTCAACCGCTCGTGGAGGTCCTTGTCCTCTTTCTCCTGAATCTGCTCGTCGAGCTGCGAGAGTGCGCCCTGTTTATCATCGCGCACGCGACCGACGCCGACGCGGGCGTCGCTGGCCCGCTCGCGGTACGCCTCCAGTTTCCCCAGTTGCAAGAGGTCATCAAGCATGTCCTGGCGGTCGCTCGGCGAGGCGTTGATGAGTTTGTTCACCTCGCCCTGGCGGACGTAGGCGCAGTTGACGAACGCCTCGCTGTCCATCCGCAGGAGTTCCGTGATCCGTCGGCGCACGTCGCGCGCCCCTTCGTAGTTCCCCTCGGGCGTCTCCAGCACGCACTTCGCCGTCGTCGGTTGCGCCCCGGTCGCGCGGACCCGTCGCGTGAGGTGGTAGTCGCCGCCGGCGTGGGAGAACCACAGTTCGACGGTGCAGTCGTCGGCCCCGATGGTGACCACGTCGCCGAGATTTTCGTCCAGGGCCTTCGAGCCATACAGCGCGAAGAAGCAGGCCTCCAGCAGGGAGGACTTCCCGCTCCCGTTGAGCCCGTGGATGACGGTCACACCGCTGTCCAGTCGCAGGTCAGCATCGTCGTAGCACTTGAAATTGGATAGCTTGACGCGTTCGAATTTCATCGTTTTGCCTCCATTACAGGAACTCCTCAACGCTCGCCTGGCCGTCGTCGTCTGAGCCGTCGGCTTCGTTCACCGCTGCTCCGTCGTCGGTGTCGTCCTCGGCTGTGCTTGCGGGCACATCTGTGCCGTCTGCTTCGTCGGCCGCAGACGCATCAGCCTCGTCCGCGAGCGCATCCACATCCTCGGACAGCAGCTCTCTGACGTGCCGTTCAACCTCGTCTTTGACGTTCGCATCGGCAACCTTCGAGGCACGGATCGTCTCGTCGATGTCGTGGGCGGCCTCGCTCAATCCGAGGTCGCGGACGCGCTCGTTCACGGCGTCATCGGGGTCGGCGAAGCTGATCTCCGTTTCTTGCTCCTCGGGCGTGATTTCCCGGTGGTCGGTGACGCGAGCCACGAGTGCGCCCCGGTCGAGTGCGAACGATTCGACGCTGGCCGGCGTGACCGGGTCGCCGTCGCCACTGATGGAAACGATGACGACAGCGTCTTCCAGATCGTGCTGGCCGACTCGGCTCCGGACGCGTTCGACGCCCTCCGCAGGCCCGAGTTCCACGTCGACAAAGACGAACTCACGGGTGTCGAGGCCCCGTCGGGTGATCCGGACCTCGTCGTCGAAGGTGACGATGTTGTAACCGCGGTCCTCGCGTTCGCTCGCACTCGCGCGCTCGGTCGACCCGCAGTAGGTGATCCAGGCGTCCTCGACCTGCTGTTTGCCGGG
Organism: Haloarcula terrestris; assembly: GCF_031624315.1. Classification (NCBI taxonomy): domain Archaea; kingdom Methanobacteriati; phylum Methanobacteriota; class Halobacteria; order Halobacteriales; family Haloarculaceae; genus Haloarcula; species Haloarcula terrestris. Next base: position 215,651 of record NZ_JAMQOM010000002.1, on the reverse strand, counting down.
GTCGTGGTTGTCGCCCAGTAACATCGCGTCGAACTCGACGGATGATTCGGTCAGAATTTCTTCGGCGTCCCAGTCGCCGTAGTCGAAGGGCTGGAACAGGCCGTGAGTGACCAGCGCGGCGCTGTCGGCGTCGTGCGGGGCGAAGTCGTAGTCGAGGCCCTCGCGCTGTGAGCGCGGGACGAAATCGAGGCCGTAAAACGCCGTGTCGCCGATGACCGTCGGCTCATCGTTGAGCCGGGTCGCCAGGCCGAGGGACTCGTACAGGTCGAGCCACTGGGCGTCGCGTTTGGCCTCGTGATTGCCCACGACAGCAAGGAAGGGAATGTCGGCTTCAGAGAGTTCTTCGAGAACGGTCAGTGTGCCCATGATGTCGGCCAGGGCCGGGCGGCGGTCGTGGAACAGGTCACCGGCGTGAACGACGGCGTCGGCGTCGTCCGCGATGGCGTCCCGGATCACCTGCCGGAACGCGTCGAGGAAGTCGTCCCGACGGTCGGGGACGTTGTACTGCTGATACCCGACGTGGGTATCGCCGGTGTGTATCACCCGTGTCATTTGCCCACCGGTAAGCCAGCGCCACCTAAAGAGGTATCGTGACCGGAGCGAAAGTGGTCGACAGCAGCACGGTCGGATCGGTGATTATACCTCATCGTCAGCCGCCGCGGCGTCCCGATACCGCCGGAACGTTCGCAACGCCGCCCGCCCCTCGTCGGCGAGTCCGCTCACTTCGTGTTCAGCCTGTTCGACAGCCGCTTCGAGTCGCTCGACGCCAAACGTCTCGACAAAGGCGACCGCCGCGTCAAGGTCGTCGGTCGCCGCCGTCGCCTGTTCGATGACTGTCCGGTAGTCGGCATCGGTGTCCAGCTCGTCGGTCGCCCCCTGGTCCGCGCCGCTGTTGTCCCGGTCGGCCAGTTGGGTAGCTCTACCCTCGTCGTCGCTGTCGCCCTCACCGTCAGCGAGCGCCGTGAGTGCCGCCTTCACCTGGTCGCTATCGGCCATGGGCCGACGTGGCCCCGGCATCCGATATAAACGCTCGCTTGCTCCGGATCAATCAATGGCCCGTTCGAGCCAGCCCCGCTACCCGAACTCGTTGAAGAAGAACACAGTTTAGTAATCTGACTGATTTGGTAGAATTACCGCCCGAGTGTCGATACCGCTCGGCGAGAACCACCCACGCGATACTCATCACAATGTCACCGACCAAACTTCGCTCCGACGGCCGAGCGCTCTCGTCGGTCACAATCGTCGCGCTGCTGATTCTGGCGACCCTGCTCATCTCCGTTGTCCTCGCGCTATTCATCCTCGGCATGGGTGTGTGAGGCTGGGTAACACTTGCGGGCAAAGACCAGTACGTCTCACTCGACCACCGTCCGAGTGTTCAAGTACCAACACGGGGCCAGGGCCGGGCATGACGGATATCGAGACGCTGGCCGAACGGCTCCGGACGGTCGAACGCGCAGTCACGGACGGAACGACGGAGTTCCCGGAGGTGACCGAACTCGCGGCGTTGGACGAGCGCGTGACAGCCATCGAGCAGCGCGTCGAGAACATCGACGAGCGGACGACGGAACTCGAAGCGGCCACGCAAGCCCTCCGTGGGTACGTGGGGAACATCCGCTCGGTAAACGAAGATGTCGAGCAGCGCGCCGACGCGGCGCTGGCCGCGACAGACCGTCTGGAGACCCGACTCGACGAGGAGCTGGCGTCAAAGTCGGCGTCCGATCCATCGACGACGCGGGCCGAGCAGTTACAGACGGAGATGGCACAGGGGCGTCCAGGCTCGTCGAATAGCGCTGCCCAGACAGAAACGACGACCACGACCGGCCTCGCAGCCGAGTCACGGACCGATTTCTCCGCTATCACCGACGGCGGCGACCCTGAAGAGAGCGAGTCGACGGACTCAGGAATGTTCGGACGCATCCGCGCGCTGCTGTGATATACCGGCTGGTCATCGCCGTCGCAGTCATGACCGCACTCCTCGGCGCGACGGCTCCGGCATTGTCGACGGCCCGGGCGGACGCGGCAAGCAGTGTGATGGAGCGTCAACAGAGTGAGCTGGCGGCCGATCTGGCGACGCTGGTCGAGACTGATGTCGCCACGGCAGACGGCGATGCGCGGCGAGCAGTAGAGATACGATTGCCGGCCCGGACCTACACGAACGCCGGCGTCGACTACCTGCAGTTCGAGACGCGGGCCGGCGTCGGCGTCGCGACCTGGCAGGTCGGATCCCGAAAGCGGACCGAGCGATTGGTCGAGACGCCGATTCGAACGACAGCCTCGACCGACCGTCTCGAAGAATCCGGCGTCCATCGGCTCGTCTTCGTATTGACGCGGTCGGATAGCCAGCGGATACTAACTGTCCATCGGTTTAAGTCCGAAGCCGCTGCCAGGGGCGGCCATGCGTGAGTGGCTCTTCGGGTCGGCGGCGTCTGCCTGTCGCTGTGAGACAACAGTCGAGGGGGGACGGCTGGTGGTGACGGCTGACGACTGCCCCGGCGGTGGCGACCTCGCCGAGTCGGTTGACTGCCGGACAACAGTCGTCGGTTCGCTCGCATCGACCGGTGCCGATACCGTCGTCACGGAACAGGCGGGACAGGAGCGGGTGTATGTCGACCGGGCAGTGGCGGTGCTCACCGCGGCCGGCCGGTTCGCAACTAGAGTCGCGTCGCTGGACGACCGACTCGCAGACCGTGCCCGACGCGACCCGGTCGCCGCAGCGACGGAGGCAGCCGGGCGGGCGGGTCCAGTCGCGGACCTTGCAGCGGAGACCGGGCTGACGGTCGCAACCGACGGCTTCGACACCAGCGAACAGGCCCTCGCCGCCTACACCGGGCCGACGATAAGTGACGCCCGTGTCGGAGTGGCGCCACCAGCGGACGCAGTGCTTCGGGACCAGCGAACACTCCCAACGGACGCTATCGTTCGGCGATACGACACGCCCGGCGACCAGCTGCCGATGTACCACATCGAACCCTACGAACAGCGATTCGACGCGGCAACAATGGAAACGCTCATGCGGGCGTACGAGCGGGTCGCAACCGCTGCCGTCGACGGCGGCTGCGATCCCTATAACGCGGCCGGAGAAGTGAGCGATGACGGCACAACGGCGACTGCCGTCGGTGCCGTACTGGAGAAACACACCGGTGGCCTCGGTATCCTTGAGGACATCTTCGCCGACGACCGGGTGTCCGACGTGTTCGCGACGGCCCCCATCAGCGACACGCGGCTCCGGGTGCGTTGCGACGGTGAGACCATGCGGACCAACGTCCGCATGACGCCGTCGGGCGCGAAGACGATGGCGTCGACGTTCAGACGGTCGAGCGGGCGCGCCTTCTCGCGAGCCAACCCGACGCTCGATGCGACAGCGACGGTCGCCGACCGGCAGATACGCGTCGCCGGCGTGAGCAAACCGGTCAGCGACGGCCTCGCCTTCGCCTTCCGTGCCCACGACAGCGACGTGTGGCGGCTGGCCGACTTCGTCGACAACGAGACGATGCCAGCCCCCGTCGCCAGCTTGCTATCCGTCGTCGCGGAGCGCGGTGGGGCCTGCCTCATTGCCGGCCCCCGGGGCGCAGGCAAGACGACGACACTGGGCGCGCTGCTCCGGGAGATTCCGCGCGATGTTCGAACTATCCTCATCGAGGACACGCCCGAACTTCCGGCGTCATCGCTGCAGGCCGACGGTCGGGACGTGCAAGCGCTTCGGACCGCCCGCGGAGAGGGACCGTCGGTCGACGCCACAGAAGCGCTACGGACCGCACTCCGGCTCGGAGAGGGTGCACTCGCCGTCGGTGAGGTCCGCGGTGAGGAGGCCAGCGTCCTCTACGAGGCGATGCGCGTCGGCGGCGGTGACGGGGCCGTCCTCGGGACGATTCACGGCAACGGTCCCGAGGCGATTCGGGACCGGCTGGTGTCGGACCTCGGCGTTCCGGTCCAGTCGTTTGCCGCGACAGACCTCGTCGTGACGCTGGCACCGCCCGCATCGGAGCAGGGCCGCGGCATCGCCTCTGTCGCGGAGATCGTCCCCCGCGGTGACGGTGTCACCTTCGAATCTCTCTACGAACGCGACGGGCCGACAGCGACTGCCACCGGCCGCCTCAGGCGCGGGAACAGCCGTCTGGTGGAGTCACTCGCCACGCCGGGCGAGTCCTATGCCGAAGTACTCGGTGCTATCGAGGCGCGAACCGAGCGGTTCGGCGGTTCCGTAGCTGCCGAGAACCAGGCGCGTGAGAACGCGACAGATGAGGGGCGATCGTGAGTCACGCGAGCGGTGCAGACGACTCCAGTGATAGTATTGGCTCAGCAGCAGTTCGTCCTCTCGTATCTGCGCTCGCAACAGCCTATCCGGGCACTGTCGAGGTGCCCGACGACTACCGCCGGGCGTGCCGACTGCTCTCGCTTCCGGTTTCACCGGAGACGGTACTGACAGCGAGTTACGGCCTCGCGCTGTGTGGCTCCCTACTCGCGACAGTCGCCGTGTTGCTGGCGAGTGGCGCACTGACGACAATTGCAGTTCTCGGACTCCTCGTCGTGTCCCTAGGAATCGCGGCGCTGGGACGGTACGGCGTCCCCTTCGCCGCAGAGGCAAAGCGTATCCGAACGCTGGGGGCCGCACCTTCGCTCGTCACGACGCTGGTCCTCGGGGCGACGCTGTGGCCAAGCGCCGAGCGGGCGGCCGCGTTCGCCGGCCGGGCCGGAGACGGCTTGCTTGCGACGCGGCTCGACCGGCACCGTCGGCGGGCCGCGGGCACGCCCCAGAGTGGATTGGGATCGTTCGCAGCGGCCTGGAGCGACCGCTTCCCGGCGCTCGAACGCGCCGTCGGACTGGTCGAGAGCGCGACGGCCGCTCCGGCCGAGGAGCGACCTGAAGTACTCGAACGAGCGCGACGCTGTATTCTCGACGGGACGCGCGACGAAATGGCGGCCTTTGCGGCCTCGCTCCGCGGGCCGGCGACCGGGCTGTACGCCTTTGGTGTTCTCCTGCCGCTGGCGATGGCGTCGCTGCTGCCCGCCGCTGCCGCCGCGGGCGTCCCGGTGACCGCGCCTGTGTTGGTCGGGACCTACGGCGTCGTCTTGCCTGCCGGACTGCTGGTCGCCTGCTGCTGGCTGCTGGGTCGACGACCGGTCGCGTTCCCGTCAACGACGGTCCCGCGGAGCCATCCGGACGTGCCGGACACGGCGCTTCCGTCGATTGTAACCACCATTGCAGCAGGGGCCGCTGGCTGGTTTCTCGCCGCCGCTCTCGTCGCTGAATGGGCGGCACCCATCGGCACACTCGGAGCCGGCGTTGGGAGCGCGCTCGTCGTCCACTACCGGCCGGTCTCCGAGGTCCGCGATCACGTCACCACTGTCGAAGCGGGCCTCCCGGACGCGCTGTCGGCCGTCGGTCGCCGGCTGGACCGCGGGCAGTCGGTGGAAGCCGCGCTCGTCGAGGCCGTCGACGAAGCGCCCGAACCAACCAGCGGCGTCATCGAGGCCGCCGTCGCTCGACAGGAGCAACTCGGCACCAGCGTCGAGGGGGCGTTCCTGGGTCCCGGCGGCGCGCTCTCTGACATTCCGAGCCATCGGACCCGGCGGGTTGTGACCTTGCTGGATACAGCTGCGACCATCGGACCACCAGCAGGAGAGTCCGTGACGACGATGGGCGAGCACCTGGACGCACTTCGGGCCATCGAGCGAGAGACGCGTCGAGACCTCTCGCAGATAACCGAGACGCTGTCGAACACAGCCGCGCTGTTCGGCCCGCTGGTCGGCGGCGCGACCGTCGCGCTGGCCGGATCGATGGGCGGCGGCGAGCAGTTCGAAACGATTCCCAGCGCTCTCCTGGGGACGGTCGTCGGCTGGTACGTGCTCGTGCTCGCCGTCTTGTTGACGGTGCTGTCAACGGGCCTGCACCGGAGCCTCGACCGTGCCCTCGTCGGCTACCGTGCCGGGCTCGCGCTCCTCTCGGCAACAGCTACGTTCCTCGTTGCCGTCGTCGCCACCGGGCTGCTGGTCTGAGTGTTTAAATGGGAACACGCGGCCAGGGCCGCCCATGTTCGAGACGCACGTCGACACGCTGTATCTCTGGGTCGGCCTGGGGACGGTGAGCGTCGCCGTTCTGGGTATCCTCGTCGGCCTGCCGACGACCGCACCGCCGGACGCGACGGGAGCAGCGGCGACCATCGACGAAATCACTACCAGCCCGGCCGGGTCCGTTACACACCGAGGGCTGATCGCCGATAAATGGCTGCTCACCAGCCGAGAGATACGCCTTCGGAACGACGGCGGGACAGCTACCGCGCGGCTGATTCGAGCAGTTGTCCCGGCACGGACCGACCAGCTACGGACAGTACTTGATCGGAAGCGCCCCGCTGTCGTGTATGACTCACCGGATGCGTTCCGCCGAGATGTCCGTGCGGCGCGGAATACAGATGCTGACTGGCGACCCGCTCCGGACCGACTGACGGTCAGGCACGTTGCCTGGGGAGGGACCGATGTCACCATCGTCGGCTAGGGCGACGACGGAACCGCTGGCCGCGCTCGTGGCCGTCTTCGCCGTCACGCTCGGCATGTCGCTGTACGCTGGCGTGCTGGACGACGCATTCCGGACACTGGACGACGACCGCAACATCGCCACGCCGACCGCTGACACCGTGGAACAACAGGTAACCTCGGCGGGCATCGTTCAGCCGGAACGGCTCAGTATGGGGCTCGACACGATGCCGGCGAACTACCACGGGAACGCAACCGTCGCGACGACGACCGGCGAGCGGTGGAGTACCGGCCGAGAGCCCCCGAACAGCGCCGACACCGAGACCAGAACCGTGAGTGTGCGGGTCAGACCGGGGTCGGTCCATCGCGGAACGCTCACTGTGCGGGTGTGGCGATGACCCGGGCGATGAGCGCCGTCGCCGACGTGACAGTGTTCCTCCTACTCGTCGGTGCAGCCGCGGGGGCCGTCACAAGCGGCGTCGCCGTCGACCAACCGGCGACCACGAACCCCGCGGCGACACAGGCGTCAACGCTGGCGACGAGCACGGCGAGCGTTGAGTACGAGCTGATCGTTCCAGCGTCCGAACACCGCAAGCCGCCCGACACTGCCACGCTTCGCCAGCGGACGAGTCACGGAACCGTCGCGGAACTGCTCGGCGAGGCAGCGATGAGCGGCGTCACCGTCGACGGCGAGCGGCTGTCACGAACCGGAACGGACTTCGAGGCGAAAGTGGGGGCGACAACGCGTGACAGGCTCCACAACCCAGGGCACAGAACGTCTATCCGCGTCGCCTGGTCACCGTATCCAGGTGCGCCGGTCAAAAGCGAGTATCGCGTCGGTGACCGGCCGCCTGCTACTGTCGATGTCCGAGCCGCGACGGTGACGGTCCCCAGCGGGATGGAGAACGTCTCGGAGCCGGCCCAGGAAGCGGCGAGGACAAACGGCTACGACGGCGTGGCGACAGTGGTGGCCCGGAGCGTCGTCGACGGCCTGTTCCCACCGGCGCAGTCGCGGTACGCGCTCCGGGGCGACTACCCCTCAGACGTGCTGATGAGCACGCGATACGAGCGCATGGGCGACCTGACGGGGACCACCGTGGCTGTCGAACGTCAGTCGACAGCCGAGATGAACCGCGAACTGACCGCGGCGCTCGCCGCACGGCTTCGAACCGACATGCGGTCGCGGTACGACTCACCAGCGGACGCCGCCAGTACCGTCCAGGCGAGTCGGGTCCGCGTGACCGTCAGGACGTGGTCGCCGTGAGAGACGACACCCGCGGCCGGGTTCCCTTCGCGCTCCTCGGCGTCCTCCTGCTGGTGAGCAGTCTTACGCTGGCTCCGACGTTTGTCACCGAGCCAGCACCGAACCGGACGGCCGTCGAGCGGGCGCTGAACCAGGCGACGGCGGAGACACAGGTCGCCGTGCGGGACGGCGTCTCGGCGGCCGGCCAGCAGGCGGCGGCGAACCCGGTCGTCACGCCGGCTGAGACACCCACCGGCCGGGTTCTGAACGACTCGACGGCGTTCCGGGACGCGCTCCGAATCCGTGTCTATCACCAGGTCTCGAATCGGTTGGAGGAGGTCAACGGCCGAAGCGGTGACGTGACTGTGACGGCGAGTCTACCGGGGGTGGCGAACGTGAGCGACCTTCGAGCGGCGAAACACCGCGTCTCGGTCGAACGCGCCGGACCGAACGAGACCGCGATGCGGGCGACAGTCGAGAATATCGTGCTCACGGTTCGACGGAACGGTGCGGTCGTTTCGACGCGGTACGTCTCGCCGACCGTCGTCGTTCCGACGCAGGCGCTCATGCTCCACGACCAGGTATCGACCTACCAGACGCGGCTGAACAACAGCCTGGACAAGCCGGGCCTGAGCCAGCGGCTGACGGCGCGGCTCTACCCGATGGCGTGGGCGAGAGGATACGCACAATACGGCGGCGCAGGCATCGAGAACGTCGTTGCGAACCGGCACGTCTCGCTGGCGGCGAACGGCGCGCTGCTGGGCGTCCAGCGCTCGACCTTCGGGCGGAGCGACCCCGCCGGACGGCGCGCGCTGACCGAGGCAACAGCGGTGACCGGCATCGAAGACATCGTTCGGGGAAGCAGGGGCACCGCTGTCTCCAGCGACGTGCTCGACCGAGCGGAGTACAAACCGGTCAGCGAGACGCCGCCGCGTCCGAGGACCACGAATCGACCGGGTCCAGGTCCAGCGGATTCGATGACTGTCGGCGTCAACGAGACGGCCGAGAGCGCGTTCCGGACTGTCACTGTCCCATCGACGCTTAACGAGACACTCGAAGACGCCTACACCGTCGAGGTCGCGCTGAAAACCGACAGTCACAGACTGGCCGGTGGCCCGCCGGGTAAGCCGCCGTCGCCGGGCTCGAACTGGACGTTAGTCGACGACCGGACGACCTCGTCGGTGGCAACGGTCGGAAACGCAAGCGGCCGTATCGGAACGCCGGACGGCTGGCACACGGTCGAGACGTTCAGCCGGACCGTCGAGCGTCGGTACACGCGGACCGGCGTCTGGCAGGACAGCGCTGACCGTCGGTACACCACCACATCGAGCACTGCGCGCTATCGCGTATCCGTCGCCGTCGTCGGCCGCCACCACGGCCGTTCGCCGGCACCGAACCGCTCGATTCGGACCGCCCACGATGCGAGTGCGAGCCCGCTCAACGGGCCGAACCTCGCTGACGTGGAGCCGAAAGCGATGGAGACGCTCGTCGGCGACGCCGGTGGTCGGGACCGGCTCGCCGAGCAAGTCGTCGACGACAGTCTGGACCGGACGGAGGCGACGGTGACGGCAGACCGGCCGCCGGGACTGTACGACTGGGTGTACCGGGACCTGATGGTCCTGCGGGAATCGGTCCGAAACACGACCGTCTCCGTCGAGCGAGGGAGCGTCGGGACCTTCGAGACGAATCCACCGAAGGAACTCCGAGAGCGACTGAGACAGCGACGAGCCGACCTCGCGGACGTGCCGGACACCTACGACAGCACGGCCCGGAAGGCACGCGCTGCGGCCCGGCTGACCTATCTGGACGCGGTATTGACGGATTTGGACAGACAGGCCTCGGCGCGGGACAGTAACCGAAAGCGCGTCGACACGCAGCTAACGGAGCGTACCGACGGGTCGCTTCGCGCTCTCCGAAAAGGGTTAACGGCCCGCGAAACGCCCGTTCCGCGGCCCCGTCCGGTCCCGGTCGGCCCCGCCGGCCCCGTCAGAACGCGGGTCGACGCCCGGACGCCGTACCTGACGCTCGCCGAACTGGACGAGCGCCGATATCGCGCGCTGGAGGGGAGCGAGCACCCGCTGGTGGCGCGGAACACGAACGTGTTCACGATCCCTTACGGCGACGCCGCCGACGCTGTCGTTGGCGGTGCGTTCGAATCCAGTGATAGAGTGCGCCTCGCAACGGCGGCGAACACGCTCGCGGCCGCGAACCAGACCCTCGAAAACGAGTCGAACGCCACGCTCGCCGCCAAACAGGAGGACCTCCGGCAGGAGGTGCGGGTGGCAAACGGGGAGATGATGACACAACTCTGGCTGACGGTCGATGAACAGACCGACGCCGGAAAGCGAGAGAGCAGGGCTATCGTGAGCGAGGCGATGTCGGCGTGGGAAACACCGGAAGCCAGGGCGCTGGCGCTGACCAACGGCTCCGCCCAAGATCGGGTCGCCCGCGTCGCCGGTGACCGACTGACTCTCACGCGGGTGGAACGCGACCGGCTTCGCCTGCTGCTGCTTGGCGTCGATACGCCGGCGACCAAACCGACGCTCGGGTCAACGAACGGGACCGCCTCCGCAGTGCGGACCGTCGCAAAGGACGAACTGAGCAGCGCGCTGGCCGACGCCGGCAGACAGAAGGCCCAACGGGTCGCAAAGAAGCGACTCGGGACGGACAAACTCCCGGCGGGTCTCCCGCTGGCGCCGCCAGTCGCGCCATGGTACGCGACGACGAACATCTGGTGGGTGACGGTAAAGGGCGAGTATGCCAGATTCGCCGTCTCCGCGAGCCACGGGTCGCCGGGCAACCCCGGCGCGCGGACCACCTACGCCCGCGACGGGGGCAACGTCACGCTCGACGTGGACGACGACGGAGCGGCCGAACGGCTGGGTACGGCCGACCGGGTTTCGTTCAGCGCCGAGACGGGCGTCGTCGTCGTGGTGCCGCCCAAACCGCGCGGGGTCGGTGACAAGGACGGGACCGCCGTGGAGGAATCGAGCGGGTGGCCGAACGCAGGCAACTAAACTCGGCCCGCATAACCGAAGTAAAATACCCCGGGGCCATACCGACGCGCATGCTTAGAGGCGAATTTCCCGATGCGGGCGAGCAGTCACCCGAGGAGTTACTGGCGGTCTACGGGACCGTGCTGGCCGAGACAGTCGAGACGGTCGGCATCGAGACCGTCGTCACAGAGACCGGTCTCGACCGGGCGACGGTCGAGTCGTTCGCCAGCGGCGACATCGCCGACCGAACGCTTCAGGAGGCGGTCGCCGTGCTGGCAACCGGCCCGGATCGGCCGGACGCCGACGCCTTGCAGGCCGAAGCCCAGGACATCCTCCTGATGGGGATGACGACGGCCGTGATGGACGTGGAGTCGCTGGCCTCGGGCATCGACGACGAACTGGAACCGAAGGAGATCCAGCAGAAGATCGAGGGACGCTACCCGGTGACGCTGGCCGAGTACGCCCTCCTGCACAGCTACATCGAGGGGGAAAAGCGGTGACGGAACGCGTCGCCATCCTGGGCTGTGGCTACGTCGGCCTCGAACTCGGGCGGCAGCTACGGGACGACCACGAAGTCGTGGGCGTTCGCCGGTCCGACGACGGCATCGCGGCTATCGAGGACGCCGGTTTCGAGGGTATTCAGGCTGACGTGACCGACCCGGAGTCGCTGTCCGCGGTGCCGGACGCTGACTGGCTCGTCTTCGCCGCGAGTTCCGGCGGCCGGGGCGCCGCGGCCGCCCGCGAGGTGTACGTGGAGGGGCTCCGGACGGCGATAGACCACTTCTGGTCGCGGGCGGACCCGCCCGAGCGGTTGGTGTACACCTCCAGTACCGGCGTCTACGGCGACCACGACGGCGCGTGGGTCGACGAAGCGACGCCGCTTGACCCACAGACCGAGAAGACCGAGGTGCTGGCCGAAGCCGAACGGGTCGCCTGCGAGCGCCCAGCAGAGCATGGCGGCCACGGAACTGTCGCGCGCTTTGCTGGCCTGTACGGTCCCGACCGATACCGGCTGGAGCGGTATCTGGAGGGGCCGGTGACGGCCGGCTACCTGAACATGGTCCACCGGACCGACGCGGCCGGCGCGGTACGGCACCTACTGACCGAGGGCCACCGTGACGAGGTGGTGCTGGTCGTCGACGACGAACCCGTCGAGAAGTGGGCCTTCGCCGATTGGCTGGCCGAACAGTGCGATGTCCCGTTCCCGCCGAAACAGACGACCGAGGAGCGACTCGACGACGACAGCCTCTCAGAGACGGCGAAGCGCCGCATCCAGACGAGCAAACGGTGTTCGAACGACCGCCTGCGGAATCTGGGGTACGAGTTCGAATACCCGACCTTCCGGGAAGGGTATCGCGACGCCGTCCGAGAGTACCGGCAAAACTGACGAGATCGAGGCGAACTTTATTATTGACAGGCCGGGGAACAGCGAGGTATGACTCGCGTTGCCGCCGGCGGGCTGCAGGTCGACGCCGCCGCGGCGTACGCTAGCGAGAACCCGCTACTGGTCGCTGGTGTCGCTGTGGTGCTCCTCGCCCTCCTCGGTGCCGGCATCTGGCTGTACCGGTATCTCAGCCGGACGCCCGGCGAACGACTGCGCCGGGTGCTGGCCGACTACGACCGGATCGCGGTGTTAATGCACCCGAATCCGGATCCGGACGCGATGGCCTCCGCCCTGGCCGTCGACCAGCTCGTCGCCGGCACCAATACGTCGGCGTCGCTGCTGTACTCGGGAGAGATACGCCGCCCGGAGAACAGAGCCTTCCAGACGGTCTTAGATCTGGATTTCAACCACATCGAGACCAGCGAGGATATCGACGCGGAGGCCGTCGTCCTCGTCGACCACAACACCGCACGCGGGTTCCCCGGCGCGGAGGGGATCGAACCGGTAGCCGTCATCGACCATCACCCCGGCAACGGGACCGGCGATGCGTTCACCGACGTGCGGTCCGACTACGGAGCCTGTGCGACCATCTTCGCGGACTACTTGGAGCAACTGGAGTTCGAGTTCAGCGACGCCCAGTCTAGCGGGAGTGAGGTCGGTACGTCTGCCGGAACCATCCCCTGTGCGCTCGCAACGGGGCTGATGTACGGCATCCAGTCCGACACCAAGTCACTGACCAATGGCTGCCAGTCGGAGGATTTTGCGGCCGCTGCGTTCCTCTATGAAGGGATGGACAACGACCAGCTCAACCGCATCGCGAACCCGCAGGTCGACGCCGAAGTGCTCGAAGTGAAATCCCGGGCGATCACGGACCGCGAGGTACGGGCCCCCTACGCGTTCAGCGATGTGGGCGAGGTGTCGAACACGGACGCGATTCCACAGGCCGCGGACGAACTGGAGACGCTGGAAGGAGTTTCGGCGGTCGTCGTCGTCGGCGAGAAGCAAGGGACCATGCGCATCGCGGGCCGCTCCCGGGACGACCGCGTCCACATCGGGCGGGCGATAGAGGCTGTCGTCGACGACATCCCGATGGCCGAAGGGGGCGGCCACGCCCGGATGGGCGGCGGCAAGGTCCCGGTCGAGCACATGGCGGGTCTCGGCCCCGGCGATGGCATCTCCCGGGAGGACTTCCGCGAGCGGGTGTTCGATGCGATGTCCGGCGAACTGTGACCGGCAGATGTGTCACACCACAGCGCGCCGTGAATCTCCGCCCTTTTGTCGGTGCCCCGCCAACGTCGGATATGGCCACACGGGAGGCGACCTGGGCGTATCGGGACGACCACGACGAGTTCGCACGCACGTTCTACCGGCGGTTCGGCGACGGCGTCGTCTCCAGCATCGGCGTTGGCACGTACCTCGGCGACCCGACCGACGAGCGGGACGCGAGCTACCACGACGCCATCGTCACGGCGCTTGAGTCGGGCATCAACGTCGTCGACACGGCAATAAACTACCGTCACCAGCGCTCGGAGCGCGTCGTCGGCGACGCTGTCACGGACGCCGACGTGGACCGCGAGGCGATCACTGTTGCAACGAAGGGCGGCTTCATCCCGTTCGACGGGGAACGCCCCGATGACCCCGGCGCGTTCGTCCAGTCGGAATATCTCGACACCGGCATCGTCGACCGCGACGACCTCGTCGCGGGGCAACACTGCATCGCGCCCGACTATATCGACGACCAGCTCGACCGCTCGCTGTCGAATCTGGGGCTGGACACCATCGACCTCTACTACGTCCACAACCCGGAGACGCAACTGAAATCGAAGTCCCGCGAGGCGGTCTACGACCAGCTAGAGGCGACCTTCGAGCAACTGGAGGAGCGAGCGGCGGCCGGCGACATCAATCACTACGGCGTCGCGACGTGGACGGCCTTCCGCGTGCCCGCCGACCACGACAGCTACCTCTCGCTGCCCGAGGTCGTCGAGCGTGCCCGCGCGGCGGCGGAGACGGTCGGCAACGCGGCGACGCATCTCCGGGCGATTCAGTTGCCCTTCAACGTCGCGATGGCCGACGCGTTCACCGTCGAATCCCACGACGGCGCGGAGGGACCGCAGTCAGCGCTGTGGTTCGCCCACGAGGCCGGGCTGGACGTGTTCACCAGCGCCTCGATCATGCAGGGACAGCTGGCAGCAGAAATCCCGGACGACGTTGCGGCGAAGCTCTCGGGCGAGACGAGCGCACAGCGCGCGATCAATTTCGCACGTAGCGCGCCGGGCGTGACCTGCTCGCTGGTCGGCACGGGCTCAGTCGAGCATGCCCGGGAGAACGTCGATGCGGGACGGTACGAGCCGCTCGGTGCGGACGCGTTCGACGCCGTCTTCGAGTAGCTAGCTGAGCTCCTTCCACTTGCCGTCACACTCAGGACAGACGCGCACTTTCCCGACCTCGTCCGGGTCGTTCTCCGTCGCGAGCGGTTCGTCACAACTGGTACAGGAGAGCCGTCCGTAGTTGTCCTTCTCGACATCGCCGGCGCGGAGGGCCTTCCTCACTGAGTCCATACCTGCCAGTGTGCCACCAGCGTGTAAAAACCCCGTGGCGGCGTCCCGGGTCGCCGATCCACCCCGGCGGCGAGCCCGCGACAGCGTTTCGGAACGTTGTTCAGGTTTTCCCACCTATCCCCCGTCGTGTCTCGTCGCCGCGTCTTCGGCTCGCTGTTGGGGATGGTGTTCTGCATCAACCTCGCCAGAGTCGTCTTTGCACCGCTTATCGAACCGATCCGGGCGACGACGGGCGCGTCCGACGCGACGCTTGGACTGCTCGCGACGATGGTCTGGGCCGGGAGCGCGCTCCCACGCTTGCCGACCGGCGTCCTGCTGACCCGGATATCCAGGGCGAAAGCCATCTTCGGCTCCGGCGTCGTGCTGACGCTCGGGACGACGTTCACCGCGCTCGCGTTCGACCCGACGCTGTTGCTCGTCGGCGCGTTCACGATGGGGATCGCAAGCGGCGTCTACCTGACCGCGGCGAACACGCTGGTCAGTGAACTGTATCCGGAGCGACCTGGCCGCGCGCTCGGGCAACACGGCGTCGCCTCCCAACTCGCCGCCGTGGGTGCGCCGGCCTTGATCTCGTTCGTCCTCATCGTCGGGTCGTGGCGGACCGCCCTGCAAGGAATCGCCGTCGCGGCGGCCCTGATGACCGTTGCCTTCACGCTCATCGCGAGACGGTCCCAGTTGCCTGCTGCCGGGACCGAGGACAGCGACCTGCTCGGCGCGGCGCGCGCCCAGTGGCACATCATCGTCACGAGCGTCGCCACCATCGGCGTCGCGGGCATGGTCTGGAACGGCCTGTTCAACTTCTATGTCACCTACGCAACGAGTGTCGGCCTCACCGCCGGAACAGGGCGGACACTCCTGTTGCTCGCGTTCGGAGCCGGCGTGCCGGCCTTTTACGTCAGCGGCCGCCTCGCCGACCGCTTCCCGCCGATTCCGTATCTCCTGACCATCCTGGCGGCCTTCACCGCCTGCGTGCTGGTACTCCCAGCGCTAACCGGGTTCTGGTCACTGGCCGCGTTCAGCGTCGTCGTGGGCTACGTCATCCACAGCATCTTCCCAGCGGTAGACGCGTATCTGCTTGGCTCGCTCCCGGACCGCCATCGCGCGAGCGCCTACGCCACCTACGGCGCGGGGATGATGGTGATGCAAGCACCCGGGAGCGCGCTCGTCGGCGGCCTGTTAGATGCCGGCGTCACGTTCCCGGCGCTGCTTCGCGGCATGGGGCTGGCGTTGCTTGCCGTTCTTGTCGCGATGGTGTCGCTACACCTCGACGGCCGACTGCCGAGCGCAGCCCGAGCCTAAAAGCTGAAGCCGCTCGGTGCCGCGTCACCTGTATGGACCTGCCACCGGACGAGCTGGCCGGCGTCGTCGACCTCTTTGGCTCGCTCACCAGGGCGGAGCTCGCCGACGCCTGTGGTGAACTCGCCTTCAAGCAGGGCGTCGATGCCGACCCGGACGCGGTCGCGGCGGCCGTCGACGGCGCTATCGACTCGTACCACCTCGTCGCCGTCAACGACCACGCAGCCGACACCGACGAGACGCTGCTGGTGGTCGGCCCGGTCGCGTTCCCGGCCCTGCCCGACGGCGCGGCCGACCTCCCGCACATCATGGACGTGCCGTCCCGCGACCTCTCGCGTGAGGCCGTCATCGAGGCCGTCAAGTCCCGCTTCAGAGAGGACGCGGTAATGGCCGTCAAGAACGGCGACGAGGACCGAGTCAAGACACTGCTCGACGTGAGCTACGACATCGAAGCCTGGGAAAACGTCGAGATGGACGCGCTTCGCGACCGGCTCGACGACGTGTGAGTGGGCGTTCGGATACGCAACCGCGAGTTCTATCGGGAGAATGCGCTTCCGAAGGGCCAGACTGGACAGCTGGCGCGCTGCTATTTAATTATACACGTCATGCGACCGAGCCACGCGAATTAAGACGGGCCATTACCTACGAAGAACTATGCAGTTCGACCGGGTCGCGGCCCACGAGCCAGTCGTCGTGGACGATGAGAAGCGGGAGGCGGCCGTCATCGCCCCGGTCGTCACACGGCCGGAGGGGGAGGCGATACTGTTCACCAAGCGGGCCGACCACCTGCCGGACCACCCCGGCCAGATGTCGTTCCCCGGCGGCGGCCGCGAACCCGAAGACGAGGACCTGCTGCGGACGGCGCTCCGGGAGGCCAACGAGGAGATCGGCCTCGACCCGATGGCGGTCAACGTTGTCGGCCGGCTGGACGACATCAGGACCATCACGCACTATTCCGTCCGCCCCTTTGTCGGGCGGATTCCGGACCGCGACTACCTACCGTCGGACGAGGAGGTCGCGGAGGTCGTCACCCTGCCGGTGTCGGAGCTGACGGACCTGGACAACTACGAATCCGAGCACCGCGACCACCCCCACTACGGCGAGATTCGGCTCCACTTCTTCTACGTCGACGGCTACACCGTCTGGGGCGCGACGGCGCGGATGCTGGTCCAGTTGCTCGAACTCACAACGGACTGGCGGATGCCGCCGGAGCCGGACCGCTACATGGGGCCGGACGACGACCTGCCGCCGAGCGTGCGCGACGAGGTGGAGTGACGCGGAGGCGCTGTTCCGGACGCGAAGAACGACAGGATTTTGCGACCCCGTAGCGATGATAGCGTAACTGGATGACCACGCTTACCGGTGCGACACTCGCGGCTGCCGGCATCGACGCGGTGGCGCTCAAGCCGGCGGAAGTCGAGGTTTCACGAGCGACTGCACTCGACGTTGACGCGCTTGCGATCGACTACGAGGGAGCGGCCCACGTCCCGGCAGCCGAAACCATCGAGCGGTTGGCGTCGACCGCCGACGTGCGCGTCACCACGCCGGTCCGAGCGGACGGATACGACCCGTTAGGTGACGACAGCGCACTCGACGCGCTGCCGGCGACTGCGAAGCGCGTCCTGGTTGCCGGCCACGGCGCGTATCTCTCCGAGGACGAGGCTACACGGGCCGTCGCACCACGGCTTCGGGCAGCCGTCGACAACGCCACCGACCCCTGGGTCGGCACCGAGGGCATCGAGCGCCTCGCGCTTGCGGTCGGGGGCACGCAGTACGAACTCCTCTCTCGGACGACGGCCCGCGACGTGCGGACGCTCCGAACGGCCGGCTTCGAGGGGTCGATTGCCGTCTACGCGCCGCTCGTCCTCTCAAACAGCGAGGACGCGATGCTCGACGCCGTCGGCGACTACGCGGCCCGGCGCGGCCCGGTCCGGAACGCGCTGCCCGAGGGCGCACCGACGGACAGCCGAGCGACGGGACGAGCCAGAGACGTACTCACACAGGCGATCCGCGACTACGCCCTCGTCGGCTCCGTCGAGACGGTCGCCGAACGAACCGAGCGGCTCCGCGACATCGGCGTCGACACGGTCGTCGGCTACCCGGCGCGCGGACTCGACCCCGTACTCTCGTAATGAACGTCGCCGTCGTCGGCGGCGGGGCCGTCGGCCTGTCGACCGCGCTGGCGCTGGCCCGCCACGGCGCGTCAGTGACGGTGTTCGAGCGCGACGAACTGGGCAGCGGCGCGAGCGGGCTGGCGGCCGGCCTCTGCTACGACGCCTTCGCCGACGACGTGGATGCCGCCGTGGCCGCGGACGCGCTCGCTCGCTACCGCGACCTGAACCTGTTCGAGCCCCACCCCTACGTCTGGGTCGCGCGCAACGAGAGCGACGCCACGGCCGTCCGCGAGCAGATCGCGGGGATGCAGCGAAACGGCATCGCGGCCACGGCGCTGACGCCGACGGAACTCGGCGACCGCTACCCTGCACTCGATATCAGCGGTATCGAGATAGCCGGCCTCGCCCGCGACGCGGGCGTGCTCGACCCCGACGCCGTGGTTGCGACACTCGCCGAGCAGGCACAGTCGGACGGTGCGACCATCGAGACACACACCCCAGTCTCGCTCTCGTCCCCGAGGACCGTCGAAACACCGGCTGAGACTCGGACGCTCGACGCGGTAGTGGTCGCGGCCGGCCCGCAGACGAAGCCACTCGTCGCCGATGTCGGTGTCTCGCTCGCGCTGAAGGCCTACCGGGCGCAAGCGCTCGTGACAGACCCCGTCGACGCCACGTTGCCGTCGTTTTACGACGCGACGCGAGAGTTCTACTGGCGACCGAAAGACGACGCGCTGCTGGTCGGCAATGGCGCACACGAGGTCGACCCGACTGACTGGAACCCGGACGCAGACGCCGAATTCATCGACCGGAGCCTCGACCGCGTCGAGCAAGCGACGGCGCTCGGCCCGGCGTGTGACCGAGCCTGGGCCGGCCTGTGTACCGCCACACCGGACGGCGCGCCGCTGGCCGGACAGGTCGCTGACGGTCTCTGGGTGGCGACCGGCTGGCAGGGCCACGGGCTCATGCGCGCGCCGGCGATGGGCGAGTATCTCGCCGCAGACGTTCTCGGCCGCCCGAACCCGCTCTCCGAGTATCTCCCGGACCGCGTCGACCCGACGCGATTCGATGGCTCTGAGGAATTTGCCGCGCTGGACGATCCGACGCGCGGCTGGGACGAGTGAAGACGTTGTAAGAAATTGTATACTGTACGATCAGGCGGCTTCGTCGTCCTCGTCGGCTGATTCAGCCGCGTCGTCCGCATCGGCATCCGCTGTTTCGTTGTCCGCATCCGCTTCGCTCTCCGCGTCCGCCTCGCCGTCATCGGTTTCGACACCAACGTCGGTTACGTCGTCCTCGTCGTGGTCCGTCTCGGCCTTCGGAACGCGGACGTGGAGCGTGCCGTTGCTCTTGAGCGTCGCCTGGGCGGTCTCCGGGTCGACGACGGCGTCGCTCGGAAGGGTGACGCTGCCGTCAAGTGCGAGCCCACGGCCGGGGTAGCGCATCTCGAAGCCGTCGTAGAAGTCGCGGAAGCGGTCGATGCGGACCTCCACGCGGTCGTCGATGTACCGGACCTGGATGTCTGACGCCGTCGTGCCGGGCGCGTCGAAGACGACGAGGTAGGCGTCGTCCGATTCCAGAAGGTCCGACGGCAGCGGCTTGTTCTCCTGTACCCGACCGGCAGCGCGGCCGATGTTCTCGGCAATAGCGTTGCCGATAGAGGAACCGATATCCCGAATCATAGTTCGACTTCGTCGAGGCAGTCCGTCCCGCCACAGTACGGACAGGAGAACGCCGCGAGTTCGACATCGTCCGGCATATCGTACGTGTAGTGCATCTCGAACATGTCGAGTTCGCAGCTGTCGTCCGTGCAGACGACCTCCATAGTGGCTGGCATACTATTCCGTTGGTCCGTCGGGGACAAACCCCTTACGGACGGGGAAACCCGCTCCCCGCCCCCGCCAGTCCCAACATTGATACTGTCACCGCCGTACTCGGGCGTATGAGTAAACGCGTCCTCGGGGTGGATTTCAGCGGCGCAGCGGCCGCTGGCGACGCGCTCTGGGTCACCGAGGCGACACCGACTGGTGAGGGACTGGACGTACGGCGATGCTACCGCGGGACCGACGAGTGGGGCCGGGACCGCGAGACGGCCCACGCCGGCCTCGTCGACCGCATCACCGACGACGACGTGGACACTGTCGGGCTGGATTTCCCGTTCAGTCTGCCCCGGGCGCTGCTGGACGCACAGTGTGGCGGCACCTGGTCGGGCTTCGTCGACTGGCTCGCAAGCGGCAGCGGCCCGACCGACCCGGCGTCGCTCTCCGAAGTGTGCCGACACACCGCCGAAATGGCGACTGGCAGCCGGGACCTGCGCCGAGAGACGGATTTCCGTCGCGGCGCGCTGTGTCCCTACACGAATCGGACGCGCAGCATGACGTTCTACGGCGTCCGGGACGTACTCGGGACACTGCGGGACGACGACACAACGGCCGTCGTGCCGATGCAGGGCTGGGACGCCGACACGCTCGTGGCCGAGGTGTACCCCGCCGCGACCTTCGGCTGGCTGGGCTGTTACCGCGAGGGGTACAAGAACGTCGACGATCCCCGACAGCGCCGGGAAGCAAACGTCGCGGCGGTCGAAGCCTGTAGCGTCACCGTCGGCGAGCACCGCGACACCTACCTCGGGAACCACGACGCGCTGGACTCGCTGGCCGCAGTGGTTTCGGCGGGCCGGCTGGCCGACGGAGCCAGACCGTCCGCAGCAGGCCCCGAGAGCGAAGGCTGTATCTACGTTTGACGACACAGTGGCGTCACTGTCTCGGGGTCGAAGCCCGGCATATATCAGTTTCCGGGCCAAGTTCCGTCTATGCCTGCCGACCAGGGCGGCTTCGAGGGCGTCCGCGAAAACGTCGACGGCCACCCGATGGTCAACCTGTTCGGGTACGCCACACCCTACTGGCTGCGGCTGTTCGTCGGCATTCTGGCGGCGTTCTGTACCCGATTCGCCCGCCTCGTGCCGCCGATAATCGTCGCCGCGGCCATCGACCGCGTCGTCCTCAGCAGCGGCGAACCGGGACTACTGACCGACGCCGGCCTGTTGCCGTCCGGGGAAATTGTCGGCGAAGCCGCCCGCATCGCATTCCTCCAGCGACTGGTCGTCATCGCGGCTATCGCCTACCTCCTCCGGTCGGCGACACGGTTCGCCTCCAGATATCTCCTGCAGTCCAGCGCCCAGAAAATCCAGCGCGATCTCCGAAACGACACATACGACCACCTTCAGCATCTCTCGCTGTCGTTTTTCGCCAACCATCAGACCGGCGGGATGATGTCGATACTCAACAGCGACATCAACCGCCTGGAGTCGTTCCTCAATACGGAGTTCCGCCAGATGATTCGAGTGGTGGCGACCGTCGGCGGTATTGCGGTCATCCTCTACCTGGAGTCGCCGAAACTAGCGTTCATCGCGCTCGGGCCGGTACCGCTCATCGGCATCGCCAGCGGCTTTTTCCTCACGTGGATTGAGCCGAAATACCGGTCCATCCGCCAGACAGTGTCCCGACTCAACACCCGATTAGAGAACAATCTCAGCGGCGCGCCGGTCATCAAGGCCTTCGACCGCTACGAATTCGAGCGCGGGAGGGTAACCGAGCAGAGTCAGGCGTACCACGACCAGAAGGTCGCCGCGCTCCGCATCCGTCGGGCCTTCTTTGCGGGGCTGCGACTCCTGACGGGTATCGCGTTCGTCCTGATTCTGTACGTCGCCGGGATGGATTTCATCACGAATCCCGAGAGTGAGGCAGCGCTGTCCACCGGTGGCTTTGCACTGTTCTTCCTCTATCTCCGCCGGCTGTACTCACCGATGCGCCGAATCGGGCGGTCCGCAAACAAGTACCAACTCGCCAAGTCCAGCGCCGAGCGCGTGTTCGGCCTGCTGGGCCAGGAACCCGAGGTCACCGACCCTGCGGACCCGTACGAACCCGATAGCATCGACGGATCGGTCGAGTTCGACGGCGTGACGTTCGGCTACGGCGACGAACCGCCGGTCGTCCGCGACGTGTCGCTGGATGTCCCCGACGGCGCAACAATTGGCCTTGCTGGGGCGACCGGGGCCGGGAAGTCCACCCTGCTGAAACTGGTGCCGCGGTTCCACGACGTGGATGATGGGTCGGTCAGCGTCGACGGCGTCGACGTGCGTGAATACGGCCTCCAGAGCCTCAGGAGCGAGATCGCCATCGTCGAACAGCAGCCGTACTTGTTCTCGGGGACCGTCGCCGAGAACATCGCCTACGGCGACCGCGAAGTCCTCGACGCCGAACAGGCAGACGAAGAGAGCCGAGGAACCGGCTGGGAGACCGCGCGCGACCGCGTCCGCGACGCAGCGAAGGCCGCCCAGGCCCACGAGTTCATCCGGGGCCTGCCCGAGGGGTACGACACGCAGATCGGCGAGCGCGGTATCAAGCTCTCGGGCGGCCAGCGCCAGCGGGTCGCCATCGCCCGCGCGCTGCTGAACGACCCCGAAATCATCATCTTCGACGAGGCGACCAGCGACGTTGACACGGAGACGGAGGACCGCATTCAGGAGAGCATCGAGCAACTGGTCGCGGACCGCACCGCCTTCGTCATCGCCCACCGCCTCTCCACGATTCAGGACGCGGACCGCATCGTCGTGATGGACGACGGGGAAATCGTCGAGCGGGGCAGCCACACCGACCTGCTCGCGGCCGGGGGCGACTACGCCGACCTCTGGCACGCCCAGGCCGACGACCGGGCGGTCAGCGCCGACGACTGAGCGCGCGCTCCAGCACGGACCCGTCACGTCGCCGATACGCCCTTGAGTATCCCACTCGTGTGACACCTATGGACACGGAACCGGCGGCGCTGGGTCGCATCCGAACCCTCGCGCACCTCTTGGATGAGAGCGTCCGCGTGCCCGGGACCTCGTTCCGAATCGGTATCGACCCGATAGTCGGCTTGCTCCCAATTGCGGGCGACCTGGCGATGACGCTGTGCTCGCTGTACATCGTGGCGGAGGCGGTGCGACTCGGCGTTCCCAAGCGTACGGTGGTCCGACTGCTTGCGAACATCGCCGTGGACGCAGTGATTGGGAGCGTGCCCGTCGTCGGTGACCTCTTCGACGCCTACTGGAAGGCCAACGTCAAGAACGCAGAGCTGGTCGCCGCTGCGATTTCGGACGGGTAGGCAAACGCTGGATCCGCTTTTGCAGACGTATTACGGGATATTCGGACGAGTAAGCATTCAGCGAATCCGGGGTGAATCCTCCGGTCAGTACGTTCCCAAAGGTGGCAATAAAAAACACTATCGCGAAAGAGAGTCATTTCCACGCATGGTCCAATTTAGCTCCCTCCTCGTGTGGGCGATCATCGGCTTTGGGTTTTTCGTCAGTGCGTCGTTCATCGGAACAGTACTCGGGCTGCAGTACTACCACAGTGGCGGAAGGCTCTCGATTTCGCTTGACGAGTTCATAGCCCGGCTCAACAACGATAAGCCATAGCTGTGGCCCGAGGGTGTTATACAACGCCTCCCACACTACCGATGACTCCTCCAACAGACTGTCAGTACAAGAAAACCGTATATCATTCCGACCGGAAATACTATCAATCCATTGCCATATTTCAAAAATAATGGTCCTCCGAAGATGGTTCCCTGAACACCCTCCAACATGGACAGATATTCTCGTTGGGCTTTTCGTTCTGGTTTGGCTGCCACTCCACCTAGAATACCTACAGGCGATCTATTGGGGCTGGTTTCTTTTCGGATTTGTTATCGGTTTGATTTCGATAGGACCCGTTCCAAATTCGCCAATCGGAGAACAAGTCGGAACGTGGTTCCGGAGAATTGGAGTTCTCGGCAGGGCAATAGCTATCCTTTCTTTTGCGGTCGTTGTTTGGATCGTAAGAAGGCAAGTTAACCTGCCTAGTGACATTGTCACCTGCGCCGTTGGTGGATTCATGTCATCATTTATTTTATATATTTTCATGCACCTACTGTATTCGGGTGAGGTCAGCGGATGGAAATGATAGGTAAGCACACTTACTGAGTGGTTCTCTCTCAAGAGTGGTTGAAACAAACTACCCTGTAAGCTGTGCTATGACACCGTAGTGGCCCCGGCACTGACTACGCTGTGAGCAGCCACTACGAAGGGACAGCACTGTCCGTGAATCGTCGTTCGTGCCAATACCTGGGGAGAATCAGGACGGATCGGTTGCTGGGGCGTTCCGGCAATCGCACTCCCATCGGAAACGCCATAGCCGACCAGACACGGTTTTAGGCATCGAACGTCAAGCGACGGGTATGACTGACCCCGAGACGCTCGACGTGACCATCGTCGACGGCTACGTCGACGAGCCCGCACACTTCGGGGTGCCGCCGTACATCTCGACGTATCCGCGGTACGCCGCCGGCGCGCTCGTCGATGCCGGCATCCCCCGCGAGCAGATCACGTATCACACCATCGACGAACTCCGGGAGGACAACGCCGTCTGGCGCGACGTAGAGGACGCCGACCTCATGGTGTACGTCGGCGGCATGACCGTCCCCGGCAAGTACGTCGGAGGGACGCCGGCCGAACCCGACGAAGTGCAGGAACTCGCCTGGACGGCCAACGGGACCTCGATCATGGGCGGTCCGGTCCGCTTCGGCGTCGGCGAGGCCAACGAGGGCGCGAGCGAGACGGCCCGCGACGACCTCGATTTCGATTTCCTGGCGATGGCAGATGTCGAGGCCGCCGTCTTCGACCTCGTGGAGTCCGGCCTGGAGGGGTTCAACGACCGCTACCGGGACATCGAGGAGGAGACGCGCTGGGCGCGCGACGGCGCGTTCGTCGTCGAACAGCACCCGAACCATCCCCACTATCTCATCTGCGAGATGGAGACCTCCCGGGGCTGTCCGTACCGGTGTTCGTTCTGCACGGAGCCGATGTACGGCAACCCGGACTTCCGGCCGCCCGAGAGCGTGGTCGACGAGGTCGACGCCCTCTCGGACCGCGGCGTGAAGCACTTCCGGCTGGGCCGGCAGGCCGATATCCTGGCCTACGGCGGCGACGGCGAGGCCCCGAACCCCGACGCGCTCCGCCGGCTCTACGGCGGGATCCGCGAGGTCGCGCCGGACCTTGAGACGCTTCACCTCGATAATATGAACCCCATCACCGTCGTCAAGTGGCCCGAGAAGGCCCGCGAGGGGATCCGCATCATCGCCGAGCATAACACGCCCGGCGACACGGCCGCCTTTGGTCTGGAGTCGGCCGATCCCAACGTGATGAGCGATAACAACCTCAACGTCACCGCCGACCAGTGTTTCGAGGCGGTGAAGATCGTCAACGAGGTCGGTGGCTGGCGGCCCGGAGGAGAGAAAGACACTGCCCCCAATTTCGGCGATGACGCCGCCCGCCGGCTGCCGAAACTGCTGCCCGGCATCAATCTGGTCCACGGGCTGAAAGGCGAGACGCGGGAGACCTTCGAGCACAACAAGCGGTTCCTCCAGCGGGTCTACGACGAGGGACTGATGCTCCGGCGCGTGAACATCCGGCAGGTGATGGCCTTCGAGGGGACCGATATGGCCGACACCGGCGCGGAAATCGCCAAGGACCACAAGCAACTGTTCAAGCAGTACAAACAGGAGGTCCGTGAGACCATCGACAACCCGATGCTCCAGCGGGTCGCGCCACCGGGGACGATACTGCCCGACGTACATCTGGAGTACCATCAGGACGGCAAGACCTTCGGCCGCCAACTGGGGACCTACCCGCTGCTCGTGGGCATTCCGGGCGAGCGCGAACTCGGCAACGTCGTCGATATCGCGGTCACCGATCACGGCTACCGGTCGGTCACTGGCGTTCCCTACCCGCTGGACCTCAACAGCGCGTCGATGAACGAACTCACTGCGATTCCCGGCATCGGCCGGAGCACCGCCGGTGACGTGGTGGTAAACAGGCCCTACGAGTCGGCCGGGGACATCGACGTAGACGCTATCGAACGGTTCGTGACCGCCCAGTCGCCGGAAGGCGCTGACTAACGGTCTCCCGGACCCGTCAGCGCATCGAACGGAAAGTACTTTTCACTCCGGGGATGACCAAGAGCGTATGACTGCGGTCGAGGTGAGCGTCGTTCTCCCTGCCTACAACGAGGCAGACACCATCGAGCAGACAGTCTCGACGACACTCGAGACGCTCGCCTCGTTTCTCCCCGAAGACACGTATGAAGTCATCGTCGCGGAGGACGGCTGCTCGGACCGCACGCCGGAGATCGCGACGCGGCTCGCAACCGAGGATAGTCGGGTCCGACACGTCCACAGCGACGAGCGGCGGGGCCGCGGCGGCGCGTTAGCGTACGCCTTCGAGCGGGCCGACAGCGACACCCTGGTGTACTTTGATACGGACCTGGCGACGGACATGGCGCATCTCGAAGAACTCGTCGACGCCGTCCGCGTCGACGGCTACGACGTGGCGACGGGGTCGCGCTGGATGCCGGAGAACCGCGCTGACCGGCCCGCAAAACGGGGGATTCCGAGCTTCGGCTACAACACGCTCGTCCGGACAGTCCTCCGGTCGGACCTCAAAGACCACCAGTGCGGGTTCAAGGCCTTCGACCGCCAAGCACTGGAGACGCTGCTGCCCCTCGTCCAGGACGAACACTGGTTCTGGGACACGGAACTCCTGGTGAAAGCCCAGCGTAACGGCTACCGGGTGAAGGAGTTCCCCGTCGACTGGACGCCCAAGGGCGATTCGAAGGTCGACATCGTCCGGGACGTGTTCGGCATGGGCAGCCAGATACTGCGGACCTTCTGGGAACTGTCGGTCAGCCCCCGCATCACCCGCAAGGTGTCACTGGGCGCGGGCACGATGCTCGTCGTCGTCGCCCTCTTGCTGATGACCCAGTATCTCGACCCCGACCGCGTGCTCAGCGAGATGGCCGGTGCGGCCCCCGAAATCGTCGCGCTGAGCGCCGTCGTCTACGCCGTCTCGTGGCCGCTCCGTGGTATCCGCTACCGGGATATCCTCGTCTCGATGGGGTATCGGGAGCGTTGGGGCTTCCTGACGGGGGCGATATTCATCAGCCAGACCGGGAACCTCGTGTTTCCGGCACGGGCCGGCGACGCGGTCCGGGCGTACGTCATCAAGGCCCGCCGCTCGATTCCGTACCCCTCCGGGTTCGCGTCGCTGGCCGTCGAACGGGTGTTCGACCTGCTGACGATCACGCTGCTTGCCGGCGTCGTCATGATGGGGCTGGCCGTGACTGGATCGGCCGAGCAGTTGCTGACCGCGTTGACAGGTGGGGCTGTCGGCGGCGATGCGGCCAGCAGCGGACGGACGGCCGTCGCCGTCGCGGCCGGGGTCGGCCTCGCAGCAATCGGGGCTGTGGTGGCGATCGTTGCCAGTGCCCGCACCGACCGGAACTTCGTCCGGGCGATCATCGGCCGGCTGAGCAGCGACTCCTACGCCGACTACGTCGCCGGCGTCATCGAGCGGTTCGTCGGCGACGTGCAGACCGTCGCCGCCGACGGGCCGGCCTTCGCCCGCGTCGGCGTGGGCAGTCTCCTCATCTGGACGTTCGACGTGATTACGGCCCTGATCGTCTTCGAGGCCTTCGGCTACGGCCTGACGCCGTCGCTGGTGGCCGTCGGGTTCTTCGCGGTCAGCGTCGGGAACCTCGCCAAAGTCCTGCCGCTGACACCCGGCGGAGTCGGCCTCTACGAGGGCGCGTTCACCGTCATCGTCGCGTCGCTGACGCCGGTCGGCGTCGCCGCCGCAATCGGTGTCGCTATCGTCGACCACGCGGTCAAGAATGTCGTCACAATCATCGGCGGCGTCGCGTCGATGGCCTGGCTCAACGTCTCACTCACGACGGCCGTCGAGGAGTCCCAGTCCGCCGAGGCCATCGAGCCGGAAACGAACGACTGAGCGACGACCGTTCTGCGGTCGGTACCGTGCTACACTGAAAGCGGCTGTACGATACGTTTTATTCGGTAACCGGGCTGACAGTGGGGAAACACGCGACTTCGGTTATATGAATGGTCATGCGACTGATGCACAAACGGGAGTTTCGTGACGTGTATCGGCGGTCTCCATCACAATACCGAAACCGTTTAATAACTTTCGTTCGAATACAGTGTTACCGACTGCCTCCGGGTTCTGTGATGTCTCTCGCCCGGTGAGCACCCGCCTTCGCAACCTATGAGTGAACACACACGGACGCGACAGCAGCGTGAGGAACAGACAACGGAGTCGACGGAATCGGAGAGCACGGCGTGCCCGGAGTGCAGTGGCTCGCTCGTTATCGACGACGAACACGGCGAAACGGTCTGTGAGGACTGTGGCCTCGTCGTTGAATCCGACGAGATCGACCGCGGCCCCGAGTGGCGTGCGTTCGATTCCAGCGAGAAAGACGAGAAGTCCCGTGTCGGCGCGCCGACGACGAACATGATGCACGACAAGGGCCTCTCGACGAACATCGACTGGCGCGACAAGGACGCCTACGGGAATTCCCTGTCGGGCAAACAGCGCCAGAAGATGCAGCGCCTGCGCAAGTGGAATGAGCGCTTTAGAACTCGGGACTCCAAGGAGCGCAACCTCAAGCAGGCCCTCGGTGAGATCGACCGGATGGCCTCCGCACTTGGCCTGCCCGAGAACGTCCGCGAGACGGCCAGCGTCATCTACCGCCGCGCACTCGACGAGGACCTGCTGCCTGGCCGCTCCATCGAGGGCGTCTCGACAGCCTCCGTCTATGCCGCCGCGCGACAGGCCGGCGTCCCGCGGAGCCTCGACGAGATCACGGAGGTTTCCCGTGTCGAAAAGAGCGAAATCGCACGGACCTACCGCTACGTCGTCCGCGAACTCTCGCTTGAAGTGCGCCCCGCCGACCCCGAGAGCTACGTCCCGCGCTTTGCCTCCTCGCTGGAACTGTCCGACGAGGCCGAGCACCGCGCCCGCCAGCTCCTCCAGAACGCCAAGGAACAGGGCGTCCACTCCGGGAAGTCGCCGGTCGGTCTCGCCGCCGCCGCGGTGTACGCCGCCGCGCTGCTGACTAACGAGAAGACGACGCAGGCCGCCGTGTCCGAGGTCGCTGACATCTCCGAGGTCACCATCCGCAACCGCTACCACGAACTGCTGGAAGCCGAGCAGGACCTCCCTGTTGCGTAAGCTCTAGGTCCGTTTAGAATTGCTGTGAGAACCGGTTCTTTTGTCGTCAATGGTCGTACAGCGGGAGCATATTGGCATCCAGCGGACAATCCGAACAACCAGAAAGCCCCCGTCCTCTCAGCTCCCGCGACTCGCTGCGCGCTTCCTCGCTCCTTCCAGTCGCTCGTCCAGTGCTTGCGTCATCGGGGTTCGCTGAGAGGACGGCCCCTTTCAGTCCCACCCAACGTGGATTGACCAACCGGCTTCGGGTGGGACTGAAAGGGGCGGCGTCGGCGCGTTGCGTCGACTGCTCGGGAAAGCGAAGCTCTCGCGGGCAATCGGACGCTTCGCGTCCGATGACAGCCGGGGCTTTCTGGTTCTCTACAGGAAGATACCCGACAGTCCCAAAACAGCGTACACTAGCAATTCTCCCGACCGACAACCACAAGACTAGAGTCAGTTCATCCGCTGGGACCGGTATGGAGACGACACACCGGGTTCGAACCGGTGACGCCCGCACGCTCGAGTGCCCCGACGACAGCGTCGAACTGGTGGTCACGTCGCCACCCTATCCGATGATCGAGATGTGGGACGACATCTTCGCACAGTTGGACCCCGACATCGGGGCGGCGCTGGACAACGACGACGGCGACCGGGCGTTCACGCTGATGCACGATGTGCTCGATGCGGTGTGGGCCGAGCTAGAGCGTGTGCTCGTCCCCGGCGGCATCGCCTGTATCAACGTCGGCGACGCGACGCGGTCCCTGGATGACGGCTTTCGCTCCTATCCCAACCACGCGGAGATAGCCGACCGGCTGACCGATCACGGGCTGCGCGCGCTGCCCGATATCCTGTGGCGCAAACCGACCAACAGCGGCGCGAAATTCATGGGCTCGGGGATGGTGCCGCCCAACGCCTATCCGACGCTTGAACACGAGCATATCCTCGTGTTCCGCAACGGGGAACGTCGCCGCCTCGAACCCGGCGCTGACCGCCGCTACGAGAGCGCGTATTTCTGGGAGGAGCGCAACGAGTGGTTCTCCG
The DNA here is from genome assembly GCF_031624315.1 of Haloarcula terrestris. Lineage (NCBI taxonomy): Archaea > Methanobacteriati > Methanobacteriota > Halobacteria > Halobacteriales > Haloarculaceae > Haloarcula > Haloarcula terrestris. The sequence continues at coordinate 185,471 of NZ_JAMQOM010000002.1, read as the reverse complement.
ACCTCTGGGAACTGCCCGGCGAGACCCAGGACCTCGACGATGGGCTTCGAGACCGCTCGGGTGCCTTCCCGCTGACGGTGCCATACCGACTCATCTCGATGTTCTCGGTGTACGGCGACACCGTTCTCGACCCGTTTCTCGGCACCGGGACGACGACGCTGGCGGCGATGGTCGCCGGCCGGAACTCGGTTGGCGTGGACCGCGACCCGGACCTGCTGTCGGCACTGGAAGACCGAGCTGCGACCGCACCAGAGCGCTCCCGGACCATCGCCCGCGAGCGCCTCAATGACCACCGCTCGTGGGTAGAGCAGCGACGGGCCGACGGCAAGGAGCCGGGGTACGAGGCCGAACAGTACGACTTCGCCGTCAATACGAAACAGGAGCAGCGAATCCGGTTCTACGCGGTCGACTCCGTCAAGCCGACTGAGGATGGCTTCCGGGCCGTCCACGAACCGGTCGAATAGACGCGGGGTTCTTGTACCGGTCCGCCGAAGCCGGCGTATGGACTTCGAGTCGTTCACCTTGCTCGCTGCCACCGACGATCTCGGGGTGGAGCCGGCCGCCCGCGCCGACGCCGACGGGCTGGAACTCAGACTGGACTTCGCCGACGAGCCGCTGGCACAGCTGGACGCCTACGACGGCGAGCTTCCGATACTCGTCACGAACCGACCGACCTGGGAGGGTGGCGAGGCTGCCGACACGGCGGGCCGGCTCAGCGCGCTCGAAACCGCGCTCGAACACGAGTCCGTGACGGCCGTCGATCTCGAACTCGCGGCGCTTGAGGGGGCCGGTGACCACGACGCCGGACGCGTCGCCGACGCAGCCCGCGACCGCGGCGCATCCGTGGTCGTCTCGACGCACAACTTCGAGTCGACGCCCGACCGGGGAGCGATCGTCGACCGGCTCGAACGGGCCTGTGGTCACGGCGACGTTGGGAAGATGGCCAGCACGGCTCAGTCGCCGGACGACGTGCTGGCGATGCTCGGGGCGACCCGGGAGCTGACCGCTACGGGCGAGCAGGTCGCCACGATGTGTATGGGGTCGGCCGGTCGCCACTCCAGAGCCGTCGCCCCGCTGTATGGCTCCCGCATCGGCTACGCGCCGGTCGACCCCGCCGACGCGACTGCACCGGGCCAGTACGACCTCGCAACGCTCCGGACGCTGGTCGGACAGCTTCGGAGCGATACCTGAGCCCGGAACCGCTCTCGACAGTCCGTCACAGGCTTTTCCTCCGAACATCGGGCCTTCGGAAGATATAGGGGTATGCGCCACAGATTCGCCGAGTATGACTGAGACAGGGCGCAAGCGGCCGTTACTGGCCGTAGTGCTTGCGTTCATCTTTCCCGGATTGGGACACTTCTATCTCCGCAAGTGGGGGCGGGGACTGCTGTGGCTTGGCCTCCTGTTCACGCTGTCGGTGCTATTAGTCGTCACCGGGACGATCCAGCCGGTTTCCGAACTGACCCTCGAAGCGATCTCGTCAGCGTATCAGTCCAGGCCCACCGAGGTGACGATCGGCTCGGTCGTGATTACGACGCTCAACGTCGTCGACGCCTACTGGGTCGCCGTCAACGAGAACCAGACCCAAGAGGTCGAAGCCGGCGTGAAGTGTCCGAACTGCGGCAAGGAAATCGACCAGGACATCGACTTCTGTCACTGGTGTACGACGCAGTTAGAGCCGGTCGAACCCGACCAGCAGTAACCAGTCGGTTGCGGCCAGCCCCGAACCGAGGCCGCCTTACTTCTCGATGATGCTCTCTTCGATCCGCTCGCCAAAGTGCGTGGCCGTGTCCTCGTGGTAGACGAGAATCTCGTCGCCGGGTTCGAGGTCCGTGACCGCAGTTCGGCCGTCGCGGGTGTGGACCTTGATCGTCTCGGCGTTCTGGAGCAGCGTCTCGATGCGGTCGCAGTCCTCGGTTTCGGCCTGGACGCGGAACATCGGGCGCTTCTCGATCTTCGCGCGACCGACGATGGCCTCGCGGGTGCGGCCGTCGGCGTCGACTATCTGAACCTCGTCGCCGGACTGCAACTCAGAGAGGTACTTCGTCCCGCCGTCGGGGGTTCGGACGTAGGCGTGGACCGCGCCGGCGTTGACCCGGAACGGCCGCGAGGCGACGTAGGGCGACTCCGCCGTCTCGGCATGGACGAAGAAGAGTCCACGGGCCATCGACCCCACGAGCATCCCCTCGTCGTGTTCCATCAGGCTGCCCGTGTCGATGCAGACGCGGTCGGCGGAACCGGTCTGTTCGATGGCAGTGACTTCAGCGTACTCCATTTCGAGTGACTCCCGGCCCATCTCGTCGCGGACTTCGACGGTCTTGCGTATCTCGTCGAGGTCGTCCGTGTCAAGCAGGACGCCGTCGGCCCCGAGTTCCAGCGTCTCGTAGGCCGTCCGGGCGTCCTCGGCGGTTCTGACACCGGCGATGAGGTCCGTCTCCTCGCCGACGCGGGCGATGAGGTTTTCGAGCGGAATGATCTGCCAGTTCTCGCCGATGACGAGGGTGAAATCGGCTTCGGCGGCGACCGCTTCGGCGAAGGCCTCGTAGTCCTCGTCGAAGATGCGGACGTACCCGCCGTCGGGGGCGGCCCCGTTCTGCCGCAGCGTCGAGAGGTCCGCGGAGCCGGAGAAATCGGAGGGCAAATCGACCGTCCCGTCGCCTTCGCCGTTCTTGCCGACGATAGTGGCGTCGGCTGCGGATTCTTCGGCCTCGGCTTCCATCACGTGGACATCCCCGTTGGTGAACGCGGCGATGTTTATCGCACCGAGTTCCGAGACGCGGTCGACATCTTCCTCGTCGACCAGCACCCAGTCGACGCCGGCCTCGATACCGGCTGTTATCCGGCGTTTCCGTGCCTCCCAATCGCCGACCTCGCTGTCGGCTTTGAGCCAGACGCTTCGAGTCATACGCCCACGTCCGCAACGGCGGGGCTTGAACGTGGCGGAACCCGGGTCAGTCTGTTGGATGACAGATATTACGGACGCAAATCTGAAACTATCTGTGAGTGGCGTGTACGAACGGAAACTCTGCCGATTTAACTGACATCTCGAAGGACAGTTGTTATTTATTTGCTCCCAATTATCGTAATTAAATGTTGGCCAGAGAACTTATCATTGAGTCTTACTAACGACTCACCTGTATAATAAAGCAACCTACAAATGGTTACTAACCATGTCTACACAATCGCCGGGGCAAAAGGGGGGGTCGGGAAGACCACATCAAGCATCAACCTCGGTACGCTGCTGGCAGAGGCTGGATACTCAACCGTTGTCGTGGAGATGGATCTCGCGATGGCGAACCTCGTCGATTTCCTCGACATCGAGATCGATACCGACGAGGACACGACGTTTCACGACGTGTTAGCCGGCGACGCGTCGGTCACGGACGCGATGTACGAAACCGACGTGAACCTCTCAATCGTGCCGAGCGGGACGACCCTGGAGGGGTACGCCGATACCGACCTCGACCGACTGCCCGACATCGTCGAAACCCTACGGTGGCACCACGATGTCGTGCTGCTGGATACGCCGGCGGGACTGAGCGAAGAGACGATTCGGCCGCTGCAACTCGCCGACGACGTATTGCTCATCTCGACGCCGCGGGTGGCGTCGATCCGGAACGTTTCGAACACGAAAGAGCTCACTGAGCGGGTCGACGCGCCAGTGCGCGGCCTCATCCTCACGAAATCCGGGACGGGAGCCTCGCCCGGTGCTGACGAGATCGCGGCGTTCCTCGATGTCGAATTGCTCGGCCACGTCCCGGAGGACGACGCCGTTCCCCACTCTCAGGACAACGGGACACCTGTCGTCCTGAACGCACCCAACAGCGGCGCAGCAATCGCCTACAAGCGGATTTCGGAACAGCTCGTCGATACCGAGAAGGCCTCGACCGACACCACGGCAGACGCGTCCGCGCCAGCAGAGCCACCCGCCTCGGATGACACCATACCGACCGGGCCTCCGGAACAGCCAGCACAGGAACACGCGGCTGGGACAACGGACGGTGGCCAGGAAGTTCACCCACCGGACGGGGTCGCCGACGACGGCGACCTGATCGGTCCATCGCCGCCCGAACCGGACAGCAGGGATGATCCACCAGCGGACGACACAGCCGAATTGACCGACACCGGCGAGTCATCCGCCTCAGAGTCCGATGGTCGAGACTCCGAGGACGAAGCCGAAACCGCGTCGATAATCGACGGCACTGATCTGGTGGAAAGCGAATCAGAACCAGTGGACGGGTCAGGGCGGACTGCCGCCGAGTCGGAGCGGACTGCCGACAAGTCGGAACAGGACGCCGGTGTGTCAGAACGAGATATCGACGCGCCGGAACAGGATTCCGATCAGTCGGAACAGGCGGCTGCCCCGGCGCTGCATGCTACCGACGGTCCGAAACAGGAAACCAATACTTCACCGTCGGACGCTCCCAGCGAGGACGCGGATGCGACCGATGACGAAGCCGAGGCTAAGGGTCTCGGGGCGCGAATGCGGTCGCTGTTTGGCCTTTAGGCCTCGACGGCCAGGCCGGCCTCGCGGAGCGCTTCCTCGGTGGTAGCGTCGTCGTGGACGACGGCGGAGACGGCGCGAGCGATCTTCTCCGGTTCGTCGTGCTGGAAAATAGAGCGGCCCATCGAGACGCCGGAGGCCCCGGCGTCCATCGTCCCCCGGACCATCCGGACGGTGTCCTCGTCAGTTCCCTTCGAGCCGCCGGCGATGACCACCGGCAGCGACGTGGACTCGACGACGTGCTGGAAGGTCTCGGCAGAGCCGGTGTAGCCCGTTTTGACAATGTCCGCACCCAGTTCTTCGGCCAGCCGGACGGCGTGACCAACGGACTGGTTGTAGTCCTCGTTCTCGGAGTCGATGTCGGGACCGCGGGCGTAGGCCATCGCCAGCACCGGCAGGCCGTACTGGCTGGCTTCGGTTGTCAGTTCCGAGAGTTCCTCGATCTGTTCGGGTTCGTACTGGCTGCCGACGTTGATGTGGAACGAGACGGCGTCGGCCCCGGCGCGGATGGCGTCCTCGACCGTGCCGGTCACCCGCTTGTCCTGCTCGTCCGGGCCAATCGTGGTCGAGCCGTTGAGATGGGTGATGTAGCCCGCGTCGTTCTTGTTCGGATGGACGCGGCCGGCGATACCTCGCTGGGTGAGCACGGCGTCCGCGCCGCCGCTCGTGACCGCGTCGATGGTCGATTCGATGTCTTTGAGGCCCGTTACGGCCCCCATTGTGATACCGTGGTCCATCGGGACGATGACGTATGTGTCGTCTGTCCCGATGCGTTCGAGTCGTGCGCGTTTTCCTGCAGTCATGATATGAGACAGTGTGGCAAGTACGATTATGTGCGTTCCGGTTGCGGTCGTTCTGACGCCCCCCGAAGCGCGCCGTCTTTGAGTTCACGAGCCTTCGCTTCGAGTCGGTCAGCTACTTCGCCGACGGAGTCGCCGTTCTCGTGGCCCTCGGCGACGATATCGACCAGCGCGGAGCCGACGATAATCCCGTCAGCACCGGCGCTGACGATGCGCTCGGCGTGGTCGCCTGTCTTGATACCGAACCCGACAGCCTTGGGCACGTCCCAGTCGGACAGTCGGGCCAGCGATTCCTCGGTCGCGTCGTCCACGTCCTCGCGCGCGCCGGTGACGCCCAGGCGCGCCTGGACGTAGACGTAGCCCGACACCTGTTCGAGCATCCGCTCCAGGCGGTCACCCTTCGTCGTCGGCGCGACGATGAACACCAGATCGAGCCCGAACTCGTCGCAGGCCCGGCGGAGCGGCCCGGCTTCTTCGGCGGGCAGGTCGGGGACGACGAGGCCCTCGATGCCGACCGCGGCGGCCTTCTCGACGAACGGTCGCGGACCCTCGCCCTCACCATACTGATAGATGAGGTTGTAGTAGGTCATACACACCAGCGGCACGTCCACGTCGAGGTCCTCGACGAACTCGAAGAAGCGGTCGGGCGTCATCCCGGCCTCAAGCGAGCGGACGATGGCGTTCTGGATGGTCTTGCCCTCCGCGATGGGCTCGGAGAACGGCAGGCCGAGTTCGATGACATCCGCGCCGCCGCGGGCCAGCGCCTCGACGTACGCCAGGGACGCATCGTAGTTCGGGTCGCCGGCCGCGAGGTACGGGACGAAGGCGGGCTCGTCGGCGAAAGCGCGTTCGAGCCCCATCAGAGGCCACCCCCGCCGACCCGCTCGAAGATGGACATATCGGGCGCGATGTCGAGGTCCCGTTTGCTGGTCTCCTCAATGACCGTTTCGAGGTCCTTGTCGCCGCGGCCGGAGACGTTGACGATGACGGTGTCACCGACCTCATCGTGATGTTCCTCCAGGTAGCCGAAGGCATGGGCAGTCTCCAGGGCCGGGATGATACCCTCGTCCTGGGAGAGCCGGTGGAACGCCTCCAGGGCGTCGTCGTCGTCGACGTTGACCGGGATGACGCGGTCCTCGTCGACCAGGTGGGCCAGTTCCGGGCCGACGCCGGCGTAGTCCAGCCCCGCGGAGACGGAGTGGGATTCCATGATCTGGCCGTCCGAGTCCTGCAGGAGCTTCGTGCGTGCGCCGTGCAGGACCCCCTCGTCGCCGGTCGAGAGGGTCGCGGAGTTGGGCGCGACCCCTTCGTCTTCGTCGACCTGCAGCGAGGAGCCGCCGGCCTCGACTGCGTAGAGGTCGACCTCGGCGTCATCGACAAAGTGGGCGAACGTGCCCATCGTGTTCGACCCGCCGCCGGCACACGCCAGCACGGAATCGGGCAGCCCGCCGGTCTTCTCGATGGCCTGCTCGCGGGCCTCCTCGGAGATGACCGCCTGGAAGTCCCGCACCATCTTCGGGAACGGGTGCGGGCCGACGACGCTCCCGATGACGTAGTGGGTGTTCTCGACGGTGGTCGCCCAGTCCCGCATCGTCTCGGAGATGGCTTCTTTCAGCGTGCCGCGGCCGACCGTCACCGGGTTGACCTCGGAGCCGTTGATGCGCATCCGGAACACGTTGGGGCGCTGGCGCGCGATGTCGGTCTCGCCCATGTAAATCTCACAGGGCATGTCGAGATGGGCCGCCGCCATCGCCGTCGCCGTGCCGTGCTGACCCGCGCCGGTCTCGGCGATGATGCGCTCCTTGCCCATGTACTTCGCCAGCAGCACCTGGCCCAGCGCGTTGTTGAGCTTGTGCGCGCCGCCGTGCAGCAGATCCTCGCGCTTGAGGTACACGTCCGTGTCGTACCGGGCCGAGAGCTGGTCGGCGTACTGCAGCGGGGTCGGCCGGCCGCCGAAGTCGGCCAGCCGCTCCCGGAATTCGTCCATGAAGCCGTCCTCGTTTTCGAGTACGTACCGCTGGTAGGCGTCGGTCAGCTCCTCGATAGCTGGCATCAGCGCCTCGGGCACGTACTGTCCACCGTACTCGCCGAACTTGGGGTCGTGTGCGTCGTCAGTACTCATGTGTCTGTAGTCGTCGCCGCATCGGTTTCCGTTTGTGTCAGCCGCCGCGTGTTCGCCGTCACGTCCGTCGTCTCGCCGTGGTCCATGATGGCCGACCCGACCAGCAAGGCGTCCGCGCCGGCCCGTCGCATCCGCGTCACGTCTTCCTCCGTCTGTATGCCGCTTTCCGCAATGAGCGTGACGCTCTCAGGCACGTCGGGCGCGACGGACTCGAACGTGCCCAGATCGACCTCCAGCTCTGCGAGGTCGCGGTTGTTGACGCCGATGATGTCAGCGCCGGCATCCAGTGCTTTCTCGACCTCCGCCGCCGTGTGGGTCTCCACGAGCACCTGGAAGCCCCGCTCGCAGGCAGCAGCGAGCAGATCCGCCAAGTCGTCGGTCCCGTCCGCTTCGAGAAAGCGGACGATAAGCAGGACGACATCCGCTTCGACGACATCGAGTTGCTCTTCGTGAAGGATGAAATCCTTCCGGAGTACCGGAACGTCAACGGCGTCACGGACCCGTTCGAGCGTCGCCGCCGACCCGCCGAAGTGCTCCGGCTCCGTCAGCACGGACAGCGCCGCCGCGCCGCCCGCGACCATCTGCCGGGCGAGGTCGACCGGGTCGTCGGTCCGCTCGCCGTCCGCGGTCGGGCTCGTCGGTTTGATTTCGGCGATGACTGGCGTCCGCCCGTCAGCCGCCGTCGCGTCAAAGGCGTCGGGCAGCGACCGGGGCGTCACCGAGATCCGGTCACCGCCGCCACCGCGCTCCCGGGCGGCGTCGAGAATCGACTGAACTGCTGGGGCTATCTCCTCACTGTCGTCCATTACTGAACACTAACGTACAGAAGTGTACATAAGAGTTACCCTCTTACTGAGAGAACAGCAGGACGTACCGGAGCGCTCGCGCTGTCAAACAGGCCACAGTTCTATGATGGTTCGCGTTACATGCTCACACATGTCGTTCCAGACAACAATCCGTCCGGCCGAATCGATGGATATCGCGGATATCCGCCGAGTGGCCAGGGCTGCGTGGCACGCGGTGTACGACGACATCCTCGGCAAAGAGGTCGTAAACGAGCATCTCAGAGAAGGGTACGCTCCACCGGTGCTGGAGCAGATGATCGAACTCGAAGAGGTCGGCCTGTTCGTCTCGACAGCCGACGACGACGTGGTGGCATACATGAGCTGTGGGATGACGGACGCGACCGGTTTCGGCGATCTCGACCTGTACGTCCATCCGGACTACTGGGGCGAAGGGATCGGGACGGAGCTACTGCACCGTGGTGAACAGCACCTGCACGAACTTTCGGTGCGGAAAATCCGCGACGAAGTGCTGGCCGAAAACGAGATCGGCAACGGGTTCTATCGGCAGCACTTCGAGAAGGTCGGCAAGCGGACGACTCAGGTCGGCGGGCAGGAACACCCCGTCAACGTGTACGAACGGCGGTTGTGAACGCTGGCTTTTATCTGATCGGCAATAGTACGTGTGTGACTCACACGCTCTCGTAGCTCGTGTAACAGCGTTTAAGCAGCTGAAACTGCTTCATCTGCGCAATGAGCTACAAGATCGGGCTCGTCGGCAAACCCTCTGTCGGCAAGTCCACCTTCTTCAATGCGGCGACGATGAACGACGTGCCCGAGGGCGCGTATCCGTTCACGACAATCGATCCCTCGATGGGCGAGGCGTACGTCCGCGTCGACTGTGCGGCCCCGGAGTTCGACCACACCTGCACGCCCAACCACGGCTACTGCACGGAGGGGGTCCGGTTCGTTCCGACGAAACTCGTCGATGTAGCCGGCCTCGTCCCCGGCGCACACGAGGGGAAAGGGCTGGGGAACCAGTTCCTGACGGACCTTAACGAGGCCGACGTGCTCGTCCACGTCGTCGATTTCACCGGCGAGACGGACCTTGAGGGCGAACCCACTGAGGACCACGACCCGCGAGAGGACATCGACTTCCTCGAAGACGAACTGGACATGTGGTACCTCGACATCCTCGAGAAGGGCATCGAGCGCTACCGCTCGGGCTACCACGGCGAGGACAAGGCTATCGAGGACGACCTCGCCGAGCAGATGTCGGCGTTCAAGATCAACGCCGACGAGATCAAGCAGGTCGTGCTCGCGCTGGATCTGGAACTGGACCCCGACACCTGGGACGACGAGGACCGGCAGGCCCTGGCCCGCGAGATCCGCATCCGAACGAAGCCGATGCTCATCGCGGCGAACAAGATGGACACCCCGGAAGCCCAAGAAAACTGGGAGACCGTCACCGAGGACCCGGCGTACGAGCACCTGACTTTCGTGCCGGTTTCGGCCCACGCGGAGAAGGCGCTGAAAAACGGCAACGAGCAGGGCGTGCTGGACTACCGACCCGGCGACGAGGACTTCACCGTGACGGCGGACCTGCCCGAGGAGAAGGCCGCGGGGCTGGAGCAGATCCGGGACTTTGTTACGGAGTTCGGCGGCACCGGCGTCCAGCACGCGCTGGAAACCGCGCTGTTCGAGGAACTGGAGGCCATCGCCGTCTTCCCCGGCGCGCGCAAGCCTCAGGAGGATGGCACCTTCCTGCAGGACTGTTTCGTCCTGCCCGACGGGTCGACCGCCGAGGACTTCGCGTACTTCCTGCACACCGACATCGGCGAGGGCTTTCTGCACGCCCACGACGTGCGCACCGAGCGGCAGATCGGCGCTGATACCGAACTCGACCACCGCGACGTGGTCGAGATCACGACGACGAACTGAGCGGTCGCCGTCGGTACTGTTTCCGTACCCAGCGACAGCCGGGCTACAGAAGCAGGTGAGCAAGCAGCGCAATGATGGCGACTTTCTTGACGAGGATGACGCCGATAATCAGTTGTGTCGTCGACAGCGCCCGGACGCGCTCGATGCCTCGCCGGAGGAACGCGGGCGACTGGGCGAGTTCACGCACCAGCAGCCGTAATTCCGCGCGGAACGTCTCGACCGCCGACCCTTCGCCGTCGGTGTAGGCGGCTTCCGGCCGCGGCAGCCACTGCGAGCCGGTGTATTCGAGTTCGACCAGCGACCCCGCTAAATGACTGGCCTGTTCGAACTGCAAGCCGTTCGCTTCACAGAGCCGCTCGACCGTGGCGATCTCGCGGTCGCTGTCCAGGTCGTAGCGCCGCTGGATCGGCTCTGTCGCCCAGTCGAACTGGAACCGACAGACGAGTTCGTGCTCGCCGACCCACACGTCGACGACCTCGGCCAGTTCGACCGTGCCGGCCGTTTCCTTCCGCTTCCGGTGGAGGTGCTCGTATTCGGCGGGGGACTCCGTCGAAGCCGTCACCTGGGACTCCGTCTCGGACATGCCTTCTCAGCACGGGTGTTTGTCTGACGACACTATACGTTTTCTCCCGCTGGAACGAGTGGAGCCCGATGGATCCAGACCGGGTGCGGCGACCACCTATATATCGACCGGACACCCGTTGATCTCACCGCCACGCATCCCCTCGGCGAGCCAGTAGATAGAGAGGGTCAACACCACGAGCGCAAACAGCGCGAACTCCAGGCCATCGAGCGGAAGAAAGAGCAGCGAGGTCGAAACCCCGAGCAGCGATAGCAGCCCCAGCAGGACCGCCGACCCGCAGGCCGCACAGCCCGCGCCGAGCGTGCCCAGGATGACGCCCGCCACGCCCGCGCCGCCTTGCTGGAGGTCGAGACCGTGCTTGCGGAAGTGGTAGGTCACCAGACCGATGTCCACGCCGGTGAGGACGGCGACGACGACGAGCAGGAGTCCCTGTGCGGGGTTGAACGACGTGCCGATGAACGGGTACAGCTCGGCGAGAACGTGCAGTCGGCTGGCAAGCGGCAGTGACCCGCCGATCACGAGGTCCAGCACCAGCGGGACGTTCAGCGAGACGACGAACAGCGTCAGCGAGACGATGGCGGCGACTGCGGCAACGGCTGCGTAGACGGGCAGCGTGAGCACGAGCCAGACCGTCCGACCCATGAGCCGCCAGTCCCCGCGCGTCGTCGGCAGTCGGAGTCCCCGTCGGATGCTCATCGGTCGCGCTCTCCCAGCGCCTCGGCGATGAGGTCGTAGCTAACGCTCCCGTTGACTTTCGTCACGAACTCGCCGTCGTCGAACAGCAGAATTATCGGCGTCGTCTCGCCTAATCCGGCGTTTTCGGCCGCCTGAATATCCGCCTGGACGGCGTCGTCATGTACCCTGTTCCGGGCGTCACTTGCGACCGCCTCGCCGTCGAGGTCGGTTTCCTCGGTGAGAAACGTCGCCGTCCGCTCCAAGACGTTGTCCGGGTCGAACGACGGCTGCTCGGCGAAGTAGTGCTCGAACAGCGCCCAGAACGCCGCGCTGTCGCGGGCAAAGGTCGACTCCAGCGCCTGCGTCGCCGGCTCGCCCCAGGGATAGATGACGGGGTAGGTCCGGACGACATACGCGCCTTTGCCCGTGTCCACGATATTCTCACGGATATCCGGAACCGTGTTCTCGTGGAAGCGGCGACAGGTCGGACAGGAGGGATCTTCGAACGCCAGAATGACGTGGCCACCCAGTTCGCCGCGGCGAGGCTGGGCTTCGAGATCCGCGGCCGCCGGGTGGGTGTCGACGGACTCGCTGCTGTCCGTATCGCCACTGCAGCCCGCAACTGCGCCGACGACACCCACCCCGGAGAGCGTCAGAAAGCGTCGCCTGTTCATATACGCCTGGTCAACCCGCGTGGGTTTAGCGTTTGTTCTACTCTGTGGCCCCGATGAGTAACCGTCTTGTCGCCGGCGGCGGTAGCATCTGCCGGCCGATGACGACGACCACAGGGCTGAACCGGGGTGACTCCCCAGTGGTGACGAGCCCTATGAGTGCCGAGGCCACTACCTTTCGACAGGAGATGCGTCTTTGTGAGAGTCTGCGGATGGACACGGTCTATCCACGGCGTCGCCGATCAGACAGACACGGATTTATGATCGTTGCCGAATAATCACACGGTATGGCTGCCGAAATCTCCGACCGGGTTCGAGAAATCGCTGAAGCCCGTGGCCTCCCCGAGTCCGAGGTGTTCGAGCGGGCACTCGAACGCGGTCTCGAAGACCTGTGGGAGGATCTCATTCTCGCGCAGTATCTCAACGGGGAACTCGACCGCGAGGAAGCCATCGAGCACGTCGGGCGGACGAAAGTCGAGCGCGCGGAGCAAGAACGTACGGTCGTCGAGGACGATGTCGACTGGGGCCTGAACGCGTGACGCTTGCGGCTGTCTCGGACGCGGGACCGCTCATTCACCTCGCCGAAATCGGGTCTCTCGAACCGCTCTCGACGTTTGACACACTACTCGTCCCGGAAACGGTTTACGAGGAGGTCGACGCCGGTGGTGTTCCGGACGGGGTGGCCGACCTCTCGTACGAACTCGTCGAAGCCGACGAAAGCCGAGTCGGAACTGAGGAACTGGACGCCGGAGAACGCGCCGCGATTGCGGTCGCAAAAGAGCGGGAAGTCGTTCTTCTAACCGACGACCTCGCCGCCCGAGAGACGGCATCCGACGCGGATGTCGAAGTACACGGTTCTATCGGCGTCATCGCGCTTGGGTACGGCCGGGGATTGCTCGACAGAGACGAAGCGGCATCCCGTATGCGAGCACTCCAGCGTGAGACGAGTCTCTTCGTGACCGAGGCGGTTGTGGAGCGCGGCATCCAGATGCTGGACGAACAGTAACGGGATGAGCGGACTCTATAGACGCTGTAAACACATTCACTATGAATAGATTGTGAGTCGTGAGTGCCGAGGCCGAATTTTCGACGCTAAACGGGGCGCTGAGGCTCCCCGGTCGTGGCCACAGTGGACATCGACCTCTATCGGATTCGCAGCGGTAGGTGGAAGAACAGGCCGAGCAACCATACCGCAGAGCCATCGAATAGTCCACCTCAGTTCAAACGCCCACGGCGGCTCGCGGGCCCTTGTGCCTGCATGTGCATCCCAAACACATTCACGTCCTCGGATCATGTCTCTACGCATGGTTGCTCAATTCACTGACAAACACGTCGGAAAGCGAGTGGTCGACCAGAACGGCGTCGAGGTCGGAACTGTGAACGACATCCGGAACGGCGACCTGCACGTCGAAGTCGGCCCGGACGCCGATCCAGAGACACTCTCGGAGTTGCAGTGGGACGGCACGGTGAACCAGCAGGTCCACCACTTGCGGGACCGGTACGTCTCGGACATCACCGACGCGACCGTTCGACTCAACGTCTGATACCGGCTGGGATTCGGCAGGTGGCCCCGATGGAGCCGGGGGACGAACGTTTTAATCAGCGACCGGGAGCAGGTGACAGCGAGCGAGTCGGCGACCCCTCGCCCGTGACCACAGCATGAGTGACAGTACCGACGACCCCTCCGGTGCATCGCGTTCCTACAGCAACAGCCTCGAACGCGAGCTTGAGAACGCCCCCAAAGAGATCCGTCAGCCGAGCCGGGGACTGGTTCTCTCCGCAGCTTCGGCGCGTTGTTCTTGGGGACGGTACTCACTTTCTCACCGGCATTCTCCTCGGAACTGGTCAGGCAGGCCCTGCTCGCTGGCAGCTCACTTCACAGACAATGACTGACGGTCGCTCGGGCACGTCTATTCCAGCATTTTAGTGGGTCGACCGAGATGCATCGGTATGCACACATCGAGAACGACTGATGCCGCCGTCACAGAGTCGCGATGGTAAACGTCGCGCTTTCGGCGGCACAGCTCGTCGTGGCGCTGTTGCTCGTGGGACTGAATGGTTTCTTCGTCGCTGCGGAGTTCGCTTTCGTCCGCGTGCGCGGCACGTCGGTCGATCAGCTGGTTGAGGAGGGGCGGGCCGGTTCAGGGTCGCTCCAGGCGGTGATGACCGACCTCGACAACTATCTCGCGGTGACCCAGCTCGGGATCACCCTCGCGTCGCTGGGACTGGGGTGGGTCGGTGAGCCCGCCGTCGCGGCGCTGCTCGAACCCGTTCTGGCCCCGGTCCTGCCCGAGAGCCTTCTCCACCTCGTCGCGTTTGCGGTCGGGTTCAGTATTATCACGTTCCTCCATGTCGTCTTCGGCGAACTCGCACCCAAGACGTTCGCAATCGCTCGGACCGAACGGATCTCGCTGTTGCTCGCGCCGCCGATGAAGGCCTTCTACTACCTGTTCTATCCGGGTATCGTCGTGTTCAACGGCTCGGCCAACGCCTTCACCCAGTTGCTGGGCGTCCCGGCGGCCTCGGAGACGGACGAGACGCTCGGCGAGCGTGAGATTCGGCGGGTGCTGGCACGCTCCGGCGAGGAGGGGAACATCGACACGGCAGAGGTCGCGATGATCGAGCGCGTGTTCGACCTCGACGACACCAACGTCCGTGAGGTCATGGTCCCGCGGCCCGACGTAATCAGCGTTCCCGGCGACGCCACGCTGTCAGATATCCGGTCGACCGTCCTCGACGAGGGACACACGCGCTATCCGGTGGTCGACGCCGACGACAGCGATCAGATCGTCGGGTTCCTCGATGTCAAGGACGTAGTGCGGGCAAGCGAGGAGGGCGACGATGCGACGGCGGGCGATATCGCCCGCGAAATCCTCATCGTTCCAGAGACCACGGCTATCAACGACCTGCTGTTGCAGTTCAGGCAGGACCACCAGCAGATGGCCGCAGTCATCGACGAATGGGGGTCCTTCGAGGGCATCGCAACAGTCGAGGACGTGGTTGAGGCGGTCGTCGGCGACCTGCGCGACGAGTTCGACGTTGACGAGCGGGAACACTCGATACACAAACGGAGCGACGGGAGCTACGACGCCGACGGCGGCGTCCCGCTGTCGACAGTCGCCGACACGCTGGGCGTCGACCTCGACAGCGACGCGTTCGAGACCGTCAGCGGGCTGGTGCTTGCCCGACTCGACCGCGCGCCCGAAGCCGGCGACAGCGTCGAAACGGCCGGCTACGTGTTCGAGGTGACGAGCGTCGACGGCACTCGCATCACGACCATCCGAATCAGCGAGGGAGCGGGCGACGACTCACCGTCGACTGAGTGACCGACGGTCAGAAGAACTCGCCAAGATAGACGGATTCAGGCCGGAAAACGTCCGCGAGCGGGCCTCGGAGCGATTCGTCGCGTATCTTCAGTTCGGCCAGCCGTTCGGCGGCATCGACGCCGTGTGTCCCGACGGTCAGTTGGGAAAGCGTCGCAATGTCGACAGCCGCGTCGGCTGCCGAGTCGGCGGCCGGAATCGGCTCGACTGTCGCTGTGCCGCCGCTCACTGCCAGTCGGAACAGCCCGTCGTTGTGGTCGAGCAGCGCATCGCTGACCGAGAGGATACACGTGAGGTCGCCGTCGGGCCAGTCGAGGCCTTCGAGGTGGCCCACGTCGGTGAGACGGACCATCGGCCCGGCCTCGACGGTGCAGTCGACTGCACTGGGGTCGTCGACGCGGTGAAGGAGAGCGGCGTCGGGCGGCAACTGGAGCGTGATACGCTCTATTTGTGCGCCGTGGTGCCCGAGAAAGGCGAACAGCGCACGGCGGGCCTCCTCATCAGCGGCGGCGAAATTTGTGACCGAGAGTGTGTGGTCAGCGTCGTCCGCGACGGTGTAGACGACGTAGCCCTCGAGTTCCCCGTCGCGTTCGTAGCCGTAGCAGTACGGGAGACCGTCCCCGTCCCAGTCGGCGAGCGTCCGCTCGCGCCACCACGCTTCCGAGCGCCGGAGCGAGAGCGCCGTCCCGGCGGCCGCGTCCGCCTCGACCCCGCGGAGCCGCTCCCAGTCGTCGGCGTCGAGGCGGACCATCCGTCCGGCGGTGTCGTGCTCCGGGAGCACCGACGGCGGCAGGTCGAAGCGGCGATAGGTGTTCGCCGTACCCCAGCCCAGACGGCGGTAGAACGGCGTCGAGAACGGCCAGAGAGCGACGAGCCCGACGCCGGACTCACGGGACTCGTGTACGGCGTGCCGACAGAGGTCACGGGCGTACCCCTGCCCGCGGTACTCGGGCGGTGTCGCCACTGCGCCGAGACCGCCGACCGTCGTCGCCGCGCCGCGAACGGTCGTATCGAGGGAGTACAGTTTGCAGACGGCCCGGAGTGTCCCGTCGTCGTAGAGGCCGCGCTGATCGAACAGCGACGGCGGCCAGTCGCCGTCCGGGTCCGGCGTCACAGGACCCCGTTCGGGAACGAACGCGTACTGGAGAATCCGCTGGCAGGCGTCGCGGTCAGTCGCCGGGACGGGGCGGAATTCGGACATACAATCTCAGCGGGCCGCCAGCTACAGAAATCTAGCTATCCGTCTCCCGACACCGTGGCCCCACGCGGACCGGGAACTCTCGACCTGCCGACAATCCACGCGGCCGGCACAGGACTTTATACCGCTCTGGCCGACCAGCCGGTATGGAGTACTCCACGTTCGGGTCGACCGGCATCACCGTCTCTGACATCTGTCTGGGCTGCATGAGTTTCGGGACGAAGGGCGACGAGTGGACGCTCGACCGCGCGGAGAGCCGCGCGGTCATCGAGCGCGCTATCGACCTGGGAATCAACTTCTTCGACACGGCGAACGTCTACTCCGACGGCGAATCGGAGGAAATCCTCGGCGAGGTCATCGCGGAGTACGACCGCGACGAGTTCGTCATCGCGACGAAGGGGTACGGCCAGATGCGCGATGACGACCCCAACTCCGGTGGCCTCTCGCGGAAAGCCATCGAGCAGGAGCTATCGAACTCGCTGGACCGGCTCGGGATGGACACCGTCGACCTCTACCAGATTCATCGCTGGGACTACGACACACCCATCGAACAAACACTCCGGACACTCGATGACGCGGTGCGGCGCGGCCAGGTCCGCCACCTCGGGGCCTCGTCGATGTGGGCCTACCAGTTCGCCGAGGCGCTGCACACGTCCGAGCGGCTGAACCTCGACCGCTTCGTCTCGATGCAGAACCTCTACAACCTCGTCTATCGGGAGGAAGAACGCGAGATGCTCCCGCTCTGTGACACGGAAGACATCGCGGTAATGCCCTGGAGCCCGCTCGGTGCGGGCTTCCTGACTCGGCCCCACGAGGAGTTCGACGCGACGACGCGCGGGGAGCACGAGGCCGAAATCGGTCGGCCGTACGCGGCGGGCGGCGGCAGGGAAATCAACGAGCGCGTGGCGGAACTCGCCGATCAAAAGGGCGTCTCGATGGCCCAGCTCGCCCTCGCTTGGCAGTTCCACAAGGAGTGGGTGACGACACCGATTCTCGGGACTTCGAGCATCGACCACCTCGAAGCGGCCGTCGAAGCCCTGGAAGTCGACCTCAGCGAGTCGGACATCGAGTACCTGGAAGAACCCTACGAGCCAGTCCCGGTTTCGGGCCACGAATAGGCCGTCACGTTCTCCGTTCGGTGCACGCGAAGCGGTCCGGATCACGACGCTGTGCCTCACCGCACACACCGGAGCCCAGCCTCGAACGGTTTATTAGCTCCCTTCAGGTAACGGGGGCATGGAGAAGCTCCGCGAGTCGCTACACGAAGCGCCGATCATCGACAAGGACGGCTACGCCTATCTGGTCCACCCACTCAGTAACGGCGTGCCGATGCTGGAGCCGGAACTCCTCCGCGAGGTCGTTGTCGGCGTGACGCGGGCGGCCGACCTCGACGTGGACAAGATCGTCGCGCCGGAGGCGATGGGCATCCACATCGCGACCGCGCTCTCGCTGCAGACGGACATCCCGCTCGTGGTCATCCGCAAGCGCTCCTACGGCCTGAACGACGAGGTCCCGCTGCACAAGACCACCGGCTACTCCGAATCCGAGATGTTCATCAACGATATCGAGGCCGGCGACGACTTACTCATCGTCGACGACCTGCTCTCGACCGGCGGGACAATGGCCTCCATCTGTGAGGCGCTGGACGGCATCGGCGCGAACATCTCGGACATCGTCGTCGTCTTCCGGAAACAGGGCGATTCGGCGCTGGATGACACCGACTACGAGGTGACAAGCCTGCTCGATATCTCGGTCGACCACGACAGCGTGACCATCCACGACTGATACTGTCGGCTGTAAGTCTGTAAAGAATTTCTCCACCTGGGGTGGCGAATATCTTAAAATAGTTACAGCCAACAGTATGAGCCGGCAGTTCGGGCCGGCTTATTCTGCCTCGACGGCGGCGGCCATGTGCTCCCGCGCTTCTTCGGGCGTCATCCCGCGAACGCCACACGCACAGGAGAGCAGTTCGGGGTCGGTCAGGTCGTCGACCTCCTCGGCGCTTTCCCGTTCGAGCGCGTCGTCCTCGGCGTCGTAGTCGAATGTCACCCGATACGTGACCTGCGCGACGCCCTCAATCTGGTGGGACTCGTCGGGGTCCGGGTTCGAAATGGCTTCGGCGTGCTCTTCCTGCATCGCGGACTTCCACTGTTCGAGGTTCGCCTCGGGGTCCGAATCATCGGGCATACGCTGGCTGTCGGCGGCGGCACTGAAAAAGCGAGTGCTGACGAGTCAGTGCAAGGGGGAGCCGTGAGATGGGTCGGTTCTCGGAACGCTTTTTCGGCCGGCCGTCGGCGGTTTTGCTGTGGTCGACTCCCGATTCGTCTCCGACCGACCTCGGCTCCTGTTGGCCGCGGCGACTGTCGTCGCCAGCGTTGCGACGGCCGGCAGCCTCTATCTCTCGCTGGGTCTCGGACTGACGCCCTGCCGGCTCTGCTGGTATCAGCGAATCCTGCTGTATCCGCTGGTGGTCGTCCTCGGCGTCGCCGCCGTCGAGAACCGCGCCGGTGTCGTCCGGACGGCGCTGCCGCTGGCGATACCGGGGAGCGCCATCGCGGCCTACCACTCCTGGCTGCAGGTGAGCCAGACGACCTGTGGCCTCGGGGCGATCAGTTGCGCACAGATACAGTACCGGGTGCTGGGCCTGACAGTGCCGAACCTCTCGCTGGTGGCGTTTCTGCTGGTGACCGGGCTGGTCGTCGCGGCGTCCGTGATGCGGTCGTAGGAGTACCGGACAGCCTTCGCCGGGACCAAACCCCTTTTTCGGGTAGCCCGATGTGGCTCCGGTATGGAATACACCAGACTCGGTTCGACCGGGACGACAGTTTCACAGCTGTGTTTCGGCACCTGGCGCTTCGGCCGTGAGACCGGCGGCGTCGTCGAGACCGACCGCGAGGAGGCCCACGACCTGCTCGATGCGGCCTGGGAGCGGGGCATCAACTTCATCGACACCGCCAACGTCTACGGCAACCCCAACGGAACCAGCGAGGAATACATCGGCGAGTGGCTCGACGACTACGACCGCGAGGACTTCGTCATCGCCTCGAAGGTGTACTTCCCCTTCGACGGCCGCGGCGAGCCCGGCCCCAACGATTCGGGCCTCGGCCGCAAGCACATCCGCGCACAAATCGAAGGCACGCTCGACCGCCTCGACACGGACTATCTCGACCTCTACTACATCCACCGCTGGGACGAGGAGAGCGATATCGAGGAGACGCTGTCGGCGCTTGACGACCTCGTCCACGCGGGCAAGGTCCACCACCTCGGGGCCTCAACGATGGCCGCCTGGCAGCTGACCAAAGCCCTCTGGAAGAGCGATGTCGAGGACTACGAGCGCTTCGAGGTTACCCAGCCGCTGTTCCACGCGGGCTACCGCGACGACGTGAAGGACTACCTCGATGTGTGTGCCGATCAGGACATGGCCGTCTGTCCGTACTCGCCGCTGGCCGGCGGCTTCCTCACGGGCAAGTACGAGCGCACGGACGACGACGACCCGACGGCCTTCGAAGGACCGGAGGGCTCCCGCGGATCGCTGTCGGACCGCTTCGAGGATTTCTACCTCTCCGAGCGCGGCTGGCACGTCCTCGACGAACTCCGCACCGTCGCGGGCGAACTCGACGCCACGCCCGCCCAGGTCGCGCTCCGCTGGCTCATCGAACAGCCGGACTTCACCTGCGTTCCCATCGTCGGTGCCCGCACCGTCGACCAGCTCGACGAGAACGTCGGCGCGGCCGACATCTCGCTGTCCGACGACCAGTTCAACCGCATCGTGAGCGCCCGCTACGCCGAGGACGGCGAGCGCTGGGGCCACCGTGACTGAGCGGTAGGTAGTGTACTGTTAGTCCGATTCTCTTACAACGTACCTTCTAACGGCCAGAAAGCCCAGACTGGCCAACCGGCTACGGGCGGGACTGAAAGGGGCCGTGCTATCGGCGAATCCCGACGACGCAAGCACCGCAGGGAGTAAAACGACCGAGGAGCGCAGCGAGTCGCGGGAGCCCGATAGCGCGGGGGCTTTCTGGCTCTTTGCAGTTGCGACCACTCGGTACACTGCGGAAAAGACCAAAAATCCGGCTCCTCACTCCGCTTCAGCAGGGTCGACGACTTCACCGGAAGCGGGATACACGCCGACCTGGTCGCAGTGACCTGCCAGCGGGCACGCGTCGGGGTCGTCCAGACAGGCCGGCTTGCGGGCGCTACAGTACTCGCGGCCGAACTGAATCATCGCCGTATGGCCGAACCCGCATTTCTCCGCGGGTACGTCGCGCTCCAGATGCTCGCGGACGGTTTCGTGGTCGGCGTCTGGCGGGGCCAGCCCCATCCGGCGGGCGATGCGGTGAACATGTGTATCGACAGGGAACACACCGCCGCGGCCGCCCGCGAACAGCAGGACGCAGTCGGCGGTCTTGGGGCCGACGCCGTTCATGTCGAGCAGCGTCGACCGCACCTCCTCGGGGTCGCTGGTCCGGACGAACTCGTCGAAACCGTCCTCGCCGCCGTACTCCTCGCAGATACGCTGGGCCAGGGCGATGATGCGCTCGGATTTCTGGTTGTAGAGGCCGGCCGAGGAGATGGTCTCGGCGAGTTCGGGCTGGTCGGCGTCGGCCAGCGCGCGGGCGAGGTCGGTGTCGTCGGCGGCTCCCTCGCTATCCGCATCTCTGCCGCCGCTCCCATAGCGCTCCATCAGTTCGTCGTGGGCGGGCTGGCTTGCCTTGTCGGAGGTGTTCTGGCTGAGGATGGTCCGGACGAGACACTCGAAGGCGTCCCGGCCGCCGTAGGTCTTCGTCCAGTACAGGTCACCGAGGCGGTCCACGACGGCTTCGGCCCGCGTCCCCGCCGTCTCCGGGTCGAACGTGGCCGACTGGCCGCCGCCAGCGTCCCCACCGCTGATGTTCTCCGCTGGTTCCTCGTCGCTCATATCGAGAGGCAGGGCTGGTAGAAACAAAACGCCTGCCCCGAATTATTCGCCTGACGGGGACACCGCTTCGTCACGCTCGCTGTGGTAGTCCGCGGTTCGATAGGTGAGAAAGAACAACGGTGGTCGCTCCCCATGTCGGATTCCACCGCAAAAATACCGATAGCAACGATGTGCGGCCGCGTGCTCGCACTCTCCAGATACCGATGGCTGGGAGGACCGATAGTTCCAGTGTGGTCCGCAGCGAAGGACCTGAAATGGGGCGTCCTTGGGGCAGACGCCCACGGGACAGACACGATAAAACTCGTGGCGCGCGGCGACGGGCTATGCCCACGGTGGTCGTCGCCGCTGAAGATGGTCGAGACCGACAGGTCAATACCCGGTCACGTCCTGACTCTCACCTCCTCTGGGACGGAATTTGCGCGGACGGCAGGGACGGCGGCACCCGACTCGCTACGGCGACAGATGTCCCGCCTCGGTGTGGCCTGGTCGTCCGGCATACAATTGTTTAGGCTGCCCTAAAACACAAAAAGGCATCGATTTTTAGGCGGTCCAAAATATACGGCCGAGTCGCTACTCTTCGACGATGACGGTGCCGACCATCCCCGCGGCTTCGTGTGGGATACAGACGTAGCCGTGTTCGCCGGCCGTCTCGAACGTGTGAACGTAACTCTGGCCGGACTGCACAGCCCCTTCGCCGTTCTCCCAGCCCTCGCGTGCGGCCGATTCGCTCTCAAATCCGCCGGAGGCCCAGTAGGTCGCCTCGGACGGAATCTCGTCCTCGACAGCGGTGACCGAATGCGGTTCGCCGCCGACGTGCTCCCAGGCGACTGTGTCGCCGACGCTGACGGTGAGTTCCTCGGGCGCGAACGCCACTGCCTCCATGTCGACGACGTGATCGGCGTCGTCGGGAACCCCCTCAACGACGTTCGGGCCGCCGGAGAGCGAGGTTTCGGTCTCCTCGGATTCCCCGCCGCCGTCACCCCCGGACACGCTTGGGGCGCTGTCGACAGCGCCGACGACGGCGAACTGCGCGGTTCGTGTGGCGTCCGCGAGCACCGTCGGGTCCGCGTCGCCGCCCGTGAGCCCCTGCGAGTAGTCGTTCAGTGCGGCCTCGAAGTTCTCGTAGGCCGACTGGTCGGCCTCCTCCAGCATCTCGTGGACCCGCGCTTCCTCGAACGTAGCGAAGACATCCTGGATGATAGCCGCCGCGGCCTCCCCGTTGCCGCCGGCGCTCCCGGCGATGGCGTACGCCGCCGCGATGGCCTCGTCGTTGAACGCCGTCGCCGCAGTGGTAACGTCCCCACCGTCCTCGGCAGCGGTTCGAATGTCTGTAAGCGTCGACTCGAAACTCTCGTATATTTCCGCGTCAGCTTCTTCCAGCGCTTCGTGGAAGCCCGCCGCGCCGCTCTCGAAGTGAGCGAAGGTGTCCTGAATAACGGTCGCCGCGCGGTCGGTCTCCGACAGCGCCGCGAGCCCGGCCGCGTCGAAGGCCCGACCGATCATGTAGTCGGCCTCGGCCCCACTGGCGATGGCCGTCGACAAGGCCGCCTCGAAGTCAAGCAGAGCCTGCTGGACCCCGTCGTGGTGGGTCGCCACGGCCTCGCTGTCGTCGTTCTCGTAGGCCGACTGCAACGACGTGAGGTGCTCCTCCTCGAAGCGCTGATAGAGATCCCCGCTTTCGTCTTCCATTGTCTCGTGGAAGCCGAGTTCGTTCGCTTCGAAGCGGGCAAACACGTCCGAGACGATAGTCGCCGCGCTGTCGGCGTCGCCGAGGCGATACAGTTCGCGGGCGTCCGCGATGCGCGCTCGGAAGAACGCTGACTCCAGTGCCGCCCGCGCGTCCGCGCCGCCGACCAGCGCTTCGACACCCGTGACGAGGTTCGTATCGACCGTTTCGACGGCACTGTCGATGCCGTCCGCGTTGCCGTTCTCGATGGCGCTGCTGAGGTCCTCCAACCCACCTTCAAAGGTTTCGTAGGCCTCGCCATCGGCCTCCTCCAGCGCGTCGTGAGCCGATGCCCCCTCGAAGTGGGCGAAGACGTTCTCGACGGCCGTCGACGCTGCGTCGGCCGCGTCGGTGGCCGCGAGCCAGTCCGCATCGGCGACGCGGGCACGGTAGCTATTCAGCGTGACCGTGTGCGCGTAGGCCTGCCCGGGACCGCCGGCGGAGGCGAGCGCAGCCGCGTCCCAGCCGCGGGCCTGCATCGTCGAGAGGTGCCCCGCACCGGCGACCGATTCCTGAGAGAGCAGCGCATACGCGCCCGTGACGGCCGCATCGAGCGCGGCACGGGCCTGTTCCGTGACGCCGCTTGCGTCCTCGTTGCCCGCGGCGGAACCGATGCCAGAGAGCGCGCTCTCAAAGGACTCGTAGGCGTCCGCGTCCGCATCCTCGATCATGCTGTACACCAGCGCGTCTTCGAACGCGACCGTCGTCTCCTCCGCGATGGCGGCGGCCCCCTCGAAGGAACCCAGCGTCGCGGCCATGGCGGCGTTGCTCGCCCGACTGCCCAGCACGAGCAAGTCCAACACTCTGGTGGCCTGTTGTCCGGTCGCGGCCTGCTGGGCCGTCTGGAGGTGCCCCGACGCCTCGTCCGCGGCGGAGGCCGCCTCCGACACGTCCCCCTCGGACAGCGACGATTGCACCGACCCGAGCGCGTCCTCGAACCCCTCGTATGCCGACTTGGACGTGGATTCAAGCTGTTCGTGGGCTCCGTACTCGCCCGAGGCCCCCTCGAAGCGAGCGAACACGTTCTGGGCGACGGTCGCCCCCGCGCCGGGTGCGCCGGCCCGGCCCAGCGCGATGGCGTCGAACAGCCGCGCCCGGTAGACGTTCCACTCCGTGGCGACGGCGGTCATCGGCCCGACCGAAACGTCGTTTTCGGTCTCGGTCTCGGTCTCCGTACTTCCCGCCCGTGTCGTCTCCGCCTCCGTTTCCGCCGAGGTCGTACTCGGGCCGGCAGACTGTTTCCCAGGACAACCGGCCAGGAGGCCGGTCGCAGCGATCCCCACCGTCTTCAGCAAGTCACGTCTCTGTGGCATGCAGTTTGTTAGGCCAGCCTAAAAGACTTAAGCACACCGATTTTTCGGTGGCCCTAAAACGAGCGCGCTGTCACAATCAGTGTACTGACAGGGTGACTGCGTCCCCGGTACTGACGCCGAAGGCCTCGTCGCCACGGCCGCGATTGACAGCGAGTTCGACGTTTCCATGGCTGCCGACAGTGACCAACCGCTGGCCTGGATCGACGGCGGCGTAGGCGCGCCGGACCGGAGCCTCGGCACCGTCGACTGTAACCGTCCCGCCGAACCGGTCGCCGAGTACGTCACCGGGGATGTTCGTCACGGCGTTGCCGAAGTCGTCGACGACAAGAATCTCGCCGGTCGCCTCGTCGCCGTCGACGGACGGGTCCGGAAACTGGAGGGCGACGTAGTCGTCAGTCAGAGTCGTTTCGGGCCGCGATTCGATGTTTTCGACGCCGGTGTCGTGGACGGCCGCCGCGGCGGGCGCGAACACGTCCCGCCCGTGGAACGTGCTGCTCGCGGGGTCGTCGTAGGCCCAGGTGAACACTTCGAACGCGTCCGCAGCGCGTCCCCCGTTTTCGGCCAGTTCGCGGGCGACCGGCAGGAGGACGCCGTTGTCTGGCCCCACGAGCGCGTGCTCGCCCGCGCGGACGACGATAGCATTCCTGTCGGTCCCGACGCCCGGATCGACCACGACGCAGTGGACTGCCGGCGGAAAGTACGGGAGGGTCTGCGTGAGCCAGAACGCCGCGGCCCGAACGTCCTGCCGCGGGAAGTCGTGGGCAATGTCCTCAATGCGGGCGTCGGTCGCCTGACAGATGACGCCTTTCATCGCTGCGGGGTAGGGTGAGCCGAAGTCCGAGCTCAGCGTTATCATCAGTCATCGAGGTCCTCGATGGACTTCTCGACCGACTCGTCGGCGGCGGCGTACCGTTCGAGCGAGTCGCTGTCCGAGACGTGCTGGAGTCGCTTGATGCCGTGGATCTCCTCGATGACCTGTACGACGGACGGCGGGACCCGATCCCGCCAGGACTCATCGTCGATCATCCGCTGTCGGATCTCGCTGCCCTCCAGCCGGTCGCGGTCGAACATGGGCGACTGGCGGACCTCGATGCCAGCCTCCTCGAACAGCCGGACGACCAGCGGGTTGTTCGAGTAGGCTACGTCGAAGTCCGGACACATGCTCTCGACGTGGCTCACCCAGACGGCGTTGCGGTTGATGTCCTCCAGGGGCACGACGTACGTCGTCAGGTCGTACTCCGCGACGGCCTTCGTAATCATCATGATCCGCTCACCGGCCGTAAAGGGATCATGTGTGGTGTGTGAATCGTCGGCGCTTCCGATGCCCAGGACGAGCTCGTCGACTTCCTCGGCGATGCGCTCGACCATCGAATGATGGCCGTTGTGGTAGGGCTGGAAGCGGCCGATGTAGAACCCACGCATACTCCCCAGTGGGTGTGGTGGTTTGATAAACCCGACGACGCGCAGTGGCACCGTTACCGCCAACCGCATTCGGCCGCTGTATTGCGGTTTTCTGGCATTGTAACGACCGACGCGGGGAGAAAGTATATCAGTCGACAGTCCTTCCATGCAGTTGTTAGCAACGTTTGTATGAGCGACAACACCGACACCGACGCGACTCCCGACTCCGACCGGGAGGCAACCGACGCTGGGGAGGAGGCGTCGAACAACGGGGCCAAGCAGAACCCCGACGAACCTGCCTCTGAACCCTCGGCCGAGGAGCCGACCGAAGACCGATGGGGCGGCGAGGGAGAAACGTCCGAAACGACACTCGGAAGCGATGTCCAAGTTGACGGCGAGTCCGAACTGGAGGGAGACGAGGATAACCTCCTCGGCGGCCTCGAAATCGAATCGACGGCCGACATCGAAGTCCCTGACCGACTCGTCGACCAGGTCATCGGGCAGGACCACGCCCGTGACGTGATCAAGAAGGCGGCCAAACAGCGCCGCCACGTGATGATGATCGGCTCCCCCGGAACGGGGAAGTCGATGCTGGCGAAGGCGATGTCCCAGCTGCTTCCACGGGAGGAACTGCAGGACGTTCTCGTCTATCACAACCCCGACGACGGCAATGAACCGAAAGTACGCACTGTCCCCGGCGGCAAAGGGGAACAGATCGTCGAGGCCCACAAGGAGGAGGCCCGCAAGCGCAACCAGATGCGGACCTTCCTCATGTGGATCATCATCGCCATCGTCATCGGCTACGCCCTGATCCTCGTCCAGCAAGTCCTGCTGGGGATTCTCGCGGCCGGTGTCATCTATCTCGCCTTCCGCTACGGCTCGCGTGGCAGCGACGCGATGATCCCGAACCTGCTGGTCAACAACGCCAACCAGAAGACCGCGCCGTTCGAGGACGCCACGGGTGCCCACGCCGGTGCGCTGCTGGGCGACGTTCGCCACGACCCGTTCCAGTCCGGCGGAATGGAGACGCCGAGCCACGACCGCGTCGAACCCGGCGCGATCCACCAGGCCAACAAGGGCGTGCTGTTCGTCGACGAGATCAACACGCTCGACATCCGCAGCCAGCAGAAGCTGATGACGGCCATTCAGGAGGGCGAGTTCTCGATCACGGGCCAGTCCGAGCGCTCCTCGGGCGCGATGGTCCAGACCGAGCCCGTCCCCTGTGACTTCATCATGATCGCCGCGGGGAACCTCGACGCCATGGAGAACATGCACCCCGCACTCCGCTCCCGTATCAAGGGGTACGGGTACGAAGTGTACATGGACGACACCATCGAAGACGACCCCGAGATGCGGCGCAAGTACGCGCGCTTCGTCGCCCAGGAGGTCGAAAACGACGGTCGGCTCCCGCACTTCACTGAGGAAGCTGTCCAGGAGCTCATCCTCGAAGCCCGACGCCGCGCCGGCCGGAAAGGCCACCTCAGCCTGAAGTTCCGTGATCTGGGCGGACTGGTCCGCGTCGCCGGCGACATCGCTCGCGCCGAAGACCGCGACCAGACCGAGCGTGCGGACGTGCTGCAGGCGAAACGGCGCTCCCGGTCCATCGAGCAACAGCTCGCGGACAACTACATCGAGCGCCGCAAGGACTACGAGCTCACCGTCAACCAGGGCGACGTGATCGGCCGCGTCAACGGACTCGCCGTCATGGGCGAGGACAGCGGTATCGTCCTCCCCGTGATGGCCGAGGTCAGCCCGTCACAGGGTCCCGGCCAGGTCATCGCCACGGGACAGCTCAAGGAAATGGCCGAGGAGGCCGTCCAGAACGTCTCGGCGATCATCAAGAAGTTCTCCGACGAGGACATCTCCGAGAAGGACGTACACATCCAGTTCGTCCAGGCCGGTGAGGGCGGTGTCGACGGCGACTCCGCCTCGATCACGGTCGCCACCGCGGTCATCTCCGCGCTGGAGAACGTCCCCGTCAAGCAGAACCTCGCCATGACCGGCTCGCTGTCGGTCCGGGGCGACGTGCTCCCGGTCGGCGGTGTCACGCACAAGATCGAGGCGGCCGCGAAGTCCGGCCTCGATACGGTCATCATCCCAGAGGCGAACACCCAGGACGTGATGATCGAGGACGAGTACGAGGACATGATCGAGATCATCCCCGTCTCGCACATCTCCGAGGTCCTGGAGGTCGCACTGACCGGCGAAGCGGAGAAGGACTCGCTGGTCGACCGCCTCAAGTCCATCACGGGCAAGGCGCTCGAACACGAGGTCGGCCGGCAGAGCGGCGGCAGTCCCAGCCCCCAATAGATGCCCGAGTGGGCCGCGTTCGTCGGCCTGACGGGATTCCTTTTAACCGCGCTACTCGGTCTCGCACGACTCTCGCAAGGAGCGGTGCGGCCCGACGGCGGCGTCTCATCGACAGTCGACAGCGTTTCGAAAGCCACCGAGCACCGAGACCCAACCATCCCACGCTTCGAGACGCAACGGGCGGCGGCCCAGCGACAGCAGATGCAGGACAAACTTGCCCCGAGCGACCTTTCGACGGGGATGGTGCTCGCCAACGTCGCGTTCACGCAGGGGGTGTTCGGCGTGTTGCTGGTCGCCGGCGCGTTCTACTTCGAAATTCCGGCCAGCGCGTTCGGTATCACCACCGAGGCGTTCTCGACCGGACTACCGGCGCTGGCAATCGGCATCGGTGCGGGCGTCGGTTTCTGGCTGGGCAACGAACTCGCCGCCGCGCTGGCCGACGGCTTCGGCGTCGCCTTCGACGAATCGCTG
Organism: Haloarcula terrestris; assembly: GCF_031624315.1. Taxonomy (NCBI): domain Archaea; kingdom Methanobacteriati; phylum Methanobacteriota; class Halobacteria; order Halobacteriales; family Haloarculaceae; genus Haloarcula; species Haloarcula terrestris. The sequence continues at coordinate 156,733 of NZ_JAMQOM010000002.1, read as the reverse complement.
CGGGAACTGCTCGCACCGGACTCGGCCGGGGGCTGGGTCGTCCTGCTGGGGGGTATCCTGCCGGTCATCGCCATCGTCGAGGAACTCCTCTTCCGGGCGGCGGCTATCGGCGTCCCCGTCGCGGGTCTGGGCGCACCAGCATGGGCGATGGCTCTCGTCGCGTCCGTCGCTTTCGCGCTGGGCCACGGCGCACAGGGCCGTGCGGGCATCGTCGTCACCGGCACGCTGGGGCTGGCGCTCGCCGGCCTGTTCATCGCAACAGACAGTCTGCTCGCCGTCGTCGTCGCCCACTACCTCGTCAACGCCCTCGAACTGATCGTCCACGAGGGGCTGGGCGTCGACCGGCTCTGGGTCTAGAGGCCCTCGACGGCGCGGAGCTTCTGCTCGACGGGCGGCGGCGCGGCGCTTGGCCCGTCCCGGACTCGATGGTCGGGAATCAACAGCGGCACAGGGTTCGCGGCCAGCGCCTCCCGGACCTGTGCCAGGTCGTCTTCGTCGTCATCGTCCAGGTCGGGCATCATCCGTGCGACCTGTGCGACGGAGGCGTCTTCGCCATAGGGAATCTCCCGGACGGCTTCCAGCACCGTTCGCTGGGCCGTCGGAACAGTGAGACCGACAGTAACGTCCGTGAAGTCGTCCTCGACGCCCTGGAGGTACTCGTCGATGCGGTCAAGCAGGGCGTGGTCTTCGCTGACATCGTCCTCGGGCTGGGACGGGAACGACAGCGAGATGATCCGGTCGCCGGCCTCTCCGAGCTGGACGTATCGGTCGAGATACGACGACTCGCGGGCGTAGATTCCTGCGTCCCCGGTCGGTGCTTCCATGCTAGCGTCGTCGGCCGGTCGCCCCTTCAACATTCGGCCTTGGATTGACTGTATCACAGACTGGGCAGCGCTTTCGAACAGCCAGAAAGCCCCGAGGCGCTGGGCTCCTGCGACTCGCTGCGCCCTTCGCTCACTGCGTTCGCTCCAGTGCTTGCGTCGCCTCGTACCCCCAGCGCCTCGCCCCTTTCATCCCCACCCAGCCTGGATTGTCCAACGGGCTTTCTGGCTCTTTGAGGAAAAACAACGAAACCGAGATCCGCCGTCAGTCCTGGAACGAGAGCACGGTGGGGTAGTCCGAGATGAGCCCGTCGACGCCGGCCCGGACCAGTTCCTGGGCCTGATACCAGGTGCTGACTGTCCAGGTGTTCAGCGTGCGGTCTTCGTCGTCGGCGATCTCGACGAGGTCGATGTCGCTCAGGTCGGACTCGATGTAGCCGTCGTCGTTGAAGAAGGGCGTTCCCTGAATCGTGTTCCAGGGGACGTTCATCGCTTCGCAGTCGTACCGTCGGGTGACTTCCAGGCCCGTCTCGATGCTGTCCCAGAAGAGGAAGGCGATGGGGACCGAGTCGTCGTAGTCGCGGACGGTCGCCAGCGCGGCCTCGTAGAACGAGGAGACGAGGATATCGTTATCGTACTCGCTGGCGAGGTCGAGTGCGCGCTCGGTGTAGGGCCGCCACACCTCTCGCTGGGTCGACAGCGTCTGGTCCGACAGCGACTCGGCGAAATAGAGGTCCTCGCTGCCGGGGTTCTTGAACTCCAGGTTGACGGCGACGCTCGGCGGAATCGAGTCCATGACTGTTTCGAGCGTCGGGACCGTCTCCGCAGTGCCGAGAACCTTCGCACTGGTCACAGTGTCGGTGTCGGTCTCGAAGACGAGGCCCTCGGTGTCGGTCAGGCCGCGCTCGCCGCCGTCGCGTTCGGCCAGTCCGTTGTCGTGGAAGGCGACGAGCGTGCCGTCGGCCGTCGGCACGACATCGACCTCGATCATGTCGGCGCGTCGGTGGGCCGTCCGGGTCCCTGGGCCGCCGAACGACGAGGCCTCGACGGCCAGTTCCGTGTTCTCCGGGTAGACGCCGGCGAACCCGCGGTGGGCGATCAGCGTCGTGTCGTCGGGCATCTCCTCGTCCTCGGTGTTTTCTGATTCACTTTCGTCTGATCCGTCGTCGTCCGATTCATCGTCGGACTCCTGGGCCGTTGCGCCGCCGACGAGTCCCGCGCCTGCCAGCGTCGCCGCGGTTCCTTCAACGAACATCCGCCGACCGATGTACTGTGACATGGCAGGTACGGCTGCCAAGCGGTCGCGAAAGACCGTTTATATGAGTGATATGTCCATCTCGGTAGCCGTGGGTGACAGCGTTCAGGTCTGTAGCCGTACATACCGTACCAGTCAGGCTTACTCGCCGATCCGCTCGCGGGCCGCCGCCACGACCAGCGGGAGCGTGATCGTCGCGTCGGCGTACACCGAGACGTTACGGGCGTCCTTTTCCAGTTTCCCCCACGAGCGGGCCTCCTCCAGCGTCGCACCCGAGAGGCCGCCGGTGTTCGAGGGGTCCATCGTCAACTGGACGGCATAGTCGTAGGCGTCGGGCGAGACCAGCATCGTCTGGAGGACGTAGTTCTTCGGAACGCCGCCGCCGACGACCATCGCGCCGGCGCTGTCGGCCTCGTAGGCGATGTCCGTGATCTGTGTCATGTCCGCCAGCGCGTCGACAGTGAACTCGCTGGTTTGTGAGTACATCCACGCCTGCAGGCCGAGCACCGAATCCTGGAACGCCGGGCAGTACACCGGCACGTCGTTCTCGTAGGCGGCCGCTAGTACGCCGGCGTCTTCGGGCACGTCCTCGCGGTCGTTGACCTCGCTGTTGGCCCGGCCCAGCTCCTCGGTCATGCGCTGAATCGAGACGGGTCCCTCCTCTTCCAGCGTCGAGAACACCTCGTCGCGGAGGTGGTTCTCGAACAGGGCGAAATGCTCCTGTGGGAGATAGACGTTGTAGATGCGGTCGACACCCTCGTCCCGCAGCGTCTCGTCGTGTTCGCGCTCGGTCCGGTCCTCGGGCGTGACCTCGCCGTGGTGGTGCTTCCCGCCGATGGCCTCGATGCTGTCGTGGGTGCAGTTCGCGCCCGTCGTCACGAGTACGTCGATGTGGCCGTCGCGGATGAGTTCGCTCACGATGGCTCGCATTCCGGTTGGCACCATCGCGCCAGCGAGTCCGAAGAAGGTCGTCACGTCGTCGTCGAGCATCTCGCTGTAGATGTCGACGGCCTCGTGGATATCGCTCGCGCCGATGCCGGCCTCGCCGTAGCTGTCAGCCAGTTCTCCGACCGTCATGCCGGCCCGGGCCTCCGCGTGGCCGATGGGGTCGTGATGGAACGTCTCGCGCTCGTCGGTGTGGTCGCTCATTGGACGCCAGTCGGGCGCGCCGATGTTTCAACGCCCCGGTTCGCCGCGCCGGGGCGTCGCTGTCTCACCAGGTCGTCCGCGCCCTGTGCCCCGTCTCGACGTAGCACACGGCAGGCCAAGCGGAGGCCTTAGCGTCACCGACGCTGACCCACCGACATGGACACTTCCGCGTTCCGCCGCGGCGTCCGCGACGCGGCTCCGCTGTTGCTCGGCATCGTCCCCTTCGGCCTCGTCGCCGGCATCGCCGCCGTCAACGCAGGGTTCGGACTCTCGATGGCAGTCGGACTGTCCGTCGTCGTCTTCGCCGGCGCGTCGCAGATCGCCGCCCTGGAACTACTCGGACAGGACGCCCCGCTCTCCGTCGTCGTGGCGACGGCGGTCGTCATCAACCTCCGCTACCTGATGTACTCGGCCTCCATCGCGCCGTACTTCCGCGATTTCACCGCCCGGTGGAAGGCCGTCCTCGCGTACGTCCTCACCGACCAGGCGTACGCCATCTCCGTCGCCAGCTATCGGTCCGACCGCCCCGTCGACCGCAAGTGGTACTACCTCGGCGCGGCGGTGACGCTCTGGGCGGTGTGGCAGGTCACCACCGTCGCCGGCGCGCTGCTCGGGACCGGCGTCCCAGACGCCTGGGGGCTGGAGTTCGCCATCCCGCTGGTCTTTCTCGCGATCCTCGTCCCGGCCATCGAGGACCGGGCGTCCGCGGTCGCGGCCGTCGTCGGGGGCGCACTGGCCGTCCTCGGCGCGGGCCTCCCGCTCAATCTCGGCCTGCTCGTCGGCTCGGCGGTCGGCATCACCGCCGGCGTTGTCACCGAGTCGCTCGCGGAGGGGACCGATGGCGACTAGCTACGACCCGGTTGCGCTCGCCGTGGCCATCGCCCTCGTCGGCGTCCTGACGTACGCCTGCCGGCTCTCGTTCATCGCGCTGTTCGGCCGCCTCGACGAGATTCCGCCCGGCGTCGAACGCCTGTTGCGGTTCGTCCCCGCGGCCGTCCTCGCCGCACTCGTCCTCCCGTCGTTTGTGACGCTCGATGCCGCGGCCTTCGCCCCCGACAAGTTCGTCGCGGGAGCGCTCGCGGCCGGCGTCGCCTGGCAAACAGAGGACGTGTTCGCGACGATGGCCACGGGAATGGGCGTCCTCTGGGTGGTCCGGTTCCTGCTGTGATGTGGCCTCCCAGCGACGATCCAAAGCGAAGTCGCGACAAGAAATGCGGGCCGGGAGGCGCTGCTCCCGCCCGAGAACGGCTCAAATCCGGAGATGTGCCGGCGGGTCGACGGCTTCGAGTTGTTCTAACAGTCCGAGGCGGTTCTCCTCGACCCACACCTCCGCGATCTCGTCGTCTTCCAGTCGGTACATCGCCATCCCCGTCCATTCGACTTCGTGACCGGTCGGCTCCACGTCGTGGTACTCGCCTTTGTGGGTCCCCTTGGCGGAGTACCGAACGGCGACAGTGTCACCTTCCATGACCATCGCGTCGGTCGTGCCGCTGTAATCGGGGAACCGCTCGAAGTGCGATTCGAGGAACTCGATGACCTCGTCGGGGCCGTGGAGGTCTTCGTGGATACTGTGCTCGACAACGTCGTCCGCCAGGATCTCGGCCAACGTCTCCAGGTCTCGTTCGTTAAACGCATGCAGATACCGTCCGATGATATCCGCGTTCGTGTGTTCGGTCGTTGACATGGACTTGCCTCACGCGTGGCGCTTCGGGCATCGGGCCAGCGTCCGGCTTGCCTGAAGCCCCACATCGGTGTTCGTCACGGAATGTGTTAGTCTTTAACGTGGGATGGCCGGGATGGTGAAGCACGTGGGAACGTGTGTTCGAATATCGAACCGCGACGGCAGGGAGCCGCCCGGAGTCAGCCCAGGTCCAGCGCCGCCCCACAGCAGTCCGACCGGTACTGCTCGTGTTGCTCAACGAGCTTGCAGTCCTGATAGCGGCGGGCGACGAGGCCACCACACGCTTCGCAGGTGAGGACGTGCTTCGGCTCGGTGAAGGCCGGACAGTGCACGTCGGTGTCGAGCGTCTCGGCCCGCTCCCGGAAGGCCTGGCCGTGGTCGGTCGTCCCGTCGCGCTGATACTGCTCGACGTGGATGAGTTCGTGGCGCAGCGTCGCTTCCCAGGCGTCCCGCTCGAAAGCCGAGAACGCGTCCCAGGTCAGCGACACCGTACACGGGAGCGGGCGGCCGTCGCTCCCCTCAAGGCTGTCCCAGTCGTATCGCTCGCCGACGGTGGCGGCGATCAGTTTCGGTCGCTTGACCGCGGCGGCCCGGCGTTTGGCGCGGTGGGACACCTCCCAGTCGACGAGGTCGAACCGGACCGAGACACCCCACTCACGGCGGACCCCGCGACAGTACTTCTGCGACCAGGCGACGAGGTCCGCATCCGATACAATACCCTCGTACGAAACGACGCCAGCCATCGCCTCAGAGGCCGGTCGGGCAGTCGATGTAGGTCGTCTCCAGCCCCCAGTCTTCGACGACGGTCTGGAGCGACTGGACGCCGAACGTCTCCGTCGCGTAGTGTCCGGCAAGAACGACGTGAATCCCCGCTTCGCGCGCCTCGTGGAAGGCCTGCTGTTTCCCTTCGCCGGTGATGAGCACGTCAGCGTCCGCCTCGACGGCCTCCTGAAGCCAGTCGACGCCGCTGCCGGTGACGATGGCGACATCCTCGATAGTCGACGGCCCGAAGTCGAGTACCTGAACAGACTGCCCGCCAGTGTCGAGAGTTCCCTCGAGGGTATCAGCGAGCTCGGTGACTGTCTGGGGCTCCACGAGGGTCCCGCGCTGGCCGATGTGCTCGCCGCCCATCGACCCGAACGGAGCGCGGTTGGCGAGGTCCAGCAGGTCGGCGACACCAGCGGCGTTGCCCAGCGACTGGTGGCCGTCCAGTGGGAGGTGCGCGACGTACAGCGCAAGGTCGTCGTCGATCAGCGGCGCGACCCGGCGGTAGTTGGTTCCCGTCACGCGCTCCATCCCTCCCCAGACGATGCCGTGGTGGGTCACGAGCAGGTCAGCGCCCGCCTCGACGGCGCGGTCGATGGTCTCGACGGCCGCATCCACTGCGAAGGCGACGTGCTCGACTGGCTGGTTCGCCGGCCCGACCTGCAGCCCGTTCGGGCTGGCATCGATGTCGGCGTAGGCCTCGATGTCGAGTCGGTCGTCGAGACGCGTCCCGATGTCTTCTGCGTTCATAGCGCGGGCTTCGAGATGCCCGGTGGTATGCTTTTCTCTACTGGCGTCCAGCTACCCGTCCGATTCGACCAACTGGCCGTTCTCCTGGCCGATGAGGTCCCGGTCCACCGCGGCGTCGATGATGGCGTCGAACTGCTCCCCGTCGATGTCGTAGGCGTTGACCGCGACCTCGCGGATCTCCGCGCGGTCGACCGGCATCTCGCGGTTCTGGAGCAGGCGCATTACTTTGTTGTACTCCAGTTTCGTCAGCGAAGGGCCGTCGGCGCTGCCGTCGCTGGTATCGCTACTCTCAGCGTCGTTAGCTCCGGTCTCAGCTCCCGCCGTCCCTGTATCGCGTTCCGAAGTCGACTCCGCTGCTCGTTCGTCCACGGGGTCCGTCGCAGTGTCCGTCTCGTCCGAGTCCGTCGCCTCCGGCTCCGGTGTCGAGTCCGCCGTCGCCGCCGACCGCTCCGATGCCGACTGACCGTTCGTACCCGCGCTGTCATCGCCCAGAAGCGACCCGTCGTCGGCCGGCTCGACCACGCTGTCGGCCGTCGTCGGCTCGTCACTTGTCTGGGTTTCAGAATCGTCCAGCAGGCCCGGCGGCTCCGCGGTCCCGGTATCAGTAGCTGCCTCCGCCGTCTCGCGGGCGTCCGCTTTCGCCGCCTCGACAGCCGGTTCGACGATGGTTGCGAGCTTCTCCCGGCAGGTCGAGCAGAGCACGACGGTCCCCTGCTTTTCGGCTTCCGGGTCCAGCGATTTCGGGATGATCGGATACTCGGAGAGCGAAACGTCGAGCGCGCCACCGCAGAAGTAACACGACGATAGCTGGTCCATGCCCGCAAGAACGACGGCCCGTTTAATAAATGACCTCTTGACTCATCGGACACCGTATACCAATCCAAGCGGTCCGGACAGGGCTGACGGTACGCCAATGTATTCGATGTATTAAAACAAATACAGCTTACCGGTCGAGAAACCCACGGACCAGTTTGCCGACTTCGTCACCCGGCTCCAACCACGGCGTGTGGCCGTGTTCCGGGAGTTCATGGAACTCGGCGTCGGGCATCTTCTCGGCGACGGGACGGCCCACGTCGGGCGGCCAGAAGGTGTCGTCCGTCCCCCAGACGAACTGCGTCGGGCGGTCAACACCCACGATTTCGTTTCGGATGTCGAACAGCGGGTGGGCGCGGCCGTAGGACCCCTGTGCGGTCGCCAGCGACCGCTGGCTTTCCTCTCGGCCGGGCAGGTCCTGGCCAGCGGCAAGCAGTTCGTAGAACACGGCCGGTATCGCCGAGGCGTCGACAACGTTGACCCGCTGCATCGACTGCTTGGCGTTCTCCACCGGGTCGCCGCGGCTCATGAGCCAGAACAGGGCGCGATTGAGGCCGCGGACCGTCAGCAGGCGAAACAGGAGCGGGAGGTCCCGCGAGACGCCGCCCGGTGCGCCGACCAGTTGCAGTCGGTCCACCCGGTCGTGGTCGATTGCGAGCAGGAACGACTGGAGGCCGCCGTGGGAGTTGCCAACCACGTGGGGCCGGTCGATAGCGAGATCATCGAGGAGGGCCACCAGGTACGCGACCAGAAACGAGCGCAGGTTTCGGTCCCGGTAGCTCGGAGCGGCCGAGAGGCCGAGTCCGGGCCGGTCGGGGACGTACACGCGGTACTCGTCGGTGAGCGCCGGAAACAGGGGCAGCCACGTCGCCGCCGGCGTCCCGACGCCGTGAAGCAGCAATACGGGCTCGCCCTCCGGGTCCCCGCCCACAAGGTAGTGAACCCGGCCCGCCGCGTCTGTCTCGGTTACTCGGGACTCGACAGCGAGGTCGTAGTGGTCGGCGAGACGGGTCTGGGCGTCCGCGTAGCGGCGCTCGGCCGGATTGGGCCAGTCATCGGGCGACAGCGCGCGATCCTGCGGGACTGTGGTATCGGTGTTCATACGCGGACGGTCTGGCGCTGGGCGTATCAGTATACCGCGGAGTAGTCGAAATACGAACGATTGGCGGAACGTAGGGTGCTATAATCAGTTCGGACACCCGTAATTGTGCTGCTCGGTTCGTTTAATACAGAGAACCTTTTACTGGGTCAAACCTCTGTTAGGACGTATGGAGGCAGTTCAACGGATGTTGTTTCGTGAGCCAGACGGCCGACGGAAGGGCCTCGTATTCGCACTCTTCTCGTTCATTTGCATCCTTGGCTGGGTGTATTTCGGTATTGTACTCAACGGCCCGCACAACATGCTCTTTTTGGGTATCGCGTTTGCGTTCTCTGGGGTAGCCGAATCGCTGCCACCGAACCGACACCGTTCGGCAGGCGTACTGCGAATACTTGGTCTCGGTATCCTCGTTGCCTTCCTTGTGCTCCTCATATTGCGTCCAGAATCGATATGGGGCTGAGCGCGAGCAACCGGGTTTGACAACGACGCACACCTACTGTGCGGTCTATTCAGGCGATACTATCTGAGAGTAGCACCGGCTGTCTGACACCCTGATACATTCGGAATTAGCCGTCGGCTGCGTGGGCGAACACGAACGCCCGGAGGAGTTTCGCGGCCAGCGTCGCCGCCTGTCCGTCGTCGCGGTCGTTGACCTCCACGGTGTCGAACCCGACGGCCTGCGGTGCGACGGCCCGGACCACGTCGTGTAGCTCCCGCGGTTCGAGGCCGAACGGTTCCGGCGTCCCGGTTCCCGGCGCGAACCCGGGGTCGGCGGCGTCGATGTCGACGGAGAGGTACACCCGCTCGTCGTCGAACGCGGGCGACCAGTCGGCCACGTCCTCGGGCGGAACCACGGTCACGTCGGCCTCGCTCGCGCGGTCCCATTCGGCTTCCGAGCCGGTACGTGCGCCCAAGACGATTGCTTCGTCGGCCACCGAGAGCGCGTGATGGGTCACCGTCGCGTGGGAGTACTCGTCGCCGGCGTAGGACTCGCGCAGGTCCAGATGCGCGTCCAGACAGACGAACACGTCGGGGTCGAGGGCGCGCACGCCAGCGATGGAGACGGTGTGTTCGCCGCCGACGAGAAGTGGGACAGCCCCCTCGCTATCGAAATCCGAGAGGGTACCCTGGAGGTAAGTGAGGTACTCGGCGACATCGGCCGTGGGACCGATATCGCCGTGATCGTAGACAGAACAATCAGTGAAGTGCTGGTCGGTGCGGTGGTCGTAATCGTCGAACTGCTGGCCGAACTGGCGGACGCGGCGCGGGCCGAACCGCGCGCCGGGGCGAAACGACGTGGATGCGTCGAGTGGCGCGCCAACGAGCGCGTAGTCGGCCGCCCCGCGGTCGGCCCCCGCACCGGGCAGCATCGTTACGAGCGTGTGATTTTGCGCTGCTCTTCGTACTGGAGGTACTCGATCTCGTCGTCGGGCTGGAGGTCGATGTCCTCGGGGACGCGCATGGTGAACGTGTCGTAGGTATCGAGGTCCATGACCTGGGCGTCGTTACCGTCGGTGGAGACGACCTGGCCCTGCTTTCGGTTGACGATCGGGACCCAGACCTTCGCGTCGACGGGCTGGGACAGCGAGCGCTTCTTGCCGTCGAAGACACCCTTGGCGTCGATTCGGGCCTTGGCACTGCCGTGCTTGCCCGGCTTGGCCGTGCTGTAGGAGTTGATCTTACACGGCGTGTCTTCGATCATGACGTAGCTGCCTTCGTCGAGCTCTCGAACTTCGGTCTGCTCTCTTGCCATACCGCCGGATTGCCACTGTTCGGGTATAAACGGTTTGGAATGCCGTAAGCGAGGGCTGTCGCTACCGACTCCGTCGCTGGGCGCGTCTGGTGTGGCTGGTTTTCGACCGCTTTGAGCGACCCGACAGCAGTACCGAGTCCCACAACGGTTCCCGTGTCCACCCCACAGTTCAAGTGAGCTTGCACTAACCACACAGACGTGGCACTCTCGTTCGACCTGTTCGGGACACTCGTTGCGACGGACCGGCCCGAGGAGCCGTGGGACGCCGTTGCAGCGGCGCTGTCGGCCCGGTCGGTTCACGTCCCAGAGGGCTGGGAGGACGCCTACCGCTCGGCACACCGCGAGTACGACCGCGGGCAGGAAGCGCCGCTGGACGAGCACGTTCGACTGGCACTTGCCAGCCGCGGAATCGAGATCACCGAGGAGACAGCAGCCGAAGCCGTCCTCGATGCGTTCGATAGCCCAGTTACTGTCCACGAGGGAGCCATCGATGTCTTGGCCGCCGCAGCACAGCGAGGGCCAGTCGGGATGTGCTCGAACTGCAGCGTTCCGGGACTGGTCGAGCGGACACTGGACCGTGCCGACATCGAGTCCGAGAGCGGCCAGACATTCGATGTCGTAATTACCAGCGTCGGCTGTGGCTGGCGGAAACCGCATCAGCGCATCTTCGCGGCGACCGCCGACGCGCTCGGCGTGGGGATTTCTGACCTCGTCCACGTCGGCGACGACGCCCGCACTGACGGCGGCGCGGGCCGCGCGGGCGCACAGTCGATTCTCCTTGACGACCATTCGCTGCCGGCGATAGCCGAGAAACTCCGGGAGGGAGAGCTGTGCTGAGCGCGCTGGCCGTGGCCGTCGCCAGCGGGCTGGAACTCACCGTCGGGGAACCGCCGACCCGGTTCCACCCCGTCGCGTGGTTCGGGCGACTCGTCGGGGCCGTCGACCGCGAGTGGGACCACCCGCTCGCGGTCGGGACGCTTGCTGTGGTGCTGTTGCCGCTCGGAGCCGCGACGGTCGTCGGTGGCAGCGTCGCGCTCGCCGCCGCCCGCGAACCGCTGGCTGCCGCAGCGCTCGCCGGCCTTGCGCTGTTTTTGACCACCAGCCTCCGCAGCCTCCTTTCGACCGCTCGGGGGGTCATCGCCGACACCGAGGTCGACCTCGCGGCTGCTCGGGACGGCCTGCTCGCACTCGCTGGCCGGGACGCCAGCGCTCTCTCGGCGGGCGAGGTCCGCAGCGCGGCCGTCGAGAGCGCGTCGGAGAACCTCGCCGACGGCCTCGTCGCGTCGCTGGCCGCGTTCGTCCTGGGCGGGCTGGCCGCGGCAGGCGGTGGCCTTCCACCGCTTCCCGTCGCCGCCGGCGCGGCGGCGTGGGTCAAGGCCGTCAATACGATGGACTCGATGCTGGGCTACCGCTCGAAACGCGTCGGAACGCCCGCGGCGCGGCTCGACGACGCCGTGATGTGGCTCCCGGCGCGGGTGAGCGCGCTGCTGCTTGCCGTCGCCTGCGGGTCGCCCCGCTCGGTGGCCCGCGCCCGGGCCTGGCTGGACGGCGTCCCCTCACCGAACTCCGGGTGGCCGATGGGGACGGCCGCCGCGGCGCTGGACGTGCGACTCGAAAAGCCAGGCGTGTATGTGCTGAACCCCGCGGGAGGACTCCCCGACGTGGCGACGGCCCAGCGCAGCGTGACGCGGGTCGGCGTCGCCGGGCTGTTGGCGTACCTGCTGGCCGGCGTGGGGGTGTTCGCGTGGTTCTGACCGCAGTTCGGGGGGCGCTGGGCTTCCTCTCGCGGCTCCCGGTCGGCCACAGCGAGCGGGCCTGGGACGCCTTCGTCGGGACGCCCGCGGCGTTCCCGCTGGCCGGCTACGTCGTCGGCGGCCTCGTCGCCGTCCCGTTTCTCGCCGTCGGTCTGCTCCCAGCGCCGGTCGTCGCCGCGGCGTATCTCGGGAGCGTCGTCCTCGTCACCGGCATCAACCACGCCGACGGCCTCGCCGACCTCGGGGACGCCGCCGTCGTTCACGGCGACCCCGCCGAGCGCCGCGACGTGATGCGGGACACCACCGTCGGCGTCGGGGCCGTCCTCGCGCTGGGGACCGTCCTCCTCGCGCTGGCGCTGGCCGCGCTGGCCGCTGCCGGGCTCCCGCCGCTGGTCGCCGTCGCGCTGGTCCTCGCTGCCGAAGTGGGGGCAAAGCTCGCGATGGCGACGCTGGCCTGCGTCGGTCGGCCGAGCCACGACGGGTTCGGGTCGACGGTTATCGACGGGAACGGCCCGCGCCAGCTGTTCGCCTCGCTTACCGTCGCGCTCCCGGCCGCTATCGTCGCCGTTCCGGTGACCGCGGTCGCAGTCCTCACCGGCCCGCTGCTCGCCGTCGCCCTCTCACGATGGGCGGACCGCCGACTGGGAGGCGTTAGCGGGGATATCTTCGGCGCGGCCAACGAACTTACGCGCGCCGTCGCGCTCCACACCGGCGTCGCCGTGTGGTCGCTGTTCGGTGGCGTCTGGCCGGTGTCGCCGGGCGATATGGGGGTGCTCGCATGGACGCTCTGGTGATGTGTGGCGGGCGCGGAACAAGACTTGACACCGACGCCGAGAAACCGCTGTTCCGAGTCGGCGGCGTCCCGATGGTCGACCGGGTCGTCGGCGCACTCAGGGATAGTTCCGTCGAGAGAATTATAGCCGTAGCGTCGCCAAACGCACCACAGACTCGGGCACATCTGGACGTGCCCTGTATCGAAACACCGGGCGAGGGATACGTCGCAGACCTCGACAGCGCGCTGGCCCATGACCGTCTGTCACGGCCGGTGCTGACAGTTGCTGCCGACCTGCCGCTGTTGGACGGCGACATCGTTGACCGCGTGCTCGACGAACACAACGGGGGCTCGCTGACAGTCCTGGTCCCGGCCTCGCTGAAGCGCGGGCTGGGCGTCAGCGACGACACGACATTCGAAAGCGGCGACCGAGAGGTCGCGCCGACGGGCGTCAACGTCGTCGGCGACGGTCCCGACGATGCCTGGCTCACGCGGGACCGACGCGTCGCGGTCAACGTCAACACGCTCGCTGACGCGCGCGTCGCAGAACAGTGGCTGTAACGATATAGCGGCAGAAACCGAACCACCACGAAACCTTCTCCACACCGCCCGCCGTAGCCCCTCGGCATGGACCCTGACTCGGTCGACGGTTTGCGAGCGAGCGGCGGCGACGGGGCCGCTGACGCCATCGGTCCGGACGGCCGCGTGCCACACGGCAGCAGCGACGACCCGGACCTGCTGGATTTCAGTGCGAACACGAACCCCCGCGTTCCACCGGGTTCGGCGAGGACGTACCGAGAGGCGTTCGACGCCGCCCGCTCGTATCCGGCCGACGACTACCCCGAGTTCCGGGCGGCCGCAGCAACATTCGTCGAGTGCGAGCCCGAGCAGGTGATACCCACGGCCGGCGGCCTCGAGGCGATACGCCTGGCGATTCAGACGACGGTCCGGGCCGGCGACAGCGTCCTCATCCCCTATCCGAGTTTCGGCGAGTACGCCCGCGAAGTCCGGCTCCAGGGCGGAACGCCGGAGTTCGTCCCACACGACGAACTGCTGTCGGTCGACCCGTCCGGCCACGCACTCGCTATCGTCTGCACCCCGAACAATCCGACCGGCGAGACCGCCGACCCATCGGCGCTTCGGGCCTTCGCCGATGACTGTCTTGCCGCCGGGACGACGCTGCTGGTCGACGAGGCCTTTCTCGGCTTTACCGGCGAACCCTCGCTGGCGGGCCGTGAGGGCGTCATCGTCGCGCGCTCACTGACAAAACTGTTCGGCCTCCCCGGCGTCCGGATGGGCTACGCCGTCGGAGCGGGCACAGCCAGGGACCGCCTCGCCACTGCCCGCCGTGCCTGGTCGATGAGCGCCGCCGCGGCCGCGGTCGGCACGCACTGCTACGGGCAACGCGAGTTCGTCGCCGAGACGAAGGCCCGCGTCGCCGAGGAGCGAGCCCGCATGCGGGAGCGGCTGGCGGCGCGGTTCGACGTGTTCCCCTCCGATGCGCCGTTTCTCCTGCTGGCGGTCAGCGACGGCGACGAAACCGTGGACGAGATCCTCGTCTCGGCCCGCGAGGCCGGGATCGCACTCCGGGACGCCCGGACGTTCCGCGGGCTGGATGCACACGTCCGCGTCGCCGTCAGAGCCCCCGACGAAAACGACCGGCTGCTGGACGCGCTGGATGTTTGAGACGACCGTTCGGGACGGCGTCTGTCAGGTCCGCCGCGAGGATGCTCGCTGGCTCTCGACGGCGTGGGACGGCGGCTACCGAGTGGCAGATTCTGTCTACAACGTCACCGTGCCCGAGGGGTTCGAGCGGACCGACCTCGACGCTTATCGCGCTGAACGGCTGTCTGCGGCCGGCTTCCCCGTCGGCCCGGCGCTGCTCACCGGCGTCCACATGGCCCACGCCCGCTGTGCCCGGAGCGGCCCGGTATCGGTGCTGGCGACCGCGGGTCTCTCGAACCCCGCCGCGCTGCCGATGTCGAGGGAGGATGGAGCGGACGGTGCCGATGGGACAACGTCGAATCCGGCGGACAGCCCCGACTGGCGACCCGGCACGGTCAATCTCGTCGTCGGCGTCGACCGCGCGTTGGGCGACGGCGCACTGGCGACGCTGCTCGCGACAGTCGTGGAAGCCAAGGCCGCGACGCTGCTCGACGCCGCGGGCGTGCCCGGAACTACCTCGGACGCGGCCATCGTCGGCTGTGTCCCGAGCGCTGAGCCCGCCCACTTCGCCGGCAGCGCGACCGAAATCGGGGCCGCCGCTCGTGTCTGTGTCCGCGACGCTATCCGGGCGAGTCTCGCTGCCCGATACGACGGCAACGCCCTGCCGACCGTTGAGGGCGCGGAGTACGGCGTGGTCACCGACCGCGAGACCGAGGTGTTCGAGCCGTGAAAGGGCCGGTTCTCCCACACCGGTCCCGGAGTCCAAACGGCTAAACAGAATCCGGTCGAACAGACGGGCATGAGCGACAACACGGCCGGACCGACCGCCGAGCCCATCAGCCCGAGCGCGCCCGAGGAGTTCGGGCTGGTGCAGGTCTGGTGGGGCGACGGCAAAGGGAAGACGACGGCGGCGCTGGGGATGGCGACCCGCGCCGTCGGCCACGGCTACCGCGTCCACCTCCTGCAGTTCATGAAAGGCGGGACAAGTACCGTCGAGGACGTGCGCGGGGAGTACAACGCCATCGCCGCCTTGCCGGGCTTCTCCTACGAGAACGCGGGCCACTACGGCTGGCACGGCTTCCTCGATGGCAGCGAGGACGACGAGCACGAAGCCCGCGCGAAGGGCGCACTCGACCGCGCCCAGGAGATTATTCAGGCCAGCTCCGACGCCGACCTCTCGACGCCCCAAGAGGCCGACGGAGCGCCAGAGGAGGGCGTCAACATGCTGGTCCTCGACGAGATACTCTACGCCGCCAACCGCGGCCTCGTCGATCCCGAAGACGTGGTGTCGCTGATCGAATCCAAACCGGATGATCTCGAACTGGTCCTGACGGGCGGGCACGAGCGACCAGAATTTCTGACCGACCATGCCGATCTCATAACGGAAGTCAGCAAGGAGAAACACCCTATCGACGCCGGACAGGGCGCGCGGAAGGGGACGGAGTTCTAGACGGGTCTCAGCAACGGAGTGGGTTCATTTCTTTGTCAGAGTGTCATACTACTCTTCGCAAGATGTTGATTTCAGATAGGGTAGCCTGAAGACACTTCACAGTACGTCTGTTTATTGAGCGTCAATCACTGGGAGACGATTGCAGAGTCGATGGTGCTTCGTTATCTGTATTGCCTGAGGACTCGTGTACAAGTGCCACGCCAGCATTAACGCCGCCGAGCCAGAGACAACCCAGGAAAACCACTATCGACAGATCATCGGAGAGGAGAAGACTGTTTGGCGTAAGAAGCATCAGCGTGGGTGCCAACACACCGACGAGAGTGTACCAGAATTTCGAGTGGGGACCAGACCATCTGGTTCGATACTGGGGATACGCAAGATAACCGTACCCTGCAATTGACGACGTAACTGCTATACTACCCCCAATCCACAGATCTCCGCGCTGTATACCAAAGACATAGCCAAGTACGGCACCGATTCCGATACCGACCAAAGCCGAGGACCAAGACTTCATGACAGACACAACAATTGGATGTGAGATAAATTATTCCTCTGTACTGACCGTTCTAGTATGGGTGTGACAACAATTCAATGAAGTTAGCTTAATCCTAAATCGGTTCAGCCGTCTGAGCGAAAGACACCAGTGCGTTCGTCTCCTAACACAGCCTAATGGCCCACACGCTGCTGGTCGCCGGGACGGCGAGCCACGTCGGCAAGTCGACCATCGCGGCCGGCCTCTGTCGCTATCTGGCCGACCGCGGCGTCTCGGTCGCGCCGTTCAAGGCCCAGAACATGAGCAACAACGCCCGGGCGACACCCGGGGGCGAGGTCGGCGTCTCGCAGTACGTCCAGGCCCGCGCGGCCGGCGTCGCGCCGTCGACCGACCACAATCCGGTGCTCCTGAAACCGCGGGGCGACGGCGAGTCACAGCTCATTCTGGACGGCGAGGCGGTCGGGCACTTCGAAGCCCGCGGGTACTACGACGAGCACTGGGGGGACGCCCTAGTGGCCGCTCGCGCGGCCCACGACCGACTCTCTCGGGCCCACGACATCATCGTTGCAGAGGGGGCTGGCTCGATTGCCGAAATCAACCTTCACGACCGCGATCTGGCGAACGTCGAGACGGCGCGCTTCGCCGACGCCGACGTGCTACTCGTCGCCGATATCGAACGCGGCGGTGTGTTCGCCTCGCTCGTCGGGACGCTCGAACTCGTTCCCGAGGACATCCGCGAGCAGGTGGCCGGCGCAGTTATCACGAAGTTCCGCGGCGACCGGTCGCTGCTGGACCCCGGCATCGAGGAGTTCGAGGACCAGACCGGCGTCCCTGTCCTCGGCGTGGTGCCGTACGACGATCCCGGCCTCCCCGAGGAGGACAGCGTCGCGCTACCACCGGTCGGCGAGTGGTCCGTCGTCGGCGGCGACGACGGCGTGCCCGACACCGAGAGCGTCACCGTCGCGGTCCCGCGGCTCCCGCGCATCTCGAATTTCACTGATTTGGAGCCGCTCGCCCGCGAACCCGGTGTCCGAGTCGCGTACGTTCCGCCTGACGCCACACTCGACGAGTTCGACGCGGTGGTCCTGCCGGGGAGCAAGAACACGGTCGACGACCTGCTGGCACTCACCGACGCGGGATTCGGCGACCGCCTCCGGTCGTTCGACGGCCCCATTATTGGCCTCTGTGGCGGCTACCAGATGCTCGGCGAGGCGATCACGAACGCCGCAATCGAGGGGACCGGCGACGCGGACCGCGTCGAGGGCCTGGGACTGCTCCCGGTGACGACGGAGTTCAGCGAATCGAAGACGGTCGAACACGTCGAGCGGGACCTCAATGGTGTCGGGCCGCTCTCGGGGGCGAGCGGGACCGTCAAGGGCTACGAGATCCACATGGGCGACTCGACGCTGACTGGCGAGGCAGTCCGTCCCTTCGACGGCGGCGGGGCGGCGATGGACGACGTGCTGGGGACCTACCTGCATGACCTCTTCGTCAACGACACTGCGAGAGATGCCTTCGTGCGAAATGCGTTCGAAACATCCGGTATCGACCCCCAAGCGGAACATGTGCGAGACGACAGCGGCGATCCGTACGAACGAGCGGCGAATCTTATCACTGCCAACGTCGACCTCGAACCGCTTGTGCTTCCCGGGCTGTGACCTTTTGATACTACTAGCTATCCCGGAAATTTATATACGCTTAGTTCGCAATATTCTCCAATGGTCGAAGTGTTCGCGGTCGCCAGTGGGAAGGGCGGGACTGGCAAGACGACGAGCACCGTCGCCCTCGGGATGGCGCTTGCCGACCGCTACGACGTGACGGTCGTCGACGCCGACACAGGGATGGCGAACCTCCTCTTTCATGCGGGCCTCTCCGACGCCGAGACGACGCTGCACGATGTCCTGGCCGATGACGCACCCGTCGAAGCGGCCACCTACGACCGGTTCGGGCTGACGGTCGTTCCCTGTGGCACAAGTCTCGACGGCTTCAGAGACGCCGACCCGGCTCGGCTCCGGGACGTGGTTGCGACGCTTGCACAGGATACGGACATCATTCTCCTCGATTCGCCGCCGGCGCTTGACAGCCGGACCGCCGTGCTTCCGATCGTGTTGGCCGACCGCATCGTGGTCGTCCTTCAGCCCACGATTCCCGCCATCTCGGACGGGCTGAAGGTCCAGGAGTACGCGACGACCTACGACACGGACGTGGCCGGCCTCCTGTTCAACAAGGTCCGCGAGTCCGGGTCTATCGAGGAAGTCTCTGCGAAGACCGAGCGGTACTTCGACGGGCCGACGCTGGCGTCGGTCCCCGAAAGCGAGTGCGCCCGCGAGGCGCGTCGTGCCGGCCGACCGCTGCTTGCCCACGCGCCCGAGTGTGAGGCGGCGACGGCCTACCGGGCGGCCGCCGAGGGGCTTACGATACAGGACGGAACGGCCGCCGACGCCGCCGACCGGTTCCAGAGCGCTGTCATCCCCGAGTCACTATGAAGCTACCCCGCGGCCGACTCGACAAGTCCCGCGTCGTCACGGACCCGCGGGACTCGCTGGCCGACGTGCTCGACCGCAAACTGACCGGCTACGCCGTCTTCGAGTCCCAGGAGACGCTGCTCCTCGACGGTGAGGGCCGTGGCGTCATCACGTTCACCGACGGCGTGCCGGTGCTGGCCTACCACACCGGCACGGACCGCGGCGGCCCGCCGGCGCTCGCGGACCTCGCAATACCCGGCCCGTATCACGTCTCGCTGTACGCGCTCGACGCCGCCGACCTCGAATCAGCGCACGAAGCCGCCGACCTGCGGGTCCCGCCCGGAATGCCCGCCGAGCGACTGGGTGGAGACCCGGCACTGGCCGATAGCACGCGACGGGCGGCTTCCGACGAGCGGCTGTCACCGATGGGCAGCGACGACGACGCAGCGACGGCCGAAGCCGGAGCCACGGAGCGAAGTGCCGTCGAGGCGTTCCTCGACGACACGGAGAAAATTGCGGCTATCAAGGAACAGGCGCGCTCGGAGGCCCGCGAGCGCGCCCAGCAGTGGGAGTTCTGAGGTCCGCCCACGATGATATCGCCGGTGACGGACTCCCGCTGTCTCCGGGTGACGCCACACACCGACGCTATTGCCCTGTGGCGCTACGTGCGGTCACCTGTGTGACTCGTGAAACCCCGCGTCGGCCCAGTCGAGCCGCTACAGTGTGGCACACTGGATTCCACTCGAAAAACCGCCGTGCCAACTCACTCCGCTCGCACTGGGATCCACCACACCCGCGACCGCCCGCCGACCTTCTTGCTCGTGATGTCGGTTTCCGATTCGAGATCGTGGAGTTTGTTCAGTGCGGTCCGGCGCGAACAGCCGAGCCTGTCCGCGACTTCCGACGCTGTGAGTGGCTCCGCGTAATCGTTCCGGTGTTTGAACACCTCGATAACGTCCGATTCAGTGTACTGGATCTCCCGTCCAGGCGGAGACATACTTTTGTTAACGATTGCCACACACTTATACTGTCGGCAATTATTTCAGTCACTCTGATAGATAGGAAAACCGTCTGTGCATGGCAACGAATCGACGGCGACGGAACCGATGCTGTGCAGGGTGTTACAATCCCTGTAACATGTATTCACCTCGCGAACAGTTACAGCAAATAAGTATAGGCACTCACACGCAGTATCCTGTCTCGGGGATACGTAATCCCGCCCTCCAGTGAGTGCTGGAGCGCTGGCCAGTACTCCCTTCGGCCCTTCATACGATCGCCAGCGGGTTACTGCTGGGTTTCCTGTACCGATAGAACCGTCGCAAGCGGTTCCGAACGCGCTTTATACTGGTCAAACATCGCGTCGGCCCAGTTATAGACCGCCGTGGCGTCGGATTCGGCTATCGCCCGGACGTTGTTCCGGTCATCGTAGGCTGCCAGACAGACCCGCGAGCGGTCCAGCGCGAGGCCGATGTCGAGCGGGGTGTCGTGGACGTACGTGTCGATGTTCTCGTGTTCGACGCTTCGTTCCAGTGCGTCAGTGAAATCGGATTCGGACCGTTCGAGCACGTCGTGGTCGATGATGAAATCGATGTGCGTCCCCGATTCGAGCAACTCCAGGGCGGCATCGTTGAACACCGAGGTCACGATGGGCGAGATGGCCCGAACGTCGCCGTCGACCTCCCGTAGCCAGTCAGTGAAGCGATTGATCGCCGTCAGGGGATTCTGCTCGGAGCTTGTCGTGAGACAGTCGGGATCTAACAGGTCCGTCGGGAGATCCGTTGCGAGGGGACCGAGATGGGCGGCCAGCGGGCCGACCGCGCGAGCCCGCTCGACTTCGCTGAGAAGCGCCGTGTACCGGTCGAACACCCGCTCTCCGGTCACCGTGAGTTGGTACTCACCGTCCCGTTTGACGACCCACTGCCGGTCGGAAAAGCCCGCGAGTATCCGCTGGATCGTGGTCCGCGTCGCGTCCACCGAATCACACAGGTCGGTGGGCCGTGCCGGACGCTCCCGGAGCTGGGCCAGCACCGCGAACCGCTGGGGTGACCCGGTAAGGAACTGACAATCTTCGAACGCAGTGTCGTCCGGACCCTCCGTCATTGCACACGTCTGCGTGGGCAACCGTCTTAGCCTCTTTGCTGTTTGGCACCGTTGGTCGAGCAGTCAGGCCCTACTCGTCACCGAACGAGCCGAGACTGGTCTGAGCCCCGCCCGCTGTTTCGTCGTTCGACGCCTCCGTCTCGTGTTCCGCGGCGATACGCGCAGCGGCCTCGCGGCCGCCGGAGAAGGAAGCGCGGCGTGCGATGGTCGTCTCAGCAGCGCGTCGGCCGCATCGGCACGAACCGCCTCGTAGCGCCGACGGAACGCCTGTCTGGCCACGTCGTAGTCGACGACGGGGATACGCCTCGCAGATGTCGACTACGGCAACCGGCGTCAGCGGTGCGGGCGAGGGCAGCCGGCGGAAGGGCTATGCTAACCAGTGACGAATTGTTGACATGGGAAAGTCAGACAGTCCGGGCAATGCGGTCGTTGAATCGCTCGTCGAGGAGGGTGCAGTCGAGGACGCCGAGGCGTTCCGTACGGCTTTCGAATCGCGGTTTGGGGTCAATATCGAGGAGGCGGCCGAACTGGAGTCGTTGTTCGACGAGTACGCGGCGGAGTTGGAAGCCGTCCACGAGCGGTTCGCCGAAGAGTTGGCGGCGGTCGACTTCTTCGAGCGCTACGGGGCGGATCGTGCGGTGGCAGCCGAACTCCGTGCGCCGCCGCGGCCCGAGAGCGACGAACGGCCCATCAGCGACGCACCGGGTGGCAGCGGGACGGCACTGGCCACGCTGCGGGAGCTGCGTGCCCTCCACGAAGAGGATGTCCTGACGGACAACGAGTTCGAGTCGAAAAAGAAAGACATTCTCGACCGGATATAGGGGCGGGCGAACGTCCGGTCTCGCCGCCCGTCAGGCGTCGACTCGCCAGGTGACCTCAAGCGGCACGCCAAGAGGCGGCCGGGCTTGCGGGGAGGTGTACAGCTCCCAGGTGCCGAGGAACGGGCTGTCGTCGAGGTCATCCGTTGTGTCGTCGTCGTCGAGGAGCCCTGACCACCAGGCGGTCTCGGTTTCTTCGTCGTAGTTTGAGACCACTGCCGTGTGACCGGATGTATTCTTGACCTGCGTGACGTACGCGCGACTGCCGAAGAGTGCGAGGTCGATGCCGTGGTCACCGCCGAAGAGCTCGGGAGTGGTCGTCCGGAAGCGGTCGACCGGACCAGCTAACAGAGGCAATTGCACGCGGCCGACATACTCGAGCGTCAGGGTGCTCGTCACCTCCAGATAGTCTCGGACATCGACGCTGACGGTGGCCGTCGTCTGCCCGCCTTCGCCAGTCGCAGTGATCCGGTAGGTCCGGTCGGCCGAGGGCCGGAGCGACTGCCGACCGGACGGCCCCCGCACCGTCCCGACACCGTTGTTGATTTCCAGCCGGTCGGCGCCGGTCGACTGCCAGACGAGTTCCGTCCGGGAGCCGCGAACGATTGTTGCTGGGACCGCCGACAGCGAGACGGTCGGCGGATCGACGACAGCGACCCTCACTGAGGCGGTCCGCTCCTGGTCGTCGTAGCCGCGGGCAGTGAGTGTGTATAGAGTGGTCTCCTCGGGTCGCACGCCCGCTTCACCGGTCGGTGGACGCAGGCCGACGCCACTGGAGATCTCCACGGCGAGGGCCCGTTCGGTCTGCCAGGACAGGGTCGCAGTTTCCCCGACTGCGATCCGGTCGTCGTCCACGGTGAACGACGTTATCTCGGGCGGTGAAATGCCAACCCGGACGGAGGTTTGTCGCTCTCCAGCCGGGCCGGACCCGGTTAGCGTGAATGTGGTCGGGGAGTTGACAACAGCCTCGGCGACCCCTGAAGGCGGTCGGAGTGATCGGTCAACCGCCGTCGAGAGGGTGAGCCGGTCGGCGTTCGTCGAGTCGTACGTCAGTTCGACCGTCTCGCCCGGGTCGACTGCGGTCCGGTCGGCACGGAGGTCGACCGTCGGGTAGACGAGCAACTGGAACGTCGGGCCGACGTTGAAGCCCGACGATTTGACGAACGTCGAACCGAAGACCACCGCACCGGGCTGATCGAAGGCCACGCCGCCAGCCCCGCCGCGCCATCGGACATCGCAGGGGCCGTCGTACCTGGCGGTGAGGAACGCGTATCCCAGCGCGCTCCCGCTTTTCGACACCGAGTAGACGGCTTTGCCGGTGACGGGGTCGCCACGGGCGGTCCCTGAGGCCGATGCCCCGGATGCCCAAGTGACCCGCACCGTCACGTCGCTGGGATCAAACCCATCACAGGAGCCCACGACTTCAATGCCACCACCGACAGTCGTCCTGTTCAACTCCCGGAGACGGTCGGCGATTCGGTCGTACTCCCACCGGTATCGTCCCACGAACGGGAGGTCGACATCGATCCCGGTTCCGCTGCCACTGAGACTCATGGAAATTGTACGCTGACTGATGATATAGCCTTGCCGATAGTTCTCTGAACTGTCAGGACCCCGCCGTCCTGCCGCCCCGGCCGAAAGTGTACACCCCGGCCCTCGGGGATACCGTCGCCGTCCGAGCCTGTCTGTACCGCTGTCTTTCGACTCTCGGAACCACGTAGTTCGAGACCGGAGTTCGGTGACCAGCACAGGGGGGCTCCGATGTGGCGACCAGAAAGGTTACCCTGCGGGACTCGCGCTAGCCGATAATGGAATTCGAATCCACCCGCCGCCGTTTCATGCAACTCGCCGGGACGAGCGCGACAGTATCCCTCGCCGGCTGTAACGCCCTCCTGGGCGGAGACGAAGCAGATGAGGGGACCGGCCCGCAAAGCCAGCAAACCGCGGCCGCGGCTGCCGCGACAGTTACGGTTGCCATCGAACCGGATCAAGAGCAACTACAGGCACGACGGCAAGAGATTCGGTCCGAGTTTCAGGCTGGGAACCTCACACAAAGTGAGGCCCGGGCGGAATTACGCACTGCACAGGAGAGCCTTGCCGAAGACGCAATCAATTCTTTCGAGGAGCGCGCGACATCGGACTTCGGCCTCATCGTCGACGACTCTGTTCCCCGAGCGGGTGCGCTGCTTGTCACTGGCCCACCAGCCGGCCTCATTGACACCCTCTCGGTCGAGAGCGTCACCAGCCTGTTCCCGCAAGCAACGTTCGAACAGATCCGGTCGCGGGTCCGCACTGAAACGCCGGGTGGGACAGAGTGACATCGTCAGTGGTCCGCTGAGGGACGGTGCAAGCGTCGTTTTTGATTCGGCCGCTCACCGCGATGCTCGACCGCTGGGTTCCAGCACCACAGTGACAGTGGCTTCGCCGCGTTCGGTCGTCGTCGTTAGATCGACGCCGACAGCGAGCACGTGCGTGCGGCCGACACGGTCCTGAACGACGACGCCGCGGTCGGCGACACAGCCCCCGAACTGGCGGTCCGGACCGGATGGGCAGTTAGTGTCTCTCCACTGCTGTGCCGCGGTACCGTTGTAGGTTATATTGTAATAGACACCGTCTTCGATTCGGGACGTTTCGAGCCGGTCGAGCTGTGGCCGCAATTCTGTGCGGACGGCCGTCACCGCCGCATCCCTCGCGGCCCAGGCATATTGGCTCGGAATCTGTGCGCTCTCCGTCGCGACAGCACGTTCCAGGACTCGGAGCGCGTCAGCCGAGGGGTCGTCATCGTAGTCAGCCGATGCGCGCACATCGTCGTGATAGCCCAGTTGTAGGGACGCGAAGAGAATCGGGACGAGTGCGACAGCGACGACAGTGGCCGCGACGAGGACCAGTTGCCCGCGCCGGGTCATGCGTACCACACGATAATTCGGACGCTGCCATGTCCCGTCGGTACAGTCGTGGTCCCGGTACTGACGCCGTTGGGTGTCGGGGTTCCGACGGCACCGTGTGGCGTCTCGACACGGAAGAGGACGTTCTCGGGCAGGATACGAGTGACTCGATCCGCAAGTGCGTCCCGTTCACGGTCGAATGCCGCCGGACTCGCAACGATTTCCTGGAGCCGCGTCGCCCCGTCGTGTCGCGGCGGATCGTTCGCGAGAACCGCCGCCGTATCGGAGGCGTACGCGTCGAGCTGTGGTCCCTGTCTGTCCGGCGCTGGCGTCCCCAGTGCGAACCCGAGTGCGACGCCGAGAATCAGCACCGTCCCGAGCGCAACCTCAACAAGTGACAGCGGGAGCTGGCCTCTACGCATCAACAGTCACCACCAGTGATTCCTTCGTTGACCGCGGGGCGTCGTAGCCGATGGTCACGTTTCCGGGTTGGACCGGGCCGGCTCGCTGGAAGCGTAACTCCGTCGTCTCATAGGGGACCAGCGAAACCTCGTAGCTGCCATCCAGCCCGCTCCGGTTGTGCAGGACGACCCGGTCGTTGGCGCGAACCGTCCAGACCGTGGTGCCAGCCGGCGGGTTGATTGTTACTGTGGCCTGTGCGCTCCGGCGAGGGAGCGTCACTGTGTCCGTCGTCGTCAGGTCGGGCGTCAGCGTCCGTGGTTCACGGGCTTCGACCACGACGAGTCGCGTGATTCGAGTCCCGCTGTGAACCGCTCCGGTGCGCACAATTTCCGTCTCGGCCAGCTCGACCGAGACAGCGTACTCGGTGGCCGGCGGCGCGCTCCGTTCGAGGGCCGACTGGTCGAAATCGTCCACCCGGGAACGATTGAGCACGTTGCTTCGGGCGGCCAGCGGGCCGTCAGCCGAGACGAGTCGATCAGCGATAGCGGCTGCGGCCCGTCGTTCGTCGGGCGTTCTATCCGCGCCGGCAATCGCAGTGTCGGCCATCGCAATCCCCAGTCCGGTGACGACAGTCAGCAAGACGAGCGCAATGCCCAGCGCCGGCAGCGATGTCTGGGCGCGCGCGATATGGTCAGGACAGCGACTCGTCCAGGTCATCGCTCCGCCTCCAGCGTCACCGTCACGTTCCCTCGCGTTCCGGAAACAGTGACCACCGTTGGACTGCCGCTCTGCCATTCGCCTTCGAGGGTATCTACTCTGTTGGGCAGTGCCAGCCGTGTTCGCCCATTGATTTCGGGATCGGGATGGTCAAGCACGAGGGCGTCGCCGTCGGACCGGATACTGTACCCTGCGCCGTCGATAGTGTCTGGCAGGGAGACCCGGACAGTCGCCGAGACGGCTCGGGCGTTCGGCGGGACGGCCTGTTCGACGCGGGCCGTCGCTTCAGCGAGCGTTCGGTCGCCGAGTTCCGCGCCGACAGCGGACTGATATGCCGGGACAGTGCCGCCGTACAGTGTCGTCGTCACCAGGCCGATATACAGCAGTACCAGCCCCATGCTCAGCAGTTTCTCGACGACCGTGCTGAGCGCGCGATTATCCATGGCCGACCTCCGTTCGCATGTCGTGGCGGACCAGATACAGCGTTCGTCGGCCGGGGAACGACGCCACGACGCTCTGGACGCCGTCGCCGTCGATGTCTCTGACTCGCGTCGTTGCACCGACCCGCTGGAAGTACTCGGCGAACGGACGGGGCGTCTCCGTCTCGATGGCGACGCTGTAGTTGTCGGCCGGGAGCCGCTCGCGCTCGTGGCTGACGTTTTGCCGGATACTGGCGGATACGCCGCCGGTTCCCGATACTGTTCCGCCGCTGGCGTTGACAAGCGGTGCGCCGACAATGACAGCCGTGTCGTCCCGCGTCGCCGTTACGGGCGGATCCGATTCGAGCCAGGCGTTCCCCTGGGTTCCACGGACGACGCTCCCACCGAGAAAGCGAACGCGGTTGTCGCCGGACTCGTACACCATCGCATCGATGGAGACCGTCCGCTGAACTCCGGAATCGTTGAGAACGCGCAGTTCCCGCTCCACCGTTGTCAGCCGTCCCTCCGTGAATCGGACGCGAGCGGTCTGATGGCCCGTCTGTTCCACCGGCCGGAACGCTGTCTCGAACGTGTTGGCGACGCGCGCTTCGTCGGCAGTTGCAGTGTGCCCGTCGACGACGTTCCCGACGACGGCTGTCAGCCCGCCGAGCGCGACGACGGTGAGGCCGAGCAACAGTACCACGCCGACCACGTGGGACTGAGCGTCGGTCTCGGGAATCAAATCAGACCAGCCCCCGCGAAGACGACGTAGGCGATGAGTACCAGTCCCGAGGAGTGCAATAGTGCTTCGTAGACCCCGCGACTCGCCGTGCCGGCGAACCAGCCACAGGCCAGCATCGTCGCCTGCGTCACGACGTAGAACCGGTGTCGCTCCCGAGCCGGCTTGATCGCGGTCGGGTCGAAAGCGATGTTCGCGCCGCCCGAGACGGCGGACAGTTGCGCGAAGCTATCGAGGACGTAGACGTTGACGGCGACCGTAATACCGATGACGAGCAGCGCTGTCGTCCAGCCCACGGCAACGTATACGAGCAGCGCCGAGCGGATGGATTTCCGTAAGTGATAGAGCTGCCCGATTTCCGTCTGTAGCGTTTCGAACACGTCCTCCGCATCGCTTCCCGTATCCAGCGCACCGACAACCAGCCCGATGGTCTGTTCGGCCATCGGCGTGCCGACACGGTCGACGAACTGATCCAGCGCGGCGGCCCGTCTATCGGCCGCGGAGTCGCCGGGGCTGTCGCCCAGCGAGAGCGTGAACGCGAGCGACTGGACATCGCTTGCGAGCGCGCCGAGGTCCACGTCGTCGGCGACGCGTCGGACCGCCTCGGGAAATGGCCGGCCCAGTGCGACGTGGCCGGCAACGGCGTGAACGAAGTCCTGAATCTCCCGGTCTTTCGCGTCGTCCGTTCTGGCCCGGCGGACCGTCACCACACCGACGGGGATGCCCACGGTGGCATACGAAAGCAGCGCGACGTTGACCGGGCGATAGCCCAGCGACCAGAGGCCGGCCGCGACAACGGCACCCAGCGGCACGCAGGCGACGAGCGCGCTGGCAGGGTTCGACGGGATTGAGGTGAGTATCGCGACGGGACTGTCCGGCAGGCTGTAGCTCGGGGCGGCCGTATTTCGTGGCCTGAGCGTGGCGACGACGAACGCAGCCAGCAGTCCGGCGGCCATGACGAAGGCCGCACTGCCGTAGACGACGATGGCGCGGACGGTCGTCTCGCCGAGCGGCGTCGAAACCGGTTCGGAGAGGCCAGGCGCGAGGATTCCCATCACTGTGACGATAAGCACCACGAGCGCGGGCAACACCAGCAACACGACGAACAGTTCGGCAAGCAGTTCGAGATAGCCGGTCGCGCGTTCGTGTTGGCGGCTCTGCTCATGTGAGAGGAGCCGACCCTCCATCTCCAGATAGCCCTCCAGCGCCTCAGCGCTCTGATTCGCGTGTTCGCGGAACTTCAGCAGGAACGGGGCAAGCAGGTCTCGCGAGGGCGTCTCGCTCGCGACCCGTTCGATACCCGTGTCGAGGCTGCCGGTTAGGATACCCTGATTGAGCGCGCGCCGGAAGGCGACGGCCGTCTCGCCGTAGGCGTCCTGTTCGGCGACAGCGCGTAGCATCTCGCGGCGGTCGTGCGTTCCGGAGGCGAGGACTCTGAGGTATCGGACTGCGCCGGGGAGCGTGGCCGCGATGTCCGCACTCCGCGCGCTCGCGACCCACGAGAGGTACCGGTTCCCGGCGAGGAACACGGCCCGTTTGAGCGCGAGTCCGGTGACCGCCGCGAGGGCAGCGGCCACGAGACCCCGCGGGACCTCTGGGAGCGCAAGCCGATTGATGACGGGAAGGCTCTGCTGGAGCACCGCGACGAACGAGTCGAAGGTCCCGGACGGGACGAACAGGGCCGTCGTCGCAGTACCGACGATACCGACGAAAAGCGCGAGCCACGACAGCCCGTACACTCTGGCAACGTAGACGCCGAATCCCGCGCTTGGATAGGCGGCTCGGTAGCGGTCCCGGGTGCTCGCGTGCCGGTCGTCCTCGGCGTGGTGGGCAAATAGGGCGTACAGGCCCCGGTCAAGCAAGCCGAGAGTTCCGCCCCCCTCAGTCGTCACCCGTACTGACCTCCAGTTGCGGGTCGTCGGGCGTCCCGGCCTGCCGCCGCAGTCGCTCGACGGTTGCCGCCTCGTTCGTCTCCAGGTCGGCGAGGACGCCGAACAGTTCGTCGAAGTCGGTCACCCCCTCTTGGACGAGGTACTGGACGTAGCGGTGACGGCGGTGGAACGCGTCCTCGACGGCCGACACTGGCTCGTCCCGGAGGACCGACAATCGGTCGAGGATGCCGGTGTCAACCCGACGCTGGTCGTCGCCGAACTGCGGGTGGTCGTAGGCGAGTTCGAAGCTTCCATCTGGTCGCCGCCAGCAGACGCTGTTCCAGTGGATGGTCGTCCCGTCCTTGTGTATTGTCCCGCTCCGGTCGCTCCCGCTCTCGACGACGGACGGGTCGTCAACGAACTCGACCACGTCGCCGACGTACCGGTCTCCGCCGACGTGGCGGGGGAACACGACGAGGTCGATCTCTTTGAGTAGGTAGGTCGGCAAGCCCTTCTCGATGACGCGATTGACCAGCGATTCGATGTCGTCGGCGTGAGTGGTACCGATCACGCCATGGCCAGTATTCAACGTTTCAGCGAACGTTTCGAAGGACGCAGCCGTGTTGATTTCCGCGATGACCTCGACATCCGGATTCAGGTAGTTGCACTGAGTCATCAGATCGGCCATCGTCACCCGGCGGTGATCCCGCTCGTGCTCTCGCGTCGTGAGCGAGACACCGGTCTCGTGGGGAATCCGGACTTCGCGTGACCCTTCGTCTATGCTGATGGGTCGATCCCGGTACGGAATAAACGGCATATGCGCGTTCATCAGCGTGGTCTTGCCGGCCCCGGTCGGTCCGGAGAAGAGAACGACGCCGTGAGATTCATACAGGAGCCACAGCAGCGCAACCAGTTCCGTTGGGAGCGAGTCCCGCTGCACCAGATCGACGGGTGTCATCGCATCGGCGGACTGCTTCCGGATGGAGATGTGTGGCCCGCCCTCGCTGATAGTCGGCAGGGCGACGGCACAGCGGATGGTGTCGTCAGCGTCGTGGAGACCGTCGCCGTCGGGGTCGATGTTGACCTTCGCGCTCGGGTTCGACGCGTTGAGTTCGACGCCGTCGTCGGCCGCGAGTTGCGTGACGACGTTGACGAACGCCGCTTCCGAATCAAAAGCGAGGTTCGTTGGCACGCGGCCGTCGTGGCCGAGGTCAGCACGTGGCAGCACTTTCACGCGCTCGTCGACGCGGTTGGCCTCGATGTCCTCCAGCGTGTGGTCTCGGATCGGCACCGTGAGTTTCCCGTAGCCGACGAGATCCCGAAGCACGTAGTACAGCAGATCGTCGAGCCGGTCGTCGGCAAAGCGATGATCGACCGGCGGGACGGCCAGATCGAGTTCGGCCAGCGCCGACCGGACCCGGTAGCGGGCGGCGTCGACCCACTCGGTCGTGTTGCGGACAGTCAGCTGTCGGGCCAGTAGCGAGCGCGCACGCTCCCGGACGAAGTCCACCCGGTCGTCGACCACGCCGGTGACCCCGGTCTCCCAGACACGCTCCTTGCACACCTCGATGAGCTGTTCGTCGCCGGGGAGCAGGTCCGGCTCCCGAACGGCGTACTTCGTCGTAAACGGGTCGGCACCGAGCAAGTGCTCGCGGTAGACGACGACCGGGATCTCGAAGCCCTGAAACCGGACCGTGTGGCGTTCGACGCGCTCGCTCGCGAAGCGGTTGAGATATTCGGGGTCCGACCCCAGATCGGTTTCTGCTGGGGCGTAGTCGTTGGTGTGGACGACCACGCCGTCATCGGTCACGTCGGCCACGTCGATGCGGGAATCAAGCGCATACGGAGTCAGCTCGGCGAAACACGCCAGCGACGAGAGCGCATGGTATTCGATACGGCGTCGGCTCGCCGGTGACGCGTCGATCAGTCGGTCAATGACCCGTCGGTGTTTCGCGTCGAACCCCCCGTTCATCCGCTCGACGGCCCCCTCGCGAGTTCGCGGACGTTCGATGTTCGCACCGGCGAAATGGGACTCGACAGTCGACAGCGCGTCGGCCTCGGCTGTCGACAGCACCGGATTGCGGACAGTGTACCGGAACCCGCTTCCTTCCCGGCGGACGGTCACGATGACGCCAGGATACACCTCGTCCTGCTCGC
Organism: Haloarcula terrestris; assembly: GCF_031624315.1. Classification (NCBI taxonomy): domain Archaea; kingdom Methanobacteriati; phylum Methanobacteriota; class Halobacteria; order Halobacteriales; family Haloarculaceae; genus Haloarcula; species Haloarcula terrestris. The sequence goes on along the minus strand of NZ_JAMQOM010000002.1, from coordinate 125,940 downwards.
GAACGGCCGGCGCGTACCAGGCATCGGTGTCGTCCGGTGGCGTCGGCGCGGGAACCACCGGGGCGATCTCCGTGTCGGCCTGTGCGGTCATAGACGGATTTAGACCACCGATTCTACTTAAAGTTGTAGACTTAGTTTTGTGAAAATATAATAGAATATAATGCGCCGTTACCGACGGTTGGAGTGGAAGGAGGGGTCGTGCCCTCGTAGGATCCGGCACAGAGCACCGACAGGCGAAGTCGGCTGAGAGGGTCACAGAGTACCCAAAACGACACCCCAGGACCGGTACGCCAACAGGTGTGTGTTTTCGATATATGCACCAGAATTATCAAAACAGTACCGACCAACCAGTTACCTGAATGAAACTAACGCAGTCGATGACGAGCGACGACAGTCCAGCGTCGACACCCAGTTCACGACGGCGGTTCCTCAAGGGGACGCTCGGTGCAGCGGCGACCGCGGCGGCAGTTCCGAGCCTGAGCGGCGTCGCAGCGGCCCATTTCCCAACCGAGCTATCGATCGATATTCAGCCCGAAAACGCGGAAAACTTCATCGACCTTGGCGACCACGACACCGTCGCGGTCGCGGTCCAGCAGTCCGAGTTCGTCAACAGCGACGGTGACAGCGAGACGTTCGACCCCACAGAGCGGGCCATCCGCTATCGGTTCGGGTCGCGGCTTGCACTCGAAGACGGGGAGGGCGCACGCCCGGTCGACGACGGCGAGGTCAGGCAACCCGAAGACAGTGGCGAGGACAGCCACGAGTCGCTGGTGCTTCAGTTCCCCGTCGAGGAGACGGGTCTCGACGGCGGGGAGGAGACAGCGTGGCTCTACTGGGAGCGCGACGAGTCCGGCGACCACGGCTACGCCGGCTTCGATTCCGTCAGGGTGTACGGTGGCGACCCTTCAGGCCGCACGCTGATCGAGCAGTTACAGCAGGTGCTGGAGAGCGACACAGCGAACGGCACTGGTTCTGACTAACTGTCTCGAAGCTGTTCGGAACCGGAACCGAGAGAGCAGAGTAGCTTCGCTCAGTTTTGACCCACACCAAACTTGGTGGCGGGAACCACAACCGACGGATGCCGATGCGCGAAACGGACTTCCGTCGGTCGCCCGTCCGTCCAAGTATGACGTTACCTATCGATCCGACCGAAGTCGACCCCGAGGATATCGGGGAGAAGCGCGCAACCCTGGAAATGGCCCACGAGGACGCTATCGAGCACGTCCGCGAGGCCTTCGCCGAGGCGGGGTTTGGCTTCCCGTCGGAGTTCTCGCCGTCGGCGCTGCTCAACGAGAAGGTCGATGCGGACCGGGACCCCTACTACGTCCTCGGGGCGTGCAATCCGGCTATTGCGGACGAGGTGCTGGACCACTCCGAGAACCGCATCGGCGCGCTGTTTCCCTGTAACGTCGTCATCTGGGAGGAATCGCCGGGCGTCCAGACAGTGTACCACGTCAGCATCATGCGCATCGCGCAACTGACGGGGTTGGCCCCCGACAACGAAGCGATGGCCGATGTCGTCGAGCGGACCGGCGAGATGGTTGAGGAAGCGTACGCGAACCTGTAGCGTAACAGCGCGGACGGGCAGCGACGAACGGTCGATATTTGCTATTGTCGACGCGGGTTCTCTGCTGCACTATGATGGTGTCACGTTCACGAGAAGCTGCGTTCAGCTAATCTGAAGTGAATCGGCTGGCAGGTGGGTCTGCGGATACAGGACTCGGCCACCGTCGAAATCACGCTTTCATTCGTGGACCGACTACGCAGTCGAGATGCGAACTAGAATAGCAAGAAAGATGCCCAGGAACCGCCGAAAGGTTGCTCTTACGCACGTTTATACGCTATTGTATAGTTCTCTCCCGTATGGATCCAATCGATTTTCTCCAGAACGGGACAGTCAGCGTATCGGACGACACATACGCAGTCTGCCGGACCGATCACAATCACCCCGGTGCATTTGCTACTATCCAAGACGAGACGGAAACCACGGTGGTCGTCGATCAGGATACCGTCGATACGGTCGATGCCAGTGAGATTGAGTCCGGGTGGAAGCGACTGACATTCGAGATGGACCTCCCATTTGAACTCGTTGGGTTTCTGGCGGCGGTTGCGTCAGCCCTTGCCGAAGTAGATGTTTCGGTGTTCGTCATCTCTACGTACTCAACCGATCATGTGTTCGTCAAGGAAGACGAACTTGATACTGCTGTCCTGCAACTCGAAGATCTGGGATGTACCGTCACCGACTGATGGCGGTTGACAGAGAGAGTTACGATAGCTGTCGACCAAACCGATTCTCCGTCATGACAGTTTCTGCACGACAGCAAAGCCGCGTCGCTCACTGTTGTTATATAACGGGATGAATGGTGTGGCGGCGAACCGGATTTCCCAGAGGCTCGCGCACTCCAGTACTCCCCGGAACGCTGGTGGGCTTATCTTCCGTGTTCGGGATGGGTACGGGAGGCAACCCCACCGCTGTGGCCGCCTATACAGTGTCCAATTCGGGCATCAATATAAACGTAGCTACTTGGAGCCGGGGACTCCGAAGAACCAGTCCGAGAGATCTGGTGGTCGTACAGACGTGGAGAACGTACAGCTGTCCGTCTCAGAACGTAACCTGTTCCAGCAGCCGGCGCATGAACCCCGGTTTGCTCGATTCGTGGGGGTATGCGGTGATGGTCGTACAGCCCGGACTCGGGAAGGTTGGTCGGTCGTCGAACAACGCCGCCTGCAGCCGGTGGTCGGTCCCGCGACGTACGAGCAGGTCCGGCTGGGACGGTTGCCCGCCGTCGGATCTCGCCGATTCGGCCTGAACCGGGACCGAGAGTATCTCCGAAAGCTCGGACTGATAGTCGTCTATCGTCTGTCTGTGCTCGTCCGTGCTCCCGGTTGACGTGGGATACCAGAGCGAGAGGTCCCCACCGTTCGAACCTGCGATAGCTTCGGCGACATCGACCGCAAGGGGCGGATACGGGCCGCTATCCCCGGAGAGGACGACGTGTTCCGGGCGGTTGTATCCGAGATTGTCCACGAGCAACACGTCACAGGGAGCGTGTCGAACGACCCAGTCGATCGGGTCGCCAAACAGCTGTGACCGGAGACGGAGCGGTTCGTGTTCCGCGATAATGGAATCGACACCGCGGTTCCCGGCGAAGTTCACAATGGCGTGTTTCGTGTCGTGGCTGACGATCTCGTCCGCCTCGATGTCGACACCGAGTTCGGACGACAGCGCGTCCATTCGCGTCTCGAAGGAGATGTCCGACGAGGACTGCACAGTCGCACTCTCGGTGAGCGGGGCCTGGTCCGGGATCTCTTCGAACTGCACTGCGACCACGCGACCGTCGGCAGGCCGAACGATGTCAGCGGCTACCGCAACGAGCGAGCGCTCCCGGTCCTCGTCGCCGCCCTTGGTAAATGCGACGAGGACCTCTCGAGTATCCTCCCCGAGCGTCGTTTCAACTTCTGTGAGCGTCTCCCGGCCGACCTGTCGCCGAATCGCGTCCGTCGCTGCCCCCTCGCGACTGACCTTCGGTCGAACGTAGCCCAGATACCAGAGCACGCTGCCGACGATAATCACGACAGCCCCGAGCAGCGCGGTGGCCCCCATCTGCGTGAGAAGCAGGACGCCTGTGACGGCCCCGAATATCTGCATCCAGGGGTACAGCGGCGACGTGAACTCGGGCTCGTACTCCGCGCTCCCCTCGCGGAACGCGATGAGCGCGACGTTGATGAGCGCAAACACCATTATCTGGAACGCGCTGGCCAGTTTCGCGATGTCGAGAATCGGGACGAAGGCGATGAGTGCGAGCAGTACGATACCGGTGAGGGTAATCGACGTGACCGGCGTTCCGAACCGCTCGTTGACAGTCGAAAGCGAGGGTGGTGCGAGCTGGTCCCGGCTCATCGCGAAGGGGTACCGCGACGACGAGAGGATACCGGCGTTGGCCGTCGAGATGAGTGCGAGGATGGCCGCCAGGATGATGGCAATGACGCCGGCCCGGCCGAGCGTCGCCTCCGCGGCGACGGCGACGGGTGTCAACGATCCGGCAACGCTACCGGGGTCTGTCACCCCGACTAACACGGCCACGATAGCCACGTACAACACTGTCGTGAACGCGAGCGAACCGAGGATACCGAGCGGGATGTTCCGGCCGGGGTCCTCGACCTCTTCGGCCACGCTCGCGACCTTGGTCACACCGGCATACGAGACGAACACGAGCCCGGTCGCGGCCAGGAGGCCACCGAGGCCGGCGTCGAAGAAGTCGACGTAATTCGCGGTCTGGACGCTGGGTGCGCTTCCGGCGGCGAACCAGCCAAGCGCCGCGAGCATGACGACGACGATAGCGACCTGTAGCCGCCCGGTCTGTTTCGCGCCGACGACGTTCACCAGAATGAGAACCGCTGCGAGGCCCAGCGCGACCGGTTTCAGCGGGAGGTCAAACAGTAACAGCAGGTAGGGCACGCCCCCGACAAGCGCAAGCGCGCCTTTGAACGACAGGGAAAACCACGTCCCGACACCGGCGATTGTCCCGAGCAGCGGTCCCATCCCACGTTCGATGTAAATATACGTTCCACCGGCTTCCGGCATCGCGGTCGCCATCTCCGACTTCGAGAGGGCGGCCGGGACCACGAGCAGGCCGGCGAGACCGTACGCCACGATGACGGCGGGGCCGGCGATTTCGAGTGCGAGCGCCGGCAGAATGAAGATGCCGCTGCCGATCATCGCACCGATGCTGATAGCCAGAACCGACGGCAGTCCGAGGTCGCGTTCGAGTTCCTTCATCGGTGCGACCGGAGGTCTCGGACGGGGCGGGTGGCGATCACATCGGGTTCGATCCAACCTCGACAGTGTGGTCGAATCAGTCTGACCATTGAATTGCTAGGGTTTCTATCTCGGAAGTGTATAAACTAGGCGTTCTGATTGACGGTTCGTCAAAATATAGCCCTATATTACACAAACTGTCATCTATAATCTGCTCTGATCGAGAACTTCGCGTACAGAAATCGACACTCGCTTCGCGGGAAACGGCTGGTTCCAGCCGTGAGGACGGTCGGCTGCGTTCTCGCGAGGGACAAGACTAATGCGTCCTGGCCCACCGAAACAGACAACCAATGAAGGATAGCGAACTCGATTCGATAGACAAACACATTCTCTATTATCTCCAGCAGGACGCCAGAGGGACATCCTCAAGCGATATCGCGGAAGAGCTCGATCTCTCGTCGAGTACTGTTCGGACTCGTCTGAATAAACTCGAAGAGAGCGGCATCGTTCGCGGCTATCACATCGATATCGACTACGAGCTCGCGGGGTATCCGTTGTATACGAAAATCATCTGTACGGCCCCGGTCTCACAGCGCGATGCCTTCGCAAACGAGGCGCGGAAGATAAGCGGTGTCACGGCAGTTCGAGAGGTGATGACCGGGAAGCGAAACGTCTACGTGAACGCCATCGGGCGCGACCACGACGACCTCAACCGGATCAGCGAAGAACTTGATGCGCTGGGCCTGGATGTCGTCGACGAACAGCTCATCCGGGACGAGTACGTCTGTCCCTTCCACGGCTTTCTCGGTCCAGAAGAGCGTGCAGCGCCGCCCGCCGAAAACGACAGCTGAATCCCCGGAGCGCTCGGACTCCGGAGACGGCAGCTGTGACCAGTATGGTGTCTTCGACAACCCAAGACCGACAGTCGCCAAGCTCCTGACACCGGTAGAATATTACGTCATTTCGCCTAACATTTAGCATGGCGATCCAGACAGATGTTCTCGTCGTCGGCGGTGGTGCGACCGGTGCCGGCGTCGCCCGTGATCTCGCGCTCCGCGGTGTCGACGTGACGCTGGTCGAACGCGACGGGCTGACCAGCGGGACCTCCGGTCGCTCGCACGGACTGCTCCACAGCGGTGCCCGCTACGCCGAAGCTGATCGGGTCGGTGCCGAGGAGTGCATCGCCGAGAACCGGATACTCAAGGAGATCGCCGGGGCCTGCATCCGCGATACCGGCGGTCTGTTCGTCCAACTCAGCGACGACGATCCCGACTACTTCGAGGCGAAGCGGGCGGCCTGTGAGGAGGTGGGGATTCCCGTGGAGACGCTGGACGCTGAGGAAGCACGCGAACGAGTGCCCGATCTCGCGGCAGAGACCGAGCGCGCATTCGAAGTCCCGGACGCAGTCATCTATCCGTCGCGGCTCGTCGCCGCCAACGCCGCCGACGCCCGCGACCACGGCGCAGCGATACACCCACACGCGCCCGTCGAGGACGTACTCGTCAACGACGGCGAAGTGACCGGCGTGCAGGTCGGCGGCGCGGTCGATGACACCATCGCGGCCGACTATGTCGTCAACGCGACGGGGGCCTGGGCGGGCGAGTTCGCCGCGATGGCCGGCCTCGACGTGGAGATGCGACCGACGCGTGGCGTGATGGTCTCCGTCGAGTACGACGCCCTCGGCCCGGTGCTGAACCGCTGTCGGGACCCCGACGACGGCGATATCGTCGTGCCACACGAGCGCGAGGCCGTTCTCGGGACGACGAGCGTGCCCGTCCGCGATCCCGACGAGTACGAGACAGAACAGTGGGAGATCGACCGGAGTATCGAGGAGTGTGCGGCGATGCTCCCGCCCGTGGCAGACGCACCGGAAGTCCGGACCTGGTGGGGTGTCCGACCGCTGTACGCGCCCGACGAGGACGAGCGGGGCGGCCGCGGCATCTCGCGGGGCTTTTTCCTGCTCGACCACGCCGACGACGGCGTCGACAACGTGGCGAGCATCGTCGGCGGCAAGCTGACGACCTACCGGCAGATGGCCGAGGCGACGGCCGACCTCGTCTGTGACGGCCTCGGCGTCGATGCGGACTGTCGGACTGCGGACCGAAGGCTCCCGAGCGTCGACGACCCCGCGCAACTCGATTCGCTCGTGGCCGAGTTCGACGGCCAGGGGCCGACTGACGAAGACGTGGTCGGAGCCGAGTGAGTCCAGACGAACGGAGCGGATATCGGCTGTATCGTTATAAGGATGGCCGCCGCAGGTGTTCGCATGATAAACGAGACGGTGCGGCAGATCGAGGAGATGGAGACACAGAGTTCCTCGATTGCGGCCGTGAAGGCCGCCAAGGCGCTCCGCGAACTGACCGACCGCGAGTGCCACACGGTCGAGGACTTTCTCCGCGTGGTCGAACGCAACAGCAGCGCGCTCCAGCGCGCGAACCGCTCGCACGCACCGCTGTACACGACACAGCAGCGGATCGTCACGGACCTGAAAGACGCCGATCCGGAGTCCGTCTCAGAAGCCAAGGAGCAGCTACTCGCCGCCATCGACGAGGTCGTCACGGAAATCGAGACCAGCAAGGGCCGCGCCGCGGAGCAGGCGGCGACGCTCATCGAGGACGGCGACGTGCTGGTGACACACGAGAACTCCTCGACGGTGATGGCGACGCTCATGGCGGCCCTGGACGAGGGGAAGGAGTTCCATCTGTACGCCAGAGAGTCGCGGCCGCATTTCCTTGGCCGGCGAACCGCCCGCCAGCTGGCCGACCGGGACGGGGCCGACGTGACGCTCATCGTCGACGGCGCGGCGGGCCACTACCTCGCGGAGGCCGACCGTGTTTTCATCGGGATGAACTGCCTCATCGACGACACGGTGTACAACCGTATCGGAACGCTGCCACTGGCCGCGACGGCCAACGAAATGGACGTGCCCGTAACCGTCGTCGGGACCTCCTCGAAGTTCATCGGCAGCGGCTTCACTTTCACGAACACGTTCCGGCCGGGCTCGGACGTGATGCTCGAACCGCCGGAGGGGTTCGACATCGGCAATCCGGGCTACGACGCGACGCCGACCCGACTGCTCGATACGGTCGTCACCGAAGACGGCATCCTCGAATTCTGAGCGCGATTAGCGGATCGTTCTGTCGGTGACCTGTCGGAGTCGCTCGGCAACGTCGGGGTCGAGGCCGTCTTCGGTCACCCGCCACTGCCAGTTGCCCGTTGCCGTGCCCGGAACGTTGAACCGGGCGTCGCTGTCGAGGCCGAGCAGGTCCTGCATGGTCGTCATCGCGACGACCGCGTTGGAGTTCCAGACGGCTTCGATGAGATCCCAGGTGATCTCGCTCCCGTCGGTACCGAGGTTGTAGTGGAGGCAGTCCCGTTGCCGGTCCGAGAGGTCACGGTAGTAGCCGACGATGGTGTCCGTGTCGTGGGTGGACGTGTAGCCGACGGACTGTTCCGGGTAGTGCATCGGCTGGTACATGTGGCCTTCCTCGCACCAGTCGGCGTACTGCGGGACGCGCATGCCTGGGAAGCCGAACTGGTCCCGCAACGCGACAATGCCCTCGTCGAGAAAGCCCAGGTCCTCGACAAAGAAGGGCAACTCGCCGAGCCTGTCTTCGACCGTCTCGAAGAAGTGCGCGCCGGGGCCGTCGCGCCACTGCCCGGCGGCCGGGTCGTCCGCCTCGGCCGGGATCGACCAGAACTCGTCGAAGGCCTTGAAGTGGTCGATGCGGGCGATGTCGATGAGATCGAACAGCCGCTCGAACCGGTCGATCCACCAGCCGTAGTCGTTCTCGCGCAGCGCGTCCCAGTCGTAGACGGGGTTGCCCCAGCGCTGGCCGTCGTCGCCGGGATTCGGCGGGACGCCGGCCACCTCCGCGGGGTTGTGGTCGTCGTCGAGCCGGAACACCTCGGGATACGCCCAGACATCCGCCGAGTCGAGGCCGACGTAGATCGGGAGGTCGCCGACGAGGCCGATCCCCCGCTCAGCTGCGTAGTCGGCCAGCGCCTGCCACTGGCTGTCGAAGCACCACTGGACGAACTTGTGATAGCGGATGTCGCCGGCCAGTTCGTCCCGGTATCGCTCCATGGCGGCCGGCTCGCGCGTTCTGATATCGTCCGGCCAGTCCATCCAGCCAGCCTCGTCGAACTCGGATTTCAGGGCGGTAAACAGCGCGTAGTCGTCCAGCCAGCCGGCCTCGCGCTCGCAGAACTCGGCGAACGACTGCTGCGCTGTCTCGCTCGCATTCTCGTCGAAGCTCGCGTACGCGTCCCGGAGCCGGGCCGTCTTGAACTCGGTCACGCGGTCGTACTTGACGTGCTGTTGCGAGAGGTCGCCCGGCGGTTCAATATCGGCCGCTGTGAGATAGCCGCGGTCGACGAGGTCGCGGAGGTCGATGAGTAGCGGGTTCCCGGCGAAGGCGGACGACGACTGGTACGGGGAGTTGCCGTGGATACTCGCCGTGGGACCGAGGGGACAGAACTGCCACAGCGACTGGTCAGCTCGGTCGAGGAAGTCGACGAACGCCCGCGCGCCGGCACCGAGGTCGCCGATACCGTGTGGCCCCGGGAGCGACGTTTGGTGGAGAAACACGCCACTCTGTCGTTGGAATTGCATACGCACCTGTTGCCCTGACAGGCATTTCAATGGGCGGGTTGGCTGCTGTCGCGTCTGCTTGCGGACCCGGAGAACGGCACACGCAAACATATATATTGTATCCATTTGATGCTATCAGGAGAGCCAGTACTACAGATGCCACCGAACGTGCTGATGCTTGGCTGGGGGTTCCCACCCAACATCACCGGCGGACTTGATACCGCTATCGGAGAGCTGTTCGAACAGCTCGAACCGAGAGATGACATCGAGTTCGAGTTGGTGTTACCCGCGGAGTACGCGCCGCCGGACCGCGATGGTATCCACGGCGTCCCGACGGGCAACGGCGACATCATCACCCGCATCGGCCGACTGGCCGGAGAGTTCGCCGACGAGGCGGCCGACGCCGACATCATTCATACGAACGACTGGTTCGGATACAACCCCGGTTCACGGGCCAAGTCGTCCCACGATGTCGAGTGGCTCTCGACGTTTCACTCGTTGTCGGCGGACCGGAACGTGACGCCGCCACAGCGAGAGGTCGAAACCGAACAGCGGGTCGCCAACCGCTCGGACCACATCATCGCGGTGAGCAAGTTCACACAGCGACGGATCCGCGAGCAGTACGACGCCGACTCGTCGGTCATCTACAACGGGTTCTCGTCGGTGGAGCCGACGGGCCGGGATATCAAGGCCGAACTCGGCATCGACGGGGAGATGTTGTTTTTCGTCGGCAGACACACGGACCAGAAGGGGCTCTCGTATCTCCTGTACGCGCTCTCGAAGCTCGACCGGGACAACGTCAGCCTGGTGCTTGGCGGTTCGGGCCACCTCACCGAACAGCTCGAACGGTTCGCGGAGCTGCTGGGAATCGAGGACCGGGTCTACTTCCCGGGATATCTCCCCCAGTCGGAACTCGGGGACTACTACAACAGCGCGGACCTGTTCGTCTCGCCGTCGCTGGCGGAGCCGTTCGGTATCACAATCGTCGAAGCGCTATCGGTCGGAACGCGCGTCGTCGCCTGCGAGAGCGGGGCCGCGGAGCTGCTCAACGAGAACTGCGTCATCGAGGTCGAGCCCGATTCGGACTCGATCGCCGACGGTATCGAACACGCGCTGTCGCTGTCGACGCCAATCGAGTACGAGGTGCGAACTTGGGCGGAAGTCGCCGAGGAACACGTGGAGTTCTACCACAAGGTCCTGGACGACGCCTGACCCGCGGCCGCGCTATCGGAGAAACCGAACGTCCGTGACCGGTTCCGGATGGACGATCAGATAGCCGTCAGCGGTGGGCTCCAGCCCGGTCACCGATGTGGTGTCGGTCCGCGTCTGGTACGGGCTGTCGGCGGTCCCGTCGGCCGACTGGTAGGGGCTGTCGTAGGGCGTCTGTCTGTCCTCCGGCGGCCGGTCGAAATCCTCTGGCGGCAGGTATATCTTCTCGCCCGATGCCGAGCGGACGATGACGGCCGTATCCCGGTCCCCCGAGACATCGATCCTGGTCCGGCCGTCGTCGATCGTCATCTCGAACGTGACCGGCTCAGTCTCGGTCTGTGACATGTTATCAGATGACCTGCTCATGCCGAATAGACGGCGCTGTGTCACTTAGTCCTTCGCCAGCGGTCCGGTGGCTGACAGCGGGCCGCTCCGAATCCCGTACCCGAGCAGTGGATCGACGTGTCCGAGCCATCAGCGGTTGATGATGAGCGACCCCGACATGTCGAATCCCGCAACGGCCACGTCCTCGCCGAGAATCGTCTCGTCGAGGTCACAGTCGTGGACCTCGGACTCCGGGAAGACGATGGTCCGGTCGAGGCTGCTGTCGGTCACCTCAGCACCGGCCATCACGTGGACGGTGTCGCCGATCTCGGCGTTCTCGACGGTCGCATCCGGATGGATGAGCGACCCGCCATTGAGTTTCCACTCGACCGCCTCGAAGTACGACTCCGGCGTCCCGATATCGAACCAGACATCGTCGAAGGTGAACGCGTACACGGGCTCTTGCTCTTGCAGCCAGTCCATGTACCAGCCCGGTTCGTCAGGGTTGTTATCGCCCGAAAGATACTCCTCGAAGCGAAGCGAGTCGGCCGGGAAGGCATAGCAGGCGATGGAAACGAGCGTGCTCTTTGGATGCTCGGGCTTCTCCTGGAAGTCGACGACGCGCTCGCCGTCGAGTTCAACGAGCCCGTAGGACTTGGCTTTCTCCCGGGAGCCCACGTCGTAGGCAGCGAGTGCGGCCCCGTCGCGCTCCTCGAAGAAGTCGAGGAACTCCGAGGGGTCGAAGCCGATGAGGTTGTCCCCGCCGATGACGAACAGGTCGTCGTCGATACCCTCGCGGTCGATGAGTTGCGCGAGCGCGCCGACCACGCCGAACTTCTCGTCTTCGTCCTCTGTGCTCTCGACGGAGAGCTGGACCGACTCGTATCCCATCTCGTCGATGTGGGCCTCGAAATCAGCGGCGAAGGCCTCGTTGGTACTCAGATAGGTCGTCCCGACCCGGTCGTCCTCCTCTAGCGACTGGAGAACCCCGTCGATGACAGTCGTCTCGCCGACCGGCAACAGCATCTTCGGTCGACGGCGCGTGATCGGCCACAAGCGTGTCGCGTAGCCTCCGGCTAGCACTATCGCATCCATATCTCCCCAGACAGACCCAAGTTATAAAGTGCTATTCACTTATAAGCGGTTCTACAGGTTGAGTTGCCAGACGGTCGTCCCGGCAGTGACCAGGTCTGCGTCGTCCGCCGCGGCGACGATCACCTGGTTCTCGCCGGGGTCGACATCGACCGTGACCTCGAACTCCCGGTCATCGACGGTGAGATACGTGATATCGGCGGGGGTCTTGACGACGACGCGGACGCCGGTCGTCTCGCCGGAGACGACCAGTTCGTTCCCACGGAACTGCGTGTCGACGCGCAGTGCCGGGCTACGGTCGGGCGTGTGGGCGCGTTGTTCGCGGTAGCGCTCGTCGACGAACGCGGGCGTTTCGACGGGTTCACCGGCGCTGATGCCATGTGCCAGCCGGACGTACTGGGCCATCGACCACGCCAGCGGCGTCGCCGAGCCGGTCCCCTCGGCGAACTCCCAGTCGTAGTCTGTCGCGTGCCCGCGGTCCCAGATCTGCTCGGCGATCATCCGCCCCGAGTTCGCCACGTCCTGCATCATCCGGAGGCAGCTCTCGGGCTCGATGTCCGGGTCGTCGCGGTGCAGTTCGTACTCGCCGCGCTCGCCAGTGAGCAGCGGCCAGAGACGGCCCTTCCCCTTGTGTTCGACCGACCACGGCGCGCCCTGGTCGTCCCGGCCGCGTTCGCCGTAGCCGTCGCCGTTGTACCGGTAGAATCCCGGGGCGTACTCCGTGTCGACGCTGATCGTGTCGTCGACCTCGACGAGCGAGTTCCGGATGGCCTCGTCGTCGTCGGGCTTGATACCCAGTCGGACGAGTTCGAGGAAGCCGCCGTCGATGATGTTGCGCTCGTCCAGCGTCGGGCCGTCGTTGGCCAGCGTCCGAAGGTGGCCCGCCTCTGGGTTGCCATCGAACGTGACCCGCGTATAGTATGGGGTGTTGGTGTGGCGCTCAGTCCCGGTCTCGGTCGCGGTCCAGGCCTCAACGTTGTTGGCCCAGTGGTCGGCGAGCGCGAGCCAGACGAGCGCGTCGGCCTCGTGGCCGGTGTCGAGCGCGAGCTTGGCCGCACACGCGAGGCCGGCGATTTCCGTCGCAATCGAAGAGGGCGAGAAGCCGGCTTCCTCTTCCCAGCGCTCCTGGGCTGTTTCGGGGCCGTGGCGGACAACGTACTCGGCCGACCGCCGGACGTTCTCGTAGCTGTAGTCAACGTCGGCGAAGTCGACACCGCTCTCGGCGAGGCGGTAGGCCATCACCTGCGGGAACGAGATGTTGTCCATCTGCTCGCCGCCCCAGCGGGTCGTCCCGTTGACGTAGGTGTTCTGCGGGATGAAGCCCGCGTCGTCCTGCTGGTGCTCGTAGATGTATTCGAGCTGGTCGGCCGCGATGTCCAGCGACCCGATGGCGTCGAACACGCTGAACACCTGATAGAGGTCCCGAGACCAGACGAAGTTGTAGCCGTAGCCCTTGGGTTGCTCGGCGTGGACGGCCTCGCCCCACGGCACGGACGGCGAGGCGATGGACGCGCCGTGGTAGGTCTTGTCCTCGACGGCCAGCAGCGTCATCAGCGCGGTTCTGTACTGGTTCGCCAGTTCCCCGTCGTCGGCGACCGAGTCCGGAAGCTGCTTGTCCGAGAGGAAGTCGTCCCAGCTATCGGCGTACTCGGCGCTGACCGTCTCGTAGCCGCGGTCGAGTGCGCCGTCGGCCTCGCCCAGCGCGGCGGCGGTGTCGGCCTGCCGCGCGAAGCCGAGCGCGACCGTGTCGCTGACTCTGGTCCCCGAGTCAAGCCGCCCGATGAGGACGAGGTTCGTCCCGTCGATGGATTCGACGGGAGCCGGGAGGTCGCCATCGGAGTACAGCCCGTCGAGGCGGTCACTGCCGGCCGCACCGACGGTGGCCCAGTCGAAGCGTCCGGCTGCGGCCATCGCCACGGCGATAGAGTAGGCGTCGCCGTTCTCGTCGACGAGCAGGTCGTTGTCAGTCTGGTCAGTGTAGGCGTTGGGGTTCCGGCCGACGAGGTGGTAGCTCCCGGGCTGGCCGTATCTGATCGCTCGGTCCTGAGTGACCGTACTGGTGAGCGCGATGTCGGCGACGGAGAACACGTCGTAGGACTTGCCGTCCGCGGCGTTGAACGACACGTCGGCGACGATGGCGTCGTGTTCGGGGTCGGTCGCGTAGTCGACGGTCAGCGTCCACTCGTGGCCCCGCCCGTCGCCGGTCTCGGTGAAGACGTGTCGATAGAGTAGCGCCTCGTCGTCGACCGGGACAACGCGACGCCTGACGGTGTCGTCGGTCCGGCGGTTCTCCCGGTGGGTCCGGACAGCATAATCCGTCTCGTCCGTACACCGGACCAGGAAATCCAGCGTCCGCAGGTTCATCAGGTCGACCTGCGGGTAGCGGGCCTCCGTCAGTGCGCCCTCAGTGAGCGTGAACCAGACGCGCGAGGGGTCCGGTTCGTCGTGGTCGGCGACGGTGCCGATGCCGTACTTCTCTCCGGTCGTCCAGGTCGGACGCTCGCTCGGCCCCTCGGTGCCGGCCGATGTCGTCGGCAACGCATTCAGCTCACCCAGGCGCGCGGTCGCGTGGAGCCGCAGCGCGTGTGACCAGCCCAGCGGCGACGCGCTGTCGAGGTCGCCGTCGTCGAAGGCCTGTTCGGCGAGGTAGCCGGCGTCGGTGGTGAGCGGGCCGTCGTCGGCCAGCAGTTCGTAGAGGTCGCTCGCCCGGTCGAGGTAGGCGTCGCCGCTCCCGTCGCGGTCGTTCAGCATGTCGCCCACGCGCGCGGCGGCGAGGGTTCCCATTGCCGTCGTGACGGTCCAGATCTTCTCGCTGTCCTGGTGACCGGTCCGCCAGCGGTCGCCCTCGTAGCGGGCCAGTCCCGCGACCGTACTCTCGGTGGGGTTCCGGAACAGCGTATCCAGCGTCGTACTCACGTGGTCGGCCAGGCGAATCACCTGCTGGTCGGGAAGCGTCGTCGACTCGATACTGTCGTAGGCCTGCAACGCGGCGGCGAGATGGAGCGCCGCGGCGTCGATGCGGTGATCGGGCGTCCCGTTGGTCAGCCCCATCACGTACACGCCCAAATCTTCGTCCCAGAGCGTGTCGAGGCCGTCGAGCAGCCGGTCGGCCGCCGTCAGGCATCGCTCGCTGACTGCCCCACCCATCGGCGCGCGCGCCACCGTGGCGAAGGCCTCAATGAACGTCGCGGTCGTGTGCGTGAACTGGCCGATGGAGTCCTCCCAGACGTTCTGGCACGGCTCGGGCAGGTCGTTGGCCGCGATATCCTCAATGAGCGTGTCCACGGCCGCCTCGATAGTGTCCCGAACTGTCGCCGTCAGGTCGGTGCCCAGCTCGCTGCGATGTGTTCGTAGCAGCGTCGCGAGGAACGCGGTGACGGTCGCGGTCTGGTCGGCCTGATACTCCGGTGATTCGGCGTTGTGTTCCACCCTGGCGTTGGCCCAGCCCGGCGCAATAGCCCCGCTGTCGGCCCAGACGCGGTGGGGCCAGCGTCCGTCCGAGAGCTGGCTGTCACACAGGAACTGCGCGCTCTCGGTCAGCATCTCCCGGGTGTCGATGTCCAGCCGGTCGCCGGCTTCGAGCAAGTGCCGGGAGACGGAGGCGTCGTCACGGAACCAGACGTAGCCGTAGCCGCCGGAGTTCGAGTAAAAGGGGTCGAACTCCGGGGCGGCGATCCGGCCACCGGTCGGCGAGGACAGCAGGTCAAGCACCCGCAGGTCCATCCGTATCGAATCCGAACGCGGCATGGATTCAGTTACGTCGATGCGCGTCCGTTCGCGCCCGGCCTGCCGAAGGTCGTCGGAAGTCGTATGCTCAGTCACGCAGTCGGCGAGATCCAGCAGCGCCGTCTCCCGGTCGACCTCGTCGTGGTTCGAGAGCTGGCTGACGAGCGTCGTGTCCTTGCTGCGCCCGGACCGGTCCAGCGGTGCGGTCACGAGGAAGTCGCCGGTGAGCCGCGTCTGGTCGCGGCGCTCGACCGGTTCCGACCGCGGGAACGGCACCGGGTTGTCACCGAGGATCTCCGCGAGGCGCTCCGGTCGCTGCCCGGCGACGGCGTCCAGCCCGGTCGACGACGCGAGGTAATCGTGCTCCCGTCGGTGGTACACCTCCAGGACGCGAGAACCGCTGGGGCCGGCGTCCTCGTGGATCAGCGAGCCGATGCCGCTGTCGCTGCCTTCGGGGGCCAGCGTGACGAACGCCACAAGCTTGGCATCCTGTGGCACGGCCCCGCGCATGGCCACATGTGTGACGTGTGCCCGCCCCAGCGTCAGGTCGTACTGGTGGACCGTAAACGACCCCGCGTCGTACTCGGTCTCGACGAGTCGGGTCTCGCGATAGTAGTGCTGTCTGATCGTCTCCAGGTCGCTGAACCACCGTGTCTCGTCCCCGAACATCACGCCGAGTCGGGAGCGGTCGATACCGGAGAGCCCGGACAGTGAATCGGAATAGTCCTTCAGCGTACCGTCCTCACCGACGTGTACGAGGCGATCACCGTGCCCGGAGAAAGAGCCTGAAACAGTCCGTCGTTCCTCTGGAAAGCGCTCATGACGAGCCCGCTTGTACTCGTTAAGCGCTGTCGAAAGCCGCATACCTATCAAAGTAGACCAATCTCTATAAACTCCTGTGGTTCGTACAAATTAGTGATATCTCGTCGTATTGACTAGATAGCCAGAGAGAGTAGCGTCGCCGGGCCGACGCAGTTCCCCTGGGACTACTGACGCAGGTCGCTACTGCCGGCCGGGAAGACGGCGACGCTGTCGACCGTGACGGCGGTCCCATCGCTGTCACCGCCAGCCCCGCGGTGGTCGCCGGAAACGAGATCAGTCTCGTCGGTCTCGATTGGCAACCCGACGGTCGTCGGCTCGCTGCCGAAGTTGAGCACTACGACGGCCGCGTCGTCCTCGGTCGTCCGCGCGTACGCGACGACGCGGTCGGACGGCCCGTCTCGGACCTCGTATGGGATGCGGACGAGGTCCGCCTCGGCCGACAGCGCCGGCTGGTCGTGTCTGACCGCCGAGAGGTCGCCGACGAACGACTGGAGCGTTTCGTCGGCGTGGTCCCACGCAAGATCGTCGCGCCGCCCGCGCTGGCCGAACTCCTGGCCGGCGTACAGCAGCGGTGCGCCCGGGAGCGTGAACAGCGCGCCCGCGGCGGCCTCTGCGGCCTCGCGCCCGTAGTCGACGATGTACCGCGTCTCGTCGTGGTTCTCCGCGTACAGCATGAACGACGCGTGGTCCGGGAACCCGATTTCCGCTCGCCCCTCGATGGCGTCGAGGACGGCCTCGGCGTCGCTGCCGCCGCCCACCTGCCGGAGCGCGGCGTAGGTCGTCGAGTCGAAGTGCATATCGAACAGCCCGGCCTGGAAATCGGGGATGTACGGGATGGTCTCGTCCAGCAGCAGGAACTCGCTGTCGCGGTCCTTGCAGTAGTCGTGGATCTCGCGCCAGAAGCCGTTCGGGACGGCCCAGGCCATGTCACACCGGAACCCGTCGACCAGTTCGGCCCACTGTGCGACCGCATCGAGTAGGTGCCGGCGGACCGGCAGGTGGTCGAAGTCGAAGTTCGCGATGTGCTCCCACTCGAAGTACGTCTCCGGTTCGGTGTCGCTGCGCCACGCGTACCAGTCCCGATACTCGCTCTCGGGGTTGTCGACGGCGGACTCGAAGTACGGGTGGGTCCGCGCCGAGTGGTTACACACCAGGTCGAACAGCACCTTGAATCCGCGGTCGTGGGCCGCTTCGACGAACCGTTCGTAGTCCGCGCGGGTGCCCAGATCAGACGCGATCTCGAAGAAGTCCGTGATGTTGTAGCCGTGGGGCGCGTGGTCGTTCTGGAGCACTGGCGTGAGCCAGATGACATCGACGCCGAGCGAGTCGAGATAGTCCAGGCGGTCGATGATCGCATCGAAGGGCGATTCGTCGCTATCGCCGGCGAAGGTGCGGACGTATATCTCGTAGATGGTCGAGTCCTCGGCCCACGACGGCGCGACGTACGGTCGCCTGGCCGCGACGCCCGCACCGCTGGCCACCGTCTCGACGCCGTCCGCGGTGCGCGTGAACTCCACGGCATCGGGCACGCTGTAACCGTATTCACCGACCGCGACGCCGTGAATTCGGGCGCGCTCAGGCAGCGCGTCCAGCGGAATCCGAAGTGTCGCCCCCTCCCGGGTCACCGCGTCCTTGTCGATGTCGTCTCGGTCATCCAGCAGGAACTCGACGGCGAGGTCGGCGGCTGTCTCGCTCCCCTCGGGATGGGAGCTGCAGTCCGCGCGGACGACGGCCTCGTCGCCCTCGATGGCCGGCCGCAGTGACAGGCGCGGCCGGCCGCCGCCGCCAGTGTCGTCTCCTGCCTGTGTGTACTCGCCGCTGCCGCTTCGGCCGGGACCGCTCTGGCCGCCGGAGACGCCGCCGCTTCGACCGCCCGAGCGGCCGGACGTGTATCCCCCGCTCGAGTGGAGATCGCCGGGAAACGCGCGGACGGTGAGATCGTGCTCGCCGTCGGGCGCACTGAGGCGGACGACGTATCTGCCCGGCGCGTCGGGGACGAGATGTTCGACCGGGTCGTCCCCGAGTGATGCCGTTGAGCGTACCGGTGCCCGCGTGAGCCGCCATGTGTAGGTCGCCGACGGATCCGGGTCCCGGGGCGCGAGTTCGACCTCGTCCCCCGTCGCCACGAACCGCGGCGGTCCAGGATGGTGCATAGTTTCACTGCGACTGACAGTGTCTTTGTACTTGGGGTATCCGGGACCGTCGCCAGTATCGCTTTCCGGCCGCAGCCTGTACCGTCTCTGTGCCCGATTGCCGACGTGACGCCGGGGTTGCACTGCTCTGTGGAGTGGCTCTGGTCGGGTATCTGAGTCTGGTCGGGGCACTCGACGCCCTCTGGTCTGTCGCTGTCGCCGCCGTCGGGGTGGCCGGCGCGCTGGCCGTCGAAGCGCTGTTCGTCCTCGACACACCGATCGCGTCGCTGTGGGACCGCCGCGGGGTGCGGACGGGTGCGGCGGCCGCGCTTCTGGTGGGTGCGGTCGGACTCACAGCGTTCCTTGGACCCGCTGTCGTCGCTGCGGCGTGCTGGGGGCTCGGGACGTACTTCGTCATACTCGCTGTGTCCCTGTGATACCGGTGACTTCCCACCCCTCACGGACGGTTCCGTGGATAGTATCGGCAACTAGAGTAGGCGGAGGCCCCTCGCCGGACGCAGTATTCGTCACCCCAAATATTCGCATACGAACCCAGTGTAGGTAGCTATAGATGTGTATAGAACCACTCTATGTACTATTTCGGAAGTATTGGTATATATTCTCTATTTTGAGTGTAGATATAAAATATATAGATGTATATTTGAGTTTTATGTACTTTACTTTCAATATTTGAGTCTTTTATTCGATATTGTACGCGCATATGTCGATTGCTTGTCCGTGTACGGTGGTAGGTCCAGCGACCGCGGTTGCGAACCGGACCCGCGTAAAACCGACGGACGGTAGCGCGGAGTATCCGAAACAGTACTGTCTCCCACCGGATACCGTCGCAAGATCTTGGTCTAAATACCAAACTGTTGGCGGCGACCAAACTGTTGGTACAGTTTTACCGCCTGGTGATGGTAGCACTCGGTCACAGATCGGTACGCGGCAAACCGCGCCGCGTCAGCATCTCGACCCGGATAACAGTCGTACGGCTATTATTCGTCTTCGATTGCGTGGTCGCTACCCCCAGTAGCCGGCTATCAAGCCACTCTTCCCGGGTCTCCGGGGTTAAAAACACTGATAAATGTATAATTAGTTGGAAACAGTCCGATAGCGTCGGCGGTTACACCGGTGTATCAGCCTATTGTTCTGGCAAAACAGGGAATCTTCCCGTACTCCTCCATATTACATAATTAATCATGTTTACCTTCGACGTATTTGTCACTCTCTGAGACGAAAAAGAGAGTGTCTCCGTACGAACCCGATCAGTAAAGAAAGAGACGCTCGGGGAGGTTGCGGGCGAAATCTGAATCTCTGTCCCCGGTGACCTCGCCGATCGCTGACACGCTGTTACGGGCGTCAAAATCAGAAATACGGTGTCACAGCCGCGGATGCGCATCGACCGCGCGCATGTGTCGACAGGCCCGCCGGTCGAATGGCCGCTGAGCGACGTGGCAGTTGCAGTCGACGGCGGATCCGCCGTCAATAGTGACTCTGTGGGTCACTTCCCGCTCGACGGCGGACTCCGTCTCCGCAGCCGCATCGGCCGGTGAGAGCAGTACCGTGCCGTCGTCCACGACTGTGAAGGAGAACCGCTCGCGGTAGTCCGCCCAGTCGCGGTCCCGGTTGCGGTCAACCGTCTCCCTGAGCACCTCGATGTGTTCCCGACCCCTGCCGGGGTCCGCGTCTGTGTCGGTCATACGCCGCAATACGCGAATCCGTGTCTTAGATGTTTGCCCGCCGGCCTCAGAACAGGTGGTCGTCGATACACCGCGCCGGCCCGCCGACGCGCCAGACCATCGACTCAAGGCCGAGCGATTCGACCTCGCCTGCGATGCGCTCGGCGTGGTCGGAGGTCGTGTTCAGGTACGCCGTCGCGCCGGTGTCCGCCGAGAAGTACACGGGAACCCCATCGGCTCTGAGACGGGTCGCGACGTTCCAGAGCTGGACGGTCTCGGGCTGCCAGTAGAACCAGTTCTCGGGGCCGGTCATCGTCACGGCTAGGAGGCTGATCGAGTCCTGCTCGGCCAAGCCGAACGCCGCGTCGAAATCGCCCGTGCTAATGGCCGCCTGCATGTCGGCCAGCGCGTCGTGGATGTACGCGAGCCGACTGTCGAACAGGTGTGATTCCGGCGCTTGCTCGTGTGCGTGCGAGGTGTGTTTGTGCTCCGGGACCAGACCCACGACGGTGCGGATCTCCGCATCGAACCCGGCGTCGATTCGGGACCCGGCACACTGTTCGTCCGTCGTGCTCGCCCCGAGACGGGAGAAACCGCCGGTGACGCTCCGCGCGGCTGACGGCGCGCCGTGGCGGGCGAGGACCGACAGCTCTCGCCGGGAGAGGTCAAGGTCCGCAGCGTTCGCCGCCGCGACGGCGAGGGCCGCGAAGGCCGACGCGGACGCGCCGAGGCCGACGTTCGACGCGAACGTGTTCCGCGAGACGACTCGTGCCCCACTGTCGATGCCGGCGCGTCGCCGGACCCGGTCGAGGACGGTCCGGACGCGGTCGGCTCCCTCCTCGTCGATAGGTTCGCCGTTGACCAGGCACGTGTCCGTCTCGTAGCCAAACTCGACGGTCGTCTCAGTCTTCGACGGGGCGGTACACATCGAGATGGAGTCGTGATACGGAATGTTCAGCGCCTCGTCTCGGAGCCCGTGGTACTTGATGAGCCCCTGAATCGGATGGGCCCGCGCGGTCGCCTTCATAGCTCCGTCGCGTCCAGAAGTTCGTAGCTGATGTCGGCTTGCCGGAGCTGTTCGACCAGCGGCGTCAGTTCGTCCTCGGTAGCGAGCACGAACACGCCGAGGCCGCCCATCGCGGCTTCCCTGACCCCCGTAGGGACGCCGAAGCGGAGGTCCGGGTCGAGTCCGGCCACACGGGCCGCAACGAGCGCTTCGGTCCCAGCGACGGCGAGACAGTCGTACGCCGCGGCTCTGGCGGCGAGTTGCGACGGCGAGAGGTGGTCGCACCCGCCGGACTGAACGTCCGGGACGGCGACCACTTCGACCGTTCCGGGCTGATACTCCAGCATTCCCTGGACGTTCGTGACGCCGACCGCTCGCTGTGGCGCGGCGCTGTTGACCGCGACCGCCGTCGCGGACCCGACGGTCTCCGGTGATGCGTGGAGCGTACCCTCGTGCATCGAGAGGCCGACGGGATCGCCTTCGTCGATCCGGTCGGTCGCGATGGCGGCCTCGACTTCGACCTCACCGAGAATCTCCCGGTTCACGTACTCAACGAGCGACTGCAGCTCCTCGGTCTGTGAGATGAGCCAGTCCACCCCGTGCTTCGTCACCTCGTAGCGGCCGCGACCGCGTCGGTTGACGTGGTCCTGTGTTTCGAGTTCCCTGAGGTAGTCGCTGATGGCCTGGGGCGTGAGCCCGACGCGGTCGGCGATCTCCTGTTGGTTGATCGCCGGCTGGTGTTCGACGATCTGGAGCAGGATTTGAAAGCGCGTCGCGCTCCGTTTGTTCTCGAAAATACTGGGCTCCTGTCGGATACCTGGGTCTGCGACCATTGTCGTGCTATGTTCCTCCGAACACAACTACAGTTGTCATATTCCGGTACAGTGTAAAAAGCGTTTGCGTCCGGGGACAATTTCGGTGGAACGAGCACGCGCTTTTCAACGACTGGTCCGGTGGGCACGCCCGTGTACCGAAGCCCGGTAAACCGAGGCGTGGAACCGGCGTGGAAACAACTCAGTCGTCGCTCGGGGCCGCCGCGCCGCCGGAGCTGACGCCGGTTCCGGGACCGATGTCGATACCGAGCTCGTCGAGTTTCTCCTCGGTGACGACCCCGTCCTCCCAGCCGCGGACCTCGTAGTACTCGCCTTTCAGCTCGTCGAGTTCGGCGAGTTCGCCCTCGGAGCCGCCCTGTGCCGGGACGGCGTGTTCGTTGCCCGCAACGAAGCGCGACGGCAGGTCGTCGTCGGCCCCGTCGAAGCCGGCGAGGTTGTTGTAGTAGCGTTCGAGGTTGTAGATGCGCTCGCCGGATTCCATCAGTTCCTCCTCGGAGACATCGCGGCCGGTCATGCCGTTGTACTGCAGGACGTACTCCTCGATACCCTCCGCGAAGGCGTTGAACTTGCAGATGTCGAAGGAGTCGCTGATGGCGTGTAGGTCCTGGAAGGTGGCGCACAGTTCACCTTTCCCCTCCCACTCGCGCGGGTCGACCTTCTCTGGAATACCCAGAATCTCAGCCGCCGGCGTGTACCCGCGCAGGTGACACGCGCCGCGGTTCGAAGTCGCATAGCCGATCGCCATCCCCTTCATGCACCGCGGGTCGTAGGCGGGGATGGACTGGTTTTTGACCGTGAGCGTGTCCGTCGTCGCGTCGCCGAACGCTTCGGCGAGGTGTGCCTGCCCTTCGGCCATGTGGTCGGACAGGTCCGTCTCGCGGCGGGCGATCTTACCGAACATGTCGATCATCTCGTCGGCGTCGCCCCACTCGATGCCCTCGCCCAGGTCGTCGAGCTTGCCTTCGTCCGTCAGCTCCATCGCCTGGGCCATCATGTTGCCCGCCTCGATGGTGTCCATCCCGTAGTCGTTACAGCGGTCTATCATCACGGCGATCTTGTCCCGCTCGGCGTGGGCGGAGTTCGGCCCCAGCGCCCAGGCGGACTCGTACTCGTAGGACTCCATCCGGACGTTCAGCTCCTCGCCCTTGTGCATCGTCTGGACTTCGACTTCCTTCTTGCAGGCGACCGGACAGGAGTGACAGGTCGGCTCGTCGACCAGAATGTTCTCCCGGACGTTCTCACCGGAAACGTCCTCGGAGTCGATGATGCGTTCGCCGTCGCCCTCGGCGTCGGACATCGACCGCGTCGAGGAGTAGCGACCGTTTTTCGTCGGGAGGCCGTCCATCTCCTCGGTGACGTTCATCAGGACGTTCGTGCCGTACATCGAAAGACCGCCCTCGTTGGGCGCGGTCACGTCGGACTCCTGGATGACCTGCATCGCCTGCTTGTGGCCCTCCTGGAACGTCTCCTGGTCCTCGGGCCTGGGCATGTTCGTCCCCGCTTTCACGACGACGGCCTTGAGGTTCTTGTTGCCCATCACGCAGCCGGTGCCGCCGCGGCCCGACGCGCGGTCGTCCTCGTTGACGACGCAGGCGTATTTCACCTCGTTCTCGCCGGCCTGGCCGATGGCCATCACCGAGAGGTTCCTGCCGAGCGTGCCCTCCTTGATCTCGTCTTCGAGGTCGTCGACCGTTTCGTGGACGCCCTGGCCCCAGAGGTGCGAGGCGTCCCGCAGTTCGACTTCGCCGTCCTCAACGTACGCGTAGACGGGGTCGTCAGCCTGGCCCTCGAACAGGAGCCCGTCGAAGCCCGACCACTTGAGCCGCGCGCCCGACCAGCCGCCGTGGTGGGAATCTGTGACGGTGCCCGTCAGCGGGGATTTCGTACAGATGGCGATGCGACCGCTCATCGTCACCTGCGTCCCTGTCAGCGGTCCGTTCATGAACGCCAGCAGGTTCTCCGGCCCCAGCGGGTCCACGTCCGGTCCCTGATCGAAGACGTACTTTACGCCCAATCCGCGTGCCCCAATGTATTTTCTCGCGTCCTCCTCGTCGATGCTCTCGTAAGCGACGTGGCCCTCTCCGAGGTCGATACGCGCCACGTGATCGTGGAAGCCACCAAGGGCAGTCATGCTAGTATGTCCCGTTTTGGCATTATAACTGAATCCTCTTAGAGATTATCGGTGCGGTGCCGCTACCGACGGAGCGCGGTTTCAGACCAGGCCACGCTCCTCGTACACTTCGGCGGCTTCACGGACGTGTTCGGCGTTTATCTCCGCACCGTACTCGTTTTCCAGTTCGTCAGCGATCTCCTGTAGCGTCTCTTTGTCAGCCCCGCTGGGCCGGAGCGCGTTATATATTTCGAGGATGCGGTCGTCGGGGACTTCGGTCAGTTCGGCTGCGCGCCGGAAGTTCCGTGCGACCTGCGGTCGCCCCTCCTGCTCGGCGATCTGTGCCTGCTTCTCCAGCGTCTCGGGGGAAATGACGAGCTCTTCGCCGTCGATCTCGCCCTCGACGACTTTCTCCAATGTGATCTCCGAGAGCTTCGTTCCCTCGGGCGTTTCGACGTCGTCCGGGTTGTCGGCCAGTGGGTAGTGAATGTCGTCGCTCATTGTTACTCGAAGGATACCTCGATTTCCATGGGCTCCTTGTCTTCGTCCTTATACTGCATCTCCTTGATGTGCCACAGCGCCGCGAGCGCCTGGTACTTCGGGCGAGCCATCGGGTCGTTCCCGACCGGGACCGGTTCGGGCGTCTCGCCTTTGGCGTACAGCGCCGCGTTCTTGCCGATTGCGCGGTAGGTCTCGAGGTCGATCAGCGGGGCCTGGGGGAACAGCTCCAGGTTGCTGAGCGGGACGAGATCCTCCTGGTGGATGAGCGTCGTCCCGCGGGTCTGAATACCGATAGAGATGCCCGAGCCACAGAGGTTCGCGCCCCTGAGCCCGATGACACCGAGGTCGAGGTTGTCGGTGAAACGAACGACGCGGGCCGTAAGCCCTTCCTCCTCGATACCGGCCATCATCTCGCGGAGGACCTCGGCGAGTTTGACGCCCGCGAGCGTCTCGTCTTTCATCTCGTTGAACCCCGCACTGATCGAGATGACGACCTCGTCGGTGTCGGTTCCCTCTTCGGCGACACCCTTCTCGGTCAGGACCAGCGTCCGCGACTGCTGTTGTGCTTGGGCCATATTCAGATGTCCTCCGGATCGACCGCGAAGCGGACCTCTTTCTTCTCTTCCCACTCTTCGCCGTCGAGGCGGTGACCTGTCCCGGGGCCTTCGTAGTCATTAGGGTCGTTGACGGCACTGACGACGTCGAAGTCGCCGTCGCCCTCGAAGATGCCCGAGGTCTGGATGTAGTCGCCGGCGACCCGGCCCTTGAGGATGCCCAACAGGTTCTCGGCGATGTCCTCGAAGCCGTTGTCGGCCAGGATTTTCACGACCTCGGCGCCGGTGAGGTCCTCCTCCATCATCTCCTCGGCGGCCTTGATGTCTTCGGCCGTGCTGCGCTCGGGCATGTCCTTGCTGCCGTTGGCGTAGACGGCGGCCTCAACCTCCTCATCGGAGATCGGCGGGAACCCAAGTTCCTCGAAGACGGACTGGATGGCTTTGGCGGCCCGCTCGCGGTACTCGAGGACCGTGTCCTCGTCGACAGGTTTCGTGCCGCCTTCGACCTGCAGGTCCCGCTGCATGATGTTGTACTCGTCGAAGTCGTAGGAGTCGAACGTCGACCCGGCGAACATGTTGTCGTAGTTCGGGACGGCACTGTACCCGGAGAAGATGAAGTCCGTTCCCGCGAGGAACTGGGGCATCATTCGGGCTGTGCGGCGCTTGTCCGAGTGGGTGAACGTCTGGTCGTTTCCGGAGGCGACTTCGAGGTCGGCCAGCATCGTGATGAGGTTCTCGGCGGCAACCTCCTTGACGCCGGCCGGGACAGACGTGGGAATGGCGATACAGCTGATGCCGCCGTTCTGGAGGCCCTGGACGCCACAGCCTTTCGTGACGAGGATACAGCGGCTCTCCAGATACAGCATCGACTTCCCTTCCGCCTGGCCCATGTTGAGTTCCGACCCGGCGCCCGACGTGTACCGCATCTTCAGGCCGCGGGAGGCGTACCCGGAGGCGAGGAACGCCTTGGACCACGGCGTGTCGTCGCCGTCCTTGAACACGTCTTCGGTGCCGTAGACGGAGACGGTCTCGGCGTAGCCGGTCATCCCGCGCATGCCGAGTTCGAGTTCGGTCGCCTCCTCGACGGCACACTGCGTGATGACGCCGCCGCGGCCGCACTGGGCCCCGATCTGTTGGGCGAGGGCGGTCAGCGGGGCCATTCGAGCGACCCCGACAGTGTTCTCGATTTCGTAGAACCCTCTGAGCGCGGCCTCAGCGGCGTCTGCGGCGATCTGTGCCACGTTGTCCTCGACGCTGGTGACGTGACACTGGTTCCCCGGCGTCCGGCGCGTCCGCATCTTCTTCATCGCCATGATAATCTCGGCGGTGTCGAGCTGATTGACGACCTCCGACAGCTTCGCGGGCGTCATCGCAGTCGTCAGTTCGACGATGTCCTCGCGTGGCACGTTGATGTCGACGAGGTCGCGTGCGACCTGTTCGGAGTCGGTCGCCATCGCCTCCTCGGCCTTCTCGACGTTGATGGCGTAATCGGCGATAAATCGGTCGATGAAGTCGAACTCTGTGCGGTCTTTCCCGTCCATCTCGACGATCTCGCCGTCCTCGACAGTGACGCTTGGGTCGGGGTCGTTCGGACTCTCCATCGCGACGAAGCCGACCTCCGGCCACTCATTTACGAATCCGTCCTCCGTGACAGCCCGTTCGTCCAGCGCCTCGAAGCGTTTCGACCGCTTCGGTGCTGTCTCATCGAGTTCTCCTGAGCCATCGGCTACAGGCTTGTCATCGTCTGTCATACATATATCTCATTGGAGAGTCAGGTTATATAATTTTGCGTTTTTATTATCCAGGAATATAAAGAAAACATAAGTAGTTCAATTATAGTTGAATTGCAGGTTCGGGCCAGAGCTTTCGGTAAGTACCAGTAAAAAATAACTACCGTGTCGGGACGCTAATGAACTGCCGGTGTGGGCGCCGTAATGTCCGAATTCTTATGTATAGCCGGGAGTCGACGGCCCGCGTCCGGCGTTAGCCTTCGAAGGCGTCGACACCGGCCTGTGCGACCTCCATATCCTCTTCGGCGCTGCCGCCGGAGACGCCGACACCGCCGACGACGGTCCCGTCAGCGTTCTCCAGCGGGAAGCCACCCCCGAAGGTGACGATGCGCCCGTCATTTGTGGTTCCAAGCCCGTACAGCGACTCGCCGGGCTGTGACGCCTCGTGAATCATCTCCGTGTCCAGTTTCAACGAGACCGACGAGTAGGCCTTGTTCTGTGCGATGTCGATACTCGCCAGGAGCGCCCCGTCCATCCGGTGGAACCCGACGAGGTTCGCCCCCTCGTCCATCACCGCGATGCACATGGGGACGTCTATCTCCTGGGCTTTCTCCTCTGCTGCTGCGATAATCGTCTTTGCGACGTCGAGTGTTACCGCTGTCATCGTGCAATCCGTCCGCACAGTCGTCGTGACAGAAAATAAAACTATGCTTCTCGATAACATTTCTACCTTCGAACGCAATTTTTCCGTCACAGTCCGAAAGAGTCCCATCCTCACCCGCTCAGTGCCGACTGAGTGACCGGGAAAGCACACTCACGACAGGTCGTCCATCCCGCCGGAAGCGTGTGTCCCGCCAACGGTATATAGAACGGCATGTTATTGTCACACGGTGACATACAACCGGGTACTCGTTCTGATCAGGGATGAAGCGACCGCAGTGGAGGACGCCGAGTTCGGCATCGCCCTTGCCGAGCAGCTGGATGCCGCCGTCCACCATCTGCGCGTCGTCGAAACGCAGTCGTCCCGCCTCTCGCTCGGGTCGGACTCGCCGGCCGTCACGACCGAGCAGGCGGTTCCACCAGAAGTCAAAGAGTTAGTCGCGGAAACGGCAGTCGACAGCGAAACGCACACCATTGAAGGACCCATCCCGGAGCAGGTCCAGCGCTACGCGACCGAGCAGGCCATCGACCTCATCGTCATCGGATCACAGACGAACGATGGGGCGTTCGACAGTCTCGTCGACAGCGTGGTGCAGGCGGGCGACATCCCAGTTCTCGCGGTTCCCGACGGCGCGAGACAGTTCCAGTGCGGCCAGCTGGTCGTACCCAATCTTGCGGGGGTTCCGAGCGAAGCAGCGACCGAACACGCCGTGGAGGTCGCCGGGACGCACGGCATGACAGTCAACGTCGTCACCGTCATCGACCTGCAGCGGGCGGCAGGACCGTTCAACGCCGGCGGCGTCACCGAGGAGTTCATCGAGCACAAGGAACGGGAACTACGGTCTGCAGTCGAAGACGCGGTCGACCTGGACAGCGAACTGACCTTCGAAACGCGCACCGCGTCCGGTCGGCCGGCCGAGGTGGTCAGTGAGTACGTCGCCGACGCCGGCGTCGACGCCCTGGTCGTCGGCCACGACGGGGCACCTCCACTGGTCGGGCGACTTCGTACGACCGGCGCCGGTCGTATTCGCCGAACAATCGACGTGCCGGCACTCGTCGTCCCGTAATCAGTCACTCATCGTAGGACGGTGCCAACGCTCACTCCGAGGGTCCCTGGCCGTCAGTCACGACCGGGCGAGCCCGAACCGCAGGGGGGCAGCTGACGCGGTCTGAGCCGCCGCCGTCGTCCGCCGATTGGTCGAGGGCGCTGTGTCTCGCTACGTCGGCCTGAATCGCGTCGGTGAGCCGTTCGTGTGTGCCGATCGGGTCGGCGTAGTCGATGCCACTGCGGTCGATATCGAGTTTCTCCGGGATAGTCGTCTTCGTGACAGGCGACGGCGCGACGAACATCGGCACCGCGACGACTGCCTCGTTCGAGACGTTGTACCGTGCACACTCCACGACCGGGTCCTGAAGCACGTAACACGACCGCACCTCGTCGTAGGCCGTCCGGTCCCGCAGACGCCGTTCGTGGTACTCGACTGTCCGCCGCTGGTCTGACAGCGACCCGCTGCCGAGGCCGACGAGGAGCAGCGACGTCTCCTCGGGGCGGGCGACACGCTCGTCGGCGCGCTCCGCGATGATTTCGGTGAGCGCGGGACTGTGACCGATGGGGGTACAGAGCGAGACCGTCTCGCCCCACCGTCGAGCGATCGATGGAATCACGTGTCGCGTCTCGTTCGTGTACGCGATTGTGAGTGGCACTGCCAGCACCAGTTCGTCCCCGTCTTCGGGTGCGTTGCCTCCGACGGATTCATCCCACGTCTCGTCGTACGTTTCCACTCGAACCGTGTCAGCGACGTTCCGGTCACGGAGACGCGCCGCGTGCGTTTGAATCGGCTGTAGCGATTCTGCCGTCTGTCGTCCGATGAGGAGCAGTGTTCCGGTTGGCATGGTCTGGTCGTTTTGTAACTTCTTTTGTGTTACTACAAGCTCGTTTGTTTTCTTGTGTTGAGTGAGCAAATGTCAAATAGGTTTCGGTAACCGACCCGATTGCCTCGTCAGCGAATCCCGACCGAAGTGCCGAATCGACGCGGGCGACCGGCCCACACACTGCATGACCAGTAGCTGTCAGTTCTGGGGAAAGTTATTTTATATTGCCCTTGATAGCAGGGGTATGGCGTATCTCGCAGGTGTCGATATCGGTAATTCCAGTACGGAGGTCGCGCTGTTGCGCCAGCGGGACGGGCATCGCCCGGAGTTCTGTGCCAGTGCCCTCTACAGGACGACCGGACTGAAAGGGACGAAAAAGAACGTCCCGGGCGTCGTGAGCGCACTCTCACGGGCAGCCAACGACGCAGGTATCGACGTGGGTGATATCGATACGGTGCTTCTCAACGAAGCCGCACCTGTCATCGGCGACGTGGCGATGGAGACGATCACCGAGACGGTCATCACGGAATCGACGATGATCGGCCATGACCCGTCGACACCGGGTGGTGTCGGCCTCGGGAAGGGGACGGCCATCGAAATAACGGCGGCGATGGACGACCACGACCCCGACGATTCCGTCGTCTTTCTGGTTCCCGAAACGGTCGATTTCGCCGTCGCCGCCGAAATCATCAACAAATGGACGGCAGAAGGGTACGAGATCGTCGGGGCCATCGTCCAACGGGACGACGCCGTCCTCATCCACAACAGAATCGACATCGAGATCCCGATCATCGACGAGGTGTCGGACTTAGAGAAGATCCCGCGCGGCCAGCCGACAGCCGTGGAGGTCGCGCCCGAGGCGACCGGACAGACTATCGACGAGCTGTCGAATCCCTACGGCATCGCGACCGTGTTCGACCTCTCCTCGGAGGAGACACAGAAGATCATCCCCGTCGCTCGCGCACTCGTGGGAAACAAATCTGCGGTGGTCATCAAGACGCCGGCGGGCGATGTCGAGGAGCGGACCATTCCCGCCGGCGAGCTCCGCATCATCGACGAGCGCGGGAACACGACCGAAGTACCGGTCGATGAAGGGGCGGACGTCATCATGGACGCGGTGATGGACAGCTGGCCGGTCTCGGACGTGCAGGGCGAGAGCGGGTCGAACATCGGCGGCATGCTGAACCGAGCGCGGAGCCAAATGGCCGAAGTCACCGGCCAGCCGGTCGATTCCATCGAAATCCGAGACATCATGGCGGTCGACACGCTCATCCCCCAGAAAGTGGAAGGCGGTGTGGCCGACGAACACAGCATGGAGAGCGCAGTCGCCCTGGCCGCGATGGTGAAGACCCAACAGCTCCCGATGCAACAGATCGCAGACGGCATCGAGGACGAGATCGGCGCGGAGGTCATCATCCAGGGCGTCGAGGCGAACATGGCGGTGCTGGGCTCGCTCACGACGCCGGGGACGGACCACCCGCTCGCGATCCTCGACATGGGTGGCGGGTCGACCGACGCGGCGTACATGGACGAGGACAAGGAGATCGACTCGATTCACCTCTCGGGAGCCGGCGACTTGGTCACGATGCTCATCGACTCCGAACTCGGGCTAGACGACCGCGATCTGGCGGAGGCGATCAAGAAGTACCCCTCAGCGAAGGTCCAGTCCCTCTACAGCATCCGCGAGGAAGACGGGACGGTCGACTTCTTCGACGACCCCGTCGACCCGAGCCTCTACGGCCGGACAGTCGTCCTCGAAGACGGCGGAAACATGCGGCCAGTGCCGGTGGATAAATCGCCCGAGGAGATACGCCGCGTCCGCCGGCGGGCCAAGCGGAACGTCTTCGTCGAAAACGCCAAGCGCGCGCTCAACATCATCACGCCGACGGAGAGCATCCGGCGGCTGCCGTTCGTCGTCATGACCGGCCGTTCCGCGCTCGATTTCGAGATACCGGAGATGATCTCCGACGCGATGGCCGAGTACGGCATCGTCTGTGGCCGGGCGAACGTCCGCGGCGAGATGGGGCCTCGGAACGCCGTCGCGACGGGGCTCGTGCTCTCACACGTCGACGGCGGCAGCTATCTCGACCTGGAGATTCCGTCCGGGCTCTCGACGTCGCTGGAACGGTCCACGGTCTGACACCGCGACGTGACCGATACACCGCCACGAACTGCAATGGGGCGGCGTTCGAAGTCGCAAGATCTCGCCACCTGATTTTATATTCGTGAGCGCACAACAGCAGCGTATGAGTGGCTGCCGCGGTCCAGTCGACCAGAACGACCAGATCCCGCGCGTGTTCGTGTGGTGCATCGGCGAGACGCTACCGGACCCAGTGGAGTATATCGAATACGGCCTCGAAGAGGAGGGCGTCTCGTGGGCGGTCCGATCGGGCTTCGACGGGGACGGGGTCCCAGTAGC
The DNA here is from genome assembly GCF_031624315.1 of Haloarcula terrestris. NCBI lineage: Archaea > Methanobacteriati > Methanobacteriota > Halobacteria > Halobacteriales > Haloarculaceae > Haloarcula > Haloarcula terrestris. Next base: position 93,915 of record NZ_JAMQOM010000002.1, on the reverse strand, counting down.
CTACGACGCCTCGGTCAGTTCGCCGCTGAAGATCGGCGTGAGCGTGACGCCGGACCAGCGGGTCGTCGTCCACCACAAGCAGCTGCCCAACGACGACCCGGTTTTCGATGTCTCCAGCGTGACGACCGAGACCGCCCGGAAACTCGGCTCGAACGCCGCCCGGCTCGCGAAGGGGACGCCGCTCAAAACGGTCGCCTGACCGGTCGGCACAGAGACAGTATTTTTATCGGGGGGTCTCAATCGGGAGCGTGTATGGTACCGGAACACACGGCCTACATCGAGACGTTAGCACACGTGAACTGCGGCGCGTGTGACGGTTACTGGGGGCTGAGTGACATCACCAAGGCAGGCCTGACAGACAGGGACTGGACCTGTCCCCATTGCGGGACGGAGAACCGAATCGGCGAGTTCGTCGAGGAGTGAGAGCGACGAGTAGAGAGTGACTAACGGCACAGTGCGCGCAGTATCAGCGACCACACCGAAACTGAGTATGAAAATCTACACCGGACGCGGCGACGAGGGACAGACCGACCTGCGGGACCTGACCCGAGTCTCAAAGGGGAGTCCCCGCATCGAGGCCTACGGCAACGTGGATGAACTGAACTCGCTCATCGGGATGATCCGGCCGACGGGCTATGCGGACATCGACGAGAACCTGGCAGCGGTGCAAAACCACCTCCATATCGTCCAGGCCGACTTCGCCAACCCCGACCCCGACGCCGACGACCCCGTCATCACGGAGCGACACGTCGACCAACTGGAGACGTGGATCGACGAGGCCTCTGCGGAGTTGGACCCGCTCGAATCGTTCATCCTCCCCGGCGGGAGCGACGCCGGGGCAGCGCTCCATCACGCCCGCTCGGTCTGTCGGCGGGCCGAGCGGCGAGCGGTCGCGTTCCAGTCCGAAAACGAAGGGGTGAACGCCCAGGCAGTCACCTATCTAAACCGGCTCTCGGACCTGCTGTTTACGCTGGGCCGGTTGGTCAATGAACGCGAGGGGGTCAGCGAGGGACATCCGACGTACTGACCGGCGAATCGTCACTTCGGACGCCTGTGGCAGAGACGCGAGTGCGCGGCCCGTCCGGAGGTAGAACTATACGTTCGTGCCGTGATAGCATGGACCGGACCGATGGCATCGACACTCAATCCGCAAGTTCAGGAGTACCTCCACGGGCTCTCGGAGCAGGGACTGCCGCCGCTGTATCGGTTGTCGCTAGCTGAGGCCCGTGAGACCTACCGCGACCTGAGCGTGCCCGACGAGCCGCCGGAGTCGGTCAGGTCGGTCACCGACAGGACCGTGCCCGGCCCGGACGGGGACATTCCGGTTCGGGTCTACCGGCCGACGGCCGACGGGCCGCGGCCGGCCCTTGCGTTCTTCCACGGCGGCGGCTGGATGCTCGGCGGCCTCGAAACCCACGACGCGCTGTGTCGCGCCCTCACCAACGCGACCGACTGTGTCGTCGTCGCCGTGGACTACCGACTGGCACCGGAACACCGCTTCCCCGACGGTCTGGAGGACTGCTACGCGGCGACGCAGTGGCTCGCGGCCAACGCCGCAGAAATCGGTGCGACGCCCGGCGCACTGGCCGTTGCTGGGGACAGCGCCGGGGCGACACTCGCGCTCGGGGTGAGTCTGCTCGCCCGTGACCGGGACGGCCCGGCTATCGACTATCAGGTACTGGCCTATCCGCCCGCCGAGTTCGCGTTCGAGACGGACTCCTACGAGGAGAACGCACAGGGATATTTCCTGACGCGGAAGGACATGGAGCGGTTCTGGAACGGGTACGTCCGGAGCGAACTGGACGGCAATCACCCGTATGCCGCTCCCCTCCAGGCAGAACGGCTGGACGGGCTACCGCCCACGTTCCTGCTCACCTGCGGGTTCGACCCGCTCCGCGACGACGGTCGCGCGCTCGCGGACCGCCTCGACGCCGCGGGCGTCCCAACCCGCCTCGTCCAGTACGACGACATGATTCACGGGTTCCTGACGATGCTCGCCGACCCGGAACTCGACCGTGCGCGGGAGGCCATCGACGACATCGGCGACGCCGTTCGGTCGGAGCTGGGGTGACGCCATCGCGGTGCCGGCCGGTCCCGCCACATATTTTTTAGTAACCGCGTGGCGATAGACAGCGTACCGTGTCATACATTGTCAAGATGCCGAAGCTCGGGCTGGAGATGGAACAGGGAACGGTGCTCGAATGGACCGTCGAGCGAGGCGACGCGGTCTCGGAAGGCGAGATGATCGCCGAGGTCGAGTCCGAAAAGAGCATCGGCGAAGTCGAGGCCCGCGAGGACGGGACGGTTCGACGGGTCTACGCCGAGGAAGGGGACACCGTACCGCCGGGAACGCCGATTGGGATCTTCGCAGCGCCGGACGCCGACATCGCCGATCTGGAGGCGGAAGTCGAGGCCGAACTGGAAGGCGAGGCCGAGACGGCAACGGCCGAGGCCGAAACAGCCGAAGCAGAACCGGCCGAGGCGTCGGAAGCGGTCGCCGCGACCGCTGAAGCCGCGGAGGGTGGCGGTGACGGCGGCGGCCAGACGGGCGACGCTGGCGGAGGGAGCGACGACGTGAAAGCCTCCCCGCGCGCCCAGAAGCGGGCCGAGGAACTGAACGTAGATCTGACGACCGTCCAGGGAACCGGTTTCGACGGCGCAATCACGGAAGATGATGTCGAAACCGCCGCCGAGGCGGCCGAGAGTGACCCAGCGGGTGAAAGCGCCACCGATGAAGTGAAGGCGTCCCCGCGTGCACAGAAGCGGGCCGAGGAACTGGGCGTCGACCTGACCATCGTCGACGGGACCGGGTTCGAGGGTGCGATTACCGAAGACGATGTCGAGGCCGCCGCAGAGGCGGAGCCACCGGTCGAGACGGCCGAGCGACAGCGGGGCGGCGTGGAGTGGCTCTCGTCTGAACGGCCGGAGCAGGACCGGTACGACCGTGTCACGGCCACCGCGGACCCGGCGGTCGGCGACGCGCTGTTCGAGACGATGGAGGCGGTCCGGACGGCCTTCGAGCAGCGCGTGACGATGACCGACGTGATGCTCGTTCTCGCCTCGGCGACGCTCACCGACCACCCTATGATGAACGGCACATTCACCGAGTCCACCCACCAGATCACGGAGCCACAGCACATCGCCCTCGTCGCCGATATCAACGGCTCGGTCGCGGGCGTCGTTCCCGACGCGGCGAACAAGTCCCTCACCGAGATCGTCGACAGACGCCAGTCGGTCGACGGCGATAGCGAGCCGTCCCATCAGGCCACCTTCACCCTCACGAACGCCGCCGAGACCGACGGCAGCGGTCGGCTCATCAATCCGCCGGCCGTCGCGGCGCTGGAAATCGACCCGACCGGCGAACGGGCTGTTCCGAGCGAGAACGGCGTCACCATCCACCCGCTCGTGACGGCCACCCTCACCTACGACACGCGGGCGGTGGGTGCAGGAGAGGCGCAGGCGTTCCTCGACGGGTTCTTCGAGCGCGCGCAGCGAGCGCCGGAACTCGTGCTCGGCTCGTATCGCGGGCGGGAGTGAGGGCAGACCGAACGGACCCCTCTCGCCGACAGCTCAGGATTCTTCGGCCGGGACGCTGTCTCGGACGAGGACGCCCGCGTCAGCCGCGGCACCCAGCGCGGCGTCGACATCCACCAGTCGCGGCCCGTCAGCGACGGGCCGTATCTCTACCCTGGCGTCCACCAGTTCGAGTTCGCGCTCGCCGTCCGCGCCGACGACGCCGTCCGTGACGGTGAACGTCGCCGGATCGTCCCAGCCCAGTCGGTCGTGGCCGACGACGCCGACTTCCGTCGTCATCCCCGGGGCGAGAATCGCCCGGACCGTTCGAGACGCATCCCGGGGGTCGCCCAGACGGAGCGCCGCACCGCCCGGCTCGTCGGGGGCCAGCGGCTCCAGACAGCCGGCGACGCAACTGAGGCCGATTTCGGACGGATGGGCCCGCGAGACGACGCCGCCCAGCAGTTCCGAGGGGTCGATGACGGCGCGGGTCCCCACGAACGGGCGGTCCGTGATTTCGACCGCGGCCAGCCCGGTGAGTCGCTTGGTACCGTTGACATCGTCGGCCACGACCCCGATTTTCCCGTGGCGGAAGGTGACGGAGTCGGCGTCGACGGCATCGTTCGCGACGACGGCCGCGGCCGCGCCGGCGGTCGTCCCGTCGACGGGCGTCGGCACCACGTTGTTCGTCCCGGTCGAGACGGAGACGAGCGGCACGTCGCCGAGTTCCATCGCCGCGTCCCGGGTCGTCCCGTCACCGCCCAGGACGACGACCGCGTCGGCGTGCTCGCGGAAGTGGGCAGCCGCGCGCCGCGTGTCCGCCGCCGACTTTTCGACCGGCATGTCCACCTGTTCGATAGCGACGCCGTCGGGGGCCTCCGAAACCGCGTGGGCCGCGATACCGGCGTTGTCCGGCATGACTGCTACGCTCGGGGGGTCGGGAACGATGGTCAACCCCGCCAAGACGCACTCGGCGACCCGGCGCTTGGCGTAGTTGTCGACGACGCTCGCGCCGCCGGTGAGACGGCGGATGTCGCGGCCGGCGGCCGGATTGACGACCAGGCCTACGCGGGCCACGTGTTCAGGTGATCCGCTCGATGGCGTTCTGGACCTCGTCCCCGTCGGGCAGGACCTCCTGTTCGAGCGGCGGGCTGAACGGCATGTGCGTGTCCGGCGTGCCGACCCGCTGTATCGGCGCATCGAGGCTGAAGAACGCCTCTTCCTGCACTCTGGCCGCGACTTCGGCGTGGATGCCGTAGGAGAGCGGGCTCTCGTCGGCGACGACGAGGCGACCCGTCTTCTCAACGCTCTCGACGATGGTGTCTGTATCGAGCGGGTACAGCGACCGAGCGTCGATGACCTCGACATCGATGTCGCCGGTCATGCCCTCGGCCACGTCCAGGGACTCGCCGACGAGGCGCTGGGTCGCCACGACGGTCACGTCGTCGCCCTCCTGTTCGACGCTCGCCTCGCCGATGGGGACCGTGAAGTCCTCGTCGGTCGGGACCGCGCCCTGCTGCTCGTAGATCATCTTGTTCTCGAAGACGAACACAGGGTCGTCAGAGCGGATGGCGGCCTTGGTAAGGCCCTTCGCGCTGGCCGCCGTTCCGGGTGCGACCGCCTTCAGGCCCGGGAAGTGCGCGATCCAGGCGTGGACCGTCCCGGAGTGCTGGCTGGCGGCTCCCATGCCGCCGCCTTCGGTCGTCCGGACGGTGACGGGCATCTCCGTCTTCCCGCCGAACATGTAGCGCATCTTCGCCATCTGGTTCATGATCTGCTCCATCGAGACGCCCATGAAGTCGCTGAACATGAGTTCGACGACCGGTCGTGTGCCGGTCGCCGCCGCGCCCGTGGCAGCGCCCATGAATCCGGCCTCGGCGATTGGCGTGTCCCGGACGCGCTCCTCGCCGAACTCCTCGAAGAGGTCGCCGGTCACTTCCAGAACGCCACCGAACAGGCCCACGTCTTCGCCCATGATGTACACGTCCTCGTCCCGTTCCATCTCCTCCCGGAGAGCCTGCCTGATGGCCTCCCGAACGGTCATCGTCTCGGTCTGTTCCGGATCGAGTTGCGCCTGTGCAGTCATCGTGTGTCACCTCCACGCGTGCCCCCGTCGGCACGTGGCCGGGCCGCGAACTGCTCGATTTCGGGGACTTGTTCGCCGAACATGTCCTCGTATGCCTCGCCTGGGTCGGGCATGTCCGCGTCCTGCGCGTAGTCGACGGCGTCGGCGATGGTTGCCTCGACCTCGGACTGGAGCTCCTCGAACTCGGATTCGGTGAGTTCGCCGCGGTCGATGAGCCGCTGTTTGAACGACTCAATGGCGTCGCGCTCCTTCCACTGCTCGATTTCCTCTTTCGTGCGGTAGGGCTGTTCGTCGCCCTCGTAGTGGCCGCGATAGCGATACGTCTCGGCCTCGATAAACGTCGGCCCGTCGCCCGCTCGGGCGCGTTTCCGGGCTTCTTCAACGGCCTCGGCGACGGCGGTAACGTCCATGCCGTCGACGGTGACGCCGGGGATGTCGTAGGCCTGAGCCGTATCGCTGAGGTGCTCGACGTTGTGCTGTTGCTCGACCGGCGTGCCCTCGCCGTACTGGTTGTTCTCGACCAGGAAGATGGCCGGGAGGTCCCACGTCGAGGCCATATTTATCGTCTCGTGGACCTGTCCCTGTGCGACGGCCCCGTCGCCGAGGAAGCCCAGGGCGATCTTGTCCAGATCCTTGTAGTCGATGGTGAGCGCCGCACCGGTCGCCATGGGCGGACCGGCACCGACGATGCCGTTCGCGCCGAGCATCCCCGAATCCACGTCGGCGATGTGCATCGAGCCGCCCTTGCCGTTGCAGTAGCCGTCCTGTTTGCCGAACAGTTCGGCCATCATCAGCTTCGGGTCGAGCCCCTTCGCGATGCAGTGGCCGTGGCCCCGGTGCGTGCTGGCGATGTAGTCGTCCGGCTCGAGCGCCGAACAGGCACCGACACCGACCGCCTCCTCACCGATGTACAGGTGGACGAACCCCGGTATTTCCCCGTCTGCGAAGTACTCGCCTGCTGTCGTGTCGAACTCCCGTATCAGGAGCATCCGACGCAGGGCTTCGAGCCGTCCGTCGTCCGTGGCTAGTGTATAGTCTGCCATACTACGTTAATTGATGACACTTAACACAATATTAGTAGTATCGGTTATTCTCCATTGATATGTTCGTATAATATACCTTCGAGGGTGGATATCCGTAGCTATCGGATGGAGACCGAGAGCAGTTCAGTGGGTGTCGGGTTGCGAAACCTATATCGCACCGGTTTGCGCTGGACAGCGAACAGTTCAAGCAGGACGACCAGTCGCCGGCCGTCGCTCATCGTCCCGCGGCAGATCGGGCCGCGGCTCGTGACGACGAGGTACGGCGGGGCCGGGATCAGTCTGCCCTGCACCGTCTCGCCGATTGCGGCCGTCCCCGACTGCAGCATCCCGAGAAGGTCTTCAGCCAGTCCTCGCTTTCGAAGGAGGTGCTCCAGCGGATCCGTCACTGCACCGGGTTCCTGTACTGTTTCGGCAGGCCAGGCGGTGGCGACCGAGCAACCGGCGTCGATTACCGACTGGAGAGTATCAGGGTGGGCTTCGAGGAGTCGCGTTCGAATGGTCGACTCCGATTGGGTCACAAGATCCCGTTGGATCGGTGCACTGAAAAGGACACTGTCGAGACGGTCCGACGCGAACTGGCTTTCGGCGCAGCATTGTTTTATATAGTGACACTTCCTCCCCTTCGAGAAATATATCGAGGCGAGACGCCTCTAGTTACCATTGATATCTACCAACCCAGATTCATTAATCAACGATAATGTATTATTTGGCAACCGATACCAGTTCTATGTGATGAGATGCGACGCTGAAAAAACGGTCAGCCGGCCAAATGTGCCAGTGAATATCACCACAGGTGGCGGGTATTCGGTCGTGAAATAACAACTGTACTGCTATTAGATTCTGTCGAATCCGGACAGCGGTCCGTGGCTGCTATCGCTCAGTCTGTGCATAAAACGAACGGTTTCCTCACTCGTGGGCCAGATTGACTTCGATGACGTTGGCGGCCTGCTGGACTGTGTCGATGAGGTGTGCTTTGCGCCCCGGCGATTGCAGTCGGTTGATGGGTGCCGTAATGCTGATGGCGGCCTCGCGGCGGTCGCCGGTGTCGATGGGAACCCCGACACAGCCGGTTCCGTCGACCCGCTCCTCGGTGTCGTCGGCGACGCCGCGCTCCCGGATCGTCTCCAGTTCCGCGAACAGCGAGTCGCGGTCGGTGATAGTGTTCTCCGTCTCGGCTGGAAGCCCGCGGGTCTCGATGATTTCATCGACCCGGGCGTCGTCGAAACTCGACAGGAGCGCTTTGCCGATAGCGGTCTTGTGGAGGTGGATGCGCTTCCCGAGTCGCGTATCCAGTGCGACCGCCTGATCGCCGCTAGTCGTGTGGATGTAGATGCCGTAGCCCTGCTCTTCGATCATCAGGTTCGCCAGCTCGCCGGTCTCGACAGCCATCCGCCTGACCTCGGGCTTTGCCACCTCGTAGATGCCGTCGTAGCGCTGGGCGACCCCGCCGAACTCCAGCCACCGGAGTCCGATGCGGTACTCGCCGTCTCGTTCCACCACCAGCCCCTCGTCTTCCAGCGTCACCAGGTGTTTGTATATCGTGCTTTTCGCCGGCTCCAGCGAGTCGGCCAGTTCGACCAGCGTAGCGCTCCCACCGAGTGCTTTGATTTCCGAGAGGACCGATAGCGAGGTCTGTGTCGCCCGGACCGAGTCCGTTTTTGCCCGTGTCATGAGTCACCAGTTCTGCTGCCGCTCGAATAAAATTGCCGTATCGACTGTGACAGATGCGCTGCGGGAGCGAGCGGGGCAGAACACGCTAACAGAGTGGTGTCCGCCGCACCGCGGCCTGTTGTGGCCGTTCGAAAATACGAAACGGAAAGCCCGACTTGGTTGGGCAACAACGGGAATCGGAGTCGCCAAGACACGCCGACTGAACAGTGCCAAGGTACCGGTCACGTGCCGCCGACAACTGAGAGGAGCCGTCAGCCGCGAATTTCTGACGGTGAAAGTCAATATTCCGATATATTTCGCATTTTCGAATTTGATGAGAGGCCGTGGAAGGGGGCACTCACTGGCAGTTTGGCCCGCAGTCGACGGTAGATTTAAGCGGTTCCGTTAGGATTTCTGAGGTGAGTTATGAGTGTGACGCGACACTACGACCGCGAGTTCGTCAGAACGTTCTTTACCTCTCCGACAGCCGTGGACGGGGAGGACGACTCCGCGAAGATGCTACGAAGCGCGGGCGGCCTCCGCGGCCTGCAGGCCCCGGATGTCTGGGTCCCGGACAACGAGGACGCGACGGCCCCGAACATGCGCGAGGAGGGCGTCGAGAATATCATCGAAGTCGTCGCCAACCAGGGCGCTGAGTTCCCGGGCGAGATACACCCGCGCGTCGTCTGGCACCGCGAGTCGCCGTCGACCCGCTACCAGGGCTTCCAGCAGATGCTGGAGATAACAGACCCCGAAAACGGGGCGGTCGACCACATCGACGGCTTCGTCATTCCGGAGGTCGGCGATATCGACGACTGGAAGAAGGCCGACGAGTTCTTCACCATCATCGAGCACGAACACGGGCTCGAAGAGGGGAGTCTCTCCATGTCAGTCATCGTCGAGAGCGGCGAGGCCGAACTGGCGATGGGCGACCTCCGCGAGGAGATGGGCAAGCCCTCGAACAACCTCGAACGCATGTTCCTGCTCGTCGACGGAGAGGTCGACTACACGAAGGACATGCGCGCGATGACGCCCACCGGCGAACTCCCGCCGTGGCCGGAACTGCGCCACAACACCTCACGCGGGGCCAGCGCCGCGGGCCTCATCGCCGTCGACGGCCCCTACGACGACATCCGCGACGTGGAAGGGTACCGCGAGAGAATGAAGGACAACCGCGCGAAGGGAATGACCGGCATCTGGTCGCTGACGCCGGGCCAGGTCGTCGAGGCGAACACGGCCCCGCTGCCGCCCAAGACCGGGAGCTGGCTGCTGGAAGCCGGCGGCCAGGAAGTCGAACTCGAAGCACAGGACGGCAAGCAGGTGTATGACGGCGACGAGCTCTCGCTGGAGCCGGACGGCGACGGCGGCTACGTCCTGCAGGCGGGCGGTGAGCGACTGGAACTGGACGAGGATGAACTCACCGAGGAACTGCTCGACAGGACTGCGTACATCCCCAGCATGAACGATATCGTCGACTCCATGGAGGAGTTCGAGGCCGCCAAAGAGGCCGGCAAGGGCGCTATCGCCATGACCCAGGCCGCGACGCTGGTCATCGACGGCGTCGAGGTCGAGGTCAGCAAGGACCGGATGTGGGACGAGGCGACCTACCAGGCGGCCCAGACCCCCATCACGCTGTTCCAGGACGTGTACAAGCACCGGCCTGACCAGCACGAGGAACTGGAGGAGATGTACGGCGCTGACGTTGTCGAGCGCGCGACGGCTGTCGGGAACTGACGAGACCGGTCCGTTTCGTCATTCGAAACGCCGCCGGTGCGGTTCAGTCTTCTAGCGGTTCGATGAGTTCGACGTGGTGCCCGTCGGGGTCCGCCACGAAGGCCGTGTACGCGCCGGCCTCGGGCTGTGGTCCGGGCTCCTTGACCACCCCGTAGTGGTCGATATCCTCGACTGTCGCGTCGACGTTGTCCACGCCGAGCGCGAGGTGGTCCCAGCCACTGCCCATCTCGAAACTCGTCTCGCCCTCGGTCTCGGAGAGTTGCAGTTCGACGCCGCTGTCGTCGGCCACGTAGTAGTTGGTCGTCTCGCCGTCCGGCGTGGTGAACTGCCAGGACTCCTCGAAGCCGAACTGTTCGTAGAACGCGATCGATTCCGCCGCGTCGGCGACGTTCAGACACATGTGGAGTACGCTTGCACTGCCCATACACCGCGTCCGACGCCCCGGGGCAAATAGCTGGTGGGCTCAGTCGGGAAAACCGTGACCGCATGCCATAGATTTTAATGATTATTGTCCCTGAATGTCTGTATGGCGATTGACAATGTCGAGGACACCTGGTCAGCACAGGAACTGGACCTGGACCGACCGGATGTCGACGCGTATCGGGACCTAGCGGAAGCGCTTCGTGCACGGGTCTCGGGTGGGGTCGAGTTCGACGAATACGCCCGGATTCTGTACGCAACGGACGGGAGCATCTACCGCGCTGAACCGGCCGGGGTCGTGTATCCGACCGATATCGACGACGTGCAAGCGGCCGTCGAGGTGGCGACGGACCACGGCGTTCCGATCATGCCCCGCGGGACCGGGTCCTCGCTCGCGGGCCAGGCCGTCGGCCCGGGCTGTGTCGTCCTGGACATGTCCCGGCACATGGACGGCATTCTCGACGTTCGGCCGGACGAGCAGACGGCGCACATCCAGCCCGGCGTGGTGCAGGACGACCTGGACGAGGCGCTAGCGGAGTACGGCCTGAAGTTCGCGCCGGACCCGGCGTCGTCGAACCGCGCCTCGGTCGGCGGCGGCATCGGGAACAACTCCACCGGCGCACACTCGGTCAGGTACGGCATCACCGACGCCTACACCGATGCGGTGAAAGCCGTTCTCTCGGACGGTTCGCTCATCCACGCCCGCGAAGTCGTCATCGACTCGCCGGAGTGGGACGACATCGTGAGCAAGGACGACCGCGAGGCCGACATCTATCGGACGGTCCGCGAAATCGTCGAGGCAAACGCCGACGAAATCGAGAGCCGCTATCCGGATCTCAAACGGCGGGTGTCGGGCTACAACCTCGACCGCGTCGTCTACGAGAACGACGACGGCGAGCGCGTGCTGAACCTCGCGAAGCTGTTCGTCGGCAGCGAGGGGACGCTCGGGGTCATCGTCGAAGCGGAACTCTCGCTCGTGACGGTCCCCGAGGAAACCGCGCTGGCGCTGTACTGCTTCGACACGCTCGCGGACGCGATGAAAGCCGTCCCGGTCGCGCTCGACTACGATGTCAGCGCGGTCGAGCTGATGGACGACGAAGTGTTCAGGCTCGCAGCCGGCTCCGACGGCTACGCCGAGTACGTCGATCCGATTCCCGACCGCGCGGCGGCCGCGCTGATGCTCGAATACGACTCGGAACTGCACGACGACTTCGAGGCGGCCATCGCGCGAACCACCGAGCGGTTCGTGGACGAAGGCGAAGCCTTCGACGTGGTCGAGGCCTACACCGAGGCGGACCAGGCCGACCTCTGGAAGCTCCGGAAGGCCGCAATCCCGCTCCTGATGTCGATGGACGGCGACCCCAAGCCGTACCCGTTCATCGAGGACGCGACGGTCCCGCCGGCAGAACTGGCCGAGTACGTCGAGAAGTTCGAGGAGATACTGGCCGACCACGACACGTCGGCCGCGTACTTCGCCCACGCCGGGTCCGGGACGCTCCATATCCGTCCCATCCTCAATCTGAAAGAGATGTCCGGCATCGAGGACATGCACTCCATCGCCGACGACGTGACCGACCTCGTGCTGGAACACAACGGGTCCTTTTCCGGCGAGCACGGCGACGGGATGGCTCGCACAGAATTCAACCCCAAGATGTACGGCGAGACGCTCTGGGACGCGTTCAAGGAAGTCAAGACGGCCTTCGATCCGCAGTGGTGGATGCACCCCGGCAACGTCGTTTACCGCGATGGTCCAGTAGATATCGGTCCCGACGCCGAGCGGGGCGTCGGCGCGGACATGCGCGAGAACCTCCGGTACGGTCCCGAGTACCAGTCTCTGGAACCCCAGACGACGCTGGACTTCGAGGACGAGGGCGGCTTCTCCCACCTCGTCGAACTGTGCAACGGCTGTGGCACCTGCCGCCAGACCGACGGGGACGTGATGTGTCCGACCTACCGCGCCTCGAACGAGGAGGTCCAGACCACGCGGGGCCGGGCGAACCTCCTCCGGTCGGCCATCAGCGGCGACTTGGACGAGGATGAGATCCACTCCGAGCGCTTCCAGGAGGAAGTGCTCGATCTCTGTGTCGGCTGCAAGGGCTGCAAGAGCGACTGCCCGACTGGCGTCGACATGGCGAAACTCAAGACCGAACTGAAACACCAGCACCACGAGGCGGAGGGGGTCAGCCTTCGGGAGCGCCTGTTCGCCAACATCGACACCGCCTCGAAAATCGGCTCGGCGCTGGCACCGGTCTCGAACTGGGCGACGGACATCCCGGGCGCACGCGCCGTCATGCAGAAACTGTTCGGCATCGCGCCCGAGCGCGAACTCCCCACCTTCCGCCGGGAAACGCTGCAAGACTGGTTCGACGGGCGCGGAGGATCGACCGTTTCCCAAGCTGAGGCCGACCGCAAGGTCCTGCTGTTCCCCGACACGTACACGAACTACTCGTACCCGGCCGCCGGCAAGGCCACCGTCGAGACCCTCGAAGCCGCGGGCGTCCACGTCGCCATCCCGGACGACACCGCGCCGTCCGGACGGGCGGCGTACTCAAGCGGGATGCTGGACCTGGCTCGTGAGCGCGCCGAAGCGAACGCGAACCGGCTGTCGGACCGCGTCGCCGGGGGCTGGGACATCGTGTTCGTCGAGCCCTCCGACGCGGTGATGTTCCAGGACGAGTACCGCGACTTGCTCGACGGCCCTGCGGTCTCGCAGGTGGCCGAGAGCGCCTACGGCGTGCTGGAATATCTCGATACCTTCCGGCTCGACGACGCGCTACCGGTCGAGGACCGGTCGCTCGGGGCCGCTGGCGCGGTCAGCTACCACGGCCACTGCAACCAGAAGGGCACCAACAAGGACCACCACGCCGTCGGCGTCATGCGCCGCGTCGGCTACGAGGTGGACCCGCTCGATTCGACGTGCTGTGGCATGGCCGGAAGCTTCGGCTACCACGACGAGCACTACGACCTCTCGAAAACCATCGGTCGGCTGCTGTTCGACAAAGTCGACGAGAGCGACGGCGACCGCGTCGTCGCACCGGGCGGGTCCTGCCGCTCGCAGTTGGGTGACCGCGACGGCGTCGACGAGATACCGCCCCATCCCATCGAGATCGTCTCCGAGCGAGTGTCGGGCGCGACGACGGCCTCACGGTCGATGTGACCGGCGCGGCGACGACGCCTTCGGACGGGGGTTCCGAATTCCTATCAAATTATTATGAAAAATATTATATATAATCTCTCCGTCCGTTCGACCATGACAGGGAAGGGGGGCGTCGACTGCGCGCACCTCCGCGTGCCGGACGTAGAGCGGGCGGCGCGGTTCTACACGGAGACGCTGGGGTTCGCCGAGCGGTCCCGGTCGACAGGGGTTAGCCGGCTCGCGGCGTCGGCTCAGCGGGGCGAGCGGTCGACGCTCGTACTCCGAGAGGGGCAACGCGGACTCGACCGGATCGCTGTCGGCGTCAGCGAGACGGCGGTCCGGGACATCAACGCCCGACTCGTCGGACGCGGTACGGACTTCAGAGTCCGAAACGAGACTGACAGCGGCAGCGAGCGGACACTGGAGATCACGCTGCCCGGCGGCCTGTCGATTGCGGTCCGTGGCCGCGACCCCGGCCAAACGCGGGGGGCGGCGTCGGTTCCATCGGCGGCCTCGCATGCCCCACGCGGACTCGATCACGTCACTCTGGCGTCAGCAGACGTGAGAGCCGACGCCGAGTTCCTGCGGGACGAACTCGGATTCGAGCTGTCCGACGTTTCGATGGCCGGTCCCGGTATCTGGGGGCGGGCGTTCGCCCGCCGGGGAGACGGGACACACGACGTGGCGCTGGTGATGGAGCCGTTGGCACCGTCGGCGCGGTTGCACCACGTGGCCCTGCGCGTCGCCAGTGTCGATCACGTCGCGCGGCTCACCGAACGGGCCCGGTCGGCCGGCTTCGAGGTGACTGTCGACGTGACAACGGGAGTGCGCGGCAGGCGCGCCGAGGTGTACGTCAGGGACCCCGCCGGTCACCGGGTCGAACTCACGACCGCGCTCCCGAGTCAGCCACCCGCCACGTCCGTTTCCCTCGCACACGCGGACGCCGACGATGTCGACGCGCTCTGATTCACTCGGGCCTCGTTACCACAGGACAGCGTTCTGGGACGGATATTCACAGGTCGCTACCCGTGTGGCTGTCTCGGATGGGAAAACACCAAGATATGTGGCCATTTTTGTATTATAAGACGAGTCTCTGTATCCTAATTCCCCAATTTAAATATTAGATATCGTTATATCGATCTGTTTTGCAGTATTAGAACTATGATAGACCTAATATTCCTATACTGGGGCCATTTAGTGTCACGAGTAGTAGTTTCTGACTCGGCGTCAGTTGCACGGACTGTTGCGACAGTCTACTCGTCCACCGCGAGGAGGCGGATATGCGCTCGACCAGAGCTGACAAACTGTCCGTAGCATCGGGAGAGACGGCATCTGCCAGCGAATTAGTCAGTAGAAGGGGCAGAGTTAATAGTTGACAGTGTGAGGATTTGACATGGACCCAAAGATTACGCTCGTGACGATTGGTGTCGAAGATATCGACGAGTCCCTTCGATTTTACCGAGACGGGCTCGACTTCCCGATGCAAGAGCGTGAGCCTGACAGCGACGTCGCCTTTTTTACGCTCGACGGGACGTGGCTATCGGTGTATCCGAGGGAGAAACTCGCCGAAGACGCCACCGTTGCCGACGACGGAGGCGGGTTTTCGGGAGTGACGTTAGCACACAACGTTGCCAGTGAGCGTGCGGTCGATGCGGTGCTCGCGGAAGCAGCGGCTGCCGGTGGTCGGATCGTCAAACCGGCACAGGACGCCTTCTGGGGCGGCTATTCGGGATACTTTGCCGACCCTGACGATCACCTCTGGGAAGTGGCGTCCCCGGAACTCACCGCTGAATAGCATCCACTCACAGCACAGGGGAGCCGTCGCTTCGCCCGCCATTGTGGCGACCAGACCAACCGTGATTCCGGTTCAAGAAACGGATGTACAGTTGTTAGAAATTGTTCCAGCTACCTGACGAGTAACGCAGTCGGTCGCATTCAGTCGGCAGTGAACGACGCGGTGCCGTCGGGGAACGTGAGCGATTCGCGGTCGATGACTTCGGCGGCGGCCGGCAGGTCTCCGAGTAGCGCATCGGAGACGTGCAGCGAAGACAGATCCTGCGTGTTCCGGATCCAGACGATACGGACGGTGTCGGGGTCGTAGCCACCGAGGGCAGACAGCGCCGACCGGATGGCGAACTCGTCGTCCGGCGCGACAAGCGGCAGCTTCGCTTTGGCCGTCGAGCCGCTGGTGAGCGCGTTCGCGTAGGTCTTCTGCAGATGCAGCTGGTCGACGGCGGCCCGGCGGGTGATGTCCGCCAGTCCGATCCCGTTGCCGTTGCCCGTCGTCGCCTCGGTGAGCCCGCGGGCGTACAGCAGTTTGATGGTCGGCTCGTCGGGGTCCGGCGCGTTGAGGACGCGGTAGCGGCCGATGACGTTGGTGTCCATCCCCGCGCCGGAGATGTCCTTGCCGAGTTCGTCGACGACGAGCAGGTCGATGTCGTCCACCGGGAGGGTCGCCATCTCGTCGTAGGCCCGCTCCAGCAGCGCGGGCTCGCGGTCGGTGAACGACCCCGCCGGAATCGCTTCGACGTGGGCCGTCTCCTCGTGGAAGTTCTCGACGAGCGCGATACCGCCGACCAGCGACAGCGCGTCCTCGACGACCGGGAGCGCCGCTTCGAGCGTCTCGACGTAGCCCTCCTTGATCGCGGTCGAGTGGAACGCCTTCGCACCGTGTTGCTTGCCGAGACCGACGACGGCCATCTTCGTCAGCCCGCTCTCAATGGACCCGCTGTAGTTGGTGTGGGGCTTCACCCGGTTGACGACGACCACGGCATCTGCCTCCCGTGCCGCCGTCGAGACGTGGACCGGTAGTTCGGTGTCGCCGACGGTGACGGCCCCGACCTGGTCGGTGTCCATCCGGGCGTCGATGTCGGCACCGAGCCGGGAGTCCGTGATGCCCAGGCTCTCCAGAACCTCGCGCTGACCCGCCGGTGTCGCCCCGCCGTGGCTCCCCATCGCTGGGACGACGACCGGCTCGAAGCCCCGGTCGCGTATCGCCTCGACGACGGCTTCGGCGATGTCGTCGATGCGGTGGATGCCGCGGCTGCCGACGGCGACGGCGACGGTCGCGCCGGGGTCCAGCCCCTCGAAGTCGAGCCGGTCGAGTTCGGTCCGTGCGGCGACCGCCGGCTCCCCGAGAGCCGTCGTCTCCGGCTCGTACTGGACGCGAGCGAAGCCCGGGAGCGGCTGTGGGTCGATGAGGTGGTCCACGTCGCCTCGGTCGGGGAAGTTCATACCGGAGGATAGGTGTCGAGCCATACAAACACCGGGGTCGCGTCGTGGCGTTGCCAGTCGAACCGATACCCCCGAAATACCACTCCCGCCTTCACTCCTGTAACAGCAGCCGGACGGCGTCGGACAGTTGCCCGATGCGAGCGGGATGTTCGAACGACTCCTCGCGGATGCCGTTCGTGACGAGCGCGAAGCCGACGTTCAGGTCTGGGTCGCCCCAGCCAAAACAGCTCCCGAGGCCAGCATGACCGAACATGCGCTCGCGGCTTGCGGCCCCGAACATGTCGGCGGCCAGCCCGCCGGTCCAGACGCCCAGACCGTAGCGGGCCGGGCGCGACAGCGTGCCGTCGGACTCGGTCTCGGCGTGAGTCGTGGTCGCCTCCTCGACGGTCGCCTCCTCCAGCACTCGTGTCCCGTCCAGCGACCCGCCGTTTGCGAGGCAGGCGTAGAACCGGGCCATGTCCCGGGCGGTGCTGATGCCGTTGGCCGCGGGAATCACCGCCCGCTGGATGGCGTCCTGATTGAACGCCGCAGCGTACGTCGCCGCGGGGTCTTCGAGCCCCTCGTCGACTTCGCGACAGCGGTCGAACTCCTCGTAGCCGGCCAGCGTCGCCACGTCGTTGGGTTCGTCCTCGCGGAGGCCGATACCGGTCCGGTCCATCCCGAGGGGCTCGAACACGTTCTCGGCGGCGTACGCCTCGACCGGCTGGCCGCTACACCTGCGGACGAGTTCGCCGACGAGCCAGCCGTAGTTGATGGTGTGATAGGCCGGCGTCGACCCGGGCTCGAACGTCGGCTCAATGGCCTCCATCGCCGCGACGACGGCGTCCCAGTCACCCCACTGCTCCGGGTGGTCGTCGAACTCGCCGAACGGAATCCCGGCGGTGTGGCTGAGCACCTGCCGGACCGTGATTTGGGCCTTCTCCGTGCCCTCGTCGGCAAACCCCGGCCAGTGCTCGACGACGGGGTCGTCGTAGTCGAGTTCTCCCTGCTCGACGAGCTGGTGCAGGCCCGCGCCGGCGAACGGCTTCGTACAGGAGAAGACGAGGTGGCGCGTCTCGGTGGTCGTCTCGCCGCCGTCGGGTCCTGTCACGCCGCCGGCGAAATCGACGACCAGGTCGCCGTCGACATACACCGCCAGCTGTGCGCCGTGATGCAGGCCGGTTTCGAGTTGGCGGTCGAACTGGGCTCTGAGCTGTTCGATGTCATCCGTGCCAAGTTTTGCCATGGCTTTGCCTGTGATTGGCTCCATTATAGAAGTTCGGCCCGGTCCCAGGGGGACCCGACGGATAGCTGCGCGGCTCGCGGGGCGACGCGAACGCTCCATATGGAGTGCTCAGCCGAGTCGCTATTCGAAGGCCGGGATGCCGGTTAGATCGTGGCCGATGATGAGCGAGTGGATGTCGTGAGTGCCCTCGTAGGTGTAGACGGTTTCGAGGTTCGTCAGGTGTCGCATCGGAGAGTAATCGGCCGTGATACCGTTACCGCCGAGCATCTCGCGGGCCACCCGCGACTGCTCGCGGGCCATCCGTGCGTTGTTGCGCTTTGCCATCGAGACCTGTTCCGGGCGGAGATCCCCCCGTTCCTTCAGGTCGGCGAGCCGGTGGGCGAGCAACTGACCGAGCGAGATCTGGGTCGCCATCTCCGCGAGCTTTTCCTGCTGGAGCTGGAAGCCGGCGATGGGTTTCCCGAACTGCTCGCGGTCGGTGGCGTACTCCAGCGCGGTTTCGAAGCAGTCCATCGCGGCCCCGACGGTCCCCCAGGCGATGCCGTACCGGGCCTGCGTGAGACAGGACAGCGGCCCCTTCATCCCCTCGACGCCCGGCAGGACGTTTTCCTCGGGGACGCGGGCGTTCTGGAGGCTGATTTCGCCCGTAATCGAGGCGCGCAGTGAGAGCTTCTCGTCGATTTTGTTCGTCGTGACGCCGTCGCGGTCGGTCTCCACGAGGAATCCGCGGACGGGGGTACCGTCGACGGACTGGTCTTTCGCCCAGACCAGCGCGAGGTCGCTGATGGGCGCGTTCGTGATCCAGGTCTTCGAGCCGTTCAGGACGTAGCCGTCGGCGTCGCGCTCGGCCGTCGTCTCCATCGCCGAGGGGTCCGACCCGTGTTCGGGTTCGGTCAGGCCGAAACAGCCGACCCGTTCGCCGCTCCCGAGCGCCGGCAGCCACTCCTCCTTCTGGGCGTCGCTGCCGTAGGCGTGGATCGGGTACATGACGAGCGCGCCCTGGACGCTGGCCATCGAGCGCAGGCCGCTGTCGCCCGCCTCCAGTTCCTGCATCAGGATGCCATAGGCCGTCTCGCTGAGGCCCGGCAGCCCGTACCCGTCGAGGTTCGGCGCGTAAAAGCCGAGTTCACCCATCTCGGTGATGAGCGCCGTCGGGAACGTGCCGTCGATCCAGTGCCGTCCCACGTCGGGTTTGACCTCATTCTCGACGAACTCCCGAGCCGTGTCACGGACCATCCGCTCCTCCTCGCCGAGGTCGGCCTCGAGACCGAGGTAATCGATCATAAGTAATCTCGGTACGGAGCGAAATTAAGCGTTTGGCCGCCGATGGGCGGTCAATCTCGAAACGTTCGGTCTCGAGAGAGAGAGACTGCCCGCACGGCTGTTATTCAAATGGATAGGGCACATCCATCCGCAATCCCCACACCAGCGCATTCGGTCGTACTGTCTCTCGGTGTAGTTCCTCTCGGATTAGCGTGGGTGACTTGACACCCGATGTCGAGTTCGCACCACAGCGAAACCACGTCTGTCGGTCGGCGTAGCAGTCCCGGACTCGGAAACGACCGCCAACAGAGTGGAATAAAGGGTTTCTAATATCCAAGTATGCCTATATAAATACAGATTATGTGCTTGAATACTCGATAGATGGAGATTTTATTCAATATTCTAATTCATATCCTATATTTGAATTTTATATCGATAATAATAGCTCCATAATACGGTTTCTTCGCTCTATATCCTCAGTTCCACAGACATTCATCAATTAGAATTTTGCAGAGAAACAGCGGCCAGATACAGTCGTCATAACAAATATGGAAACATATTTCTATAAGTGTGTACACATTCGCTGGTATGGGAGACGAACAAGACATCGAAGACGAAGCCGTGACCGTATCGATGGAGATTTCGGGGAATTACGACGAGGTGATGTCGAAGCTGGCAACGGAAGACGACGGGTCGACCTCCCTCGTCTCGCTGCTCGACGACCTCGAACAGTTGCTCGACACGGTCGTCCGGATGGACGGTGGGACACGGAGTGCGATCGCCCAGCAGCTGCCCGAAGATATGGCCGTCTCGTTCGACGCACAGGCAGTCGTCGATACGCTCCAGGTGCTCGAACGCTACGACCTCGTTGTCCTCGAAGGAAACACCTGGAAACCGGGTCCGAAACTGGTGACAGAGGAGTAAGTCCACTGCGGCGCGTCGGTCACGATTCGATGCCTCCCGGGTGGGGAGAGCGTCGTGGCCCGCGCGGTCCAGATGAGTGACACTCCAGTAGCGACTGGCTAGTTCAGTGGAGGGTGAGCGGAAGACTAACAGACGATGGGCGTACCGCCCGTCGCAGTGTTCACCGACGGCGACACCGCTCCGCTGTGACCGACGTTCGGTAGTCCCTTCCTGTCGAAGCGACCGTCGAGTACCACCTGATAAAGAACTGTATAACAAACATCGAATAGCACAGAGAGTCGTATGCGAGCACGTTGCGTGCTCGTACTCTCCCGAAGCCCACCGTCCCCTGCTCCCCTGTACGGGACGGTGTCTCGCCGGGATTCCCCACCCGGCTGGTCCTCGATGGGTCCGTTCGGAGCACCCGTTTCTCGCACCGATCTCAGTGGGACGTGTCGACAGTCTGGGCCCGGCGCTGAAACTGCCTCGCTTGTCGCTGAAGACCGACTTTCGCATGCAAGCTACAGTCTCGTGGGCGAACAGCCGGTATCGGAGCCTGCAATGTCACAGCCCCTTACCGACGCGACGCATCTGAGCGAGCGCGAGCGCGAGTGTCTGGAACTGTGTCGGCAAGCAGTCGAAGTGTGCGAGTGGTGTGCCGACGAGTGTGCGGGACGCGACGGCATGACCGAGTGTGTTCGCCACTGCCGTGACGTGACGGACATCGCATCCCTCCACTGCAAGCTCCTCGCACGCGGGTCCGCGCACCGAGAGGCGCTGGCCGGACTCTGTGCGACGGTCTGTCGGGAGTGCGCCGAGGAGTGTCGACAGCACGACCACGACCACTGCCGTGCCTGCGCGGAGGTTTTGACCGAATGTGCCGAGGTCTGTGAAGCGATGGTCAAGTAACGACGCCGGGACCGCAAACAGTCGACAGAGAGCACTACATCACCGCTTACGGTTCAGTAGCGACCAGGAAAACAGTTGCCGCGCGACACCCCGACGGCCGATCTGTGCCGCCTACACGTCCGAACTGAGTCGGATCTGCTCGTCGGTGATCGTGTCGACGGCATCGGTCTGCAGCGGGTAGCCGTCGTCCTCGTCGGTGTCTTCCCAGCCGAGTTTCGTCAGGAGCGTCGTTTTCAGCCCGGGGTCCGGGTCGACGTAGGCGGTGCCGTATCGGTACCCGCTGACGATGCCGACCTCGTCACCGGTACTCGTGACAACTGTCTTGCCGATGTCGTCGTCGGTCAGTTGGATCGTGGACATTGCAGTCGTCGCTACCGGCGTGACGAGCATCACCGACGTGCTTGCATACGCAGTCGATGGGCAGGCGGAGACAGTCGCGTGACTCCGGGCCCGGATAAGTCAACGGAAAAACATACCGGCATCCCACTCCCAGTTCGGGTATCTATGCCCACTATCGTCTCCGGGACGGTGCCCGCCAGCGACCTCGCACTCAACCACTCGCTGGAGCAGTTACCGGAGCTGCAGTTCGAAATCGAGCGGATCGTCACGAGCGGTAACGACGCGCTTATGCCGATGCTGTGGGTCCGCGGGAGTCAGCGTGAGGACATCGAGCAGACGCTCGAAGCGGATCCGACCGTCGACAACGTCGAACTGCTTGGCGACTTTGAGGACGAGTGGCTGTTCCGGATGGAGTGGGTCGACCACGTCGATCTCATCGTCCAGATGCTCACCAACTCGGAGGCGACGATTCTCGATGCGGTGGGCCAGGGGACCACCTGGAAACTGCGTGTGCTGTATCCGCGCCGGTCGCTGTTCTCCCGAACGCACGACTTCTGTGAAGAACACAACCTCGCGTTCGATGTGTCATCGATACGGGAGCTCGACGAAGATCCGGCGGGCCGTTACGGCCTCACGTCCGGCCAGTACGAGATCCTCGCCGAGGCGTCCGACCGGGGGTACTTCAAGGTGCCCCGCGAGGTGAGCCTGGCGGAACTCGCCGAGGAACTGGGTATCACACACCAGGCGGCCTCCGAGCGGCTCAGACGGGCGACCGATGCCCTTGTCGAGGACGTGCTGTTCGTCGATTTCGACAGCTTCGACTGACAGCGAGGGCCGTGGCGTCGCTGTGGGCGTTAGTCGTCCCCTGTCGAGGCCCGGCGGCGACGGAGGTAGACACCGAGTGCGACCACACCGAGCGCCAGCGTTCGGCGGGAGCGGAGCCGACGCCGGATCCGCGAGCGCGACCCTGGCTGTGTGCTATCCGCAGCGGACGACGCCGACTCGCCATCGTCTGCGATCTCCGACGGATCTACTTCGATGCGTCTCGACGCAGCTGCAGCCGCGTCCGTCGCGGGGTTGTCGTCCGCGTCTCTGTTCCGGCTCGTTTCCGCGAGCGCCTCCCGGACAGCTTCTTTGACCGGTCGTTTGATCGCCTGTTCCGCGCTGGACTGCAGACGCCCGGCGATCCGGGGCCGCAGTGACGGTGAATCACTCATCTAACAGGCGGATGGAGCAGTGGAACCAGCAGGAAGCTACTGCCTGCCAACGCAAGACTCGACTGTGGTGGGGCGACGC
This sequence comes from Haloarcula terrestris, assembly GCF_031624315.1. NCBI lineage: Archaea > Methanobacteriati > Methanobacteriota > Halobacteria > Halobacteriales > Haloarculaceae > Haloarcula > Haloarcula terrestris. The sequence continues at coordinate 71,164 of NZ_JAMQOM010000002.1, read as the reverse complement.
GCTGGCGCTACCAGTCCAACGTCGCGTTGACGACCACACCGAGCAGCAACACAATTGCGGCCAGATACAGCGCCGTGACGAACAGGAGCAGCGCTCCGAGGTAGCCGTAGGCCGCGTACCGACCGGCAGCACCCGCGTAGTAGAAGACCCCGACCTGAATCGTGATCCAGCCCGCTGCGGCGAGCAGCGTGCCCGGGACGACGTGTGCGAGTGTGATATCGACCGGCGGCAGGACGTAGTATATCGGGACGAACGCGACGACGAGCACAGCCAGCGCAGCGAGGTTCCCGACCAGCATCGGGTACGGGACTCGGAACTGGACGTACGTGAGCGCGATGCTGGTGGCCGACAGCAAAACGACCGCGCCGAATAGCACGCCCATCACGACGACGCTACGGGCGAACTGGGCCGGCAGCGAGATGTCAGTGACCTCACCGTACACCTCGGTAAAGGCGATGGAGAGACCGCGGAACACCTTGCTCCCGCTCCAGACCACGAACAACAGACTCAGAGTCCCCGTCGCCCCGTGGCCCCGCGTGTTCTCGAGCAGTTCCGTCAGGATCGCCTGGCCGTTCTCGGCGAGGACCGTCCGGAGTAGTTCAATCAGCGTGGCGGTCCCCCCGAACGCGGAGAGCACGGCGAGCGAGAGCGCGAACAACGGCACGATAGACGCAATCGCGTAGTAGGCGATACTGGCCGCCATGAACGGGACGTTCTCCTCGCGGACCGTTCGGACGATCTCGCGGCCGGCTGCGAGACGACTCATCGGGGTCGAGGATGTGCCCCGGTGATGGGGACGGGAACCGATAGCTGAACGAAACTCACAATCCGTACGTCGCGAGCCACGGGAATAGAACGCCCGCCTGCGATGGCAGGCAAAGGCCCATGCATCTGCCGACGACCGAGAGGCTGTTCCGGTGTGTCCCAGCGTCCGCCGGCTGTCTGACTCATTCTTATGCTCTGATACGACGAGGCCCGAGAAATGTCTGTATTCATATGTTTTCCATAGCCAGAATAATCAGATTCAGTACCTAAATACGGACACAACAACGGGTCCTCCATCGAGATACTGAGACAGATGTCACCAGTTCAGTCGTCCCCCGACCGCTGTTGAAAAGTATACGTAGTCGTATATATTCGAGGAACGGACGACTACCAGCGGTGGTGAACGTCGTCGAAGACGTACTCCTCGTAGATGTCACGCACCGCGCCGTGGACCTGGTTCGAGAGCGGGTCCATCTCGCTGACCGCCGCGTTCGCCTGGACGTGGTCGGGATTGGTCGAGCCGGGAATGACAGTCGACACCGCGTCGTGGTCCAGGATCCAGCGCAGGGCCATCTGGGCCATCGTCATCCGCTCGGGGACGTGCGCGTGGAGGTCGTCGACAGCGTCGAAGCCCGCATCGACCGGGAGGCCGGCGAAGGTCTCGCCGCGGTCGAAGGCCTCGCCCTCGATGTTGAAGTTCCGGTGGTCGTTCTCGGGGAACTCCATGTCTCGGGAGAGCTTGCCGGTCAGGAGTCCGGAGGCCAGCGGGACCCGGACGATGACGCCGATATCGCGGCGCTTGGCCTCCTCGAAGAAGCGCTCTGCGGGCCGCTGGCGGAACATGTTGAAGATTATCTGGACGGTCTCGACTTCCGGATACTCGATGGCTTTCAGCGCCTGTTCGACGCGCTCAACGCTGACACCACAGTGATCGACCTTCCCCTCGTCTTTCAGCCGCGCAAGGGCGTCGAACGTCTCGGGCTGGTAGTAGGCGTCGGTCGGCGGGCAGTGCAGTTGCAGGAGTTCGAGCGTGTCGACCCCGAGGTACTCCCGTGAGCGGTCGACGTGCTCGGAGAGGTTGTCGTAGTTGTAGCGCTCGGCGGTGTGGGGGTCGAGCCGGCGGCCGGCCTTCGTCGCGACAGTCACCTCGTCGCGGACCTCGCGCTCGTCGAGCACTTCGGCGATGCGCTGCTCGCTGAAACCGTCGCCGTACACGTCGGCGGTGTCGATGAAGTCGACACCCGCATCGAGCGCGGTCCGGACTGCCTCGCGACCCGCCTCCTCGGAGACATCGCCCCAGTCACCGCCGATGTTCCAGGTTCCCAGTCCGACATCTGTCACGTCATACCCCGTCGTCCCTAGCTGTCGTCGGTTCACGTACGGCCGTACCGGCGGCGATCACTTGGTGGCTGTGGTATGCGACAACAGACTGAGCAAAAAAGGCGATGTAGCCCGATAGCAGGCAGTCCGGTGGACGTGCCAACGTGGACGCCGGGGGCTACGTGAGCCACTTCGTCCGGCGGATGTCGTACGCACCGCAGTCCGGACAGGAGTGGTACTGAACGTCGAACGACGCCCGACACACCAGACAGGTGTACCGGCGCCTCGGTTCCTCCCCAGGGGACACAGCGTTATTGAGCAATCCCATCGACGACCACACGCCACCTTCGGACGACGACAATAAAAACAGGGCAGATCGTTCACGGGGACCACGTCGGCGCTGTCGTGCGATTGTGATTATGGACTAGGGTAGGCGTTGGTCGGCGTCCGACAACAGAAAATGACACTTGAGCAGTATTTTCGAAGCGGGAGCACTGCTGTGTCACCGAAGACCGGCGGCCCCAGCATCGGTGACCAGAGCGGCCTGACCACGGATTTTAATGCCCAGTCTATCGGTACCTCGTTGTATGGACGAACCACCTGCTGTCGGGGAGTTGACACCACCGGACCGGACGCTGATGGGACCTGGTCCGAGCGACGTACACCCGCGCGTGCTCAAGGCGATGAGCACGCCGCTGGTCGGCCATCTCGATCCCTCGTTCATCGAGATCATGAACGAAGTCCAGGACTTGCTGCGGTACACGTTCCGGACGGACAACAAGTGGACGATTCCGGTCTCCGGGACCGGCTCCGCGGCGATGGAAGCGGCCATCGGCAACGTCGTCGAACCGGGCGATACGATGCTCGTCCCGACGAACGGCTACTTCGGCGACCGGATGGCGAGCATGGCCGAGCGGGCCGGCGGCGACGTGGTCACCGTCGACGCGCCGTGGGGCCAGCCGCTCGACCCCGCGGCTGTCGAGGAGGCCTTCGCCCAGCACAGCCCGGATGTGTTCGGGTTCGTCCATGCCGAGACCAGCACCGGCGTCCTCCAGCCGTCGGTACCCGAGCTCACAGATATCGCCCACGCGAACGACGCGCTGGTCATCGCCGACAGCGTCACCTCGCTGGGCGGCGTCGAACTCCGGGTCGACGAGTGGGACATCGACGTGGCCTACTCCGGCCCGCAGAAATGCCTCTCGTGTCCGCCGGGCGCGAGCCCGCTCACGCTCAACGACGACGCGATGGACAAGGTCCTCTCCCGCGAGTCCGAGGCCCGCTCGTGGTACCTGGACATCTCGCTGCTGGAGGGGTACTGGGGCGATGAACGCGCCTACCACCACACCGCGCCGATCACGAACGTGTACGGGCTGCGTGAGGCGCTTCGTCTCGTCGCAGAGGAAGGCATCGAGGAACGGTGGGACCGCCACCTGCGCGTCGCTGGCGCGCTGAAAGCTGGCGTCGAAGGCATGGGCCTGACCATGAACGCCCCCGACGACTTCTGGCTCCCGAGCCTGAACACCGTCCGCGTGCCCGACAGCGTCGACGACGGGAGGGTCATCCAGCACCTGCTGGACGAGTACGACCTCGAAATCGCCAGCGGGCTGGGCGCGCTGGACGGCGACATCTGGCGCATCGGCTGCATGGGCCACTCGGCCCGCCGGCAGAACGTCAGCTACCTGCTCGCGGCGCTTGGCAACGCGCTGGGCGAGCAAGGTGCGGCCGTGGATGTGGACGCCGGACTGGCGGCGATGAGCGAGCGGTTCTGACGCCCGTCCTGGCAAACCGGTTTTCCGATTCAGTGAGAATGTCCGCCGTGTTTTAATTCACTTGGGCTAACATTTCTAGATGTGATGTACAGTGTACTCATACCCGTTGACAGAGACGAAGCGCGGGCATCCAATCAAGCGGCGTACGTTTCACGGCTCCCGGACGCTACCGACTCCGTCGAGGCGACAGTGCTCTACGTGATGCCGCCCGACAGATTCGGCGAGGCCGACGAGGTAGCGTTCGACGAAATCGACGCTGCCGTCCAGGCGGCCGATCAACTGGAAGCGGCCGGCGTCTCCGTGACTCGAATGGTTGACGACGGCGGGGTTGCCCAACAGATCGTCCGTACCGCGACTGAGCTGGACAGTGACGAGATCGTCGTGGGCGGACGCAAGCGATCAGGCGTCTCGAAAGCTTTGCTCGGTAGCACTGCACAGGACGTGTTGCTCTCGGCCGACAGACCAGTGACGATCACGGGCGAGAGCGTCGTACTCGGGGAGGGGGTCCGGCAGGTACTCGTTCCGGTCGATACGAGCGAGGAACGAGCACGGAACCAGGCTGACTACCTGGCCTCCCTTCCCAACGCTCCCGAGTCAGTCGAAGCAACGGTCCTCTTCGTGTTCCCGCACCAGGATTACAAGGGATCTCCACCCCACGAGTTCGAGGAAGTCGACGCCGCTGTCACTGCGGCCGAGCGTCTGGAGGCAGCGGGGATTTCCGTCGAACGGGTCGCTGTCGGCGGCGAGGTCGGACGGAAGATACTCGACGCCGCAACGGACCGCGATGTCGACAGTATCGTCATGGGCGGACGCAAGCGGTCGGGTATCGCGGATGTCCTCCTCGGGAGCATCACCCAGGACGTTATGCTCACCGCCGAGCGCCCGATCACGCTTACCGGCTGAGCGACACCACGAAAACGTGGCGTACGCTATCGGCCATCGTTCGGCTGAAAACCAAGTCCGCCCTCCTCGATTCGACATGCGTTCCGCTCACCGTTCGGTTCGCGGAAAAGCAGTCCGCCCTCCCCGATTTGAACGGGGGACAAGTCGATCTACAGTCGACTGCTCTACCAGTCTGAGCTAAGGGCGGTCGACACCCGAAAATACCCTGCCGTCCAGACTTAAGGATTGTTATTCGCGGAGGGTACGACGACCGGTCACACGACGCGGAGTGACATACCGACTGGTGTCAGACACGTCTGACCCCGCTTTCCGATCTTCCGATAGGTGGGTCAAAGGGTCCATGAACGGTGTCCGACCGAAAAGACAGGTCTCGTGTCATGCCGGTAGCTGACGGGCGTCAGACAACGCGGGAAGATTAAAATACCATCATGTATAATAGCTTCACCGAGCCCGATGAGTAAAATAACGTTCCGCGCTGACGACGACCTCATCGAGCAACTCGAGGCGTTCGACGCCTCGAAGAGCGAGGTCATGCGCCAGGCGCTCCGAGAGTACCTCGGAGACGCATCATCGTCAGCGTCGGACGCAGCGTCGGCGAAGTCCGTTACCGACGCCGACACGATAGACGAACTCATCGAAGAACGTGTCGACAGTATCATCGCCGACCGGCTACGGGAGCGACGCCCCCGCACACAACCACAGGATGTCAACGTAAACATCTCGTTAGACGGCGAGGGTGCGCGGGCAGAAAACGCCGAAACCGAACGACGGCGCGCCGGTGACCGAACGGGAAGCGCCGAGAGCGGGCAGTCACACGGAGACAGTCAGACGCCTAACACGACCGGGCGTAAGACAGAGTCGGAAACGCGGGACCGAGCCGACGCGGCGGAACGTAAGACGTGCGCCCAATGCGGTGAAAACTTGGGTTCTGACCACGTTTACTGTCCGAATTGCGGCGAGAAATCGTCCCGACGGGTGTTCTGTGATTGCGGTGACGAACTCCGATCGGACTGGGGGTTCTGCCCGAGTTGTGGGAGACGGACCCCCGCAGCTGACGTGCTCGATCAAACCTGAAGTGTCGTTTACGCGCAGCAGACACGCTCTGACTGCGTAAACGGGCGGATGTATGACACTGCCCGTAAGTTTTAATACATCAGGGTCAGTGGTTTAGTCTGCGTAAGACGGCCGTCTTACACAGCGGCGAACGCGAGGGGATGCCCCCTTCGTACTGCGGTTTCGCTGTGTAAACACTCGGGCGGGCCGTAAACAGTCCGTCCGGGCCGTCTTACCCAAGGGGAAACTACCAAACATGGAGCGTGTGACACTACGGATTCCGAAGCAGCAGATCGAAGAGGTCGAACAAATGGTCGAGACGGGCGAGTACCCCAATCGGAGCGAAGCGATTCGCTCGGCGGTTCGGGAAATGCTCGCCGAGGAAGGCTCCGAGCAAGCCTCCGAAAAGAAGCGGTCCTGGGCTAAGGTGTAACGATGCAGGATATCGTTAACGAAGCCCTCGAACGCGACGAGCAAGAACAGAAGAAAATGTCCGACGAGGACGTTGACGGGTTCGGAGACCCGCGCATCGTCATCGTCGGCTGTGGTGGCGCCGGCAACAACACGGTCAACCGCCTGTACAACATCGGCGTCGAGGGCGCTGACACCGTGGCAATCAACACGGACAAGCAGCACCTCAAGATGATCGAAGCCGACACGAAGATTCTGGTCGGCAAGTCCCTCACCAACGGCCTCGGGGCCGGCGGTGACCCGTCGATGGGCGAGCGCGCCACGGAGATGGCACAGGGCACCATCAAGGAAGTGCTGGGCGACGCTGACCTCGTGTTCGTCACCGCCGGCATGGGTGGCGGCACCGGGACCGGTGCGGCCCCGGTCGTCTCGAAGATCGCCAAGGAGCAGGGCGCAATCGTCGTCGGCATGGTGTCGACGCCGTTCAACGTCGAGCGAGCGCGGACGGTCAAGGCCGAGGAAGGCCTGGAGAAGCTCCGCAACGAAGCGGACTCCATCATCGTGCTGGACAACAACCGCCTGCTCGATTACGTCCCGAACCTGCCCATCGGCAAGGCGTTCTCCGTGATGGACCAGATCATCGCCGAGACCGTCAAGGGCATCTCCGAGACAATCACCCAGCCGAGCCTCATCAACCTCGACTACGCCGACATGACTTCCATCATGAACCAGGGCGGCGTCGCGGTGATGCTGGTCGGTGAGACCCAGGACAAGAACAAGACCGAGGAGGTCGTCAAGGACGCGATGAACCATCCGCTGCTTGACGTGGACTACCGCGGCGCGAGCGGCGGCCTGGTCCACATCACCGGCGGCCCGGACCTCACGCTGAAGGAGGCCGAGGGCATCGCACAGAACATCACCGAGCGGCTCGAGGCCGACGCCAACGTCATCTGGGGTGCGCGGATTCAGGAGGAGTACAAGGGCAAGGTGCGGGTCATGGCCATCATGACCGGCGTCCAGTCCGCCCAGGTGCTCGGTCCGACGACCCAGAAGCAGGCCAACAAGTCCCGCGAGGCGATTCAGGAAGTCGGTGACGACACGTCCTTCGACGCGTCCGACAACGTCGAAAACTTCGACAGCCCCGCCCCGAACGGCGGGAGTCAGAGCAGCAGCGGTCGCAACGCCGGCTACAGCGAGACCGACGGCGGACAGGACCAGCGCGAGAAGAACAACGGACTCGACGTTATCCGAACGGACAAGTAGCGGCGTCTGCGGTTCTTCTTTCGGTTTCGAAGTCGTGAGCGGTGCGTTTACGCAGCAGTACCTGAAAACGAAAGTTCAGTCAAACCGCTTCCAGCGCGTCAAGCAGGTTGCACTTCCGACAGAGGTCACGGGCTGTCGGCGAACCACAGTTGTCGCACTCGCCGTAGTCGGTGTCGCCGTTCTCGCCGCCGTAGGTGTCGGCAGCCAGCGCCGCGAGCTTCTCGTAGCCGGCCATGATCGAATGGCGCGTGCCGGGGTGGTCCTCCTCCAGACCGAGCATGAGCTCCTGTATCTCGCCGCGGTAGGCCTCCTCGGCGTGGGGACATTCGGTGATGTGTGCCGGGAGGTCCTGAAAGCGGGCGTACAGCGCGACCTCCTTCTCCGGGATGTCCCGAAGCGGCTTCGCACGGGGGATGTGGTGGTCCTGGGCCTCACGTGTTTGCTCCGTGGGTGCGTCGGCGGACGAGTCGAACGGACCCAGGGAGGCCTCGAAGTGCTTGGCGATCTGTGAGATGTCGCCCTCGAGGAAGTTCATCAGCGCCGTCTCGGCCTCGTCGTCGAGGTTATGGCCGGTCAGCAGTTTGTCCGCGTCGAGTTCGTCGGCGTACTTCGAGAGGAGGTCCCGGCGGAACACGCCGCAGTACGCGCAGGCGGCCATCCCTTCGGGGTCGTCCTCGACCACATCGTCCATCTGGACGCCGAACTCCTCGGCGTAGGAGACGGTGACGTGTTCGATGCCCAGGTCATCGGTCAGTTCCTCACAGGCCTCCAGGCTCGCGTCGCGATAGCCCTCGATGCCCTCGTGGATAGAAAGGGCGACCAGTTCGATACGGGGGTCCTCGGCGAACGTGTCGTAGAGGATCTGTGTGAGGACGACGCTATCCTTGCCACCGGAGAGGCCGATGACCCACGTCTCGGGGTCTTCGACCGTGGCGTCGTCGGACACGAGGCCGTCCTCGCGGATGCGACGACGGACCCGTTTCGTGACCGCTCGGCAGAGATGGGACTCACAGAGGTGGAGCCCGGAATAGGCCGCGTGTAACACCGCGTTCTCGCCGCATTTGTCGCACTCCATCGTGACGAGTAGTCGTCGCCCCAATGGTGAGAGGGTTTCGTCTCGGCCCCAGGACGGCAGGGCACTGGCGATTTGCGTCTCAGCGCCGTCGACAGTCCGAACCCTGCCAAGACAGCCACGCGCCGTGTGGCTCGTAGTCGACAAGGTGGGTCGTCTCGACGCCGTCACCAGCCCGGCGCTTCCAGTCCAGTGCGACCGATTCGCCGCCCGACAGCTCCGACCGGCCGGTGAGCCAGTGCAGCGGCCGCTCGGCCATTCGGTCTTCGAGAAACGCCGACAGCGCCTGGCTCAGTTCCGACGGGACTTGATACAGTACGAGCGTGTTGACGACACAGACCGGTACGTCCGACGGAATCGCAGCGAGGACTGGCGGCAAGTCATCGAGCATGTCGCCCGCGAGAAGTTCGGGTGGGTCGTCCCGCGCAACCGACAGCGTACCGTCCAGAATGGCGCGTCGCGACTCGTGTTCCGGCCAGACGAGTGCACGGAGCCAGTCCCTATCGGCCTCGTCGGTCACGTCGAGCGGATTGCGGTCGATGCCGACCCGAGAGTGGATGTCGGGGGGCGTCGCTGGCAGCGGCGGGTCACCGCACCGGACGCTGCTCTCGATGGTGACCGGCGACTCGCTGTTGCCAACCGCGCGGCCGTCGTAGTCGTAGCGGTAGCGGTCGAACAGGAGGTTCAGCCCGGCGCTTGGCCCGAGTTCCACCAGCGCGAGCGGCCCGTCGGCGGCGCGGGCCACCTGTGTGACAGCCGGATAGAGGACCGCGCTGCGCCGCACCGCGTTCGTCTGCGTACGCCGGGTCCCCAGGAGTGGGCGGATGTCGTCGGCGTGGTCGAGACAGAACGCGCGGAAGGCCGGGAAACACGCCTCGTCGGGGTCCCGGGGCTCCGGGGTGACGCTCGGGTAGTACTCGGCCAGCCGGTGGTCCGGGCGACGCTCAAGCAGGTACTGGACCGCGGCCAGCAGGAGGTGCGGGGCCTGGCGACCCTCGGGAACGGTCGCCGCGAGGGCCAGTATTTGCTGGTTCGTCGCGGCATGTCGGCAAAGGTGGGCATACAGCGGGGAGGACCCGTCGGCCCACTCGGCCAGGTCCCGGAACTGCGTCTGGAGAGCTGACATATCGGCGGAGACACTGCACTGACAGATTAGTGTTTGGCTCCCAGTGGATAGTATTTACACCGGGAAACGTGTAGATAGGCCAATGAGTTTGTGTCGCCGAAACGAAGGCGAGCGAGTTCTATGCCTCACTGCGGTGATCGAGGACGGGACAGTCTCGTGGACGGGAAGCCATGGGAACTGAGTCCGCAGACGTAGCCGTCATCGGCGGCGGCGTCGCCGGCATGAGCACGGCCGCGCGGTTGCAGGCGGACGGTTACTCGACGGTCGTCCTCGAACAGCACCACAGCGTCGGCGGCTGTGCGGGCTACTACGAGCGGGCGGGGTTCCGGTTCGATGTCGGCGCGACGACACTCGTCGACTTCGTGCCCGAGGGTGTCGGCGGCCAACTGCTGTCGGCCGTCGGCTTCGAGCCGCCAGCGATAGCGATACAGGACGCCTACGATGTTTGGCTCCCGGACCGGACAGTGACGCTCTACCATGACCAGGCCGACTGGGATACCGAGCGGCGGGCGAAGCTCGGCGACGACCAGCGACACATCGCGTTCTACGAGTTCATCGACGACCTCTCGGCGCGGCTCTGGCGGCTCACCAGAACGGACATCAAGATGCCGATTCAGGGCGTCGGCGACCTCGTTCGGAACGCCCGCGCGGTCGGCCTTCGGGACCTCCCGCTGGTCAGATATCTCCGGTGGACGATGGCCGACGCGATGCGCGCCCACGACGTGTACGACGACCGACCGCTTCGGGCGGTGGTCTCGATGCTCGTCGAGGATACGGTCCACGCCACGCTCGACGACGCGCCGCTGTTGAACGCCGTCCTCGGGATGACGATCCGCCGGACGGGACTGGGGCGAGCGACCGGCGGGATGTACGGCTTCTGGAACTCGTTCGTCGACCAGTACGCGGCCATCGGCGGCCGGGTCGAGACGGGCCGCACCGTCACTTCGGTGACCGGCTCCAGCGGCGACTTTCGCGTGGATTCGGCGGCGGGGCCGGTCCACGCCGAGCAGGTCGTCAGCACCGTCCCAGTTCCCGTTACCAGAAACCTCGCGTCGACGGTCGTCGGCGACAGGCTCGACGACTACTGTTCGATGCTGCGGGCCAACGAGGGCAGCGCACTCGTGCTATTTCTCGGCGTCCCGGCGGCTGCGGTCGAGGGCCGTGAGCGGACGCACCACCAGATCCTGCAGGACTACGACGAGCCCCTCGGCAACGGGAACAACATGTTCGTCTCCGTCTCCGCGCCGGGGGACGACCTGAGCGCCCCGGACGGCCACCGGGCGGTCATGCTGTCCACCCACTGTGCGGTCGAGCCGTGGCAAGACCTGAACAAGCCAGTCTACGAGGAACAGAAGGAAGCCGCCCGTGAGCAACTGCTTGCGGGCGGCCGGACCGTCTATCCCGAACTCGGGACTGATCCGGTCGTTTCGGAGATGGCGACGCCGGTCACCTACGAACAGTTCACGAACAGGCCCCGCGGGGCGGTCGGGGGGTACAAGCAGACGCGAGCGAACGCGAACCAGGGGGCGGTGCCACAGGACATCGGCGTCGAGGGGTTCTACCTCGCCGGCGACACCACGTGGCCGGGTCTGGGTACCGTCGCCTGTGTCAAAGGGAGCAAAATCGCGGCCGACCACGTCAGGAGTTGAACACCGTAATTGGCGTGTGCAAACCTCGGCGTGACGGGCACGGAGAGTCAGCGTTTAGGCCGTCCGACCGGTAGAGCAGGCAATGAGTATGGACCGTCCGGAGGCAGTCGAGCGGGTCGAGGAAATCGTCGCGACGGTCGAGGACGAGACGATGCCGGTCCCGGTCCGGGAGGTGTGGGTGTACGGCGACGTGGCGCTCGGGCTGGACCCGGTCGAACGGCTGGACGTGTACGTCACCAAGGACATCCTGTTCAAGGACGCCCCGGAGCGCGCCGAGGAGTTCAAGCGCAGCCACGGCGTCGACGGCGTCGGCAAGACGGTCCGTGCGGCCTGGGCCGACGAACACCCCGAGTACATCCGGGCAAACGCCAGCGGCCACGCCGCGCCCGAGAAGTGCCTGGCCGCCCACCTCCTGAACGACGACGAGCCGGTCCACCTAGAGGTGTGTAACGCCTCCTTCGAGGACAACGTCACCCAGCGGCTCAAAGGGGCGAAGATGCGAAACGACTACGAGCAGATTCTGGACCCGCGGGGGGCCTGCCTGTGGATCGACGGCGAACGCTCTCCCGACGCATTCCAGAAACTCCGTGACAACGAGTTCGTCTTCCCGACGCTGACCCAGTCGCTGTCGATGCTTGGAATGGACGAGACGGAAGCCGGCGAGGCCGCCGACGCGGTCAAGGAGTACCGGGCACACCAAGAGGGGGCGACGGTCCGGGGCGACGTAGTGTAGGCGGCCACGCGCCAGCGCTGGTAGGCCGACTTACTGCAACCAGGGCGCGTCGACCGTCGAAAACTGGTGTTCGCAGGCGGGACATTCGACGCGCCGCGAGCCGTGTTCGCCGTCGTCAACGGCAGCGAACCGACGGCTCCAGGTCAGGTGTCGGCACTCCGGACAGCGGCGAACGAGCGGTGGGATCATAGGTGGACTGGGACCGACGCTGGTCGTTCGTAGCCGCTCGTCCCGCAAGGGTCTACCGGCGGACCGCACGCTGACCGAGAACCGTCGCCGCGACGCCCGCAACAACTACAACGCGGTTTTGAGCGAACAGAAGGGATACACCCACACCACGGGAATCGAGTCGTATGAAACGAACGCGACGGGCCACCCTGGGACTACTCGGCGGCACGGTGATGGGAGCACTGGGCGGGTGTCTCGCACCGGGCGGGACCGGCAGCGGCGACGGCAGTGCAGAAACACGCACGCATCCATCGCCCGGAACTGATCCCGACACCGAGACGGACGACGGAGAGACGGAGACAGCAACCGACGACGAACCGCCGACAGACACGCCGGACGGGCTGCCCGACGACCTGGACCGGGTCGATACGCCGCCGTACGAAATCGAGGACAGCGAGTGCACCGTCGACGACTCCGGCGAGGGCGACCGCGACCCCCTGTATCTCTGTGCGAACATGCCATCCGAGCCGTCGCTGTCCTTCGAACAGGTGTCGACGCGGGGGACGCTGCTCGCCGACGAGGGGCTGGAGTTCGCCGAAGACAACACCGACGACCAGCTCTACGCGACGCTGCTGACGAGCGACGACGACATCGAACGGTTCGAGGACGACAGCGGGGATGCATACGACCTCGTCGCAGACACTGACTTCGAGCGCCACGCCGTCCTCATCGTTCAGACCGGCTGGGGGTCCGGTTCGATCATCCCACACCTGAAACGGATCGAGGAGACCGCCACGGGTATCCACGCGTTCGGCTGTTACACACAGCCCTGTGTCTACACCGACGACTTCACGGCCCGATCAACGGTCGCCAGATTCGAGCGGCCGGACACCCTCGACAACAGCGTCGTCAGCCTGACCGTCGACCCGTCGACGCGGTACAACGTGGCGACGGGCGAGGACGTGGTGACAATCGACCGGTCGGACTGACCCCGGTATTCTTTGCGGCCGGCCGGCGAACCGCCACCCATGGCAGCCCTCCCGATTCGGACCCTCCACGTGCTTTCGATGGCAGTCCTCGTCGGCGGCACGACCGTCCTCTGGTACAGCTATCGGAGCGGTGCTATTGCCTCGCTCGCGCCCGCGAAACAGTTCGAGTGGCTGTTCTGGGGCGGCGTCGGCGTGCTCGTGTTCACCGGCGTCGGCAACCTCGGCGCGCTCGGGCCACCGGGTCCCGGAACCGAGTGGGGCCGAACCCTGCTGGTGAAACTCATCGTCGTGGTCGCCCTTGTCGTCGGGTCAGGCGTCCGCACCCTTCTTCTCGTGCAGGCCAGCGGCCGCGAGGCCACATCTGGAGACCTGTCCCCGGCCCTGCAGCGAACGCTCTCGCGAGCGTACGGAGCGACGGCGGCCGTCCTCCTCGGTATCGTCGTCCTCGCGGAGGTCCTGGCACATGGCTGAAGACCAGCATGGGCAGAGGGATGTAGACGAGAAAGCGACCGAGCCCGAGACCGAACCGGCGCGCGGCGCGGAACGGACCGACGCGGGACCGGTCTCGCTCGTGGCGTGGACGCTCGCGACGTTCGACACCGCCCTGTTCGTCCTGCTTGGCGTGCTCGCCGCCCACGCGAGCGGCGGCCTCGCCGACCTGCTCGCCGGGCTGAACACCCTCGTCGGCGTCGCCGTCTTCTGCTACCTCTGGGCGCTGTTCGTTCTCGCTGTCCGATGGGTTCACGGTCGGACATCGCTCGACTCCGCCGGAGTCCGCACACTCGTGAGCCACGGTGTCGCTGCCGGGAGCGTCGCGGGCGTCGCGTTCCTGCTGGGACTGGTCACGGTGGCGCTCGTGCCGACGCTCCAGGGCGGCGGGGTCCGACTGCAGGCGGTGCTGCTTGTCTTGCTCATCGGGGCCGGTCTGGCTGCCGTCGTCGGCGGCATCGTCGGACTCCTCGCCAGCCTGCTGGACATCACGATGTACAGACTCGCGGGCTACCTGCTCCCCGAAGGCGAGCACGAGCGCGTCACGGAACCGACCCGACAGTGACGAAGAACGGCACCGTCTCGCGGCGCTCGTAGGTCTCGTCTTGCATCTGCTCGATCACGTCACGGCCCATCGACCGCCAGCGCTCCCGGAGCGCGTCGTACTCGTCTGGCGTCGCCTCGCCGTTGAGAATCGTGTCGCGGTCGTGAGCTAGTCCAGTCCCGGTGGCTTTCCGTCGGGCCGCCTGCATCGCCGCGTCGTCGTAGGGCGGTTCGATGCGTTGCTCCTGGTCGTACTGCGTCGTCGAGACGACGGACAGCCCCGCATCACGGAACACGTCGGCGGCGTCGCTGCCGAGGGTCACATCGGTCCGAACGCCGTCGAGAAAGAGCCGGCGAGCGCGGCGGGCCAGTACCGGTTCGTCGTCGACGGTCGATTCAACGGTGACGGCGGCGTTGTTCGGCTCGATGGCGGCCACCCGGTCGGTGGCGACGCGGGCGAACTCCCGGACCGCGACCTCGGACTCGGGAAGGTTGATGAGCAACGCCTGGCAGACCACCAGGTCGAAGCTATCCTCAGCAAAGGGGAGCCGTGTGGCGTCCCCGCAGACGGTCGGGTCGCCCGCAGCGGCCAGCAGGTCCGTGTCCGCGTCGAGGCCGACGACGGTGCCGTCGGTCTCCTCCCGGAGAACGCGGGTCAGTTCGCCGGTGCCACAGCCAACGTCGAGGACGCGCTCGCACTCGTCCAGTCGGAGATCCGAGAGCGCCGCGCGGGAGTCGGCCCACATCCCTCGGCGAGTGGTTTCGAGGTAGTCGGCGGAGAACCTGCGCACAGTTCCGCAGAGTCGGGTCGACCCCAAAAGTACCGCGGTCGAAATCAGTCGCCGCGGAGTTCCTTGACGCGCTCGATGTTCCAGGCGAAGCTCTTGCCGTCCTCGGTCGGCGTCTCAAGCACCAGCGGCACGTCGCGGATGGCGTCGTGGTTGACGAACGCGCGCATGCCCTCCTCGCCGATGTGGCCCTCGCCGATGTGGGCGTGTTCGTCCTTGTTCGTCCCGCATTCGTGTTTCGAGTCGTTGAGGTGAACGCAGGCGAGGTCCTCAACACCGACGACGGTGTCGAATTCTTCGAGCGTCTCGTCGACGGCCGCGGGCGTCGAGAGGTCATAGCCCGCGGCGAACATGTGGGCCGTGTCGAGACAGAACTCGATGTCCTGGTCGGTCCGCTCCCGGACCGTCGCCAGGTGCTCGAACTGGCCGCCGAGTTTCGTCCCGCTGCCCGCGTCGGACTCGACCAGCACGGTGACGCTATCGGGGATGTCAAGGTCGTCCAACACGCTCGCGGCGTTGTCCAGCCCGCCGTCGACGCCCGCGCCGGTGTGGGCTCCGAGGTGGACGTTAACGTACTCGATCCCCAGCTTCGCTGCGGCGTCGACCTCTTTTTGCATCGAATCGAGGGACTTCTCGCGGAGGTCATCTTTGGGCGTACAGAGGTTGACCAGGTACGACGAGTGGATGACCCACGGACCGACGCCGTGTTCGGCCGCGAGATTACGGAACTGCTCGGCCTCGTCGTCGTCGATGTTCGGGTCCTGCCAGACCTGTGGCGAATGGGAGAATATCTGTCCGCAGTTGCCGCTGTACTCGACCTGTTCCTCGACGGCGTTGTAGACGCCGCCGGCGATAGAGGTGTGTGCCCCGACTCGTACCATGCCCACCGGTCAGTGATGCCCGATAAAAGAGATTCCGGAGTTAGAGCCACTCGCGAGCAGGTGGGATGATGCGAAGACTCGACAGGACGAGATACGCGCCGAACCCGGCAAGGAGGGCGCCGAACACCATCGGGAGCGGTGACAGTGAAAACAGCATCGGCGCGCTCGAAGCGACCAACACGACGCCGATGCCGACCAGCATGAGCGTCCCGAACGCACCGAGGACTGCGTCCTCGGCTGCGAGGCGAACAATCGCGTACAGTTCTTCGTCGGAGAGTTGTGCGACGCTGCTGTCCGTCGCCGAACCGCCGGAGGGGTCGTCATCAGCGGGGGATGAGCCCATACTTCATCTGGGTCGAGCCACCACAAAACAGTGGCGTCATTTCAGATACAGGTTCCGGCCACCCAACCGTTTCGGGCACAGCTAATATGTCAGTGCCACCCAAGAAATACCGCATGGCCCGAGGCGCGAGTCCATGACAGAGTCCGGGTCGAATGCGAAACAGCGGCCCGATGACGGCGTCGACCCGGCCACGCTGCTCGGCGACGACCACCCCGCCGTCGTCCGCGTCGAGGACGGCACGTACTACCGGACGGTCGGCGCGAAGGCCTACGTCGCCGACCTGCGCGACGAGTTCGCCTTCACCTCCGACGTGACCGAGCGAGCACTCACCGCCTTCGACCGGGAAGGCATCGACACGCCGGAGAGACCGCCGATAGATGTCTCGTCACAGTAGGGCACTGCCTGAGTCGGTCGCTGCTGTGACCATGTAGAGGCGACCGGACCCACGTCAGGGCGACCGTCGGACCCACTCGTCGGCGGCGAATTTCTCTTTCGCGTGCTCGCGTGCGCGGGATAGTTCGTCGTCCGACCACGCTCCTTCCGTCGCGTCGACCCACTCGGCCAGCGTCGAGCGGAGCGTCTCCACGGCCTCAGCGCGGTCGATATCGGCGTACTCCTCTATCGCCCCGACGCGCTCGGCGAACCGCTCCGGGTCGGGGTCGGCGGTGAAACAGCCGCAGTGGCGCTCGGACCGCAGCGAGACCGACAGGGAGCCGTGCTGGATGACAGCGTTCTTCTGGCGGTACTGGGCGTTCCCGCTGAGTTTGCGGCCGTCCGGCCCGACGATGTCGTGGGCCGGATGGAGTTGCCGCAGGTAACACGCCGGCTGGTGGACCGCCTCGCGCTCGTCGTCAGCAAACGACGCCTCGACGCCCATCCGCTCGAACGCGTCCAAGACGGGCTCGCAGAACTGCTCGTAACACTCCATCAGATCTCCCGGCACGGCCTCGGCAGGGGCGATGATGCCATAGGAGATGTCGGCCACGCTGTCGTGGTAGATCGCGCCGCCGCCCGTGGGCCGACGCGTCACGCCGATGTCCTCGCGCTCGCAAAACGCCCAGTCGATGGTGTCGGGGGCCTGTCCGTAGCCCAGCGACAGCGTGTCGGGCCAGGTGTACACTCGCACCGTCGCCGGGCCGCCCGCGGCGACTGTCTCGGCGGCCGCCGCTTCCAGGCCCATCGTCATCGGCCCGGGCCGCGTTTCCTCACCGATAACGCGCCACTCCAGGTCGGCCAGTGACATACCTCGGTTTCGTGGCGCGATGCGATATGAATTGCGGGCTAGCAACAGTGAGGATCGGTGATACATCTCCGACATCCTCGAACAACCAGAAAGCCCCCGCTCGCTCGACTCCTGCGACTCGGTGCGCGCTTCCTCGCTCCTCAACGTCGCTCGTGCAGTGCTTGCGTCGTGGTCCGAGAGAGCAGAGCTCTCTCGTCATCCCGAAAATCGAAGATTTTCGGACGATCTCGAACGTCGAGCGAGCGGCCCCTTTCAGTCCACCCGTACCCGGTTGGACAAACAGTGCAGGGCGGGACTGAAAGGGGCCGAGGGGAGGACGAGTCTGACGACAGTAGCACCGCAGCGACGCGAGGAGCGCACGGAGTCAGACGAGTCGTCCGCGAGGGGGCTTTCTGGCCGTGCTCACTTGCTGTTACTTTGTCAAAAACGACCGAGGTAATTGCTAGCCCTGCACGTTTCCGCAGTCGGTACAGGTGAGTTCGAAGCGGTCGCCGGCAAGGGCCACGCTGTGGGTCCGCTCGTCGTCGCACTCCGGACAGTGGGCTCTGGATTCCAGGTCGTCCCAGTCGTGGCTCGCGCCGGGCGCGCCGAAGGCCCAGCCGATGACACGCTCGTCGCCGGCGTTGTAGCCTTGCTGGAACTCGCCGGGTTCGAAGCGGATCAGTTCGCCGCTCGAAACGGCAACTTCCTCGCGGTCGAGGCCGACCTCGAAGGTGGCCACGCCCTGCTCGATGTAGAACACCTCCTCCTGATCGTGGTGGCGGTGGAGGCCCCCAGAGAAGGAGTCTCCAGGAGCGAGTTCGAAGTAGTTCGCCGCGAAGTGCTCGGTCCCGAGTTCGCGGGAGACGGGCTTGCGGATGTCGTGTACTTGCATCGGGTTCCGTTCGGTCGGTACGTCGTCGATGGTTACTGTGTCCATGGTCACTGTGAGTCTTGGGAGCGGGGGACGACTGTTCCCTGCGGTGCGTTCACAAGCAACGCTAGATGACACTCTTCCAGAGTTTATAGTTTTTCGGGAGCGTGGCACCCGCGGTCCCGACGACACCGCGCCGGCTACACCGGTGTGTTGTGCTGTTCGAGCAGATCGGCCATCACGCGAGCCTCGGCCTTCCGGAGGTGCTGGGCGGCAGTGCCGGGCGCACAGCCGAGTTCGTCGGCGACATCGTCAACGCCGCCCTCGCGGGGGTCGCCGTAGTAGCCGCAGTCGACGGCGGCGGCGACGGCCTCGAACTGCCGGTCAGTGAGCGCCGCTCCGGTGTCGAGTCGCCGGCTGTCGTACTCACCGACCTCCCGCACGTCGACGGAGACGCCGTCGGGAACCGTTTCGACTGCCTGCTGGACCGTTCCGCCCGGACCGACCAGCGTGAGACCGACCGTCCCGTCGGCGCGGTAGGCCACCGGCGAGACGATGACCAGGCCGGCCCGCGTGATCGCGTCGACGAGATCGTGTCCAGTCGCCGAGGGCGAGTCCTGCACGTAGAGGTAGAACGTCTCGTCGGGGCACGTCGAGATGGCGTACTCCCGGACGGTGTCGGCCTGCTCCAGCGCCGCCCGGTACGGGTCGGGCGGGAAGCCGTCGACGTGAAACAGCAACGTCTGGAGGTCCGTGCCGACCTCGTTGCCACGGAGGAGATAGCTCGCCTCGTAGCCGTCATGCTCGACGACGAACTGGTGCATCGGATGGCGGACTTCGGGGGCCATCCACAGCGAGAGCGTGACGTATTTCATACCCGATAGTTTCCCACTGGTATTTAAAATAACCTCGGGAGTGAGGGGATAAGTCGAGGAACCGGCCCGGCGAATACGCGGCCACGGAGATGGCCCAAACAGTCCACCGCGCCGACGACGCCCATCCGCTGATCGAGCCGATTGCCGACCACGTCCTTTCTACCGAACGCCACGAGAACGCTCCGGCTGTTGTCATCCGCGCCAACGAGGTCCAGACCGTCCTCTCAACGCTCCGGAGCGAAGCGGGGCTGGACCACTGTGCCTGCGTCACAGCACAGGAGTACGCCGACCGGTTCGAGACCATCTATCATCTGCGGTGCTACGCCGACCCGATGCGGGAGCTCTCGGTCGTGGTTCCAACGCCCAAGGACGCACCGAGCAGCGAGTCGGCCGCGCCGGTGTACCCGACCGCGGCGTGGCACGAGCGGGAGGCCTACGATCTGGTCGGCATCGAATACGAGAACCATCCCGACCTCCGGCGTATCCTCCTGCCAGAGACCTGGCAGGGCCACCCCCTGAGCCGGGACTACAATCAGGACCAGCCACAGATCGTCTCCTTCCGCGAGCACGAGCGGCTGCTCGAAGACCACCGCGAAGGCCCGGAAACGATGCACCTCAACATGGGGCCACACCACCCCTCAACCCACGGCGTCCTCCACCTGAACGTCCAACTCGACGGCGAGCAGGTGGCGGCCGTCGACCCCGACATCGGCTACATCCACCGCTGCGAGGAGCAGATGTGCCAGCAGGGAACCTACCGTCACCAGATCATGCCGTACCCGGACCGTTGGGACTGGGGCGGGGGCGGCCTGTTGAACGAGTGGGCCTACGCCCGCGCGGCCGAGGACCTCGCCGACATCGAGGTGCCGGCGTACGCCCAGGTCATCCGGACGATGGGCGGCGAACTCTCGCGCATCCTCTCGCACATGCTCGCGGTCGCCACCTACGCGCTCGACGTGGTCGGCGAGTTCACCGCCACCTTCCAGTGGGGGATTCGAGACCGCGAACTCGTCCAGGACATCCTCGAAGACCTCACTGGCCAGCGGCTGATGTTCAACTATCTCCGGCTGGGCGGGGTTGCCTGGGACCTGCCCGACCCCCGCGAGGCGTTCTTCGAGAAGATACGCTCGTTCCTCGACGACCTCCCCCACAAACTGACCGAGTACCACGACATGCTCACCAGCAACGAGATCCTCCAGTTGCGGACGGTCGACACGGGCCATCTCTCGACGGAGACCGCGAAGGACTATGGCTGTACCGGGCCAGTCGCACGAGCCTCGGGCGTCGACTACGACCTCCGGCGCGACGACCCCTACGGCTACTACGACGAACTCGACTGGTCGGTCGTCACCGAACAGGGCGGCGACAACTTCGCGCGCCTGCTCGTGCGCCTGCGCGAGGTGGAGGAGTCCGCGAAGATCATCAGCCAGTGCGTCGACCTGCTGGAGGACTGGCCAGAGGACGACCGCGAGATTCAGGCCAACGTCCCCCGCACGCTCCGGCCCGACCCCGACACCGAAATCTACCGGGCCATCGAGGCCGCCAAGGGCGAACTCGGCATCTACATCCGTTCGGATGGGACAGACTCCCCCGCGCGGTTCAAGATCCGCGGCCCTTCCTTTTCCCACGTTCAGGCGCTGTCCGAGATGGCTCGCGGCGAGTACGTCCCCGACCTCGTGGCCACACTGGGGAGTCTCGACACCATTATGGGCGAGGTCGACCGGTAGCCGCCGCCTGTCTGGGACGAACGCGGCCAGTGAGTTTTGTACGCTGGGCACGTACGTCCGGTGATGACTGATCAAGCGACGCTCGCGGGCGGCTGTTTCTGGTGTACGGAATCGGTGTTCAAGCAGGTCGAGGGCGTGACCGAGGTAGTCTCGGGCTACGCCGGCGGCCACGTCGCCGACCCCAGCTACGAGGCGGTCTGCCGCGAGGAGACGGGCCACGCAGAGTGTGTGCAGCTCACCTACGAGCCTAGCGTGGTGAGCTACG
Source organism: Haloarcula terrestris (assembly GCF_031624315.1). Lineage (NCBI taxonomy): Archaea > Methanobacteriati > Methanobacteriota > Halobacteria > Halobacteriales > Haloarculaceae > Haloarcula > Haloarcula terrestris. The sequence goes on along the minus strand of NZ_JAMQOM010000002.1, from coordinate 49,936 downwards.
ATGACCTCCTCGCCGTCTTCTTCACGACGCACAACCCGACGACGAAGGACCGCCAGGGCAACGACGTGGGGACCCAGTACCGCTCGGCCGTGTTCTACCACGACGAGAGCCAGCGCGAGACGGTCGAGGCGCTCATCGAGGAGATCCAGCCCGGCTACGACAGCGACATCGTCACCGAAGTCGAACCCCTGGAAACGTTCTACCCCGCCGAGGAGTACCACCAGGACTACTTCGAGAAGAACCCGAACCAGAGCTACTGCCAGCTGACCATCCCGCCGAAGATCGAGAAGCTCAAACAGAAACACGCGGAGTTGCTGGCATGAGCTTCGAGTACACGACCGAAGTCGAGGTCCGGTACACGGACATCGACACGTATGGCCACGTCAACAACGCGACGTACGCGACCTACTTCGAGGAGGCTCGCATCGATTACCTGGACGACGTAGTCGACTGCGGCGAGGCGCTGCTCTCGGGCGGCGAGTCGGGAACCGGAATCGTCATCGCGAACCTCGAAGTCGACTTCGTCCAGCCGGTCCATATCACCGACACCGTCACCGTCGGCGTCCGGGTGCCCCGTCTGGGCGAGAAGAGCTTCCCGTTCGAGTACGAGGTCCGAACCGACGACGGCGTGGCTGCGACCGGAGAGACGACCGTGGTCACGTACGACCGCGACGCGGAGTCCTCGCGTCCGATTCCCGAAGACTGGCGGGCGCGGATTGCACAGTTCGAAGGGCTGTAACCGAAACCGAGAGGGCGGAGATACCTCTTACCGCCCGTCCTGTGGGAAATCGTCGGGCCACCGGTGGTTTTATTTTTTATCCACATGTTGTGTTGAAAACATATGGAATATAGTACCGACCTCGGACGGCGCGTCCTCCTTGCCCTCGCGGGTGTGGCACTCCTGGTCGTGGTCGGGCTCGTCCTGTCCGAATTCATTCCGACGCTCGTGTTCACTATCTTTCTGTACTACGCTAGCCGGCCGATCTATCGCCGCTTGGGGAAGCTGCCGCTGTCCGAGTCGTACCTGAAGCGGGCGATGCCCTACCAGAAGCAGGTCCATGCGGCCGCGACGATCTTCTTCTTTCTCCTGCCGTTCGTGGTGCTGGTCGGCTACACGCTCATCCTCATTGTTCCCGAGTTACAGGCGTTTTTCGGCGAGGGTGGTCTGGGTGCGGCGTACCTCTCTCAGTTTCAGGGGCTCCAGGGTGGGTCGCTGCCGGGACCGCTAGCCGACCTCGGCGTCGGAGAGCTTCTGACAATGGGGCCAGCCGAACTCTTGGCCCTGCTGCAAAACGCCACGGTCCAGTCGTGGCTGGGACGCGTCTCCGACACGATTATCGACTCGTTGAGTCTGCTCACGTCGCTGCTGCTTCGCGTGTTCATCATGTTCGCCGGCACGTACTACCTGCTCACCGACGGGCCGCGGCTCGTCGGCTGGTTCCTCGACACCTTCGACGGCTCGGGCGTCCTCCGAGAGTACGCCGCGGCAGTCGACGACGAACTCTCCTCGATTCTCTTCGGGAACATCCTGAACGCGCTGGTGACGGGCGTCATCGGGATTTTCGTGTTCTCGCTGTACAATCTGGTCGCACCCAGCTCGGTACGGATTCCCTTCGCCCCACTGGTCGGTGCGCTGACCGGTATCGGCAGCCTCATTCCCGTCGTCGGGATGAAAATCGTCTACCTGCCCGTGGCTGTGCTGCTTGCGATTACCGCCGTCGTCACGGGACAGACGGCTGCTCTGGCCTGGGTCGCCCTCTTCCTCGTGGTCACACTGATCGTCGTCGATACGATCCCGGACTTCCTGATCCGGCCCTACGTCAGCGGCGACCTGACTCACGTCGGCCTGTTGATGTTCGCGTACATCCTCGGACCGATCGCCTTTGGCTTCTACGGCATCTTCCTGGGCCCGATTCTGCTGGTCCTGGTCGCCCAGTTCTTCCGCATCATCGTTCCGTACGTCATTACGGGCACAGTCGACACGACGCAAACGTCGCTCTCCGACTACGACGCCACGGAGTCGTAACGGCTACCCGCCCGCAAGCCGGGCTCTGGCGGTTCCGAAGTCGACACAGCGGCTCTCGGTTGTCGAGCCGATACGGTCGAGCCACCGCAGTTCCATCACTGAGATCCGGTAGTGACACCCCGCCGGTTCGATCTGTTGCCAGTAAATATACCGGACATCAGGAACCGGTTCGGCTTCCTCGTATTGTGCCGGGAGGTCGTGAGTTTGGAGGTCCGACATCGGTTCCGGGCCCGGCGTGTCGACAGGTGTGAAGACAGCGCCGACACTGCCGAGGAAGGCGACGTTCACAACGAGAACGAGGGCTAGCACGCTCCCGAGATACTGCTTCGGTTGCTGATCACGAAGCGTCGCGGCAACAATCCCGATACCGATTGCGACGAACGGGAGCCCCGGTATGAGGTCGGTGTAGCCGCCGGTCTCGAAATCGACGAACAGTACCAGAAACGCGAACCACGCGGCACCGACCGGGATCCACCAGTCGGTACGCCCGACAACGCCATCGCTGCTCCTGAACCAACATCGGGCGGTGTGAGCGAGGCCGAGTCCACCGAGTAACACGAATGGCGACGCCCACTTGAAGTGAACGACGCCAGCGACAATCCGAGCAAGCAACGAAGTGTGTTCCTCCGTTCGGAGTGGCACGAGAAGGACCTGAGCGACCATCTCTGAAGCCGAGTGCCAGATCAAAAAGACCGGCATCAACATGACGAGTGTAAACCCGAGCCCGCCAGCGACGACACGCTCAAGCGCCCGCGTGTCGCGATGTTGGATCGCCAGGCCGACCACAATCACCGGGAAAATAGCGCCTGCCTGCCAGTATCCCACGCTCGCTGCTGCAGCCACACCGCTCAGTGCCGGGTAGCCACGCGTGTACAGATAGATCGCCAGTAACCCACAGAGAACGAGCAGGTATTTCGCTTTGAATCCATACGCCGGCCGAACGGCGAACCCCGGTAAGAGGAACAGCGAGAGGCCGGCCAGTGCCGCAGCGGTATCGTCACCGGTGATATCGTGGACGAGCACCACAACGAGTCCGACGATTGCACACACAGACCCGATCATCAGTAACACGCTGAGGAGGTGGAGCCGGTACATGTCCCCGCCAGACAGCACCGCCAGAATCCCAGTTGTCTCGTACGACAGCGGGAGTTTCGGTTCCCAGGCGTCGACGTACAACCGACCGCCCTGTGTCACGTACCAGCCGATATGCTGGAAGATACCGGCGTCTGGAGCCATCGGCGGGCGAGAAAAACCCAGTGTTATTGTCAAGAAAAAGTAAATCTCAGTGCCGACAGCGAACAAAACTGGAAATGCGAGCCGTCGGTCGCGGGGATGGAGAGCAAGCGAGCGCAGCGAATCTCTGAGCCGGTCTCGGTTTCGTCTGCTCACGCAGTCTGCTTATACTCAGATAACCAAAAGTAGAAAGTAATTTACGATAGCAACGGAATCCGAAGCGAATCGCGGTCCGCCTCACATATACAGGTACTCTGATTAGGAACGTATTTTCCAGCTGATGTTTAGCTTACCATTCTGTTCAGATACGGTACCACTGATGCCCGCAATTGCGGTCCTTTACGCCCACACTCACGAGGAATCAAGCATGTTTTGAGCGACGAAAAACGGCGGTGCAACAGTAATAGCCGACCGATAATATCACTCTCAAAATGTGTGAGGATATGGGTGAAAGTGTCACTTACTCGGTGAAACACCGGCCTAGGATCGGTTTCGGCCCCGAAGTACTGGACAGGAGAGTACTGTTCTGATTAATCACATAATTAATACGGATAGAATTCCCGGCAGACGAACTCGGGTTCGTCATGAGACCGACCCAGTATCACCTGACTCGGGATCCCACCGATCACGTGTGTTACCCGTCTATCAGTAGTAAACGGCCGGACACAGACCAGACACCGCAGTATCCAAGATTCGACCGAATCGGAACACCGGTCAACACGCCTACAGTCCGACGACAACGCGGCCAACTGAGGCCGGGAAAGATTTTGATATAGCTGTTATTCATTTATGGCACTATCCAGCGAACGCGTCGGTCTTTTACGAGTCGGCCGAGTACAGGGATCTAATGGTCCAGAACGTGGCTTCAGTGATGGCAGAGCTGGAACCCGAGGATTTCCATCTGCTTTCGGGCGTCGAACAGGGAATGCGGTTCTCGGAGTACGTCGCCCGCGAGAAATTGACCGAGTTCTCCCGGTTGACGACGGAGGATGTCGACTACCGACTCGACCGCTGTGCAGACCGGGGGCTGGTCGAGCGCAAGACCATCCAGTACGAAGGCTTCAAACTCACCTTCGAAGGGTACGACACGCTCGCGTTGCATACGTTTGCCGAACGCGACACCATCGACGGCGTTGGGTCGCCGCTTGGGGTGGGCAAGGAGAGCGACGTGTACGAGGCCCACTCGTACAAACCAGTGGCCCTGAAGTACCACCGCGAGGGGTACACTAACTTCCGTGAAGTGATGAAAGAGCGGGAGTACACCGCCGACCGCGATCACGTCTCGTGGCTCTACACCGCTCGGAAGGCCGCAGAGCGGGAATACGACGCGCTCGAAACACTGTATCCGGACGTGTCGGTTCCCCAGCCCATCGACACGAACCGCCATGCAATCGTCATGGAGAAAATCGACGGCGTCGAACTCTCCCGGACGAAACTCGAACCCGAACAGGTACTGCCGATTCTGGATCTCGTGCTCGAAGAGATGCAGACGGCCTATCGCGAGGGGTATGTCCACGCGGACATGAGCGAGTACAACGTCTTCGTCACGAGCGAGGGCGTCGTCGTCTTCGACTGGCCCCAGGCGGTCCCGACAGACCACGAAAACGCGCGCGAACTGCTAACTCGGGATGTCGAGAACATCGTGAGCTATTTCGAGCGGAAATATCCGCAGGAAATCAGGGATGTCGACAGGCGAGCCGTCGCCGAACAACTGGCAACCGACTCGTTCGAGTCGATCACTGAGTTTACTGCATAGCAACGTTCCAGCGACGCTGTTGCCGCGTCGCACCTCGTTTGACTGGTTCCGCAACGAGTCGGAGTTATGCCGCTCTTCGGAAAATAAACTAGATAGTGCTATATCAAATCCGGGATGCGTACCGATCGGGCCGGTTCGAAGCGGCAGCGGCAGTTGTTCGCTTAATGGTCCGTACGCCGGGGGAGACAAGTCGTCTTACCAGTGGCAGATTCCTGTTTCCAAATCGGGAACCGACCAGAGATTAGGCTGTCCTAAAAACCACAGACGTTTTATATTATTAGGTGAGCCTAAATCATATGGCAGACAACAGTACCGGATACGGGGGTCGGACACGATGACCGCCAACACCACTATCGGGAAGCCGGGGGAAGCAGACGATGGGTAAACGTCCGCGACGTGTGCGCGCTCGACTGTGGGCGGGGCTTACGCGATGGTCTTCGAACCCAACGTGCAGTCGACTGAGGAGTCGAGGAACGGCGAGCCCACAGTGAGCGATACGAACTCACCGGAGTAATGAGTACAGCGCCGGAGTACCTGCTGGCGATCTACATCGCTCAGCATCGGGACGACCCGCCCGTTGCACCGGGCGTTCTGGGAGAGATGCTCGACCGGTCGCCGGCGGCGGTGACAGAGATGTGTCAGCGGCTCGCAGCGGAGGGGCTCGTCTCCTACGAGCCCTACGACGGGGTGACGCTGACCGAGTCGGGGCGCGAGGACGCCGCGGAGTTACACGAGACGTACGTAACCGTCTCGTGGTTCTTTCGCGGTGTACTGGATCTCGACGACCACGAAGCGGAAGCGATGGAACTGGCCGGATTGGTCAGTCCGATGGTCGCCGAGCGACTGGCAGCAACGCTCCCCTGTGACGCCGAAGCGGAGGGGATATCGGGACCGACAGACCCAGCGTCGACACTCTCCGATGGAGATGATATTTGAACGGCCCACTTCGGACGAGCGGTCGGTAGAGAATCAGACCGGCAGCGCGCTCTCGGGGACGATGCCGTCGTCGGACCAGCCCCTCGCATCGTAGTACTCCTCCAGTGCGGTCTCGAACGAGGGGAGATCGTACGGCAGAGTGTCGTCCGTTCGGTCGAAGCCACGCTGGTTGTTGAAGTGGCGTTCGAGCGTGACAGTCCGAGCGCCAACTGCGAGCAGGTCTTCGAAGTCGGCGTCGAAGAGGTCCTCGTAGCGCTCGGGCGTCATGAAGTCCCGCGAGAACTTGCAGACGACGCCGCTGTCGTTCAGTGCCATCAGGTTCTCCCGTTCGACCAGCATGTCGGCTTTGCCGAGCGTTCCCTCCGGGTTGACGGCCTGGTCGTCAGGGACCAGTGGGTACTCGACGGAGTAAACCGTCGCGTACATGTGGTCCGCGCCGCGGCTGGCGACGGCATAGGAGAGTCCCTGGCCGTGGAGGACACGCCCCTCGTGGGCGGCGAAGTCCATTCCCTTGACCGTCCAGTTCTCGACATCGAGGTCGTCGTGACAGCGGTCGATACCCTCAGCCAGCGTGTCGCCGACGCCTTCACGGTGGGCGATTTTCTCGACGGTCTCGTGTATCAGGTCAGTGTCGCCGAAGGCGTCCTCGCTGGCGAGGTAGGCCGCGACGGTGTTGCCCGCGGAGATGGCGTCCATCCCGAGGCGGTCACAGAGCGCGTTGGACTGCATCACGTCAACGATGTCGTCAACACCGGAGTTCGAGCCGAAGGCCATCGCCACTTCGAACTCGGGGCCTTCGGTCTCGACGCCGCGTTCCTCGTCCCGCGTCGGGAGCTTGCAGGCGAAGGCACACGCCGAACAGGTCCCTTTCTTGTACTTCTTCGATTCGACGGCGTCGCCGTTGATGCCCTCCACACCGGCGAAAGACTGCTCGGAGAAGTAGTACGAGGGGAGGCCGTTGACCTCGTTCGCGAGGTCCATCACCGAGACGGTTCCCTGCCGTTTCATGATGTGGTCGTCCGTCGCGGCCTCCCGGTGGATGTCCATCTGCATCGCCGGAATCTCGATGTCCGGCGGGGAGTCGCCAGCGAACGTGACGCCCTTCACGTTTTTCGCGCCCATGACCGCGCCGAGGCCGCCGCGGCCGAAAGCTCGCTCTTCGCTGGTCATGATAGACGCGAACCGGACCGCGTTCTCCCCGGCCGGGCCAATGACCGCCGTCTGGTCCGACTCGATGCCGTGTTCGGCGTCGAGATACTCCAGCGTCTCGGGGACCGTCGCGCCAGCGAGGTCGGGGACGGCCTCGAACTCGACGCCGTCGTCGCGCACGTGGACGAAGACGAGTTCGTCGCTTTCGCCGGTGAGTTCGACGGCGCTGTAGCCCGTATCGGCGAAGTTCCGGGACATGAAGCCCCCGGCGTTCGAGGAGAGCAAGCCGTCGGTCAGTGGCGAGACGCCGGTGCAGTTCATTCGCCCGGTGAAGCTCATCTGGGCGGCCTGCATCGGCCCCGTCGAGAACACCAGCCGGTTCTGTGCGCCGAGCGGGTCCACGTCGAAGGGAATCCGCTCGTGGGCCAGCCGCGTGCCAACGCCGCGGCCGCCGAGATACTGTTCGAGGAGTGGGTCGATGTTCTCGGTATCGGTTTCACCTGCGGTCAGATCAACCGTCAGCAGCGGCCCGTCTGCATGTATCATTATTATTTATCACTGTGACACCGCCTTATCGATTGTGTCTCTCAGTGGGCTTGTGCGTGGGTACACACTGGTGGCAGGTTCGGCCCGGGACGGGCATCGGCTCGTTCACTCCGGCTGTCACTCGCCGGTCGTGACCACGGCAATCGACCAACGGTTATTGGTCTCCGGTCCGTGCGACCAGTATGGAGACCCGAGCGCTTGGCGAGACAGGACAGGAGAGTACGGTGCTGACGTTCGGCTCGATCGCACTCAACTGGCTCGAACAGGAGGGGGCGAACCAGATGGTCGAACTCGTACTCGACCACGGCATCAACCACTTCGACGTGGCACCGACCTACGGCGACGCGGAGCTGAAATTGGGGCCGAAGCTGCGCCAGTACCGCGAGGAGGTCTTCCTGGGCTGTAAGACCCAGGAGCGCGAGTACGCGGGGGCTGCGCGGAAGATCGACCGGTCGCTGGACCGCCTCGGCATCGACACCATCGATCTCTACCAGATCCACGGCCTAGAATACGAGGACGAACTGGACACCATCACCGCCGACGGCGGCGCGCTGGACGCGATACGGGAGGCGAAAGCAGCGGGGAAAATCGACCACATCGGGCTGACGAGCCACGGTGACCCCGGACTCATCCTCGACGCCATCGACCGCATCGACGACCTGGAAACGGTGATGTTCCCGCTGAATCCCGTCGTTGCGGGCAAGGACGACGGCGAGTACGACTACGAAGCGGTGCTGGACCGCTGCGAGGCCGAGGGTATCGGCACGCTGGGCATCAAGGCCTTCGCGAAGGGGTCGTGGCCGCCGACTGACGAACTGGCCGAGGCCGACCGTCCGTACGCGAACTGGTACGAGCCGGTCGACACGCCCGAGGCCATCCGCGAGCGGTTCGACTTCGCCGCCGCCCAGGGCCTCGATACCGTCGTCAGCCCCGGCGACCCGAAGCTCGTCAAGATGGTGCTCGACGCCGCCAGCCGCTCCGAAGGGATGGACGAGGCACGTCAGCGCGCGCTCATCGAAGAGGCCCGGCACGACGACAGCCCGGTTCCCGAGCAACTGCATCACTGAGCGTGGACAGCGTTCCGGAGACGGTGACGGCCGCCCTCGCCGACCGGCAAGTCGAAGGACAGGTCTGTCTCGAAGCCGGGGCCGGCGTCGGCAACACGACGGCCGGGCTGCTGGCCGCCGGCGCGAAGCGGGTGTACGCGGTGACGAACGACGCCGACCACGCTGCGACGGTCCGCGAGCGCCTTGGCGACGGGAACGCCGACCGTCTCGCAGTTATCGAGGCTGATCTCCGGGCGACGCCGCTTTCGACCGATAGCGTCGACCTCGTCACCGCCCACGGGCTCTGTAACGTTCTGCCGCCAACTGATCTCGACGCTGTCGCGGCCGAGCTGACACGGGTCGCCAAGTCGGACGGTCACCTCGTTGTCGACGACTACGCGGTACCACCGGCCGATGCTGCTGTCAACCGGCTGTTCGCTGTGGAGAACGCCGCCGCGCGGGTTGTCGACGGCCGGCCGGCACTGACTTTTTATCCGCCCGCTTTGCTGGCCGCGGTGTTCGCCGACCACGGCTGGACTGTCGAGCGAAAGAAGACCTTGCTTGACCCTGTGCCCTGGACCGAGGCGCACCTGGACGCCCACGCTGAGGTGGTGCGTGGGTACGCGGACCGGCTTCCCGACGTGGTTGGAGAGCCGCTGACTGCGATGGCTGACGACGTAGTTGCTGCTATCGGCTCCGAGCGAACCGGGACGATGTACAGTCTCGCATTCCGGCTAGCAGATGTGTGAGATATGGGAAGGGCCTGCGATGGGAACGGGTGTTTTGACAGCCAGAAAGCCCCACCCAAAGACGGTTGATCCCTCCAGGCTGGGTGGGACTGAAAGGGGCGGCTGGCTGAACGAAGGCGGACGACGCAAGGACCACAGTGAGCGAAGCTCTCTCGTGATGACGAAAGACGCGAAGCGTCTTTCGAACCACCCCCGAGTTCAGCCAGCCGGGGCTTTCTGGCTGTTAGACAATACACTCACTCAAGAAATAAAAAGAGACACAACGTTTCCTAGCAACCGAACGGCTAAGGAAGCGCCGGCCGACGTGCCGGTATGACGCTCGACCGCTTATCAGAGTTCGACGCCGAACCGGCTGACGGAGACGTAATCGACGGGGAACTGGCAGTGACAGACGACGTGCTGGTGAAGGCGTTCGCGCTGGGGCCGGATGCGACAATCGACCCCCACGAACACGACGGGGCGACGAACGTGTTCCACGTCGTCCGCGGCGAGGTGACGGTCCAGCAGGACGACACCGAGGAAGTCATCGCCGCGCCGGGGGTCGTGCTGAACGAGCGCGGGCAGGCCCACGGCGCGCACAATCACACCGACGAAATCGCCGTTTTGACCGCGAGCCTCTGTCCGCTGCCGGGACAGTAAGGGGTCGCCGTCCGGACGGCAGTACTGGCTACCGGTTTCCGCATCACGCTTATCAGCGTTACACTTCATTGATATGTATGACGCAACCACTGCCGACGAACAGGCTCCGCCAGACGGTCGACAGCGGCGATGTCGCGCTGGGCGTCCTCGATAACACGTACAGCCCGACGCTGGTAGAGTTCTACGGCGACCTGGGCGTCGATTTCGTCTGGCTCGACTTCGAACACGGCGGGCCGGATCCGTGGGACGCGGCGACCGTCGAGAACCTCCTGCGGGCGGCCGACGGCACCGGGACGGAACTGCTGGTTCGGCTGCCGGACACATCCCCGACGCTGGTGCGGAAGGCACTGGACCTGGGAGTCAAGAACGTCTTCCTGCCACGAGTCAAAACTGCCGAAGAGGTCCGGGAGGCCGTCAAGTCCGGCCGGTTCCGATACGACGGTGCGGCCGGCGACCGAGGACTGGCCGCGCCCCGGGCACGCCGCTGGGGTCTCGGTGAGAACTACGTCGAAGCGTCGGACGAGGAGACGCTGGTCGGGACCACAATCGAGACCAAGGAGGCCGTCGAGAACATCGACGCGATTCTGGACGTGCCAGAACTGGGCTTCGTGTTCATCGGGCCGTTCGACCTCTCGGTGTCAATGGGCCACCCCGGCGAAATCGACCATCCGGAGGTACAGGAGGCAGTGGAGGCGGTCCGCGCGGCGGCGGTGGAAGCGGATGTCACCGTCGGCGGCCTCGGATTCGGGATGGACGACGTGAACGAGAAAGCAGAGTCGGGGTATCAGATTCTCCACGTCGGGAGCACGACCGGCGCGATTCAGAGCGTGGTGCAGGGGTGGTTAGAGGACTTCGAAGGGGAACGGAGCTGAGAACAGAAACGGCTGCGCGACAGCTTAGGCGCTCGCGCCGGATTCAGCACCGCTGGCAGCGTCGACGGCGCTGTCGTCGAGTTCCGCCTCGGCTTCCAGCAGTTCGCGGTAGCGCTCGCGGATGGTCACGGTGCTGATGTCCGTGGCCTCGCTGACGGTCTCCTGGGTCATCTCCTCGCCCAGCAGCAGGCCGGCGGCGTAGATGGCCGCGGCCGCGAGGCCGACGGGGCTCTTGCCGCTGTGGACGTTGGCCTCCTTCCCCGCTTCGATGAGCGCGCGGGCCTGGCGTTCGAGGGCGTCGTCGGCGTCGAGTTCGGAGACGAACTTGCTGAGGTAGGTTGCGGGGTCCGGCGGGCCGACCTGCAGCGAGAGTTCGCGGTTGAGATAGCGGTACGCGCGAGTGAACTCCATCTCGTCGACGCGGCTGACGACGGCCATGTCGTCGAGCGTCTGCGGGAGGTTCGCCTGCCTGACGGCGGCGTACAGCGCGGCGGTCGCCATCCCTTCGATGGAGCGGCCGGGCAACATTCCTTCGTCGAGGGCGCGGCGGTAGATGACGCTGGCCGTCTCGCGGGCACTCTCGGGGACGCCGAGGGCGCTGCCCATCCGGTCAATCTCGCCCAGCGCCTGCTTGAGGTTGCGCTCGGCGTGGTCGCGGGTGCGGAACCGCTCGTCCCAGGTCCGCAGGCGCTGCATCTTCTCGCGCTGGCGCGTCGACAGTGAGTTGCCGTAGGCGTCCTTGTTCTGCCAGCCGATGTTGGTCGAGAGGCCCTTGTCGTGTTTCATCTCTGTCGTCGGCGCGCCGACGCGGCGCTTGTTGTCCCGCTCCTGGCTATCGAAGGCGCGCCACTCCGGCCCGTGGTCGATCTCGTCCTCGTCGACGACGAGACCACACGACTCGCAGACGGTCTCGCCGCGACTGTCGTCGGTGACGAGGCTCCCGCCACAGTCCGGGCACGCGTGGCCGGTGCTCGCCTCGGACTCGGCCTGTTCGTCCACACTGTCACCGCGTTCGTCGGGGGAGTAGATGCTGCGTGTCGTCATAGTGTGTCTCTGCGAGCGCGTGGGACGCCCGCGGTCGTACCCAATTGTAGGGGTGCATCCTGCATGAGGACTCGTTTGGCACACGCCGAACTTCCTCCGAGGGGCGAACTTATGTTATCTGTCCATCATTACACCACATGGATCCACCCCGCTGGCCCGCCGACCTGCGCCGCTACGTCGTGATAGCGGTGGCGTTCGGCGTCCAGATACTGGCGTATGCGGCGCTGGTCGCGCTGACGACACACGACGGGGCGATGCCGCTCGTTAGCGCACTCCAGCAGGTCCCGACGCTCCTACTCGTTCTGTTGGGCATCGCTGCCGTTCCAGCGGTCGCAGTTACTATCGGCGTCGGACAGGCGCTGGAATACGCGTTCGGTGTGCGAGTAGTGCAGTTCGACGCGATCCTAGTGACACAGGGCGACGGGCTGTTTTTCGTCATCGCCGCGCTGCTGTCGATTGCGGTCGTCACACTCGGCCGGCAGGCCCGTCGCAAAACGGGATAGTCCGGCCCCAGACGAGCGGCTCCGGACGACGATTAGACGCCCGAGCGGCCGATTCGGAGGCGTCCGCCCTCGGCGACATCCTCGTCGGCCTGGACCGGCCCCATCGACCGCGTGACGAACGACCGGACGATCCACGCTTCGGCTCGCTGGAGGCGGTACTGGAGCGTCGACCGCGACACATCGAGCGTTTCGGCGAGGTCCGTAAGGGAGATGTCCCGCGGCGTCCGGTAGTAGCCGTGCTCGACGGCGGCCTCGACGGCGGCCTGTTGCTCCGGCGGGAGCTCCGCCAGCGTCACGGCCTCATCGACCCAGTACGACGGCGAACTGAGCTGCCGGAACTCGACGGTGAGCCCCTCACGGAGTTCGGACTCCATCTCCTCGAACAGCCCGTCGACGCCGGCGTCGCTGCACAGAAGGAGTCGCCACTCACACCGGCTGCCGCGGCGCTCGGTCTCGACGAGGACGCCGCGGCCGACATGGTCGATAGCCAGCCGCGGAATCGAGTGGCAGTCCCCGGCTTCGGACCGGTAGCTGTACACCGTCCGGACGCCGGGGTCCGACCCGATGACCTCGTAGGTCCAGTCGGTCTTGCAGTCGCGTGTGCCGATACACTCGGTACACTGGACCGGGTCGTCGTACACGTCGTCCAGTTGGTCAAGCGCCGCCTCCGGGCCGGCGACCCGTTCGAGCCGCCACATCCCGTCTTTCGTGACGTTGCACGCGATGGTCCGGGAGTGGGTCTCCGGGTAGTCGATGAACACGTCCATCACGGGGTCGACGTTCCGCTCGTAATCGATGGTGAAGATGAACTCTCGCATATACGCCCCGTTGCGTGTCGAGCGGCTTATACGCACGGTCTCGTTCGGCGTATGCCAAACGGGTTGTGATTGTCCCCGAAGACGATACTGGAAGTATGTCCTGTCCTGTTTCCCCATCTTCCAGCGAGTCGCCCGGCGGACCGGTCGCTGGCGACGCATCGGCCGACGCTCCCTCCCACGACCGCGGGTACGAACTCCCCGCACACAACTGGCGACACACCGTCATCTACGGGGCGGTGTTCTGGGCGGTCGTGGCCGCGGCGTGGCTGGTCGTCCCGGCCGGCCACCCGTTCCAGCTGGGAGTTACGCTGTCTGGCCTGTTCGCGGCCCCGCTGTTGCCGGTCGCGCTCTGCTGTGACTACCGCCAGGCCAGACACGTCGGCACGTGTGACCCCGGACCCCGCGCGTACCTCTCGAATCTCGTTCGTGACATCAAGACGGCAGTCACCGGTCAGAGCACCCTGGGTGACCAGCGACGGGAATTCCTCCGCTGCTGAGAGCGGTCACGCGACTCACGTGGCTCCGTCCGACTGCTGGCGAGCCTCGTCAAGCCAGTCCGGGTCGGGAACCTCAGTCGACCCGACGCCGGTAATCTCGTAGCGCCACTCGACTGAGACCGTTTCGCCGTCGTCAGTTTCGCCGGTCAGCGTCCATGCTGTCTGGCGTGCCAGCCCGCTCTCGTCGATCAGTATCACGACGGTGAAGTCGGTCACAGTCACGTTTCCGCCGGAGCCGAACGCGCCGGCACCGAACTGCTGCCAGGTCGAGAGGTCCGAGTACTCGTAGCGGTCGACCGTGACACCGTCGAAGGTCTCCGCCCCGATCAGACGGGCGTCGTCGACGGATTCGTAGCTGAGCGTCCCACGGTCGACGGCCGACTGGAAGGCCGTGTCGTCCTGCGGGCGGACCTGGTAGAACGCCTCGTCGTCGGTCTCGTACCGCGTGTAGGCAGAGCCGTCAGCGACGAACGTTTCGAACTCGGTCCCGGCGTCCGGCCCGGACATCGAGAAGGTCTCTATCGAGCGGTTCGCCCGCAGGTCCACCTGGTAAGCGTTCGTAATCGTCGCTGTTTCGCCGGCTTCAGTCGTCGAGTACGACCACGTCGCGGTGAAACTGCCCGCGTCCCGCAGGAGGCGGTCAGCCGCCTCAACCGAGAGGTCGCTTTGATCTGCCGGAACGGCCCCACCGTCAGTCGTTTCGGTCCCGCCATCAGCCGCCGGGTCCCCGCCGACACACCCGGCGAAAACGACCAGCGACAACACCAGCACAGTGAGTAATCGTGTTGTCATATCGGATGGGAGGCTGTCACGGGAGATAAGCTAGTATGGTTGATACGACGCGCGATTGGGCACTCGCACCCGCCGGGACTACAGCCAGTCCGTGTCCGGATCGATGCGATCCGGCGGCGTCTCACCGGCCAGCGCGGCTCCGACGTTCGCGGCGACAGCGGCGTTCAGATCCTCGCGGGCTTCCTCGGAGTACCAGGCCGCGTGGGGCGTGACGATGCAGTTGTCCAGACCGACCAGCGGATGGTCCGCCGTCGGTGGTTCCTCGGCCAGAACGTCGAGACCGGCGGCCGCAATCGTCCCCTCCTCCAGCGCCGTTCGGAGCGCCGCCTCGTCGACGAGGCCGCCGCGGCCGGTGTTGACGAGAACGGCGTGGTCGCGCATCGATGCGAGCGCGTCGGCGTCTATCATCCCCGCCGTCTCATCGGTCAGGGGCGCGTGGAGAGAGACGTAGTCGGCCCGCTCGTACAGCGTCTCCAGCGTGACCTTCTCGACATCGGCCGCGGCCATCTCCTCGGTGTCAACGTAGGGGTCGTAGGCGATTACGTCCAGATCGAACCCCCGCAGTTGGTCGCGCACTCGGCGCGCGATAGGGCCGAAGGAGACGAGGCCGAGCGTCCGGTCGCGGACGCGGTGTACCGGGCGGGTCCGCTCCCAGCCCCACTCGCCGTCACGAACGTCGCGGTCGTAGGCGGCGACGGTCCGAACGCAATCGAGCAACAGCGTCGCCGTGTGGGTGGCGACTTCGTCGGTACAGTACTCGGGGACATTCGTAACGGTCACACCGTTGTCCGCCGCTGCCGCCACGTCGATGTTGTCGATACCGACGCCCGCTCTCGCGACGATTCGGAGGTCATCCAGCGCATCGAGCACTGTGGCCGTGATCGGCGTGTTCACGTCCACGACGAGCGCCGCCGCACTGTCGGCTGCGTCTCTGAGCGCGTCCTCGGTGTCCGTCTCCGCGGCAACGACTTCAGCGTCGAGTTCCGCCCGCAGTCGGTCGATATCTATCATCGGATCGTCGCTTGCGACCACGCGTTCCATATCCGGAGGAAGGGACCCCGACGCTAAAACGGGCCGAAGGCGTTCCCGCCGGATAGGAATTCGAGGTCCATGATAAATCGAATACAACGATAGCAAACCGCGCCGCCGCACGGTCTCGCAGTCCCGAGCGCTGTGATTTAAGCCGCTTGACCGCCAACGCAGCGGCATGGAAATCGAACTGCGGTTTTTCGCCAACTTCCGGGAAGCCGTGGGACAGAAGACACTGCAGCGCGAGTTCGAGGACGGTCTGCAGGCCGGCGACGTGCTCCGGGCCCTCTCCGAGGAGTTCACCGAGATGGACCTGTTCGAGGACGGTAAACTGCGCGAGTACCTGACGATTCTGCGCAACGGCACGGATATCACACACCTCGACGGGCTGGAGACCGCACTCGAAGACGGGGACGAACTCAGCGTGTTCCCGCCGGTTGCCGGCGGATAGGGGTCCGGCCACGCAGTCGTCGGATCAGCAACAGAAAATAAAGGGGAACATCAACCCGACGCGGTCGCCGGCGTCCAGTTCCGTGTCCAGTCCGCCGAGATGTTCGTTGAACTTCCCGTTGACCGCGACTCGCGCGTAGCATCTGGTCTGCTCGCCCTCGGGGTTTTTCGCCCAGTCGCCCGGCAGGTCCGCCATCTCCGGAGCCCAGCCCTCCGTGGTGGCGTCCGCCTCGGTTTCAGCGATGAGCATGTCGCTCACGTCGTACTCCCGGAAGAACGCGTCGAGGAAGTCACGCAGCGTGTTCCCTTCGAAGGTAAACGTCATCGACGATTCGCCGACCGCCCGGCGGACGTGGCCGGTACACCTGACCGCAACGGTGGTCAGGTCCGGCGACGACTGCCGCTCAAGTGTCTCACTGCTCATACGTGTCCTAAGACGTGCCGCGATAAATCAGTAGAGGCGAACATGTTCGCCCATCGCCGGGATTTATCTGCCACGAACCACGTGTAGCGGTATGGATGACATCGAACTGGGGATACCGGCCGGAATCGTCGACTCGCTGCCGCCGGACAGCGACGACACGAAACGCGACATGGAGCAGGCCGTCGGCGGCTGGGAGCGGGAGCTCAACGCCGCACTCGGGTCCGAGGAGCCGGCCAGCGCTGTCGTCGACCACATCGAGCAGTTCGAGCAGCGCTGGGAGGCCTACGACGAGTACGTCGTCGAACTCCGCGCGTGGGGCCAGTCGCCCATCTACGCGATGGCCTGGCGGGACCTCCACGCCGCCGTCATCGCCCAGATCTACGACCACGAGGACTTAGACGAACGCGTCAACCGCGAACGCAACGCCCGCATCGTCGACGACGGGATCCGGCCGGGGTAAGCCGCATTGTCCGGGAGAGGGGATCCGGCCGGGGTAAGCCGCATTGTCCGGGAGAGGGGATCCATCCGAGGAAGGCGGTTGTGGGGACCGAGTTCCGGAGCGCCGATAGGTTTAGACGACCGCACCCGTAACGACCACACGATGGAGCGTGAACGGAGTTTTCGCGGGATCTCGGTTCGGGCCGCGATCGGCTATCTGGAGAACCTCGGCGGCGAGAAACGGGACCAAACAACCGTCGAAGGCGACGGCTGGATGGCGCGCCTCTCAGAGGAGAAGGTCGCTATCGGGCCGAGCCTCCAGCTCAACGAAGTAACTATCGAGTTCGACGGCGACCCGGAGACGCTGGAGCCGCTCATCGAGAAGTTCGCACAGAAGGCGATGCGGGCGGGCGGCTGACCCGGCGATGGCTGATCCATCGTACCCCATCGAGGGCCAGATCGTCCTGCTGGCCGGGACGCAGGCCAGCGTACCACTCGATCAGCTCCCGGACCTGCTCGAACGGGTCCAGACGTATCTCCGAGAACACCGCGCGGCCTACGACAGAGAGTACGAGCGCATCAACGGCCCCAGAGCGGCCGATTACGTCTGTGTCGAGGCGGGCCACTGGGACACCATCGGCGCGGACCTCGATCTGGGCGAGCGCGAACAGGACGCTGTTCGACGGGCCCACGACGCCCAGTTCGAGCGCGACGGCCGGCGGCTGGACAGAAGCGAGGAGTTCGAGGCGACGCTTGAGATCAGGGACGTGCTGGCGATTACTGCCGAACCGTGATCGTCTCCAGCACGCGCTGGGAGAAATCCGTCTCGGAAAGATCGCCGTTTTCGAGGTCGTCGATCCACTCGCTGTCGACCGACCACTCGCCGAGTTCGGTTCCCTCGAGGTCCGTGACGGTCGCCTCAACGTCGACCCCGGACCAGTCGTCGGCATGCAGGTCCCGCAGGACGTTGATGACCCGGCCGATCTCTCGGTGGGGGATGACGGCCGCCTCGTCGGCCGAAATCGACTCGTAGGTGAGGCAGTACATCTCGCCTTCGTCGGCAAAGTCGGTGACGTAGACGCCGTGGCTGGTCAGTCGGGACTCGACCTGGAATTCGAAGTCGTCGATGTCTTCCTTGCGCATTAGAGAAATAGGTGTGTTCGGTGGCCGGCGCTGGCTCAGTCGTCGCTCGGGGCCGCTGCGCCGCCGGAACTGACGCCGGTGCCGGGGCCGATGTCGATGCCCAGTTCGTCGAGTTTCTCGTCGGTGACGACGCCGTTCTCCCAGTCACGCACCGCGTAGTACTCGTCTTTCATCTTCGAGAGCTCCGCGAGTTCGCCCTCGGAACCGCCCTGGGCCGGCATCGCGTGCTCGTCGCCTTCGACGAACCGGTTGGGCAGGTCGTCGTCGGCCCCGTCGAAGCCGGCGAGGTTGTTGTAGTAGCGTTCGAGGTTGTAGATGCGTTCGCCGGCCTCCATCAGTTCTTCCTCGCTCACGTCCAGGCCGGTCATGCCGTTGTACTGCAGGACGTACTCCTCGATACCCTCCGCGAAGGCGTTGAACTTGCAGATGTCGAAGGAGTCGCTGATGGCGTGCAGGTCCTGGAAGGTGGCACACAGCTCGCCTTTCCCCTCCCACTCTCGGGGATCGACTTTCTCCGGGATGCCGAGAATCTCGGCTGCCGGCGTGTACCCACGCAGGTGACACGCACCGCGGTTCGAGGTGGCGTAGCCGATTGCCATCCCCTTCATACAGCGCGGATCGTAGGCAGCCATTGTCTGGCCCTTGACGGCGAGAGAGTTGGTGTGAGCGTCGAACTCCTCGGCGAGGTGGTCCGGCCCCTCGGCGAGGTGGTCCGCGAGCTCCGTCTCGCGGTGGGCGATCATGTCGATCATGTCGATCATCGTATCGGCGTCGCCCCAGTCAATTCCGTCTCCCAGCTCGTCGAACTTGCCCTCCTCGGTCATCTCCATCGCCATCGCCATGGTGTTGCCCACGTCGATGGTGTCGACGCCCACGTCGTTACACCGTTCGAGCATCACGGCGATCTTGTCGCGCTCGACGTGCCCGGAGTTGGGACCGAGCGCCCACGCGGACTCGTACTCGTAGGACTCGGTGCGGACGTTCATCTCCTCGCCTTTGTGCATCGCCTGCACCTCGACTTCCTTCTTGCAGGCGACCGGACAGGAGTGACAGGTCGGCTCGTCGACCAGAATGTTCTCCCGGACGTTCTCGCCCGAGACGTTCTCCGAATCAATGATGCGCTCGCCGTCGCCCTCGGCCTCCGAGTACGACCGCGTCGAGGAGTACTTCGCGTTTTTCGTCGGGAGGCCGTCCATCTCCTCGGTGAGATTCATCAGGACGTTCGTGCCGTACATCGAGAGGCCGCCCTCGTTGGGCGCGGTCACGTCGGATTCCTGAATGACCTGCATCGCCTGCTTGTGACCTTCCTGGAACGTCTCCTGGTCCTTCGGCTTGGGCATCCGGGTGCCGGACTTGACGACGACGGCCTTGAGGTTCTTGTTGCCCATCACGCAGCCGGTACCGCCGCGGCCCGACGCGCGGTCGTCTTCGTTGACGATACAGGCGTACTTGACCTCGTTCTCGCCGCCCTGGCCGATAGCCATCACGGAGAGGTTCTTGCCCAGCGAGCCTTCGACTTCGGCTTCGAGGTCGTCGATGGTGTCGTGGACGCCCTGGCCCCAGAGGTGCGAGGCGTCCCGGAGTTCGACTTCACCGTCTTCGACGTAGGCATACACCGGCTCGTCGGCCTGGCCTTCGAACAGGAGCCCGTCGAAGCCCGACCACTTGAGTCGCGCGCCCGACCAACCGCCGTGGTGGGAATCTGTGACGGTGCCCGTCAGCGGGGATTTCGTACAGATGGCGATGCGGCCGCTCATCGTTACCTGCGTTCCCGTCAGCGGGCCGTTCATGAACGCCAGCAGGTTCTCCGGTCCCAGCGGGTCCACGTCCGGCCCCTGGTCGAAGACGTATTTCACCCCCAATCCGCGTGCGCCGATGTACTTCTCGGCGTCCTCCTGGTCGATACCTTCGTAGGCTACGTCGCCGTCCCCAAGGTCGATTCGCGCCACGTGATCCTGGAAGCCACCAAGGTCTGTCATGGTAATACATTACGCTCCGGCCGGCAACAACTTAACGATTTGTGTTATCAGGCTGTGGATTGGCGACTGTTCCACCGAGGGCCGTGTCTGCGTGATCGAATCACACTCGCGGCTGTGGTCCGAACCGCTTAAGAGTCCCAACGGCAAACTCCGTGTAACTCGCTGGACGACGGGCACCAGTGGGCACCTGCGTGTGCAGGTCGGGATGTGAGTCGCGCCGCGCGCGACTTGAACCACGCAACGCCCGTGGTGAACACATATGGCACGAAGCGCATATTCGTACATTCGAGACGCCTGGAAGAACCCAGGTGACGGACAGCTCGCAGAACTACAGTGGCAGCGCCAGCAGGAGTGGCGCAACGAAGGGGCCGTCGAGCGCATCGAGCGTCCGACCCGCCTCGACAAGGCCCGCTCGCAGGGCTACAAGGCGAAACAGGGCGTCGTCGTCGCCCGCGTCTCCGTCCGCAAGGGCGGCGCACGCAAGCGCCGACACAAGGCCGGTCGCCGGTCCAAGCGCCAGGGCGTCACGCGCATCACCCGCCGGAAGGACATCCAGCGCGTCGCCGAGGAACGCGCCTCCCGCACCTTCCCGAACCTGCGCGTGCTCAACAGCTACTCCGTCGGCCAGGACGGCCGCCAGAAGTGGCACGAGGTCATCCTCATCGACCCGAACCACCCGGCCATCCAGAACGACGACGACCTGTCGTGGATCTGTGCCGACGACCAGGCCGACCGCGTCTTCCGCGGTCTGACCGGTGCCGGCCGCCGCAACCGCGGCCTCGGCAAGAAAGGCAAGGGCGCAGAGAAGACCCGCCCGTCGCTGCGCAGCAACGGCGGCAAGGGCAAGTAAGCCGGCCGTTTTCACGCAGATTCTTTGCAGTGACAGTTCCGTAGAAGAGGTATCTATCGGCCACACAAAGGTATTGATCGCGCGTCGCGGCCACTGTCGTCGCACGGTATGGCCGTTTTCGACACCAAGGAACGACCCAGCCGGCACAGAAAACTCTTATCACAAGAATATCACGTTGGGATATGGATATCCAACGGCTCTACCATCCGTCGGTGCTGGTCATCGGACTGATACTGGGATTCGACGGCCTTCGTATGACCGGTGCCGAGGGTGTCATGTTGGTTGCCAGACTGGCAACGGTGGTGGGCAGTATGGTAGTCGTCGGCGCGAGCGCCTACGCGCTGGCAACCGGACAGGAACCGAAGGTCGGGGACCGGGCCGCGTGGCTAATCGTCGGTGCCGCCGTACTCGTGGTCGTCGGAACGGTGCCGTCACTGTTGTGACGACTGGCTCGTTCTGTCACCCGAACTAATTACGCCCAGACGCCCTGTTCGCGGTCCATGATACTGACGACGACGACGTGGGGCAGCGTGACGACGGCGATGAACACCAGATACAGCGCGACCCATTCGGGAACGGACCCCGGCGGGTTCGGAACCAGGAAATACAGTCCGCCGAGCAGGGCGAGCGAAGCGACGGTCAGCGGCGCGGCGTCGCGGGCGAATCTGGCCAGTGCGGCTGCAGGATTGCGGTTTTCGAGTGCGGCGACGGCCGCCTTGTCGACCAGCAGGAGGCGGGCGACGTGGCGCAGCGAGTGCCAGAGACAGAAGTAGACGCCAATGGCGAGCACCGGCGGGACGAGGGCGAAATAGGCAAGGAGTCCCAGCGTCTCGCCGGCGTCGAGGAGCCACGGGCGGCGGGCGTCAGCGCGAGCGAACCCGACGGCCAGCGTCGCCACGACGAGCGCACCGTAGGTGACGGCGAGTGCCGTTCTAACGTCGGGCCGGAACGCCCACCCGATAGCGGCCACTGCCTCGGGCGCGAACAGCGAGACGAGGTCCGTCGCAACGCGGCGGTACCACGCCGGAAACGCGAGCAGCGGGACCAGCATCGGCAGGCCGCCGCGGACGAGGACAGTCCCGCTTCGCTGGGGGAGCGACCGGAGGTGGTCGGCGTCGGCCAGCGCGAGCAGCGCGTAGAGGTCACCCTGGCCCCAGTGGAACCACGTCACTGTGATGAACAGGACGAAGGCCGCTGCGGGCGCGAGGAACCAGGCGACGGCGTAGGCCCCGCCGACAACGCCGTAGAGGGCGAAGATCCGGGCGATGGCTCGCCAGTCCGGGTGGTCGCCGCGGGTCCGTGCGACCGCGAGGTGGTCGACCGCGCCATGGGGGAGACCGAGCAGGACAGCACTGACGACCAACGGGGCGTACTGGAGCGCGGGCGGTATCGAGACTCCAGCGAGGAACGGGACGACGACGGCGAGGCTGGCGACCCAGCCGGGAGCGAGTGCGATTCGGTAGAGAACCGGCGACGGGACGGCGCTACGGTCGCTCACTTCCATCTGTCGACGAGCCAGACGTATAGAACGACCCCCTGTACGACGAACAACGTCGTCAGGAAGAAGAACACTGCTTCTTCAATCGGCAGATCGAGCAGGGGGATCGCGTAGCCGGTCGTGTACTGTTCTGAGAGCGTCCAGACGCCGAGCCGGATGGCGATGCTATCGATACTACAGAGGTACAGTGCCGGGGCCAGCGTCGCGCCGCCGACAGTCCGCCATTCCTTGGCGAGAAAGTGCCAGCCGAAGGCCCACTGAATGGCGAGAATCGGGCCACTCCAGGCCAGCAGCGAGCCGAGATACAGGCCCGAGTCGGATCGCAGGAGCGCGAGACCGGTCAGGACGACGACGAGGGCAGCACCGAACCCCACGAGCCGCGTTCGAAGTGGCGTCGCCAGCGGCCGGTCCGTGTCCACCCGAAACCGGGCGATCCATAGCCCGACCAGTACGGTCTGCAAGACGAAAAAGAGGTACTCGCCGAGGGGAATCGACCAGAACCGCACCAGCACGGTGCCGTCGCCGTACCACCAGACGCCGCGCCGGATGAGCGCCCCGTCCCACGGCGTCGTGTAGATGAGGGCCAGTCCTGCGAGGATAGCTGTCCCCGTAAGTACGTCTCGGCGGCTCCCGAGGCGGTAGGTGGCCGTCAGTGCCAATCCAGCCACGACCGGGACCACGAACAGGGCGTGGAACTGGAGATACGTGAGCGTGGGCAACATTAGTTCAGGGACAACGGTGTGTCAGAACCGATGCCCGGCGCGTGGCTGTCATCCACGCCACGCGGGTTGCCCGTGGCCGTGAGCGTCCGTCGGCGTTTCGCCGGGACCGCGCTCGGAGACAGCGCTCACGGTGTAGAACGTCGCTTCGGGGTCGCCGTTGCGCCGCCAGTGCCACCACGTGCGAGCGAGGAGCCACAGCCGGCGGCGGCGAGTGAGATCCGGCGTCTCCGTCAGCACGTCGTAGCCGCGGTCACGGATGAGTCGATGATGGTCGGCGTACAGGACCGCAGCCAGCAGCACGCCGAACTGGCAGTCTTCCGGCAGGTACCGGATGCCGGCGACGCCCTCGCGGTACAGTTCGTCGGTCCGGGCCAGTTCCTCCTGCATCACCGCGCGGAACGCGTCGTCGACCTCGGCGTCGGCCAGTTGCTCCTCGGTCACGCCGTGGCGCTCCAGAGTCTCCTGGGGCAGGTACACCCGGCCGTAGTCGTGGATGTCCTCGCGAACGTCGCGCAGGAAGTTCGAAAGCTGGAACGCTTCGGCCAGCGCCGTCGCGTGGGGCAGGGCCGCTTCCTTCTGTGGCGGGTCCATCACCTCGGTCATCATGTGGCCGACGGCGACAGCGGAGCCGCGCATGTACTCACGGAGGTCCTCGAAGGTGTCATAGCGGGCCTGGGCGATGTCCATCTCCATCGCGTCGATGAAGACATTGATCGTCTCCTCGGAGATGTCGTGGCGCTCGGCCAGGTCCTGAAACGCCGCTAGGACGGCCACATGGTCGGTCTCGGCCGGGTCGATGTTTCCGAGGGCAGCCTCACGAATCACCTCCAGTTGCTCGTGTTGGACGGTCGGCGGCGGCCCCTCGGGCTGGTCGACGACCTCGTCGGCCACCCGGAAGAACGCGTACATGACGTAGGTCGGGTGACGGATACGCGCCGGAAGCAGACGCGTCGCGAGGTGGAACGTCCGTCCGGTCTCCTGCTGTATCGATTTGCTAGTTTGGATGTTGTCTGATTGCATTGAAGGCTATCGGGTGATCGTTCGGCGGGCGATACATCGCGTGTCTGTCCGCAGGCTGTCGGTAATACTCCGGTCGGCCCGTGGATGCGCCGCTGTCGCGGGGAGCTGTGTCCTGTCGATCAACTGGGAGCAAACAGGACACTGGTTCGGTAGCACTACATATATCTACGGCTGTTACCGGGATAAGCGGACTACCAAACTGCTTAGGGGACCGCAGCAGGCGTCCGCCGCCGCAAAGAGTATTGGAAACCACTAGTTACCAGTTCTCAAACACTTCTTCCAGTAGCTTTCGCTCCCCCGCACGGAGGTGCTGGTGGAACGTCGACGGGCAGATGTCCATCGACTCGGCCAGTTGCTCGCCGGACACGTCGCGTGGCCAGTCGAAGAAACCGCCGAGAAACCCTTTCCGAAGCGCCGTCAGCTGGCGGTTAGTGAGGCGTTCCTCGACGTTCGCAATAAAGGCCTGCCGGGAGACCGGCGGTTCGTCCCGCTCGCGCACTGAGAGCAGTTCCGTCTCCGGATACTGATTGCGGACCTGCTCGACCACGGTCCGGGTCTCCATCGACGCGGGGAGCGTGACGGTAACCGTCGCCTGCCCGGGTTCGACCAGAATGTCGCCCGTCTGGGCACCGCGGTCAGCAACGACCGAGACGACCGGCGGGTCCGAGACGGTGAATTCGAACAGTGCCGATGAATCCGCCGTCGAGACGTGCGAGACGCCCGACACCTGCGGATGGTCGGCAGCGACGGCACAGACTGCCGAGGGGTCGTCCGTCTGGACGAGGAAGAACATCACCGCATCCTCGCCGTCGGGGACGCTCCCCCCGTACTCCATCGAGCAGCCCAGCTCGTTCGCCACGTCGATATAGAACACCTCGGGATCAGTGACTTGCAGTTCGAGTTCGGTGACGTTGTCGGCGGTCAGCAGCCGGCTGGTCTCGCGGGCGTCGATGGCCGCCGCCGTCGCGCGACCGATGGTCCCAAGCACTGCCTGTTCGCGGGGGTCGAACACGTCGTCGCTGTCGGCGTAAACGGTGAGGACACCGTACAGCGAATCGCCGGAGACGAGCGGAACGGCCGCGACCGACGCGACATCCGAATCGGCGAGCCGGCTGTGTTGCTCGTCGATATCACTGGTCACGATCTGTAGCTCCTCGGTGCGGGCCGCCTCCGCGACCGGGTCGTCGGCGTCCAGCGGGATGGACAGCGTCGTCGGGTGGTCCGCAGAAAGCGCCGTCGACGACAGCGTCTCGTCGCGCAGGTCCAGTTCGGAGACCCAGGCGAACTGGTAGGAGTCGACCGCAGCCAGCCGGTCACAGACGGTCTGTTGAATCGCCTCCCGCGAATCGACGGTCAGTACGTCGCCCATCACCGCTTTCAACAGGCCGTCGACCCGGTCGACGAGCTGTTTGAGGTTCTGGCGCTCGGCTTTGAGCTCCTCGCTCCGGCGCTCGGCCGCCAGTTCGGCGAGCTTCCGCTGTGTGATGTCGATGTGTGCGACCACGGCGCTCCCGGCCTCGTCCTCGGGCAGCGGCGCGACCCGCATCAGGAACCACTGTTTCTCCTCCGGTGAGTGACACGGGTACTCC
Organism: Haloarcula terrestris; assembly: GCF_031624315.1. NCBI lineage: Archaea > Methanobacteriati > Methanobacteriota > Halobacteria > Halobacteriales > Haloarculaceae > Haloarcula > Haloarcula terrestris. Next base: position 24,188 of record NZ_JAMQOM010000002.1, on the reverse strand, counting down.
ATCGTGAACAGGTCTTGCTCACCGTCGATGACCGACTCGATACCCCCGAGTGCCTGTTCGGCGTACTCGTCTGCGTCGACATCGGTCGTCGCGAAGTAGTTCGTCCCCTCCATCTCCCCGTCCTCGTCGCCCGCGAACTCCCGCCAGGCGCGGTTGGTAAACAGGATCGTCCCCTCGTCGTCGAGGACAGCGATATTGATCGGTAGCGTGTCCAACGTCGAGTGAGCGAGTGTCTCTGGTGGCTTCATTCGGTGTCCCTGGCTCCGTGTAGCCGATACCCTGTGTAATGGCGGCTGGTGAATAAACGTGTGGCTCGGAACGGGGAACTGTTGCCTGTGCGAAAAGCTCTAAGCGCTGTCAGTCGCAACGGGTTCGTATGTTCGGGTCCCGGAACTCCCGGGGGAAGTCAGTCACCTGTATCGCGTGTGGGGACTCCGTCTCGCGGTCCGACGCCCGCGAGTACGACAAGCACGGCGACCGATGGGACCGCCAGGACAAGGAGTTCGAACACCTCTGTAAGGCCTGTTTCGCCGATCTGTGCCAGCAGCCACGCGACGGCCTCGAAACGACACTCGACGCCGCCGGGGCCGGCGAGGCCGACCGGGAGACGTTCCTCGAACGGTTCCGGGAACTCTCCGAAAGCGACGCTCACGGGGACTGAGACGGGAGAGTCACGGCCCAATCCCACCCCGACAGCCCTAACTACGCCCTGTTCGTACCGGGTGACATGACTTCTGAGGACGCGCAGGCGGCCGCCGGGACCGCCGAGGGGCAAGGCCCAGTCGAGATCGACCCGGAGATGGCCCGGCATCTGGAGAACAAGCGCGAGGAACTGTTCGAGAAGTTCGGTATCCCCGACGAGTTCCCGCCCGAGGTACTTGCGGAGGCCAAAGAGCGCACACAGGACGTGCAGGCCGAAATCGAAGACGAGGTCGACGAACGCGAAGACCTCCGGGAGATGACGACCTGGACGACCGACCCCATCGACGCCCAGGACTTCGACGACGCCATCTCCATCGAGGAGCGCGAGGACGAGATCGTCCTCTGGGTTCACATCGCCGACGTGACCCACTACGTCAACCCCGACACGAAGATGTGGGACCAGGCCGTCGAGCGCGGGAACACGGTCTACCTCCCGGCCTACACTGTCCACATGCTGCCACCCGTCCTCGCCGAGACCGTCTGCTCGCTCGTGCCAAACGAGGACCGGCTGGCCCACACCGTCGAGATGCACCTCGACAAGGAGAACCTCGGCTACGAGGAGATCAACATCTACAAGTCCGTCATCCGCAGCGACGCCCGGCTGACCTACACCGAGGCCGAACGCCTGCTGGACGAGCCGGAGACCGCGGAAGACGTACTGGAAGACCAGAGCGTCGACCTCGCGGAGAAGACCGAGCGCGTCTGGGAACTGGCCGACCGGATGCACGAACAGCGCAAGGAAGAGGGCTCGCTCGTCCTCAATCCCGCCCGCGACCGCGCCCACACCATCATCGAGGAGTGCATGCTGAAGGCCAACAAGGCCGTCACGCACGAGCTGATGTGGAACCGCGGCGTCGAGGCGATGTACCGCGTCCACCCACAGCCCAGTCCCGACGAGTGGGACGAGGCGCTGGTCGAGATTCAGGAACTCGACGGCGTCTCCATCCCCGGCGACGCCTGGGACGACCCGCGGAAGGCCGTCAACGCCACGCTCGAACAGGCCCCCGGTCGCCAGCTCGATAAGATCCAGTGGGCCGTGATGAAGGTGATGCCCCGCGCGAAGTACATGAACGACCCCTTCGGCGGCCACCACGCGCTGAACTTCGAGATTTACGGGCACTTCACCTCGCCGATCCGCCGCCTGTCTGACCTCATCAACCACTGGATCGTCTACAGCAACGACGTGCCCGAGGACCTCATCGCGCTGTGTGACCGCGCCAGCGACCGCCAGAAGGACGCCGAGCAGTGCGAGCGCGAGTACAAGAACTTCCTGCAGGAAGTCGGGCTCGACCCGTCGGCGGTGAACAACCGCGGCATCGAAGTGGTGGAGAACCCCGACGACGATGACGAAGATGCGGACGCTGAAGCCGATGCAGACGCCGATTCGGCCGACGCAGCAGTCGAAGAGTAGCGCCGACAGACTCGCGTTCGACTGGCATGGACTCGCCAACAGCAAGACCTTTTCACAATCGGTGCGGCACTGCCCGTATGTGCCCTCCAGCACCGGCAATCGTCACCGAGGGGTTGACGAAGCGCTACAGCGGCGTCTCGGCGATAGAGGACCTCGACCTCACGGTCCCGCGCGGCAGCGTCTTCGGCTTTCTCGGCCCCAACGGCGCGGGCAAGACCTCGACGATTCGCATTCTGACGACGCTGACCAACCCTACGAGCGGCACCGCCCGGGTCGCGGGCGAGTCAGTCGCCGACCGCGCCGCGGTGGTCGAACACATCGGCTTCCTCCCGGAGGAACCGCCGCTGTACGACGAACTCACCGGCCGCGAGCAACTGGAGTACGTCGCCGGCCTGCGCGGGCACGAGGACTGGGGCCGCGTGGAATCGCTGCTCGACCGGTTCGACCTCGACGAGGACGCCGACCGGCGCGTCGAGACGTACTCGAAGGGGATGAAACAGAAGCTCGGCCTGATCCAGGCACTGTTACACGAGCCCGACGTTCTCTTTCTGGACGAACCGACCTCGGGGCTGGACCCGCGGGCGGCCCGGACGGTGCGTAACACCATCAGCGAGGTCGCGGCCGCGGAGACGACCGTCTTCCTCTCGACGCATATCCTGCCCGTCGTCGAGGAGCTAGCCGACACCGTCGGCGTCCTGTACGACGGCGACCTGGTCGCGGAAGGGGCACCAGCAGAACTGACCGACGGCGTCGAATCCGGGAGCACACTCGAAGACGTGTTCCTCGACGTGACCAGCGAGCACCCGGGAGAGCGATGAGGCGGCCGGACAGACGCCGAACGCGCCTGATCGCGCGGACTGAACTACGGCGCACCTGGCGCAAGCTCATGGGCACGACACGCGGGACGCTCATGCTGCTGGGGGGTGGGTTCGGTATTCTGATGTACAGCCTCGCTTTCGGCGCAGGGGCCGTCTTTCTCGGCGGGTACCTCACCGACGGCGAGCCACACACGGTGAGACTTGCGACGACGGCGGGCATCGTCGGGCTGCTCGGACTCGTCGGCTTCTTCACGCTCCAACACACGGTGAAATCAGCCGGCGAGCCCGACGCCGCCGACGGCCTGCTGACGACGGTCCCCTACGAGGACGCGGCGGCCGGGCTGCTCGCCGCCGAGGCTGGTCGCGTGTCGCTCGCGCTCACCGTCCCGATTCTGGCGCTGGTGGGCGGGCTCGCGGTCGGGGACGCCGGCCTTCTCGTCGCTGTCGTGGCCCTCGTCGGGTCGGTCGTGGTCATGCTACTGGGGACGGTCCTCGGTTTCGGGCTGGGGCTGGTGACGAAACTGGTCGCGAACCGCTCGGCGTTCGTCGCGAGCCACCGTGCGAGCGTCGGGGCCGCCGTCTCGCTCATCCTGCCGCTGGGCTGGGTCGCGATGACGGCCGTCCCGACGATACAGTTCCGCGCGCTCCAGGTGGCGACCCAGTCGCCTCTCTCCTGGCCCGCCGACGTAGTCCTGCTTGTGCTGGGGACCGGCGGTAATCCGATCACCGCTGCCGTTGCCACGGTGGGGCTGCTCGCGATGCTCCCGGGCGGCGCAGTCGCGTGCCTGTGGCTGGCCGGGCGGGCCTGGTACGCCGATCCGGTCCAGCCCGACCACGAGTTCGACGCCGACGAGCGAACGCTCTCGGACCGCCTCCTGTCCGGGCGGGTCCCAACAGCTACCCGCGTGGTCGCACAGAAGTCCTGGCTCCGAGCCAAGCGAGCCCCGGTCACCGTCCAGTTCGCTATCATGCCGTTCTTCTTCCTAGTGTATCACCTCCAGATCGTCGTTCTGGAGCGAGTGATCCCGCCGACACTCCCACTCACTGCGGGCCTCGCCAGCGCCGCGGCGTTCGGCGCGGCGTTCTCGCTCAATCCGCTCGGCGGCGAGGAAAGCGTGCTCCCGCTGACGCTGACCGCCAACGTCTCCGGCCGAGGGTTCGTCACTGGCCTCGTCCTCGCGGGCGCGCTCCCTGGCGTCGCGATCACGACGCTCTTGCTGGTCGGTCTCGGGGCCGCGGCCGGGACGCCGCCGGTCACGCTCGCTGTGGGACTCGCGACCGCGCTCGTCGCAACCGTTGCCGCGCCGGCTATCGCCGTCGGCTCGGGCGTCGTGTTCCCGAAGTTCGAGTCCTCGTCAGTACAGGGCCGCGAGGTCGTCGTCCCGAGCGGCTGGGCGTTCGGGCTGTACTTCCTCGTCCTCGGCGTGGCCGTCGCGCCGGCCAGCCTCACCTACCTGCTTGCCGTCCGCGACTGGTTCCCGCTACTTGACTCGACCTGGCTCCTCGGCGGTGGTCTGGCGGCGACGGTGGCGATAGCAGGTGCCGGTGCTGTCGCGGGCTTTCTCTACGCCGCCAACCGCGTGGCGACCTACCGACTTGATTAGCAGACCGGTTTGGGGTCCAGTCCCATCGATTCCAGCGTTGCTGCGTAGTCGTCGTATGCCGCTTCGATAGCCTCGGTCGCGGCCGCCGCTGCCGTTTCACGCTCACCCTCTGAAAGAGCACCGAGCGCAGTCTCCCCGTGATCGAGCGCTGATGCCTCCTGTCGGATCTCACGGAACGTATCGGCCCGTCGTTCGTCCGCCTCGTTGACGAAGAAGCTCACCACCTGCAGGTAGAGCCGGTCGGCCACAAGCGGCGCGGCGACGAGGCCGGCCCCCACCTGCCGGGCGGGTCCGTCAACGGTTTCGAGGTGATCGAGGAACGCATCGGAGCCGTCTGCGTCCACGTCCGTACCGATGCGTTCCGTCCGTTCGGCCGCGGCCGCGGCAGCCGCCTGAAACTGCGTCGCCGCGGCGTCGTCGGTCTCGTCGGCCCAGCGGTCGAGCACGTCCGAGAGTCCCGACTCGCGCGTCGCGGCTGCCGCGAGTACTGCCTCCGTCTCTAACGTCGCATCCGTCGCTGCGATGAGTGCCTTATCGGAACCCAGTCTGTTGCGCTCCGTCTCGGTCCGGTCGCGAACGGCGTCGATAGTGGCCCGGGCGTCCATACGTCCGCTGTGCGCGGCACGGGCTTGAAGTCCCCGCCCGATTTATCCGCCGGGCAGCGCTACAGTCGGCATGGCCGAGGACTATCCCGATCCGCCGACGGACCCGCCATCGCTGTCGGCAGCTGCGTTGCAGTCGGAACTCGACGCCGGCGAATCGCTCCGCTTGCTCGACGTACGCGACCGCGACGAGTACGAACAGTGGCGGATCAGCGGCGAGTCCGTGACGGCGACACAGCTCCCCCTCGCGAAGTTCCTCCAGGCGAAAGTGACCGGGGAGGCGGACAACCTCGTCGCCGACGTGGCCGGCACCGGACCGATAACGGTCGTCTGTGCCCGCGGCGAGGCCAGCGCCTTCGTCGCCGGCCTCCTGACCGAGCACGGTTTCGACGCGCAGAACCTCAGCGACGGTATGGAAGGGTGGGCGCGCCTCTACGAGGCCCGCGAAATCGCTTGCGACGCCGCCACCGTCCTCCAGTATCGCCGCCCGTCGTCGGGCTGTCTCGGCTACATGGTTATCAGCGACGGCTCAGCCGCTGTCGTCGACCCGCTCCGGACGTTCACGGACCGATACATCGCCGATGCCGCTGACCACGACGCCTCGATCACCTACGCCGTCGACACGCACATCCACGCGGATCACATCAGCGGCGTCGGCCGCCTCACCGCCGAAACCGATGCCGAACCGATTCTTTCCGAGCGAGCGGCCGCCCGCGGCGTCGCTGCTGACGTGACCGAACTGACCGGCGACGAAATACTCCAGGTCGGCTCGGCCACACTGGACCCTCATCCGCTGCCCGGCCACACGACGGGGATGACCGGTTTCACCGTCGGTGATGTGCTCCTGGCCGGCGACAGCGTGTTCCTCGACAGCGTCGCCCGCCCGGACCTGGAAGCCGGCGCCGACGGCGCTCGCGACCTCGCCCGCGATCTCCACCGGACGTTGACCGAACGCCTCGCGGCGCTACCTGCCGAGACACTCGTCGCGCCGGGCCACTACAGCGGATCGACCACGCCGGCGGACGACGGGACGTTCACGGCCACCCTCGGCACCCTCCGCGACCGACTTCGGGCGTTCGAGATGGGACGAGAGGCGTTCGTCGAATACATCTGTGACGATATGCCGCCGCGCCCCGCCAACTTCGAGCGGATTATCGCGATCAATCTCGGAACCGAGACAGCCGACGACGACACGGCATTCGAACTCGAACTCGGCCCGAACAACTGCGCGGCGTCGCCGTCGGACGCGGTGTGACGCCGCTGGGGGACAGCCACGGCTATAACGGGAGTCGCTTCCGTATCTGGTCGAGAATCGACTCCTCTTCATCCGGCAGTGACTCGCCCACCACGCCTTCGCCGGGGAGAATGACGGTCCGCTCCCCGTTGTCCTCAACTTCGATGAGGCCATCCGCCTTGAGGGCGGCAAGCGCGTCCTCGATCCGGTCGATGTTCTCCTCCGTTTGCGACCGAAGCTCGAAGATAGTCATCCCCTCATCGCGGCGATCAGCGAGCGCATCGAGCACCGCAACCTCGGTCTCGTCCCGGTCGCGATACTCCGGCTTCGCTCTCATACCCCCCTCTAAAACCGGCTGGGTCTAATCTTTGTCCCTCATGAGGTTACTGTGAATGCCCGATTCGGCGCGCTGTAAAATGTTGAAGCCGCAAGACTCCCTCCGGAACAGCGAAGTCGTCAGCGACGAACTCTCTGTGACTTGTGCTCTGAATTGGATGACTCGCTACCGCCAATTGTCATGGTAAGCTGGCCCCTCTTCAGTAGTAGAGCCATACTTTGCCATGAAGATCCGGAGCGACCATTCGTCGGTGTAGTATTTATATGCCCAAATATATTTGATATGGGTCGTCTCGAACACCCCACCATCTTCCGTAGTGAACGTTACATTGACTGTATCGGGGATATATGTGTGGTCTTGTTCGTCGTTGTTATTATATTCCTCTACAATGACGTAGTAGGTCCATAGCGGATCAAGTCGGTCATTAACGGTTTTAGTGCGGTTTGTGGTATCCCGCATTTCATATGTAAGGTGGTATGAGTCGTTCTCAGGGAAAGCCTCTCCTTCGACAGAGGCATCATCTCTTGAGAGGTATTCCATCTCTTCATCGAACTTTTCAAACTTCTTTACCTTACTGAGTTCTCCTTCAGTGGCAGATTCGGTTTCCGTTTCAGGTTCTTCCGTATCAATTGGATCACTTTCAGTTTCCGTAGCCACGGACGTTGGGGTTTCAGTAACTTCTGACGTGGGTTCTGGCGTCAGCGTTGACGTAGCTTTCTCTTCGGTTGGTCCGCTGCCTCCCGCAAACGCGGAACAGCCGGCAGAGATAATTAAGAGTGCGATAGCGACAGAGCGAATGATAGTCCTGACATTACTCATGATTCTGAGCCTCGTTGTTGAGATCTATTTTCTTGTTTTTTTCGAACGGTGGAAAGGCCAGAGCTTCAATCAAGGTTGGCAATAGTTCTGGTGTCAAACCAGCTGCCGACCGTCCGTCCACTCCCGCCGATGGTGAATCAAGCACAGTCCCGCCAACGGATGCGAACGCGGTCAGGGCACTGACGAAGCTACCCTCGGGCTGGATACCAGGTATCAATAAGTCCCCATCAGCAGACTCACCGACGTTCGTCACTGTGATAACTGGAGCCACGACTGGTAGCAAGAGAGTCCCTGCAATCATCACTAACAGGCAGGCAACTACCTCTCCAGTTTTTCTATTTCTATCCATCCTATTTTGAATTTATCTACTACTCTTTATAAATTCTATCTTCGTAAAACAGAATTGAGGGTGTTACCAGAAACTCCAACCTCCTCCGCCATTATTGCTACTGCCATCGTCGCCACTGCCACCACTATCGTCGCTGCCGTCATCGCCACCATCAAATAGACCGCCGAGTAGACCGCCATCATCGTTGTCACTACTGCTACTGTCATCATCACTGCTACTACCATCGTCATTGTCATCGCTACCGCTATCGGATAGGCCGCCATCGTCGTCACTACTATCGAATGCGTTGTCGTCTTCTACCGATGGTCCGTCGGGCAGTGAAGAATCCTCGTCGTCATCATCGGCCCCTCCGTCCGGGTCCATCAAGTTATTCGGTACGCTAGAGTCCGGACGGGTGCTACCGGAGCTGGAACTGTCATCATCACTACTACCACCATCATTGTCATTACTCCCATCATCATTGTCGCCACTGCCACCATCATTATTCGCTTTTTGTCGCTTTTGTCCTATCGCCGCTTTTCGCTCGTCGACAGTCTCCTCAGTAAATGTCTCTCCACGACCATCCTCAGAGTACCTGTTCATATTCTCTTCCTCGATAATTTGGCTGAGTTCTCCATCCACATACACCCACAAACCATCTCGTCCGTCAGTGTCAACGGTAGTATCCCCGATGGTCATGGCAGCCGAAGTACACCCCTGATTTTTATTGCCACTGTCGTAGTAGTTTATCGTTCCAGCCGGACAGCTATTCGAACTGCTACCGCCACCACCTGAGCTAACTATCTGTACCGTCTGATTAGAGACGCCACGCCGTCCGGCGGCATCGTAGGCGACTGCACGGACGGCCACGGAGCCGGAGTCGTTGAACGTATGCGTAATCGTCGATGATCCGTTCTCACCGGCAAGTTGGGTTCGGTTCCGCGCGGTGCCATTGACAACCCAAGCGAGCGTTCGCAGGTCGGCCTCGCCGGCAGTCACATTGGCAGTCAGATTCCGCTGTGAGCCTGTGGAGAGCGCAGACGGGGCCGAAACAGAGACTGACGGCCCACCGGCGGCCGCCACGTCGACCCGAAGTGTATCCGATTGCGACACGCCATCGTCATCAGTGACGGTGACGGTGACGTTGTACTGGCCGGTGTCGGTCGGTGAAACCGTCGTCTGGACGCAGGTCGGGCAGTCTGGCGTGCGCGTCGTACCGTCCGGCGCTTCAATGGTCCATTCGACGCGCTCGATTGTCCCGTCGGGGTCGCGCGAGCCGTTGGCGTCCAGTTGGACTGTCGCGCCTCGCTCGACGGACTGGTCCAGCCCGGCGTCGGCAAGCGGCGGCTGGTTCCCAGTCGCTACCGCCGTCCCGCCGAGAAGCGCCGAAAGGGCGAGAACCGACAACGCGAGGAGCGATATCCGGTGCATTGGCGTAGCGTTGCGCTTGTATCGGTTATAAAATTTCGTAACTTATGGCGAAATTAAGAAGAGGGTGGTGAGAAATGGTTTGTCATCTTTCATAAATTGTCGAGCTAACGGGCAGGGTTTAAGTACGCCACGGTGGGAAGTTCTGGCAATGGGTCTCAAATGTTCCGTCCTCGGGCACAAGTACGGTGAGACCACCGTCGAGCGCGAGCGCGAAGAGCAGGGTAGCGAAGTCGTCATCACCATCCAGGAACGGGAGACCTGTGAGCGGTGTGGAGACACGCGTATCGTTTCGGAAAACAAGGAGGTCACAGCCATCGAGACGCCGTCTGATATCGCGAGCGATCTCGTCGAGGAAGACGAGGAGGGCGAGACAGCGGCAGAATCGGGCACCAGCGAACCGGCCACCGACGAGACAGTCGAGGGAGCCGACGAAGCCGACCACGATGGGGCGGGGAGTTCGGACGGCTGGGATAGCGTTGACGGCCCGGTCGAAGCGCCGGGGGATGCGGGAGTCAACGACGGCGTTGCGGACGACGGCGAACCGGTCGATCCGTCGGCTGACGACGCCGAGATTATCGACGACAGCGGCGAGTCAGCGTCGGACTCGGAAGCGGAAGGCGTCGACGTAGAACTGGACGAGCCGACGACGACGGTCGACGTGCCGGACGCCGAAGGCGAGGAGCCGGTGACCGAAGACGAGACCGACCCGGAGAAAGACGACGGGCTCATTCTCGGCGAGGAAGACGAGGAGACGGAGCCGGCCGGTGGCGACCGCCAGCCCGGCGAGTGGCCGGATGAGCCGGGCGACGACGGGGACGACTGGTCACCGGAGACGATGCCCGTCGACACCGACGACGAATCGGATGTCGAGCCGGTCAGCGACAACGCCGTGACGGTTCCGGAGGGCGAGTTCGCGTGTCCGGAGTGTGGGTTCACCACCGAAGTGGAGTCGACCTCGCTACGCGAGGGTGACTTCTGTCCGGAGTGTCACAAGGGGTCACTTATCACCCAGCGCGAGGAGTGAACGCAAAGGGTAAGACAGCCCCTCGCAAAAACTCGCCCATGCGAGAGTACAAGATGCGACGGGGCGAGCATCTCGAAGACCGCGTCCCTGATATGGAAGCGTTCGTCGAGGAGTACTTCGGAGAGGTAACCGACACAGAAGAGTACGAGGGCACCGACCTGCTGGTCGTCGACGACCCCGACAACCCGGTGTTCGACCGGGTCGTCGCAGGCCGCGTCGAGTACGGCTCGAAAAAGGACAAGATCGCGCTGCACATCGACGAACGACCGGCCGAAGATGTCATCGCCGAGGGTAACGTCGACGCGGCCGAGGACGCCGTCGCCATCAAGAACGATTTCCTGGAGGAGGCGACCGACCGCGACGCGAAAGCGCGGCGTGACTCGCTGAAACGCTCGGTCGAGGACGACGCCGACGCACCGGACAACGTCTGACGGCGGCCGTCCAGTCGACAGATCCGTCGGTTTTGCGAGCCGAGACTGCGGCATCGTTCCCGGTGTGGGCCGCATCCGGCATGCACCCGTTCGAGACGTTTGGGCTACCGAGCGCCGCCAGTATCACTCAGCGTCAGACAGGCGTCACACCTAAATACGGTTGTGGCATACATTCACATACGCCCCGTCCGGAGGCGCTCAGAAGTATCCGGACCACGAGACACCCTCGTGTTGCCACGGAACCAGCTCCGGGGCAGCCTGTCATAGTTTGTCCGCCCGCCGGAGCGGATCCAATCCGGCATTCGAGCGCGGCCAGGGCAGTTGCCGAGCCAGCAGCCCCGTTTTCCGGAGCGATATCGCGGCACCGACGACCGAGAGCCGAGTCGAATCGAGCGGCCGACGCGGCGTTATTCCGCGAGCCCGTAGCCCCGCTTGAACAGCAGGAAGTCGATTGACAGCACGACCACGGTCGTCCCGGTCAGGACGGCCAGCGACGTGTTCGGGTCGATTTCGGTGACGCCGATCATGCCGTAGCGAACGCCGTTCACCATGTATACCATGGGATTGAGTAGCGAGACGTTCCGCCAGAACGCCGGCAGGACTTCCAGCGAGTAGAATACCGCGCCGAAAAAGACCAGCGGCCGGAGGATGAACTGGTTCATCACCGTGAGGTAGTCGAAGTCACTCGCCCAGAGCCCGCCGATGACGCCGAGGCCGCCAAACAGCGTGGTAATCACCAGCAGGAACGAGACGAGATAGACGGGGTTGGCGACGGGGACCGAGGTGAACACCAGCCCCACGCCGACGATCAGCAGTGACGTGACGATGCCTCGGAGTGCGCTGGCCGAGACGTAGGCCGCCACCATGCTCCGGTTCGACATCGGCGAGGTGAGCACGGCCTGAATGTAGTCGTTCCAGCGCCCGTGGAAGATGGTGAAGGAAGCGTTCTCGAAGCTGTCCGAGATGGCCCCCAGCACGACAAGTCCGGGCAGGACGAACTGGAGGTAGCTGACGCCGGCGATCTCGCCGATCCGGCTCCCCAGAATCACGCCGAAGACGGAGAAATACAGCGCATTCGTGATGATCGGCGGGAGGAACGTGTTGTACGGCCGGCGCACGAACCGGAGGATTTCCCGCCGAACAAGCGTCAGGAACTGTGTCGTGTTCTGGTTCATGCGGACACCTCCGCGTACTCGCGGTCGTCGCGGGTCATGTCGACGAACACCTCTTCGAGCGATGCACGGCGGATATCCAGTGAGGAGACCGTGTGGCCCTGCGCTTCGAGTTCGCGCATGATCGCCGGCGCGGTCTGGCTCCCGCCCATCGCAGTGACGGCCAGCCCCTCGTCGGTCAGTTCGATGTCGGTGATCCCATCCACGTCGAGCCGCGGGGCCGTCCGCGGCATCTCGGCGAGTTCGAGGACGATGGTGTCGGTGCCGCGGGCCATCAGGTCGTTGGGGGTCGCCACCTCGACTTTCTGCCCGCCGTCCATGATGGCGACCCGGTCACAGAGGCGTTCGGCCTCCTCGATGTAGTGGGTCGTCAGCAGGATCGTCGTCCCGGCGTCGTTCATTCGGTTGATGATGTCCCAGAGGTCGTGCCGGAGTTGTACGTCGACGCCGGCCGTCGGTTCGTCGAGGATGAGCAGGTCTGGGTTGGATACGAGCGCGCGGGCGAGGACGAACCGCCGTTTCATCCCGCCCGAGAGCCAGTCGAAGCGCGTGTCGCGCTTGTCCCAGATACCGACGGTCTTCAGGGCGTCTTCGGCGCGCTCGCGGGCCTCGGCCCGACCGATACCGTGGTAGCCCGCCTTGTGTTCCAGCACCTCGATGATGGGGAAGAAGCGGTCGACGTTGAACTCCTGTGGCGCGACGCCGATGCGGTCGCGGGCCTCGCGGTAGTCGTCTTCCACGTCGAAGCCGAACACCTCGGCGGTTCCCGCGTCCTTGTGGACGAGGCCGACCAGCGTGTTGATAAAGGTCGTCTTGCCGGCTCCGTTCGGACCGAGCAGCCCGAAGAACTCGCCCTGCTCGACAGTCAACTCCAGATCGTCGAGCGCCTGGACATCGCCGTAGTGCTTTTGTAACCCACTGGCTCGTATCGCCGGTTCAGTCATTGCCGCTCTTAGCGTGGCGACACCGAAAAACGCATTGAAGCCCCCGAAAACGGGCAGTTAGACTGAGACGGACTACCAAGCGAGACAGAATAGCACGGCCCCGCAAATGGAGCTGCCGCGAGCGCTACCGACCGAGGCGTTCCCGGGCGATGCCGACGCCAGCCGGCGTGATGATGAGCTGGTCGTCGTCCTTCTGGACGATGTCGCCGCCGACCTCGTTGGCGACCTGCTTGAGCTCGTCGCTGATGTGTTCCATCGTGCGGTCCTGTGTAGAATGGCGCGTGATGTCCGCGACGACCACATCGCCGTCGTAGACAGCGTCTTTGATGTCGATAACGTCCTGCTTGTCGCTGATACGGGCGATCCGGACCTGGCGTTCGAGTTCCGTCCCGGTCATCTCGAATTCGTTCGCGTCCAGTTCGACGTAATCCTCGGTGTTCCGCGAGGATCCAGACTCTCCGAGGATCTTGCTCATCAGTCCCATGTCACTCACGGCGTCCGCTACCCGTTTCAACTTTTCGTCCATCGAACGTGTCCCGAGTGTATCCCTGAGTAGTCGTGGTGACAGCCGGAAGCAGAGCACGGACGGTGCCAAACCGTTATGCAGCGACGCCGCGAAAACTGACAGCGATGCGCCTGCCCTCCATCAGGACAAGGCCGCTCGCTGTTGCAGTCACCGGTGGCGGCCTCTATGCCATCGGCGTGCTGTCGTGGCTGTTTGCAAACGGCGTCCACTTCTCGTCGGAGGCCCCGGCGACCTTCGCGTTTGGAATCGGCTACGCCGTCGTCGGGATGGTCCTCACGGGTGCTATCCCGCTGTATCTCTGTAGCCGCCTCTCACTTGTCACACCGGTGTTCGTGACGCTCTGGCTACTCGCCAACACGGTGTCGCAGTGGCTCTACGGGACGCATCTCCACCCGCTGTCGTCGTATCTCACCGTCTGGCCCCTCCTGCTCGGGGTCGCTGTGGGTGCTGGTGTCATCGAGGCGGCAGTCAGAATCGGTCTGAGCTACGGCCTCAACCGGTTTGGACTCCGGCCGCTGGTGTGACGGTGGCGAACTCGCGGGCCGAACGCTCGACTTACACCGAGAACTCGAACAGGTCGTCGCCGACATGGTGCAGCGATTTGACGACCTTTCCGCTGTCGCCGACCATGTCGTCGCCGTCGGTCTGTGCGCGCCCGACCGCGAGGAACTTCCCGTGAGACTCCTCGTTGATGACGACCAGGTCGCCCTCGCTGATGTCGTCGTCGGCCTCGGTAATGCCCGGCCGCATGATGTCAGCGCCGTCCGAGACAAAGGAGACGGCCCCGGCGTCGACGGTGACGACGTGTTTCTCGGGCGGGTACTGATTGGCTCCCTGTACTGTGAGGAACGGCTCGCCGTTCAAATAGAGGACGAGCGGGTCGCCGTCGACGAGGACGACATCCCAGTCGCTGTCGTCGAACTCGACCTTTTCGTAGCTGTCCGCGTCGAGTTCGACACCGAGGTTCTCCGACAGCGCCGTCGTGATGGTGTCGACCTCGTCCGAGCGGAGGTGGTGTCGCGACTTGACTTCCATGCCCGCGTCTCCTCGGCGACAGACGGTAAGCGTAACGAAGCGTGCGAGCGACGCAGCTTTTTGTCCGCGCGGGCCAAGGTCGGGCTATGAGAGTCGTCACGCTGCTGCCCTCGGCGACGGAGATCGTCTACGCGCTCGGCGTCGAGCCGGTCGGCGTCTCACACGAGTGCGACCACCCGCCGGCGGCCCGCGAGAAGCCCTCGGTCAATCGGTCGCGCGTCGACCCGACGGCCGCAAGCGGCGAGATCAACGAGCAGGTCGCCGCCGCCGAGGAGGGCGACGGCGTCTACGCCATCGACCGCGAGACGCTGGCGGAACTGGACCCGGACCTCGTCGTCACCCAGGGCGTCTGTGACGTGTGCGCCGTCGACCACGTACTGGTCGCCGAAGCCGTCGAGGAGCTGGGACTGGACGCCGACGTGCTGACGCTTGACGTACACAGCCTCGATGACTTATTCGAGTCCATCCACCGGGTCGGCGCGGCGGTCGGGCGCGACGACCGCGCCGCCGAACTCGTTGCGGACCTCCGGGACCGCGTCGCTGCAGTGGAAACGACGGCAAAGCGAGCCGAGACGCGGCCCCGCGTGGCGGTACTGGACTGGCTGGACCCGGTGATGGTCGCCGGGCACTGGGTTCCGGGGATGATCGAGACGGCCGGCGGGACCTACGGGATGGAAGCGGCGGGCGCACACTCCCGACCGCGGGAGTGGGCGGAAGTCCGCGAGTACGATCCCGAAGTGCTGGTGGCCGCCCCCTGTGGCTTCGACGTGGCACAGACCCGCGAGAACCTCGCCGACCTGACCGACCGGCCGGGCTTCGACGACCTGACCGCAGTCCGCGAGGGTCGAGCGTACGTGATGGACGGGCACCACTACGTCAACCGCTCGGGACCGCGGCTCGTGGACACGCTTGAGTTCCTGGCGGCGCTGTGCCAGCCGGACCTGTTCGAGGCACCACCGCGGGACGCCGTGGTCGAACTCGGGACCGTCCGGGCCTAAGCAGCGGCCGCGGCCAGGCCGACGTAGGTGTTGCCGACCACGACCGCCGCGCCGAGAGCGACGATGGACAGGAGCCAGGCCCGCCACAGCGGGACCCGTTCGACGAGGGCACGACACTCCAGCAGGACGACGCCGACGTAGAGGACGACGGCCATCTTCAACGCAATCACGAGCAGTGGCTCGTGGACGAGGAGCGTCCGTATCCAGGGATTGGCTTCCAGTCCGGGGCCGGCGAAGCGAGCGGCGAACAGCGTCGACAGCGCGTCGCCAAAGCCCCAGACGAGCACCAGCGAGAACACGAGTTCGACGTAGCCGGGCTTCCGGAGGCGGACCGAGAGGGGGTGGGGGGCGTGGTCTGGGCGAGACATGGGAGGCGATACCGCTACTCGCGGCTATCGGCGCATAAAGCTCGGTTCCGCAGTATCAGCTGTGAGAATGGTAATACTTGAAGCGCGGGCCGATCAGTCCTCGGCAAGCGAGCAGCGGCCCTCGTAGCTGGCGTCGGCGACGCTCGCAATAGCGGGGTCGTCGCCACACACCGGGCAGTCCGGCTTGGGCGCGACCGGAATCTCCTCGAAGGACATCTCGGCGGCGTCGTAGGCGATGAGTCGGCCGTCCAGCGTCTCGCCGTAGTCCATCGCGAGTTTGACGACCTCGGTCGCCTGCATGCAGCCGATGGTGCCCGGCAGGACGCCGAGGACGCCCGCGGTCGCACAGTCGGGGACGGTCCCCTCCGGCGGCGCTTCGGGGAACAGACAGCGGTAACACGGGCTGTCGCCGGAGAACGTCGTCACCTGCCCCTCGAACTGGAAGATCGCGCCGTGGGAAAAGGGCGTGCCCGAGAGCGTGCAGGCGTCGTTGACGAGGAACCGCGTGGCGAAGTTGTCGGAGGCGTCGACGACGATATCGTAGTCGGCCACCAGGTCAGTCGCGTTCTCCCGCGCCAGCCGTAGTTCGTGGCGGTCGACGGTCACGTCGGGGTTGAGGCCGGTGACGAACTCCGCGGCGCTGTCCACCTTCGGCCGCCCGATGTCGTCGTCGCCGTGGATGACCTGTCGCTGGAGGTTCGACCGCTCGACGGTGTCGTCGTCGACGATGCCGAGCCGTCCGATGCCCGCGGCCGCGAGGTACTGGAGCACCGGTGCGCCGAGGCCGCCGGCCCCGACGACCAGTACGTCAGTGTCAAGGAGTGCCGCCTGGCCCTCCGGCCCCACGTCGTTCATGATGATGTGCCGGGAGTACCGGTCGAGCTGTTCTGGATCCAGATCCGGTCGCATAGCGAGGGTTGGCAGCCCGGAGAAATAAACGCCGGGTTCGTCCCGAGACGACGTTTCGGGGTACAAAACCGATACAAACAGGCGGTTAATTCGGGTACTCAGGTATTGCGCTGGAGGTCCGCGACAAGGTCGTCTATCGCCTGGTTGATGTCGGTGAGAAGGTCCGTCTGCGCGTCGGACCTGTCGGCGATATCGGCCGTGCTGTCGGCGATTTCCTCGGCTGCGCCCGTGGACTGGTCGATCATGCTCGCCACTTCTTCGGTCGAGGCGGCCTGCTGGTCCGTGGCGGTGGCGACCTCCTCGATGCCGTTGTTGACCTCGCGAACGGTGTCGTCGATCTCTTCGAGGATTTCGGTCGACTCCTCGACGGTATCGATACCCTCGTCGATCTCGTCGTTGCTCTCTTCGAGGCTCTCGACGGCGTTTTCGGTGTCGTCCTGGATACCGTCGATCATCTCCTCGATGGTCGTCGCCTGCTCCTGTGACTCCTCGGCGAGGCTCTTGACCTCGTTGGCGACGACGGCGAAGCCCTCGCCGGCCTCGCCGGCACGGGCGGCTTCGATGGACGCGTTCAGCGCGAGCATGTTCGTCTGGTCGGCGATGTCGTTGATGACATCGACGATCTCGTCGATCTCCTGGACGCTCTCCTGAATCGTCTTGACATCCTCGGCGACGCTATCGGCGGCCTGCTGGATGTTCTCCATTGCCTCGTGGACATCGTCGGCGTTCCCCTGCCCGCGCTCGGCGAGTTCCGTCGCTTCGCGGGAGGCGGCCGAAACTTCCTCGGACGAGGAGGCGATCTGCTCGACCGACGCCGAGAGATTCGACACCTCGTTGGCGATGTCTGTCAGACTCTCGTACTGCTCGGCGGCCTGTTCGCGGATGTCGTCGGTCTCCTCAGCGATGCCGACCGACGAGTTCTCCAGCTCGGCCAGCATCGTCTGGATCTCGCTCGCCGCCTCGTGGCTGTAGCCGGCTTCCGTATCGATGTTCTCCGCGATGTCGTCCTCGATATCCGCGTCGATATCGTCGTCGATCCCTGTTCCTGTCTGTTTCGTTGCATGTTCCGCCGGTCTCTCAGCCATAGTACTCAGAAGAATGGGACGGCAACATAAAAACGGAATACCCAACGGTATCACAGACGATAGCTGGAGAACGGGGTCGCCAGCCGTCGTGTCAGCAGTCGTACAGCGCGCGGTACTTCTCGTCGACGTAGTCGAGGAAGTAGTCGGCGGTGAAGGATTCGCCGGTGGCCTCCCGAACGAGGTCGTCAGTCCGGTAGCGGGCGCCGTGCTGGTGGACGTGCTCGGTGAGCCAGTCGTGGATCGGGTCGAACTCACCGGCGCGGACGTGGTCGTCGAAGCCGTCGATGTCCTGGCGTGCGTGGTGGTCCAGTTGCGCGGCCAGCACCGACCCGAGCGTGTAGGTGGGGAAGTAGCCGAAGGCCCCGTTGGTCCAGTGGATGTCCTGCAGACAGCCCTCGGCGTCGGTGTCGGGCCGGATGCCGAGATACTCCTCCATCTTGTCGTTCCAGACCGCTGGCACGTCCGCCACGTCGAGGTCCCCGCGGATGAGGTCCCGCTCGATCTCGAAGCGGACGATGATGTGCATGTGATACGTTAGCTCGTCCGCTTCGACCCGGATGAGGTTGTCGTCGTACACCTCGTTGGACGCCTCGTAAAACTGCCGGGCGGTGGCGTCGGTCCCGAGGTGGTCGTTGGCCGTCTCGGCGAAGAAGTCCCAGAACGGGCGCGAGCGGCCGATGTGGTTCTCCCAGAATCGGGACTGGGACTCGTGAACCGAGAGGTCGCGGTTGTCGCCCAGCGGCGTGCCGTACGCCTCCTGTGGCAGGCCGAGCGTGTACGTGGCGTGACCGAACTCGTGGATGGTCGACCCGAGCGCGTCCAGCGGGTCCTCGGGAGTGAAGCGGGTGGTGACGCGAGCGTCGAACTGCGTCCCCATCGAGAACGGATGAGGTGCGGTGTCGAGGCGGCCGCGGTCCCAGTCGTAGCCCAGCGTGTCAAGCGCCGTCTCGACGAGGCCGTGCTGTGTGTCGTCGTCGTAGGTGCCCACGAACGGGTCCGCGAGGGTCACGTCGCTGTCGGCGATGTCGTCGATGAGCGGGACGAGCGCATCCCGCAGTTCCGTCAGCACCGCCTCGGCGGTGTCGATGCCGAGATACGGCTCATACTCCTCGAACAGGACCTCGTAGGGGTCGCGGTCAGGGTCGATGGCCTCGGCGTATTCCCGACGGAGTTCGACCAGTTCCTCCAAGATGTCGGCGAAGGCGTCGAAGTCGTCCTCGGCCTTGGCCTCCTTCCAGACCGGCAGGGCGTTCGAAGACGCTTCGGAGATGCGTTCGACCAGATCGGCGGGGACCCTAGTGGCCCGTTCGTGGTCCCGCCGGACCTCCCGGACGACGGCCTCTTGCTCGGGGTCGAGGTCGGCGTCGTCGAGTTCGTCCAGCCAGTCGGCTAGGTCGTCGTCAGTCAGCAGGTCGTGATGGAGTGTCGAGATGGCGGAGGTCTGCTTCGCCCGGGCCGGCGTCCCGGCGTCGGGCATCATCACCTGCTGGTCCCAGTTGAGGATCCCTCCGGCGTCGCCGACGTAGTGGAGGCGGCGGACGTGATCCAGGAACTGCTCGTACGTGGACTCGCTGTCCTCGCTCGCTGTTGCCATACAGCGGGGTTAGGCCGGCGACCCTAAAGACCCGGTGTCGCCGGTAAGGAGTGCGTCGGCCGCACCGCCTCGCCGCGGGGATGTCGGCCGCAGTCGAACGCCTATCGCCCTTTCAGAAACTCTCACCCAGGGTCTGCGGGTCTATTTCGAAGCCATCAGTGAAGATGCCTTTCGGGATTTTACCGTGAATGCCCTTGTTGATGTCCACGATCTGTGAGACGTTGAAATCCCCGGCCAGACTCAGTAGGCGATAGGCTTCCGTCGGCGTCATGTCCTTCTGGTGGACGAGCAGCGAAATCGCCTCGCGGAGCGCCTGTTCCATCGCATTGTCGAGGTCGTCGTTGATTCCCATGACGTACACGTCCTCGTCAGTCTCGGCGATGGGCCAGTCCATCTGCTGGGCGTTCTTGTGCAGGGTGAACCGGAACGTCGGCGACAGCGATGTCTCCAGTGCGGTGAGATCGACCTCGCCGTTGCCCTGGAGCGCGTGTCCGTCTCCGGTGAAAAACAGCGCGCCAGGAACGAACACCGGGAAGTAGAGTGTCGTCCCGATGCCGGTTCCCTGGATGTCGATGTTACCGCCGAACGGACCCGGCGGCACCGAGTTCACCCGACCCGTTGTCATCGTCGGACCGACGGCCATGATGCCCTGGAACGGCTCCAGCGGTATCTCGGTCGTGTCGCTGAGTTCGGCCACACCACGCTCTAAGTCGAACTCGATGACCTCGCTGTCGTTCCACGTGAACTCCGAGGGGAGGCCGCCCTTCCGCTGTCGCATCGTGTTCGCGCCGTACGGAACGCGGAAGTCGATATCAAGCACTTCGACCTCCAGCACGTCGCCCGGTTCGGCGTCCTCGATGTAGACCGGCCCGGTGACGACGTGTGGCCCGCCGCCGTCGTGTGGGACCTCCTCGTACACTCTGACCTGGTCTTCCAGGATGTCCGATTCCGGAATCCCCGCATTCGTGAAGAACTCCTCCGGACCTGGTTGGTCCTCCAAAATTCCTTCGTGGGATATCGTCTCGATCTGGACGACTGAGCCGGATTCGACTCGTTCTACGGGTTCTTTTGTCGGGTCGATTGCCCCCCAGACCACGTTCTCGGGCGTCGATTCGACGACCGTATCGACTTCGTATGCGTCGTCGGACTCCGATGTGTCCGTTCCGTCCTCTTCTTGTGCTGCCGCGAGATCGATGTTCTCGCCGAGGAACTGTGAGCCGGTCCCCGCTCCAAGAACGCCCAGTGCGCCTGCCGCTTTCATGAGTCGTCTTCGTTTCATCGCTCCACGTCGCTGGAAGTGTCGCCAATGTAAAAGGACAGACGAATAGACAAGTATTTCGTCAACCAAACATCAATATACCGGATTTCGGATTATAGTCGACCGATCGTCTCATTTTCTCCCGATTAGCAAAACAAACACGCTCTGCCGCCGAAAGTCGGCGATCGGGAGAACGGTTCAGCGACCAGCCCACGACTCGGCGACGCGCTCGTAGACCTCGTAGCACCGCTCCAGAACGGCCAGCGAAACGCTCTCGTCGGCGGTGTGGGCCTCGCCGGGTTCGGCCGCGCCGACGACCACACACTCGGTCCCGGCCTTGGCGAGCCAGCCGGCGTCGGTCGCGTGCGGTTTGACGACGTGCTCTGGCGCACCGTCCTGGGCCGCGGTCGCCGCGTCGAGCACCGCGTCCGCGAAGTCGGCGTCACCACAGGCCATCGGCGGGAGATCCTGATCGACGCGCCAGGTGACGCCGTCGATAGCTTCGACCCTGTCAAGCGGCGCGCGCTCGCCGGGGACCGTCCGCTCGTCGACTGTGACCTCGCACCGCTCGGGGATGACGTTCCAGGCCGAGCCCCCGTCGATTTCGGTGACAGCGACGCTTCCGCTCATTTCGTGGCCGAGCACGGTCGTTTCTGGGAAGTCGAGATCCCGGACCACGTCGACGGCGTCGGTCGCGTGGTAGATGGCGTTCGCGCCGGCCTCGGGTTCGCTGGCGTGGGCCGCCGCGCCCTCGGCGACGATGGTCGATCCGCGCCGGCCCTTGTGGGCGACGGCCACGTCCGTGACGCCGGGGGTGGAGTAGCCGGTCGAGCCCTCGCCGACGACGGCGTAGTCGGGCGCGAAACCGTCCTCGATGGCGGCCTGACAGCCGACACCGCCCTGTTCCTCGCCGATGAAAGAGGCGAATATCAGTTCCCTGGCGGGGTCGGCGTCCCGGAACGCCAGCATCGCCGCGGCGACACATCCCTTCATGTCCGCCGCGCCGCGGGCGTAGAGCCGACCGTCGCGTTCCTCGACGACGTACTCGCCGTCGCTGTCGACTTGCGTATCGTCCGGCGGGACCACGTCGTGGTGACCGACGAGCGCGAGCGACTCCTCGCCCCGGCCCTTGCGAGCGATGACGTTCCCGTGGTCGTCGCGAGTGACTCGCGCGTCGGTGTTGGTTTCGAGCCACTGCCGGATGTACTCCCCCGCAGCCGCTTCGTCGTCGTGACTCGGGATCGAAACGAGGTCGCGGGTCAGCGACACGAGCGCGTTCATACCGTGGGTCGGGAGCCGGAGCGGCAAAAATCCGAGGCAGGCTCGCTGGCCCGCGATTTGGCGGTTCGAGAGGGCGGTCCAGCGACGCTCACTTCGGCCGACGGGGCACGTGGACTCCACACCCTTATCAACGGCAGTCTCCAACGGCCCGATATGGAAATCGTACCGGACACGAGCGTGGTCATCGACGGCCGCGTGTCCGACCAAGTGAAAGCCGATGCCGACCCCGACACCGATGTCGACGGCATGGGCTTTGCCGGCGCGACGGTCGTGGTCCCCGAGGCCGTCGTCGGCGAACTCGAAGCACAGGCGAACGACGGCCGTGAGACGGGCTGGGAGGGCCTCGAAGAGCTCCAGACGCTCGTCGATCTGGCCGAGGAAGGCACCATCGACGTGGAGTACGTGGGCCGGCGGCCCGATGCCATCGAGAAGCGTGAGGCTGGTGAAGGGCAGATCGACGCACTCATCCGGGACATCGCCGGTGACCGCGACGCAACGCTCGTGACCAGCGACGACGTGCAGGCCCAGGTGGCCCGTGCGAAAGGGCTCTCGGTGGAGTTCGTCGAGCCGATCAAGCGGACGGTCGACCGCCTCCAGATCGAGAACTTCTTCGACGAGGGGACGATGAGCGTCCACCTCAAGGTCGGCGTCCAGCCGTACGCGAAGAAGGGCTCTATCGGCGACATGCAGTACACGCCGATCCGGGACGACCCCGCGACCGAGAGCGAGCTTCGGGAGTACGCCGCCGACATCGAGGAGAGCGCCCGCGCCTCGCCGGACGGCTTCCTCGAACTGGATGAACCCGGCATGACGATCACCCAGTTCCGGGACTACCGGATCGCCATCGCACGGCCGCCCTTCGCCGACGCACTCGAAATCACGGCCGTCCGGCCCATCGTCAAGACCGAACTGGACGACTACGAGTACGCGGACCAGCTCCGGGACCGCTTCACCGAACACCAACGGGGCGTCCTCATCTCCGGCTCGCCCGGGGCCGGGAAGTCGACCTTTGCCCAGGCGGTCGGCGAGTTCCTCGTCGACGCCGACTACGCGGTCAAGACGATGGAGAAGCCACGCGACCTCCAGGTCGGTCCGAACATCACGCAGTACACCGAACTCGGCGGCTCGATGGAGAAGACCGCCGACTCACTGTTGATGGTCCGGCCGGACTACACCATCTACGACGAGGTCCGCAAGACCGACGACTTCGAGGTGTTCGCTGACATGCGGCTGGCCGGCGTCGGCATGGTCGGCGTCGTCCACGCGACCCGCGCCATCGACGCGCTCCAGCGGCTCATCGGCCGCGTCGAACTGGGGCTCATCCCCCAGATCGTCGACACCGTCGTCTACATCGAGGCCGGTGAGGTCCACACGGTCTACGACGTGACGACCGAGGTCAAGGTCCCGCAGGGGCTCATGGAGGACGACCTCGCGCGACCGGTCATCATGGTCAAGGACTTCGAGACCGGCCGGCCGGAGTTCGAGATCTACACCTTCAACAACCAGGTCGTCACAGTGCCGCTGGGCGACGAGGACGACCAAGAGGACTCGGGCGTCGACCGCCTCGCCAAGCAGGAGGTCGAACGGGAAATCCGCTCGATTGCCCGCGGCCACGTCGAGGTCGAACTCCGCGGCCCCAACACCGCCATCGTGTGGGTCGAGGACGACGACATCTCGCAGGTCATCGGCAAGGGCGGCGGCCGCATCTCCGACGTGGAGAACCGCCTCGGTATCGACATCGACGTTCGGACCTTCGAGGAGCGCCCCTCCGGGCCGTCGGGCGGCCCCCAGACCGAATCAGGTGGCAAGGAGGGCGAAATCGTCCAGCCGGAGGTCACCTCCCGGCACGTGATCGTCCCGCTTGAGGGCCACGCTGGCGACACCGTTGAACTGCAGGCCGACGGCGAGTATCTCTTTACCGCGACGGTCTCCCGCGGCGGCGAGATCCAGGTCTCGCGCGGGTCGGGCATCGCCGAGGAACTAGAACGAGCCATCGACCGCGGCAGCACGATCACCGTCGTGCCGTCGTAAGTTCGATAACCGGGACAGGCCCGGGGGTATTCGTCCACCGCGCTGTCGAACCGTCCAGACCGAGGGGATATCGGTAACTAATTGTGTCAAATGCGACGGTGGAACTGCCGGAAACGACAGAGGGTGTCATAGAACTCTTCTCACACCGTGATGATCGTGCTTCCCGGATTGTCTCCGCGTTCGTAGTTGGTGATTGCGACGACGAGGCGAAGGCACAGAGCGAGGAACACCTGCGCTCGTGCGTGG